>NZ_LAVA02000119.1 GCF_000974985.2 Streptomyces mangrovisoli | reverse complement strand
GCCCGGCGGGGCGTGAGGGGGGCAGGAGTGGGAGCCCGGCGGGCAGTTCCGGGCGGCGGGGGCCCGGCGGGCGCGGAGACGGGGGCGCGACGGGAGCAGGCGCCGGGGCGGGTGCGCGGGGCGGGCTGCCGGAGCCGAGGTGCCCGGGGCCGAACCCGGGCCGGCCGCCCGAGTCGGGGCACCCAGGCCCGCCCGCCGATGCCGGGGTACGCGGGTCCGGGCCCGCCCGTCAATGCCGGGGCACCCGGGTCCGGGTCCGCCCGTCGGCGCCGGGGCGTCCAGGTTCGGCCGGCTGGAAGGCGGAGGGCTACGCCGGGGCGCCCAGGTCCGCCCAGACCGTCTTGCCGGGGGCTTCGGAGGTTCGTACGACGCCCCAGTCCAGGCAGAGCCGCTGCACGATGAACATGCCGTGGCCGCCGGGGCGCCCGGCGCGGTGCGGGGTGCGCGGGGCGGGCTGGCCGCTGCCGTGGTCCGAGACCTCGACGCGGATGACCTTCTTGTCGCAGGTGAGCCGGAGCTCGTCCGGGCCCTCGGCGTGCAGGCAGGCGTTGGTGACCAGCTCGGAGACGACGAGCAGCACGTCCTCCGCGGCGGCCCGCCGGTCGGCGGTCGCGGCGGGCAGCCAGCCCCACGCGTGCAGCGCCTGCCGGGTGAAGTCGCGGGCGAGCGGGACCACCCCGCTCTCGCCGGCCAGGCTCAGTCGTCTGCGCATCTGCGAGCCCTCCATGGCCGCCTGGGCCGCCTCCGCGGTCGGCTGCGCCCCCTCCGGCGCGCCCCGGTCCCCCTCGATCACGGCCCCCGTCCCCCCGGCGGCGCCCTGACCTCCGTCGGGGACGACCGGTGACGCCTCGGCGACGACCGGTGACGCCTCGGTGGCGGCCAGGGACGCCTCGGCGACCGGGGCCCCCTCCGGCGGCAGCCCCGCGGCCCCCGCGGGCACGCCGGAAGCGCCGCTCGGCTCCGGGCCGCGGTCGCCCGGCGGGTAGGGCCGGGTGGTGCTCATCAGCGCTTCACCTCACCGATTCACCGGTTCTCGATGGAGTAGTCGGTTCGCGTACAGGTCAGTACGGGGCGTGCGCGTGTGCCGTTCGACAGGACGGCGCACGCGATCGACCGGTCCAGGAGTCTCCTGCCCGACCGAACCGGCAGAACACCCCCCGTCGTGGAACAGGCGCGCCTCGCGAGGGGCCCGTCCGTCCGGCATCGGCGGTCAGCCGGCCTCGTCGGCGAGCGCCGCCTCGACGGAGTCGTGCACGGTGAAGACCGCGTCCGCCCCCGTGATCTCGAACACCCGGGCGACCACCGGCTGCATTCCCGCCAGGTGCACCCCGCCGCCGGCCGCCTCCGCCTTCAGGCGCGCCCCGAGCAGCACGTTCAGACCGGTGGAGTCGCAGAACTCGAGCCGCGCGCAGTCCACGACGAGCTTGGCGACACCCTTGGAGAGCAGATCGTCGAGTGGCTCGCGCAACAGATCGGCGGTGTGGTGATCGAGCTCACCCGCCGGCGTCACGACGGCGCTGGGGCCCTCTTCCCGCACCTCCACCAGAAGCCGGCCCGACTGTGCGCTGCCGACCGTCCCGCGGTCCATGCCGTCTGTCTCCCGAGGTCGTGGCTGCTGCTGACGACCTCGAAGACTACGCCTTCTCCACACGGTCCGACAGCCGAACAACCGCACACAAACGGACATACCTGGACATCACGCACTTGCGGTGACCTCGGAAAAGCGGGTAGGGCTAGTAGAGACACCTGACCGACACGGCCGGCTTGGAGGCGCCGCACACCGCAGTGCAGCACTGGCTTCGGCAGCCATACGCCGAGAACGATGGAGGACATTCATGTCACCCCGGCTCGACGCATCGCGTACCCACACGACGACGTCGACACTCGCTCCGGAACGCCCGGACCCCATGGACGGACCCGCTCCGCAGCGCCCGGACCCCATGGACGGACTCGCTCCGCAGCATCCGGACCCGCTGGACGGACTTCCGGAGATCCCCCCGTACGACGAGGTGGGGCCGGTCGACGCCCGCGCCCTGTCCAAGACCCTCTTCGAGCGGCTGGAGTCCCTCGAGGAAGGCACGTACGAGTACTCGTACGTCCGCAACACCCTCGTCGAGCTCAACCTGGCGCTGGTCAAGTTCGCCGCCTCCCGGTTCCGCACCCGCAGCGAGCCGATGGAGGACATCATCCAGGTCGGCACCATCGGCCTGATCAAGGCGATCGACCGGTTCGAGCTGAGCCGGGGCGTCGAGTTCCCCACCTTCGCGATGCCCACCATCATCGGCGAGATCAAGCGCTTCTTCCGTGACACGTCCTGGTCGGTGCGGGTGCCTCGCCGGCTCCAGGAGCTGCGGCTCGACCTCGCCAAGGCGGGCGACGAGCTGGCCCAGAAGCTGGACCGCGCGCCGACCGTGGCCGAACTCGCCGAGCGTCTCGGCCTGACCCACGACGAGGTCGTCGAGGGCATGGCCGCCTCGAACGCGTACACCGCCTCGTCGCTCGACGCGCAGCCGGACGAGGACGACACCGAGGGCACGCTCGCCGACCGCATCGGCTACGAGGACCACGGCATCGAGGGCATCGAGTACGTCGAGTCGCTCAAGCCGCTGATCGCCGAACTGCCCGCCCGTGACCGGCAGATCCTCTCCCTGCGCTTCGTGGCCGGCATGACCCAGTCCGAGATCGGCGACGAACTCGGCATCTCCCAGATGCACGTGTCCCGTCTGCTGTCGCGCACGCTGGTACGGCTGCGCAAGGGGCTGACCGTCGAGGAATGACCGGCCCCGCCCGATGACACCAGGGCCCGGCACCCCACCGCGAGGCGTACGGGGCGCCGGGCCCTTCGCGTGGCCCCGGCGCGTGCGTTCGCGGCCGTTCCCGGCCCCGCCCCGCCGTGCGCGTTCCCGCCCCGCCCCGCCGTGCACGTTCCCGCCCCGCCGCGTCGCGCCCCCGTCACCTGCGCGCCTTCGGATTACTTGCGGGAACACCTAGCCTCACGGGTTCCCTTCCACCACTATGGGCGCACCCCGGACCCGACTGGCCGGTACGTCAGGAGGCCCGGGTCGGTGAGATGACGCGTGGCGGGTGCGAGGAGGCGGGTGGATGGCGCGGCCGGACGGAGCCGACGACACGGGCGGCGACGGCGCCGAAGCCGGGGACGGCCGGCTCCACGCCGACGCGTCCGACGCGCACCTGACGGGCCTGCTGCGGGCCGACACGCCCACGGTCTTCCCGGCGCTCCAGGAGATCCGTGCCCGCCATCTGCCCTCCGTGCTCGCCTACGCCCGGCTCTGCACGACGGGCGATCCGGCGGCCCGGCAGCTGGCCGCGCAGTCCTTCACCCTCGCCGCCCGCGAGTCGGCGCGCGGCTTCTACCCCGACGTCCCGCTGCGCCACCGGCTGCTGCTGCTCACCACCCGGCTCGCCGCCGAGTGGGCCCGCGACGAGCGCGCGGCCGGCGTGGACCCCGGGCTGCTGCTCGTGCTGAACGCGGCGGGCCCGGGCGGCCCGGTGCCGCCGATGCTCGCCGCGTTCCGCTCGCTGCCGACCCGCACCCAGGGCCTCGTCTGGTACGGCGCCGTGGAACGCGAACCGGTGGCGCGCACGGCCGCCCTGCTGGGCGTGACCCCCGAGGACGTGGCGTACGGCACCGACCAGGCGTGCCAGGCCCTGGCGCACGCCTGCCTGCGGGCCCGCCTCGCCGCGTCGGACGACCCCCGGTGCGGGGACTTCCGCCGTCTGATCGAGGAGTCCGTACGCCCGGACACCCCCCGCACCAGCCCCGATCTGCACGCCCACATGGCGCACTGCGCGCACTGCGCGACGGCGTACGAGGAACAGTGCGCGCTGCGCGACAGCCCGCGCACGGCGCTGGCGGAGGGGCTGCTGCCCTGGGCGGGGACGGCCTACACCGCGCGGGCGGCGGCCGGGGCCCCCGGCCGCCGGCCACCGGGCCCGGGGCCGGCACCCGCCCGGGCCTCCTCGCTCCGCTCCCCCTCGCGCCGCGTCGTGCTCGCCTCCGCCGCGTGCGCGGTGACGCTCGTGCCCCTGCTAATGGTGGTGCTGTGGTCGGGCGGCTCGGACCCGGCCGACCCGCAGGCGGCCGGCTCGGTCAGCACCCCGACGGCCCCGGGGCAGGTCACGGTCACGGCGACCGTCCCGGCGACCACCGCCTCCCCGTCCACCGCCTCCCCGTCCCCCTCCGGCAGCACGCGTACGCCGCGCACCACGTCGCCGAGCCCGCGGCCGACGGCCACCCGCGCGCCCACGCCCACCGCGTCCCCGGCGCACGCCCCGGACGGCACGTACGCGCAGGTCGTGAGCGCCGCCTCGGGCCAGTGCCTGGACGTGGCGGACGACTTCGACAACGGTACGGACGTGGTGATGACCGCCTGCTCCTCGTCGCCGTCCCAGCGCTGGCGCGTCGACACCGGCCGGGGCGTCCTCCAGAACGCGGCGGACTCCGACTTCTGCCTGGACAGCCGCGGTTCCGTGGACCGGGGCGTGGGGGTGTGGAGCTGCTCGTCGGTGGAGGGCAGGAACGGGCAGAACCTGCGGTTCACGGTCGACGACGACGGGGTGATCCGCCCGGCCGTCGCGATCGGGACGGCCCTCACCCCCGACGCCGACGGCGGCCTGTCCCTCGACCCGCTCACCGGGGGCGGCGACCAGCGGTGGGTGGCCGGGGCGAGCTGACGCGCACCGGCCGCCGTCCCGGACGCGGACCACGCGGGTGAAGAACGGGGCACGGTCCGGGGACTCAGACCACGCGCACGCCCGCCCGCCACACCTGCGACACCAGCGGCACGCCCGGCCGGTAGGCCAGGTGGACATGGCTCGGCGCGTCGAGGAGGGTCAGGTCGGCCCGGGCGCCGGGGGTGAGCCGGCCGATGTCGGTGCGGCGCAGGGCCGCCGCGCCGCCCGCGGTCGCCGCCCACACGGCCTCGTCCGGGGTCATCCGCATGTCGCGCACCGCGAGCGCGATGCAGAAGGGGACGGACGAGGTGAACGACGAGCCGGGGTTGCAGTCCGTGGACAGGGCGACGGTCACCCCGGCGTCGAGCAGGCGGCGGGCGTCCGGCCACTCGGCGCGGGTGGAGAACTCCGCGCCGGGCAGCAGCGTGGCGACGGTACGGCCGTCGGCCAGGGCGTCCACGTCGGCGTCGGTGAGATGGGTGCAGTGGTCGGCGCTGGCCGCGTCCAGCTCGACGGCGAGCTGCACGCCGGGGCCGTAGGAGAGCTGGTTGGCGTGGACGCGCAGGCCGAGTCCGGCGGCGCGGCCCGCGGTGAGGATCTCCCGCGCCTGGTCGCCGTCGAAGGCGCCCTTCTCGCAGAAGACGTCGATCCAGCGGGCGTACGGCGCGCAGGCCGCGAGCATCTCGCCGGTGACGAGCGCGACGTACGCGGCCGGGTCCTCGGCGAGGTCCGGGGAGACGATGTGGGCGCCGAGGAAGGTGACCTCGTCGGTGTGGGCGGCGGCGATGCGCAGCGCGCGGGCCTCGTCGGCGACCGTGAGGCCGTAGCCCGACTTGGTCTCGAAGGTGGTGGTGCCCTGGCGGAGCGCCTCCGCGAGGTGGCGGGTGAGGTTCGCCTCCAGCTGCTCGTCGGTCGCGGCACGGGTGGCGGCGACGGTCGTGCGGATGCCGCCCGCGGAGTAGGCGCGGCCCGACATGCGGGCGTTGAACTCCTCGGTGCGGTCGCCCGCGAAGACCAGGTGCGAGTGGGAGTCCACGAAGCCCGGCAGGACGGCCCGGCCGGCGGCGTCGACCCGGTTGTCAGTGGCGGGTGCTTTGCTGGACTCACCGATCCAGGCGACGCGGTCGCCGTCGACGACGACGGCCGCGTCCCGGACCAGACCGAGCGGAGACGAGTCGCCGAGGGAGGGATCGTTGGTGACCAGCGTGGCGATGTTGGTGATGACGGTGCTGCTCATGGCGTCCTCGGTGGTGGCGGGGGGATGCGGTCGCGCGGGGCGGGCGCTGTGCGGTCGCGGGGGACGGCGGCCGCCCGGTCGCGCGGGGCGGCCCGGGGTCAGTCGCGCAGGGCCGCGACGGCGGCCGCGAGCGCTCCGGGCACGTCGGGCACCAGCGTGTGCGCGCCGTCGCGCACGATCTGCCGCCCCGCCACGACCGTGTGCCGCACATCGGCGGCCGACGCGGCGAATACGGCCGTCTCGGCGCCCAGCCTGGGCAGCGGCCCTGCCGTCCTGACCGAGTCGAGGGCGATCGTCGTGAAGTCGGCGAGCGCCCCCTGCTCCAGGCTGCCCGCCTCCTCCCAGCCGAGGGCCGCGTGCCCGTCGCCGGAGGCCGCGCGCAGCAGCGCCTCGGCCGTCCAGTGCCCGCGGGTGCGGCTGCGCAGCCGCTCGTTCAGCTCCATGGCGCGCGCCTCCTCGAGCAGGTCGATGACGGCGTGGCTGTCGGAGCCGAGACTGAGCGGGGAGCCCGCGGCCTGCAGGGCGACGGCGGGTCCGATGCCGTCGGCGAGGTCCCGCTCGGTGGTGGGGCACATGCAGGTGCCGGTGCCGCTGCCGCCGATGAGGGCGATGTCCTCGTCGGTCAGGTGGGTGTTGTGGACGCCGGTGGTGCGCGGGCCGAGGACGCCGTGGTCGGCGAGGAGCCGGGTGGGCGTGCGGCCGTGGGCGTCACGGCAGGCGTCGTTCTCCGCGGTCTGCTCGGACAGGTGCACGTGCAGCGGGGCCCGCCGCTCCTCGGCCCACCGGGCCACGGTGGCGAGCTGCGCCGCGGGCACGGCCCGCACCGAGTGGATCGCGGCCCCGATCCGTGCGTGATCCCGTTCCTTGAGAAGTGCAGAGCGTGTGGCCCAGTCCTCGGCGCTGCCGTCGCTGAAGCGCAGCTGGTGCGCGTTGGGCGGGGCGCCGAAGCCGGAGGAGAGATAGGCCGTGTCGAGGAGGGTGATGCGGATGCCCGCGTCGGCGGCGGCCGCGATCAGCGCCTCGCCCATGGCGTTGGGGTCGGCGTAACGGGCTCCGCCGGGCGCGTGGTGCACGTAGTGGAACTCGCCGACGGCGGTGACGCCGGCCAGTGCCATCTCGGCGTACACCGCGCGGGCGAGGGCGTGGTAGCTCTCGGGGGTGAGCCGGTCGGCGAAGCCGTACATCAGCTCGCGCCAGGTCCAGAAGGTGCCGCTGCCGACCTGGACGGTGCCGCGCAGGGCGCGGTGGAAGGCGTGGCTGTGCGCGTTGGCGAGGCCGGGCAGGGTGAGGCCGCGCAGCACCTCGGCGCCGGGCGGCGGGGCGGGGGTCTCGGTGCGGACGGCGCTGATGCGGCCGTCCGTGACGTCGACGGCGACTCCCGGCTCGACATAGGTGCCGAGCCAGGCGTGCTCCAGCCAGTACGTCCGTGTCGTCACGCGCGGGCCAGCCCTTCGAGTACGTCGGCGAGGGCGCTCACCCCGGCCAGGCAGTCGTCCTCGTCCGCGGACTCGGCCGGGGAGTGGGAGACGCCGGTGGGGTTGCGCACGAACAGCATGGCGGTCGGAACGCGTCCGGAGAGGATTCCGGCGTCGTGTCCGGCGCCCGTTCCGAGGACGGGCACCGTGAGGCCGGTGTCCCGGCCGAGGATGCGGGCGAGTTCGTCGCGCAGGGCGTGGTCGAACTCGACGACCGGGGTGAACGACTCGCGCACCGTGTCGACGTCCACGCCGTGCGCGGCGGCGTGGGCGCGGGCGGCCTCCGTTATGCCCGTCACGACGGTGTCGAGGCTCGCCTGGTCGGGGGCGCGGGAGTCCAGCCAGCCGCGCACCAGCGACGGGATCGCGTTGACGCCGTTGGGCTCGACGGCGATCTTGCCGAAGGTGGCGACGGCACCGGCGAGTTCGGCCTCGCGGCGCGCCGCGAGCACGGTCTCGGCGTAGGGCAGCATCGGGTCGCGGCGATCGGCGAGGCGGGTGGTGCCGGCGTGGTTGGCCTGGCCGCGGAAGTCGAACCGCCAGCGGCCGTGCGGCCAGATCGCGCTGGCGACGCCGACCGGGTCGCCGGTCAGGTCCAGGGCGCGGCCCTGCTCGACGTGGAGTTCGACGAACGCGCCGATGCGGTCGAGCCGTTCGGGGTCCGCTCCGATCGCGTCGGGGTCGAAGCCGGCGGCCTCCATGGCCCGGGGCAGGGTCACCCCGTCGCCGTCGGTGAGCGCGTGGGCCTGTTCGACGGTGAGGTGACCGGCGGCCAGCCGGGAGCCCACGCAGGCCAGCCCGAAGCGGGCGCCCTCCTCGTCGCCGAAGTTGACGATGCCCAGCGGCTTCGCGAACTCCACTCCCCTCCGGCGGAGTTCGTCGAGCGCGGCGAAGGAGGACACGACCCCGAGGGGCCCGTCGAAGGCGCCGCCGTCGGGCACCGAGTCGAGATGCGAGCCGGTGACGACGGCGTCCCCGGCCGCGGGGTCGCCGAGCCAGGCCCACTGGTTGCCGTTGCGGTCGACCTCATGGGTGAGGCCGCGCGCCTCGGCCTGCTCCCGGAACCAGGCCCGGCAGTCGGCGTCGGCGCCGGTCCAGGCGTAGCGGCGGTAGCCGCCGGAGCCGGCGTGCCGGCCGATGGGGCGCAGATCGCTCCACATGGAGTGGAAGGACGCCGCGGTCCCCACCGTCGTATGGCCGCTCGTCACGCGTCGTCACCCTCGCGCATCGGCACGCGCACGCCGCGGTCCTCGGCGACCGACTCCGCGATGTCGTAGCCCGCGTCCACGTGCCGGATGACGCCCATGCCGGGGTCGTTGGTGAGCACGCGGCGGATCTTCTCGCCGCCCAGCTTGGTGCCGTCGGCGACGGTGACCTGGCCGGCGTGGATGGAGCGGCCCATGCCGACGCCGCCGCCGTGGTGCAGGGAGACCCAGGAGGCGCCGGAGGCGACGTTGACCATGGCGTTGAGCAGCGGCCAGTCGGCGATCGCGTCGGAGCCGTCGAGCATGGCCTCGGTCTCGCGGTAGGGCGAGGCGACGGAGCCGCAGTCGAGGTGGTCGCGGCCGATGGCCAGCGGGGCGGCGAGTTCGCCGCTCGCGACCATGTCGTTGAAGCGCTCGCCGGCCTTGTCGCGCTCGCCGTAGCCGAGCCAGCAGATGCGGGCGGGCAGGCCCTGGAAGTGGACCCGCTCACCGGCCAGCTTGATCCAGCGGGCGAGGGACTCGTTCTCCGGGAAGAGCTCCAGGATCGCCTTGTCGGTCTTGGCGATGTCGGCCGGGTCGCCGGACAGGGCGGCCCAGCGGAAGGGGCCCTTGCCCTCGCAGAACAGGGGGCGGATGTAGGCGGGGACGAAGCCGGGGAAGGCGAACGCGCGGTCGTAGCCCGCGAGCTGGGCCTCGCCGCGGATGGAGTTGCCGTAGTCGAAGACCTCGGCGCCGGCGTCCATGAAGCCGACCATCGCCTCGACGTGCTTCGCCATGGACTCGCGGGCCCGGGTGGTGAAGCCGGCCGGGTCCTTGGCGGCGGCGTCGGCCATGTCCTCGAAGGCGACGCCGACGGGCAGGTAGGCCAGCGGGTCGTGGGCCGAGGTCTGGTCGGTCACGATGTCGATCGGGGCGCCCATCGCGAGCAGCTGCGGGACCAGCTCGGCGGCGTTGCCGAGCACGCCGATGGAGAGCGGGCGGCGGGCGTCGCGGGCCTCGACGGCCAGCTGGAGGGCGTGGTCGAGGGAGTCGGCCTTCACGTCGAGGTAGCGGTGCTCGATGCGGCGGTCGATGGCGCGCGGGTCGACGTCGATGCAGATCGCGACGCCGTCGTTCATGGTGACCGCGAGCGGCTGGGCGCCGCCCATGCCGCCGAGGCCGGCGGTGAGGGTGATCGTGCCCGCGAGGGTGCCGGAGAACTTCTTCGCGGCGACGGCGGCGAAGGTCTCGTAGGTGCCCTGGAGGATGCCCTGGGTGCCGATGTAGATCCACGAACCGGCGGTCATCTGGCCGTACATGGTCAGGCCGAGCTGCTCCAGGCGGCGGAACTCCTCCCAGTTGGCCCAGTCGCCGACCAGGTTGGAGTTGGCGATCAGCACGCGCGGCGCCCACTCGTGGGTCTGCATGACGCCGACCGGACGGCCGGACTGCACGAGCATCGTCTCGTCCTGCTTGAGGGTGCGCAGGGTGCGGACCATGGCGTCGAAGGAGCGCCAGTCACGGGCGGCCTTGCCGGTGCCGCCGTAGACGACGAGCTTGTCGGGGTGCTCGGCGACCTCGGGGTCGAGGTTGTTCTGGAGCATCCGCAGGGCGGCTTCCTGCTGCCATCCCAGGGCGCTCAGTTCCGTACCGCGGGGGGCTCGTACGGGGCGGGGTCCTGACATGGTCTGCCTCCTGGCGGGTCGCTTTCCCAGCGGATTCATACTGCGGATATTCACATCCTGACGTCCTGAATAGAACTAGTCAACACCTGCGGGGGCCGCCGCGGCGTGCCACGGTGGAACGGCGGGAGTCAGCCCGGACAGGACCGGCCGGTACGCGCCGGCACGAGGGGGAGACCGTGGACGGCACGGGCGGCGTGGACGACGTGGAGGACACGGGCGGCGTGGACGGCACGGGCGGCGTGGATGGCACGGGCGGCACGGACGGCGTGGACGGCACGGACGGCGTGGACGTGACCGACGAGCGGGGCGCGGGCGCCGCCGAGGCGGTGGCCGCCCGCCGGGACGCCGCAGTGGCCGCCGCCGTGGCACAGGGCCTGCTCTCCCCCGACCGCCCCCTCGTGGGCCTGCTCGACGTCACCGGCATCCGCGCGTCGGCCGCGGCCCTGCACGCGGCGTTCGCCGGGGTGGTGACGCCGGGCACGCCCGTGCTGCACGCGTTCGCGGTGAAGGCGACCCCGCTGGTGCCGGCGGTGCGGCTGCTGCACGCGGAGGGCCTGGGCGCCGAGGTGGCGAGCCCGGGCGAGCTGGCGCTGGCGCGCGCGGCGGGCGTGCCACCGGAGGCGACCGTCCTTGACTCCCCCGCGAAGACCCCGGCCGAGCTGCGCGAGGCGCTGGCGCTGGGCATCGCGGTCAACGCCGACAACCCGCAGGAGCTGGCCCGCGTCGACGCGCTGCTGGCCTCCCCCGGCGCCCCGGCGGTGCTCCGCGCGCCCGTCGGCATCCGGGTGAACCCGCAGGTCGGCGGCGGTTCCATCGGGGCGCTGTCGACGGCGACGGCGACCTCCAAGTTCGGGGTGGCGCTGCGCGACGAGGGGGCGCGGGCATGGGTGGTGCGGGCGTACGCCGAGCGCCCGTGGCTGACCCGGCTGCACACCCACACCGGCTCCCAGGGCATCCCGCTCGCGCTGATGGTGCGGGGCGTGGCGGAGACGTACGCGCTGGCCGAGGAGATCAACGCGCGCGCGGGACGACGGCAGGTGGACACGCTCGACATCGGCGGCGGGCTGCCGGTGGACTTCTCCTCGGACACCGACCGGCCCACGTTCGCGCAGTACGCGCGGGCGCTGCGGGCGGCCGTGCCCGGCCTGTTCGACGGGCGGTACGGGCTGGTGACCGAGTTCGGCCGGTCCCTGCTGGCCCGGCACGGCACGGTGGTGGCGCGGGTGGAGTACACCAAGCGGGCGGGCGGCCGGCCGGTCGCCGTGACGCACGCGGGCGTGCAGATCGCGACGCGGACGGTGTACGCGCCGGACGCCTGGCCGCTCAGGATCGCCGCCTACGACGCCGAGGGGCGGCCCAAGGCGGGCCCGCGAGTGGTGCAGGACGTGGCCGGGCCGGCCTGTTTCGCGGGCGACCTGCTGGCCGAGGCCCGCGCGCTGCCGCCGCTGGAACCGGGCGACCACGTGGCGGCGCTGGACACGGGCGCGTACTTCTTCGCGCACCACTACGGCTACAACTCCCTGCCGCGGCCCGGCATCCACGGCTTCGCGCCGGACGGCACCGGGGGCGTCGTCTTCGCCACCGTGCGGGACGCGCAGACCGTGAAGTCGATCGTGGCCGAATCCGGCGGGGCGCACGCCGCGGGCCTCACCACCCTGCCCCCGGGCACGCGCCGTTGACACGGGTCACCGGACCCACCGTCGGGCGACTGGGTGAACAGACGTCAGTTGACCCACCTTAGCCACCGAAAGCATGTTCCGCCGGAAAATGCCGGAACGCTCACGTGCGGCGCACACGTTGCGTAGTTTCGGCGTCACTCAGCAGAACCCCAGGCGGGAGGGGAACGACGGTGCCCGGAATCGACGAGTGCCTGCTGGAAGCCATGCGACTGCCCGGTGCGCGGGGCGCCGCACTGGTCGACTGGACCAGCGGGCTTGCCCTGGGTTCCGTCGGCGAGTCGCCGGGCGGTGACCACGAGTCCACCGCGACGGAGGCCGCCGAACTGGCCCGGCTCGCCGCCGAGCACCAGGCGTTCGCCTCGGAGGACGCCGCCGAGGCCGAACCACCCGTGGAGGACCTGATCATCAGCAACCGGGACAGCTACCACGTGCTGCGGTTCGTCGGGACGACGTTCGACAGCAGTGTGGTGCTGCATCTGTGGCTGGCCCGTACGGAGGGCAACCTGGCTCTGGCCCGCATCCGGCTCGCTGAGATGGCCGGACGGCTGGTGCTGGGGTGACCGTGGTCAGAACTCCTCCGCCCCTGCCGGTGCGGGACAAGACGGCGGCGCGCGAGCAGTCGGGGAGCGGGGTCTCGCCGATGCTCACCCGGCTCGCCGCGGAACGCGCGACCGGCGTGCTCATGCGCGAGTGCGGCACGCTGCATCTCAGCGAGGGCCAGGTGGTGCACGCGGAGAGCCCGCTCGCGCCCGGCCTCGACGTGCTGCTCACCGCGCGCGGCACGCTCGACCCGGCGCAGTGGTGGTCGGCGGTGCAGCGGGCCGGCGACCCGGTCGGCGCCGTACGGCTGCTGTTCGAGGGCGGCAGTCTCGCCCCGGGCACGCTCGAACTGATCCACCTGGGCGCGCTGTTCGACGCGGCGTACTTCGCGCTCGCCCCGAGCAGCACCCCCGGCCGGTTCCGCTACGGCAGTCCGCCGGCCCAGGCGCCGCTGCGCACGGTGCCGGTCGCGACGGTGGAGCGCGAGACGCTGCGCCGCCGCACGCTGCTGCACTCCATCTGGCCGGACGCCACGTCCGACGGCCTGCCGCTCAGCCGCGCCGAGCGCGGCGCCGCCCCGCCGCTGACCGCCCGGCAGCGGGCGGTCCTGGACCGGGTGGACGGCTCGCGCACCGCGCCGGACATCGCGCGCGAGCTGGGCCGGCGCACCTTCCCGACGTTGATGGACGTCCGGCGGCTGGTGGCGGCGGGGGTGGTGGCGCCCGGGGCGCGGCCCCCCGCGGCCCTCGCCCCGGCCGAGGTCAACGATCCCGACATCACATTGCTGAAGAGGCTCAGGGATGCGCTGGAGGCCCTTTGAGCGGCAACGACCGGAGAGGAGAGACGAGATGGGGGCCGAGGTCGAGATACTCGACGAGATGCGTCGGCTCCGGGCCCGCGTGCCGCACCTCACGGGTGCCCTCGCCACCACGGTGGACGGTCTCGTCCTCGCCCAGGACACGCCCGGTGTCGAGGCACAGGACGTGGCCGCGCTCACGGCCTCCGCCCGCGCCGTCGCCGCGCAGGTCGCCGACGCGACCGGCCAGGGCGACTTCCGGGAGCTGCTCGTCCGGGGCGTCTACGGCTATGTGGCCACCTACGCGGCGGGCGGCACGGCCGTGCTGACCCTGCTCGCCCAGGACCGCGTCAGCGTCGGCCGGCTCCACCTGGAGGGCCGGCGGGCCGGCGCCCGCATCGGGGAACTCCTCGACGCCGGCGCGGAGGCCGCCGCCAGAGCACCCGCCAAGTCGACCCGGGCGACGGCCAAGTCCGCCGCCCCACGTACCAGATCCGCGCGCGCACCACGCACCACCACCGGTAATGCGCGTACCACCACCGACGGTTGAGCGATCGACCAGAAAACGAGGAATCACAGTCATGGCGAACACCGAAACCACGCTGAAGGAGTGCCTTGCCTCCATCGAGGGTGCGACGGGCGTCGCACTCGTCGACTACACGAGCGGCATGGCACTGGGCACCCTCGGCGGCAGCAAGAGCTTCGACCTGAACGTCGCGGCCGCGGGCAACACGGACGTCGTCCGGGCCAAGATGCGCACGATGGAGCACCTCGGGCTCAAGGGCCAGATCGAGGACATCCTCATCACGCTGTCCGACCAGTTCCACCTGATCCGGCTGATCGGCGGGCGCGGCGGCAACGGCCTGTTCATGTACCTGGTGCTGGACGCCAAGCGGGCCAACCTGGCCATGGCGCGGCACCAGTTGAAGAGGATCGAGGAGGACCTCGAGGTCTGAGCGGCCCTGCCGCACTCGCTACACGAGCGCCGCGGTGCGGCGGCGGGTCCCGCCCGGGGCCGCGTCGCCCGCGGCGACACCCGTGCCGCGATAACCCTTGACCGTCTTGCCGGCCGGGCGCCCGCCGCGCTGGTCGAGCCAGTCGACCCGCAGCCACAGCAGCGTGTCCTCGGCCCGCTCGCGGCGCCCGAGCCAGGCGGCCTTCAGCCGCAGCCCGACGCCCGCCCCGGCCAGCGCCATGCCGCCGGCCGCGGGCAGTACGAAGGCGCTGAGCACCGCCGCGAAGAAGGCGAGCAGGATCCACCAGCGGTGCCCGCGGCGCCAGTTGCGCACGGTGACGGCCCGGTCCTGGAGCACGTCGTGCTTCCCGGCCTTGACCACCGACCGGCTGCGCTCGGTGTACCGCTTGCGGCGCGTGTACGCCACCACGACGGCCGTGACGATGAACAGCGCCGCTCCCGCGAGCACCCCGATCCGGCGGCCGGTCAGCCCCGGCGGCACCACACCGACGCCCGCCGCGAGCACCCCGAACCACCACAGCGGGGCGGCCCCGGCCCTCACGACGACGGCCACCCGAGCCAGCCCCTGACCTCCGCGCGCCACGTCCAGCCTCCTCGTCGCCCCGGCAGCTTCTCTGCCGTCCGGCACAGTCCTGACGGGCAGGAGGCTAGTGAGGGAACCTGAAACGAATCTGAGAACGGCCGCGGCGGTCCCCGCGAAGGGCCCCCGGGCCGCCCGCGGTCCCGGAGCCGGTCACTCCACGAAGAGGCCCCGGGCCGCCGCGCGGGCGTCGAACTCCTCAAGGCGCGCCTGCGCGTCCGGCAGGCCGTCGGCCATCGCCTCCAGCAGCACCCGGCCCAGCAGCATCGGCGCGCACGCCGTGTCGAACGCGAGCCCGGTGCCGACCGGCGCGGGCAGCAGCAGGTCGGAGACCTTGGCGACGGGCGCGAACGCCGAGTCGGCGACGGTGACCACGGTGAGCCCCGCGCCGCGCGCGTGGGCGAGGCTGTCGACCACCTCGCGCGGGTGCCGGGGCAGCGCGAAGCACAGCAGCGCCGAGGCGCCCGCGCGCACGGCCGCGTCGATACGGTCCTGGATCATCGTGCCGCCCTCGTCGAGCAGCCGTACGTCCGGATGCACCTTGGCGGCGAAGTAGGCGAAGCCGTACGCCTGGGAGGCCGCCGCGCGCAGGCCGAGGACGGGCAGCGGGCGGGAGGCGGCGAGCACCCGGCCCGCGCGCTCGACCGGCCGCGGGTCGGCCAGCGCCGCGGCGAGATGCCGCAGATTCTCGATCTCGGCCTCGACGGCCTGCTGGTACTCGTTGTACGACGCCGCGTCGGCGGCCGGCCGGTCGGCGGGGGCGACCTCGCGCAGATGGCGGCGCAGGGCGGGGTAGCCGTCGAAGCCGAGGGCGACCGCGAACCGGGTGACCGAGGGCTGGCTCACCCCGGCCAGCTCGGCCAGCTCGACGCTGGACAGGAACGGCACGTCGGAGGCGCGCCGCACCATGCTGTGCGCGATGCGCCGCTGGGTCGGCGTGAGCCGGTGCCCCTCGAAGAGCGCCTGTAGCCGGGCGGCGGGGCTGTCGGTCGGGCTCATGACGTGCTCCCCCTCGACTATTCAGTAGCTGAGGATTCTGCATGAGCATATGCAGACCGGCAAGCGGCCGGCCCCACCACGGACAGGGGGGCTAGCACCAGTGCGGCGGCCCGCGCGGCTGCCTAGCGTGGTGGCATGACGGGAATGGACGCGCGGGACGCGGACCTGAAGAAGGAGCTCAACGCGACCCTGCAGGCCCGCAGGGAGCTGGGCGAGGAGTACGAGTCCGCGCTGGTCGACTCGTTCCTGGAGAAGGTCGACCAGCGTATCGACGGCGCGGTGGAGCGCCGGGTGCGACGGCAGCTGGCCGAGCAGCAGATGCAGGTGGCGCGCGGCAGCCGCGGCCCGCGGCCCACGGACTCGTGGGGCGAGCGGTTCGGCTTCGGCATCGTCTCGCTGGTGCTGGCGATCCCGCTGTCCGCGATCGGCGGCGGCGTGGCGCATCTGCCGGGGCTGCTGATCTCCTGGGTGGGGATCGTCGGCGTGAACGTGGTCCAGGCCACGCGCTCCAACCCCGGCCTCTTCGGCGGCCGGCGCGGGCGGTCCGGGGACGGCGACTGGGAGGACTGAGTCCGCGCGCGGACTCGTGGCGGCACGCACGGACGGCGGCGCGGGGCGGTGTGAGTCACCGCCCCGCGCCGCCGTTTTCCAAGCTGTGCGCGGGGACCGCCGCACCCCCATCACTGGGGGGCGGGACGACGGCGGTCCCCGCGAGGGACGCGGGCCGGGTCAGGGCCGGGCTTGCGCGTCCTAGGCGTCCATGGAGGTCCGGGAGCCGCTCCGGAGGTCCTTGGCGCCGTTCGGCGTCGGCTCGGGCGGGGAGCCGCTCCCGCCCTGCCGACACCCACTAATGTGCCGGATCCGTGTTAAGCGGGTGCTGCGTGGACGTGACACGCTCGTACCACTTCCGCGAAGTCCACCGGATCGGTAGGACACGCGAGGTTTTCCGCGGTCACGGCCCGTTCACCGCAGGTTCGCTACTGCTTCCCGCCCTTGGCGAGGAAAGCCAGCAGGTCCTGTCGGCTGACCACGCCGGTCGGCTTGCCCTCGACGAGGACGATCGCCGCGTCGGCCCGGCCGAGCACCGCCATCAGGTCGCCGACCGGCTCGCCGGAGCCGACCTGCGGCAGCGGCGCCGACATGTGCTTCTCCAGCGGGTCCTCCAGCGAGGCGTTCTTGCTGAACAGCGCGTCGAGCAGCTCGCGCTCCACGACCGACCCGACGACCTCGGCGGCCATCACGTCCGGGTGGCCGGCGCCCGGCTTGACGACGGGCATCTGGGAGACGCCGTACTCGCGCAGCACCTCGATGGCCTGGCCCACGGTCTCGTCGGGGTGCATGTGGACGAGGGAGGGGATGGCGCCGTGCACCTTGTCGTTGAGCACGTCGGCGACGCGGGCGCTCGGCCCCTCGTCCTCCAGGAAGCCGTAGTCGGCCATCCACTCGTCGTTGAAGATCTTGCTCAGGTACCCGCGGCCGCTGTCCGGGAGCAGGACGACCACCACGTCGTCCTCGCCGAGCCGCTCGGCGACGCGCAGCGCGGCCACCACGGCCATGCCGCAGGAGCCGCCGACCAGCAGGCCCTCCTCCTTGGCGAGGCGGCGGGTCATCTGGAAGGAGTCCTTGTCGGACACGGCGACGATCTCGTCCGCGACGGTGCGGTCGTAGGCGGTCGGCCAGAAGTCCTCGCCGACGCCCTCCACCAGGTACGGCCGCCCGGAGCCGCCGGAGTACACGGAGCCCTCGGGGTCGGCGCCGACGACCTGGACCCGGCCCTCGCTCGCGTCCTTCAGATAGCGGCCGGTGCCGGAGATGGTGCCGCCGGTGCCGACGCCCGCCACGAAGTGCGTGATCCGTCCCCCGGTCTGCTCCCACAGTTCGGGACCGGTGGAGTGGTAGTGCGAGAGCGGGTTGTTGGCGTTGGAGTACTGGTCGGGCTTCCAGGCGCCGGGCGTCTCACGGACCAGGCGGTCGGAGACGTTGTAGTACGAGTCCGGGTGCTCGGGGTCCACGGCGGTCGGGCACACGACCACCTCGGCGCCGTAGGCCCGCAGCACGTTGATCTTGTCCGTGCTCACCTTGTCGGGGCACACGAAGATGCACTTGTACCCCTTCTGCTGGGCGACGATGGCGAGGCCCACGCCGGTGTTGCCGCTGGTCGGCTCCACGATCGTGCCGCCCGGCTTGAGCTCCCCGCTCTGCTCGGCGGCCTCGATCATCCGCAGGGCGATGCGGTCCTTCACGGAGCCGCCGGGGTTGAAGTACTCGACCTTGGCCAGGACGGTCGCCTTGAGGCCCTTCGTCACGCTGTTGAGCCGCACCAGCGGGGTGTTGCCGACGAGGCTGATCATCGAGTCGTGGAATTGCACCGTTGTCTCCGGTTGCTTTCACAAAAGTGGTCGTGGTGGTTCCGCCAGCCTACGGCCCCCGGTGGCGCCGTTCACTCCCTGTTGAGATTGGGGCACGCCCGGTACGGGGCAAGGAGTGGGTGTACGGCTACGGAGGAGGTGACGGCGACGCATGACGAGCATGTCGAGGGCGCGGGTGGCCCGGCGGATCGCCGCCGGTGCCGCGTACGGCGGAGGCGGGGTCGGGCTGGTCGGCGCGGCCGCCGTGGGTCTGCTGCTGGCGGAGGTGCGGCTGGCCAAGAGGCATGTCGGCAACGGCAACGGCAGCACTCCGCACGTACCGGTGGCCGACGGGCTGTACGGCATCGGCTACGACACCCCGGGCGTGCCGGCGCTGCGGCTGCTGGTGCTCGGTGACTCCACCGCCGCGGGCCAGGGCGTGCACCGCGCGGGCCAGACTCCGGGGGCGCTGCTGGCCTCGGGTCTTTCGGCGGTCGCGGAGCGCCCGGTGCGGCTGCGCAACGTGGCGCAGCCCGGCGCCCAGTCCGACGACCTGGACCGCCAGGTGGCGCTGGCGCTGGCCGACCCGGAGGGCGCCCCGGACGTCTGCGTGATCATGATCGGCGCGAACGACGTCACCCACCGGATGCCGCCGACCCGCTCGGTGCGTCATCTGGCCGCGGCGGTACGGCGGCTGCGCACCGCCGGAGCCGAGGTGGTGGTGGGCACCTGCCCCGACCTCGGCACCATCGAGCCGGTGCAGCAGCCGTTGCGCTGGATCGCGCGGCGGGCCTCACGGCAGCTGGCGGCGGCCCAGACGATCGGCACGGTCGAACAGGGCGGCCGCACGGTGTCGTTGGGCGACCTGCTGGGCCCCGAGTTCGCGGCGAACCCGCGGGAGCTGTTCGGCCCCGACAACTACCACCCCTCCGCGGAGGGCTACGCGACGGCGGCGATGGCGGTGCTGCCGACGATGTGCGCGGCCCTGGGCCTGTGGCCCGCGGAGGAGGAGCGCCCGGACGCCTCCCGCCGCGAGGGCTTCCTGCCGGTCGCCCGAGCCGCGGCGGAGGCCGCGTCGGAGGCGGGCACCGAGGTCACGGCCGCGATGCCGACGGGCCCCCGCGGCCCCTGGGCCCTCCTGAAGCGCCGCCGCAGGCGCCGCGTCCAAGAACCGGCCCGGGCCACCATCACCCCGGCCGATTCCCCCAGCCCGTCCCCGAGCCCTTCGGGCCCCTGAGCTCTCCGGCGCCTGAGCTTTCCGGCGCCGGAGTCCCGCTCGCTCATGCACCCCGGCCCGCTCCAGCCCCCTTCAGCCCGTCCGGCGCTTGAGGACGAGGCCGTCCAGGCCGAAGGGGGGTCCGGGGGGCGCAGCCCCTGGGACGCCGAGTGGGCCCACCAGCCCGGAATCAAGGCGAACCGCCGGTCAGGCAAAAAAGCAAGCGCTTAGAAAGTGCGGCCAGAGTCACACCGTGCCCCCCGTGACCCCGGCACTACGTACGGGTAATTTCCCAAGCAGCCCCGCCCATCCCGTATGCCACTGGAGCCGTGATGCCCGAAGCCGTCATCGTCTCGACCGCCCGCTCCCCCATCGGCCGCGCTTTCAAGGGCTCCCTCAAGGACCTGCGCCCGGACGACATCACCGCCACGATCATCCAGGCCGCGCTGGCGAAGGTGCCGGAGCTCGATCCGCGGGACATCGACGACCTGATGCTCGGCTGCGGCCTGCCCGGCGGCGAGCAGGGCAACAACCTCGGCCGGATCGTGGCCGTACAGATGGGCATGGACCACCTGCCGGGCTGCACGGTCACCCGCTACTGTTCCTCGTCCCTCCAGACCAGCCGCATGGCCCTGCACGCCATCAAGGCCGGCGAGGGCGACGTCTTCATCTCGGCCGGTGTCGAGATGGTGTCCCGCTTCGTCAAGGGCAACTCCGACAGCCTCCCGGACACGCACAACCCGTTCTTCGCCGAGGCCGAGGCCCGCACCGCCGAGGTCGCCCAGCAGGAGGGCACGACCTGGCACGACCCGCGCGAGGACGGCCTGGTGCCGGACGCCTACATCGCGATGGGCCAGACCGCGGAGAACCTCGCCCGCTGGAAGGGCGTCACCCGCCAGGACATGGACGAGTTCGGCGTCCGCTCGCAGAACCTCGCCGAGGAAGCCATCAAGAACGGCTTCTGGGAGCGCGAGATCACCCCGGTGACCCTCCCCGACGGCACGGTCGTCTCGAAGGACGACGGCCCGCGCGCGGGCGTCACCCTGGAGGCCGTCTCGGGCCTGAAGCCGGTCTTCCGCCCCGACGGCCTGGTCACGGCCGGCAACTGCTGCCCGCTGAACGACGGCGCCGCGGCCCTGGTGATCATGTCCGACACCAAGGCCCGCGAGCTCGGCCTCACCCCGCTCGCCCGGATCGTCTCCACCGGCGTCTCCGGCCTCTCCCCCGAGATCATGGGTCTCGGCCCGGTCGAGGCGTCCCAGCAGGCCCTGCGCCGCGCGGGCCTGACGGCCGCGGACATCGATCTGGCCGAGATCAACGAGGCGTTCGCCGCCCAGGTGATCCCCTCCTACCGCGACCTGGGCATCCCGCTGGAGAAGGTGAACGTCAACGGCGGCGCCATCGCCGTCGGCCACCCCTTCGGCATGACCGGCGCCCGCATCACCGGCACGCTGATCAACTCGCTCCAGTTCCACGACAAGCAGTTCGGCCTGGAGACGATGTGCGTCGGCGGCGGCCAGGGCATGGCGATGGTCATCGAGCGCCTCAGCTGACATCCGGCCCCCGTCGGCGCGTTGCGTGACCGGGGGCCGACCCAGTGTGAAAAACGGCCCGGAGTGCGGGGAGTCCCCCCACTCCGGGCCGTTTCGTGACCCAATCTCCCCCAGGATGTGACCAATCTCCCGCGTGAGCGCCATCTGCGCAGGTCAGAGGGGACGCACGGGGCGCACGGAAGCCAAGCCGCTGTCCGCTTGGTGACGTTACGCACTGACAGACGTTCAGTCCGCCCTTCAAGCTGTTGTAGGAAGTCGGGGGTCGACTTTGAACCGGGAGTACGTCAGTGAGCGTCATGCCGATCGCCCTGCTGGTCACCACGGTCGCCACGGGTGCCGTGGGCGTCGCCGTCCTGCGCACGCTGTTCCAGCTGCGCCGCCAGTTCGCGGCGCTGCACACGGAACTCGCGGAGAGCCGGGCGGCCGCCACGCGCGCCCTGCTCCCGGCGGCCCGCACGACGGCCGACGCGGAGCAGATACGGGCCGCGGTGGCCGCGGCGCTGGCCGAGGAGCGCGAGCGCGAGCTGGCCGAGGCGCGGGCCTTCTGGGCCGCGCAGGAGTCCCGTGACCTGCCCGACGGCCCCACCCTGCTGGGCCTCGGGGACGGCGAGCTGTTCCTGCCGCGGCAGGCGGACTTCGTGGGCCTCGAACCGCTGGAGCCGGTCGCCGAGCCGTTCTCGGACGCCGAGGACCACTCGGGCGACTCCCCCGAACTGGCCGCGGCCCGCCGCCGGCACCCCTCGCACCCGGACTTCGTGCCCACGGCCCCGTCCCCGGTGGGCGACCACGAGCGCACGGTGGCCGCCCTGGAGGAACTGGCCGGCTCCCGCGTGGAACTGGCCGATGTCCGTCCGGGCCCGCTGGGCACCCTGGACGTCTACGTCTTCGCCGACGGTACGACCCTGTGCATGACGCCGGGTCACCGGGAGACGGCGGAGCGCCTGTCGGAGGCGCTGCGCGCGGGCCGTACGCCGGTGCTGCTCGGCGGCTCGGGCATCTCCGGTGCGTACACCCTGACCTTCGAGTGCGGCGACGAGAACATCTACATCCTGGCGGACCGCGTCATCGCGTCGCTGTGAGTCCGCGCGCGGACGCCCCGTCCAGGGCTTCTACGGCGTACTCCTGACGGCGCGTCCACACGACGGACGGCGCGTCCACCCGTCTGACGGCGGGTGCGCACGAGCGCCCCCCGCTTCACACCCCGGCGCGCTTCTGCGCCGCCTCGACCAGCCTGACCGCCTCGTCGACCTCGGCGTCGCTCACCAGGACCACCGCGAGATCGTGCACGGCGACGGTGATCTGGTCCGCGGCGGCGAACATGCCGGCGTCGGGCATCTCCCTGGGCTCCCGGTCCGGCCACTCCACCCGCTGCGCCCAGCAGGCCAGTTCCCTGGCCAGGCCCAGCGCTTCGGCCGCGGCCCCGCGTTGCAGCCGGGACTGCGGCGCGGCCCTCAGCCGGTCGGCGAAGTGATCCACGGCCCGGAGCAGACGCGTCGTATCAACCACGCGGCGAGCGTATCGCGTCGTACCGGCACTGTTGCCAACACGCCAACGCTCAGGCACGGTGACGTGAAGGACCGGCTTCGTCGAACGCGTCCGGAGGCGCCGATGTCCCAAGTCTTCTCCGAGGAGACCCACCGCAACCTGCTCGCCCGCATCCCCCACTGCACCGGTCGTGAAGTCGCCGACTGGTTGCGCACCGTCGAGGAAGGCCCCGCCCTCTTCCGCTTCGAAGAGAAGGTCAGCTGGCTCCGCCACGAGCACAACCTCGCGTACGGCCACGCGAAGGCGCTGATCCACGAATACGACCTGAGGAGGGCCGCGCGCAAATTCCTCTAGCGAGGTTCCTGCGCGCACACCACAAGACGCCGAAGGGCCCCGGGTGGTTGAGACCCGGGGCCCTTCGCACCGCGGTCGCCGGAGCGGTCGCGGACCTGATCGGTGGTGCTAGTTGCGCTGGTTGAGGATGGCGATGATCCGCAGGAACTCCATGTAGATCCACACCAGCGTCAGCGTGAGACCGAAGGCCGCGAGCCAGGCCTCCTCGCGCGGGGCGCCGTAGGCGACACCGTCCTCGACCTGCTTGAAGTCCAGGGCGAGGAAGCAGGCGCCGAGGATGACGCCGATGACACCGAAGAAGATGCCGAGGCCGCCGCTGCGGAAGCCGAGGCCGTCACCGCCGCCGAACACCGCGAACAGCAGGTTCACGGCCATCAGCAGCACGAAGCCGAGCGCCGCGGCCATCACGAAGCCGTAGAACCGGCGGTTGACGCGGATCCAGCCGGCCTTGTACGCGATCAGCACGCCGGCGAAGACCGCCATGGTGCCGAGCACGGCCTGCATGGCGGCGCCGCTGGCGATGCGGTTGTCGACCACGCTGGAGACGACACCGAGGAACACGCCCTCCAGCGCCGCGTACGACAGGATCAGCGCCGGCGTGGGCCGGCGCTTGAAGGACTGCACGAAGCCCAGCACCATCGCGACCAGGCCCGCGGCGACGGCGATGCCGTACGAGCGGTTGATGTGCGCGTCGTCCACCGGCAGCAGCGCCCAGGCGAGCGCGGCCGTGACGACCAGCACGCCGAGCGTGGTGGCCGTGCGCAGGACGACGTCGTCCATCGTCATGCGGCCGGCGGTGGTGCCCGGGGCGGGCGGCGCCGCGTACGGCGCGCCCTGCTGGGCGTACGGGTTCTGCCCGTACGGGTTCTGGGCGTACGGATTCTGCGCGTACGGTCCGGCCTGGGTGCCGACGGCGGGTCCCCCGGCCTGCGGCGCGGCGCCGAAGCCCGCGTAGCCGTTGTCGCGGCTGAACCCCCGTCGCGAGAAGACCGGGTTTCTGCTCCTCATCTCACTCCTCCATGGCCACTGTGCGCGGCCTTGGCTCAAGAGTAATGGTTCGGCAAAAGAACGATCCTCCTGCCTGAGAAGGATCTTTCCCCGCCACGTGCGGAACACGCTACGCGGATCGGAGATTCCCGGCCAAGGAGGCTGCCATTCATGACCAACCTGCGACATGGCCGGAACCGGCCGGAGACCACCCTCCCGGTACGGGCGTGGCCTCCGGGCCGTGACGGGGCGCGAGAGGTGGCCGGAACCAGCCCCTCGGGAATCCGGCGTCAGCACCTCGGGAACCCGCCGTCAGCCCCTCGGGAACCCGCCGTCAGTCCAGCGGGAAGCCCGTGTAGGCCTCGGCCAGGTCGGTCTCGGCGGCGCGGGAGGAGGCGATGCGCTCCAGCCGCGCCAGCTGGAGCCGGTCCTCGAACTCCGTGGCGTCCGGGGCGCGGTGCAGCAGGGTCGTCATGTCGTACGAGAACCGTTCGGCCTGCCAGACCCGCCGCAGGCAGGTCGCGGAGTAGGCGTCGAGGAGCTCCGCCGACCCGGTCCGCCGCTCGTGCTCCAGCGCCCGCGCGAAGGTGACGACGTCGCCGACGGCGAGGTTCAGGCCCTTGGCCCCGGTCGGCGGCACGATGTGGGCGGCGTCGCCCGCGAGGAACAGGCGGCCGTGGCGCATGGGTTCGTGGACGAAGGAGCGCATGGGCGTGACGGACTTCTGGGTGATCGGGCCGCGCGCGAGGCGCCAGCCGTCCTCCGTCTCGAAGCGCCGCTCCAGCTCGTCCCAGATCCGCTCGTCGCCCCACTCCTCGGCGTCGGTGCCGGCCGGGACCTGGAGGTAGAGCCGGGAGACCGACGGCGAGCGCATCGACAGCAGGGCGAACCCGCGGTCGTGGCGGGCGTAGACCAGTTCGTCGTGGGAGGGCGCGACATCGGCGAGGATGCCCAGCCAGGAGTAGGGGTAGACGCGTTCGAAGGTGCGGCCGAGGCCGGCCGGCAGGGATCCGCGGGCGATGCCCCAGAAGCCGTCGCAGCCGACGACGTAGTCGCACTCCAGGACGTCCTCGACGCCCTCGTGCCGGAACCGGACGCGCGGCCGGTCGCCCTCGGCGTCCTCCACGGCGAGCGCCTCCGCCTCGAACAGCAGCGGGCCGCCCTCCTTCAGCTGGAGGGCGATGAGGTCCTTGCAGACCTCGGTCTGGGCGTAGACCATCACCGACCGGCCGCCGGTCAGCGCGGGGAAGTCGACGCGGTGGCGGCGCCGGTCGAAGCGCAGCTCGACGCCGTCGTGGGGCAGTCCCTCGCGGTCCATGCGCTCCCCGGCGCCCGCCGCGCGCAGCACGTCCACGGTGCCCTGCTCCAGGATCCCGGCCCGCTGCCGCTGCTCGACATAGGCCCGGTCGCGGCTCTCCAGGACCACCGAGTCGATCCCGGCGCGGTGGAGCAGGCGGGCGAGGAGGAGTCCGGCGGGGCCTGCTCCGATGATGCCGACGGTCGTACGCATCGGTCGTTCCCTTCAGCGCGCTGTGATTCGCCTCATGTCACTCTGTTCGCCTGGTGAAATTTCCTTCACCAGGTCGCCGTGAGTCTCCGGCCGCGGGCGCCCGGATGTCAACGGTCGCGTGGTCAAGAATTCAATGAAAGAGGCGGCGGAAGGGCCGCGGTGCGCGTCCCCGAGAGGACGGGAGGTGCCCGGAGCCGGACTTGAACCGGCACGCCCGCGAAGGGGCAGCGAGGTTTAAGCTCGCCGTGTCTGCATTCCACCATCCGGGCAGGCCATGGGCTCCGCATCGAGGTTCGAGCCTATCGGGACCCGTCCCCCGAACAGCGGTCACGCGGACCGATGTTGTCTTATTTTATTGATGTCTGAGGGTGCATCAGACCATGGAACACGCCATCCGCACTTGCCAATAGCCTTGCGTGCGCCCGGCGGCCATGTATGCGGAATGACGGAATTTCACCGTCCGAACGAGGGGGCTCCACCTGTTCCCGACGTCCGGAGTCCTGGCGTCCGCCCGCCCGCCGGTTCCGGTCGGCCCGCCCGCCGGTCCCGGTCCCCCCGCGCCCCGTCTCAGGGTCCGCCCTCATCCCCAGGTATGACACGGCGTCCTCCGGTCAGACCGCAGGCTGCCCACCGAACCGGAACAGCGGCTGACTCCGGGCCCTCGGGGGTCGTGGACCATGGTGGGGTCCCGTAAAGCATCTCGTCCTACAGGAGCACCACGCCGTGACCACCACACCCGTCGCCGGCCGGACCACCGCCGTGGCCGCACGCGCCACGGAGCTCTCGAAGATCTACGGCCAGGGAGAGACCCAGGTGGTCGCCCTCGACCGGGTCTCCGTGGAGTTCCGCCAGGCCGAGTTCACCGCGATCATGGGGCCGTCCGGCTCGGGCAAGTCCACGCTGATGCACTGCGTCGCGGGCCTGGACACCTTCTCCTCCGGTTCCGTGCGCATCGGCGACACCGAGCTCGGGTCCCTGAAGGACAAGCAGCTGACCAAGCTCCGCCGCGACAAGATCGGCTTCATCTTCCAGGCGTTCAACCTGCTGCCGACGCTGACCGCGCTGGAGAACATCACGCTGCCCATGGACATCGCGGGCCGCAAGCCCGACCAGAAGTGGCTGGACACGGTGATCGAGATGGTCGGCCTGTCCGGGCGCCTGTCCCACCGGCCCTCCCAGCTCTCCGGCGGCCAGCAGCAGCGCGTCGCGGTCGCCCGCGCCCTCGCCTCGCGGCCCGACATCATCTTCGGCGACGAGCCCACCGGCAACCTCGACTCGCGCTCCGGCGCCGAGGTGCTGGGCTTCCTGCGCAACTCCGTGCGCGAGCTGGGCCAGACCGTGGTCATGGTCACCCACGACCCGGTGGCCGCCGCCTACGCGGACCGCGTGATCTTCCTCGCCGACGGACGGATCGTCGACGAGGTGCTCGACCCGACGGCCGACTCGGTGCTCGACCTGATGAAGCAGTTCGACGCGAAGGGCCGCACCAGCTGATGTTCCGCACCGCCCTGCGCAACGTACTCGCGCACAAGGCCCGGCTCGCGATGACCGTGCTCGCCGTGATGCTCGGCGTCGCCTTCGTCTCCGGGACGCTGGTCTTCACCAACACCATCTCCGAGGCCTACCAGAACAGCTCCGCCAAGGGCTTCGACCAGGTCGACGTGGCCGTCACGGCCCGGCACCAGGACTCCGCGGGCGACAAGGTCGGCACCACCCCCGACCTCACCCAGGCGATCCTCGACACGAGCGCGAAGGCGGACGGCGCCGCCTCCGCCATCGGCGTCGTCGACGGCTTCACCGCCATCGCCGACAAGAACGGCAAGCTCATCGGCGGCGGGTTCCGCTCCGAGGGCGGCAACTATTGGGGCGGCAAGGACCCGCGCTACCCGCTGACGTCCGGCTCCGCCCCGCGCGGCGCGAACCAGGTGGCGATCGACGCGGACACCGCCCGGCGCGCCGGGTACAAGGTCGGCGACACCGTGCGGATCTCCGTCGACGGCCCCGTGCTGACCCCGACGATCAGCGCGATCTTCACCACCGACGACGGCAACGTCGCCGCCGGCGGCAGCCTCGCCCTCTTCGACACGGCGACCGCGCAGAAGCTGTTCGGCAAGGCCGGCACGTACGACGAGATCGACGTGCAGGCGAAGGCGGGCACCAGCCAGGCGGCGCTCAAGAGCGCCCTGGACACCGCGCTGCCGCAGAAGACCGTCGAGACCACCACCGGCAAGAAGCTCGCCGACGACCAGGCCGAGCAGATCGCCTCCGGCATGAGCGGCCTCAAGCAGGGCCTGCTGGTGTTCGCCGGCATCGCGCTGTTCGTCGGCACCTTCATCATCGCCAACACCTTCACCATGCTGGTCGCCCAGCGCACCAAGGAGCTGGCCCTGCTGCGCGCGGTCGGCGCCTCCCGCCGCCAGGTGACCCGCTCGGTGCTGATCGAGGCGTTCGTGGTGGGCACGGTGGCCGGCGTGACCGGCCTGGTCGCCGGCATCGGCATCGGCGCGGGCCTGCGCGCCCTGATGAACGGCCTCGGCGCGACGGTCCCCGACGGCCCGCTGGTCATCTCCCCCGGCACGGTCGTCGCCGCCCTGGCGGTCGGCGTCCTCATCACCATGCTGGCCGCCTGGCTGCCCGGCCGGCGCGCCGCGAAGATCCCCCCGGTCGCGGCCATGAGCAGCCTGCACGCCAAGGCCACCACCAAGTCGCTGGTGCTGCGCAACACGATCGGCGCGCTGTTCTCGGCCGCGGGCGTCGCGGTGGTCCTCGCGGCCACCACGATGGACGGCAGCGACGGGCAGGCCCCGATGGGCCTCGGCGCGGTCCTGCTCATCATCGGCGTGTTCATCCTGACCCCGCTGCTGTCCCGCCCGCTGATCGCGGCCGCGTCGCCGCTGCTGCGCGGCTTCGGCGTGGCGGGCAAGCTGGCACGGCAGAACTCGGTGCGCAACCCGCGCCGTACGGCGGCCACGGCGTCCGCGCTGATGATCGGCCTGACCCTGATCACCGGCATGACGGTGATGGCGGGCAGCCTCCAGCAGGCCATCGACAAGATGGCGGCCTCGGCGATCAGCGCCGACTACATGGTGTCGATGGCGAACGGCAACGCGCTCTCCGCGGACGTCGACAAGAAGCTCGCCGCGGCCGACGGCGTGACGGCCACCAGCCCGCTGCGCAACGCGGCCTCCCGCATCGACGGGAAGACCGAGTTCGTCACCGGCGTCAACGGCTCCGTCATCGGCGAGATGACGGACCTGGCCGTGAAGGACGGGCGCTTCGAGGTCGGCGGCACGAACGTCGTCGTCGACGACGACACCGCCACGTCCCACCACTGGAGCGCCGGTTCGCACTTCACCGCGTACTTCGAGGACGGCAAGGCGCAGCCGCTCACGGTCGCGGCGGTCTACGAGGGCAACGCGCTGATCCGGGGCATCATGCTCGACGACGCGACGCTGAGCCCGCACCAGAAGAAGCCGGCCGACATGCAGGTCCTGGTGAAGACGGCGCACGGCGCGTCGAGCGCGGCCAAGGACGGCCTGGAGAAGGCGCTGGGCTCCAACCCGGCGATCAAGGTGCAGGACAAGAAGGACCTCTCGAACAGCATCGCGCAGGTCTTCACGCTGATCCTCAACATGGTCTACGGCCTGCTCGCGATGGCGGTGATCGTCGCGGTGCTCGGCGTCATCAACACCCTGGCGATGTCGGTGTTCGAGCGCTCCCAGGAGATCGGGATGCTCCGCGCGATCGGCCTGGACCGCAAGGCCGTCAAGCGGATGGTGCGCCTGGAGTCGCTGGTCATCTCGCTGTTCGGCGGCGTGCTCGGCATCGGTCTCGGCGTGTTCTTCGGCTGGGCGGCCGGACAGCTGCTGGGCACGAAGATGTCGACGTACGAACTGGTCGTGCCCTGGGCCCGGATGGGGCTGTTCCTGCTCCTCGCGGCGGTCGTGGGCGTGCTGGCCGCGCTGTGGCCGGCCCGCAGGGCGGCCCGCCTGAACATGCTGGCGGCGATCAAGTCGGAGTAGCTCCGCGGTGGTTGCGAAGGGGCCCCGTCCGGTCGTCCGGACGGGGCCCCTTCTCGTCGTACGGTCCCGCCTCTTCCCGCCGCCGCGGGGTCTACGGCGCCGGTGTCCCCCACGTCCGGGCGCGCAGCGGCATCCCGGAGCCGCCGTCGTCGTTCGCGCGCACCGCCAGCACCTGGTTGACGCCGATCCGGTTGCCCTCGAAGGCGAGCGCGGAGGCGGCCATGTACAGCCGCCAGACGCGGGCCCGGCCGGCCCCCGCGAGCCGTACCGCGGCCGGCCAGTCGGCCTCCAGCCGCTCCACCCAGCGGCGCAGGGTGAGCGCGTAGTGCTCGCGGATCGCCTCGACGTCGCGGATCTCGAAGCCGGCCCGCTCCAGCTGGGTGACCGTGCCGCCGACCGGGGCGAGTTCGCCGTCGGGGAAGACGTAGGCGTCGATGAACTCGTCCACCCGGTACGTCGTCTCGTCGCGCTGCGGGCGCCGGGCGATCTGGTGGTTGAGCAGCCGGCCGCCCGGCTTCAGCAGGGCGTACAGGTCGCGGGCGTACTCCAGGTAGCGGTCGGCGCCCACGTGTTCGGCCATGCCGATGGAGGAGATCGCGTCGTACGGCCCGTCGGCGACGTCCCGGTAGTCCTGGACCCTGATCTCCACCCGGTCCGTCAGACCCTCGTCGGCGACCCGCTTGCGGGCGTACGCGGCCTGCTCCCGGGACAGGGTCACGCCGACGACCGTGACGCCGTGCTCGCGGGCCGCGTGGATCGCCATCGAGCCCCAGCCGCAGCCGACGTCCAGCAGGCGCTGACCGGGCTTCAGACCGAGCTTCGCGCAGACCAGTTCGAGCTTGTCGCGCTGGGCCTGCTCCAGGGTGGCGGCGGGGTCCGGCCAGTAGGCGCAGGAGTACACCATCGACGGGCCGAGCACGATCTCGTAGAAGGCGTTGCCGACGTCGTAGTGGTGGCTGATGGCCCGTCTGTCCGTGTGACGGGTGTGCAGATGGCCGCTGCGGCGCACCTCCTCGGGGGGCGGCGCGGGCGGCAGCGGCAGCCCGGCCAGCTTCACCAGGCCCCGGGCGGCGGCGCGCACCTCGGGGTCCCGGAGCGCCTGGCCGAGGGTGCGCGCGTCCTCGCCGCGTTCCCACACCAGCGACGCCATCAGGTCGAGCGTGGTGTAGAGGTCGCCCTCGATGTCCAGGTCCCCGGCGACCCAGGCGCGGGCGAGGCCCAACTCGCCCGGCTTCCACAGCAGCCGGCGGACGGCCCGCCGGTTGCGCACGACCAGCGTGGGCGCGCCCGGCGGCCCCGCCTGCGAGCCGTCCCAGGCGCGGACGCGCACGGGCAACGGCACTCCCAGCAGCTGTTCGACGAGGCTCCTCAGCCGCAACGCGGCGTCTGCCATGGCGCACACCTCCGTGACGAGCGATCCCGGTATGTCCAGTCACCACGTAAACACCGTCGGCCGCGGTGGCTAGTCCCTTGACGGCGTCACGACTGGGCAAAGAACGTGTACTGACCACGTACATGCCCCGGCAAGGGGTTCCGGAAAACGCCGAAGGGCCTCCCGCACCACGGATGGCGGGAGGCCCTTCGGCGTAACGGACCGGGCGGATCGCCTCGGATCAGGCCTTGGCCTTCTCCTCGGGCTTCGCGGCGGCGACCGGGGCGGGCCTGGCCGCCTCGAAGAACTCCTCGCGGGGGTTCTCCATCGCGCCGAGGGAGACGACCTCACGCTTGAGGAACATGCCGAGCGTCCAGTCCGCGAAGATACGGATCTTGCGGTTCCAGGTCGGCATGGCCAGGCCGTGGTAGCCGCGGTGCATGTACCACGCCAGACGGCCCTTGAGCTTGATCTTCGTCTTGCCGACGACGATCATCGCGACGCCCTTGTGCAGGCCGAGACCCGCGACCGCGCCCTTGTTGGAGTGGCTGTACTCCTTCTGCGGGAAGCCCCGCATACCGGAGATCACGTTGTCGCCGAGCACCTTGGCCTGGCGCAGCGCGTGCTGGGCGTTCGGCGGGCACCAGGCGTTCTCGACGCCGGCCTTGCGGGAGGCGACGTCGGGGACCTGGGCGTTGTCGCCGGCGGTCCAGATGTAGTCGGTGCCGGTCACCTGGAGCGTGGGCTGCGCGTCGACGTGGCCGCGCGGGCCCAGCGGGAGACCGAAGCGGGCGAGCGCCGGGTTCGGCTTGACGCCGGCCGTCCACACGATCGTGTCGGAGTCGACCTCGAGGCCGTTCTTCAGCACCACGTGGCCGTCGACGCAGGAGTCCATGGAGGTGGAGAGGTAGATCTCCACGCCCCGGCTCTCCAGGTGCTCCTTGCCGTAGGCGCCCAGCTTCGGGCCGACCTCGGGGAGGATCTTGTCGGCGGCGTCCACGAGGACGAAGCGCATGTCCTCGCGGGAGACGTTCTTGTAGTACTTGGCCGCGTCCCGGGCCATGTCCTCGACCTCGCCGATGGTCTCCGCACCCGCGAAGCCACCGCCGACGAAGACGAAGGTGAGCGCCTTGCGGCGGATCGCCTCGTCGGTCGTGGAGTCGGCCTTGTCCAGCTGCTCCAGCACGTGGTTGCGCAGGCCGATGGACTCCTCGATGCCCTTCATGCCGATGCCCTGCTCGGCGAGGCCGGGGATCGGGAAGGTGCGGGAGACCGCGCCGAGCGCGATGACCAGGTAGTCGAACGGGAGCTCGTACGCCTCGCCCACGAGGGGGGCGATCGTGGCGACCTTGCGGTCCTGGTCGATGGTGGTGACCCGGCCGGTGAGGACCTCCGCCTTCGGCAGGACGCGTCGCAGCGGGACGACGACATGGCGAGGGGAGATGCTGCCGGCGGCGGCTTCGGGCAGGAAGGGCTGGTAGGTCATGTACGACCGGGGGTCGACGACCGTGACGGTCGCCTCGCCGTAGCGCATCTTCTTGAGGATGCGCCGAGCTGCGTACAGGCCTACGTACCCACCGCCTACTACGAGGATCCTGGGACGCTCCGTGGTGCTCATGCCATCGAGTATCCACCCGCCTCTGGAGGGTCGCTCGTGCGCCCCTTCACAAGCTCTTGGAGGCCCTGTGTTAGTATCCGCGGCCCTCGTGACTCAGATCATGGTCACGGACGGGAACCTGAGTACCCGTCGACCCGTTGTCAATGCCGCGTGAGCTGCCTCTCCGGGGTTTCGAGGGCCCTGCGAGCACCCCCCGGCGCCCCCTTCCGGAGCCGGCTCCGAAACCACCCGCTCGCCCCTTCTGAACACGTTCATACGCCTGTTGGGCCCCGGGAAGGGCCAACAGGCCCCTCGCGGCCGCCCACCGGCCCCGAAATCCTTGTGAAGAACTTCACGAAGGTTTCCGGCGGGGCGCCCGAGAAGGGTCCCCGGAGCGGCCCGGGAGCCGCTCATACGTCGCCCGGCCTGCTCATACCGAGGCTACCCGCCGGTAGCTTCAGGGTCCACGGAAGCCGCCGAGAGGCACGTCACCGTGCGGAACCCCCGGGTCTGTGCTTCTCGCTTCCCGCCACGGCTCCTGACGCCGCGTCGGCGCCCTCGCGGGCGCCCGCCGTCACGCCCGCGCGACCGACCACGCGATGCCGTCGAGGATGTCGTGCTCGCTCACCACGACCTCCGTGGCGCCGACCCGCTCCATGATCGCGAGCAGCACCAGGGCGCCCGCGCCGATGACGTCGACCCGTCCCGGGTGCATGGAGGGGATCGCGGCCCGCTCGGCGTGGGTGGAGCGCAGCAGCCCCTCGGTGATCGCCCGGACCCGGCCGCGGGAGACCCGGGAGTGGTGGATGCGGGCGGAGTCGTACTCGGGAAGCTCCTGCGCGATCGCCGACACGGTGGTGACCGAACCCGCGAGCCCGACCAGCGTGCGCGCCTCCGTCAGGGGCACGGTCTCGGCGGCCACGTCGAGGGCGGCCTCGATGTCGGCCCGCATGGCGGCCACCAGCTCCGGCCCCGGCGGGTCGGCCACCACGCCGTCGCGCACCAGGTGCCGCTCCGTCATCCGTACGCAGCCGACGTCCACGGAGCGCGCGGCGCGCACGTGGTCGTCGCCGACGACGAACTCGGTCGAGCCGCCGCCGATGTCCACCACGAGGTAGGGCCGGGCCAGGTCGTCACGGCCGGTCAGCTCCTTGGTGGCGCCGGTGAAGGAGAACTCGGCCTCCTGGTCGCCGGTGATGACCTCGGGTTCGACGCCGAGGATGCCGAGGACGCCCTGCACGAACTCGTCGCGGTTCTCGGCGTCCCGGGAGGCGGAGGTGGCCACGAAGCGCAGCCGCTCGGCGCCGTGCTCCTTGATGACGGCGGCGTACTCGCGGCAGGCGGCGAAGGTGCGCTCCAGCGCCTCCGGCGCGAGCCGCCCGGTGCGGTCGACACCCTGGCCGAGCCGGACGATCGTCATCCGGCGGTCCAGGTCGACGAGTTCACCGGTCGCGGGGTCCGCGTCGGCGACGAGGAGCCGGATCGAGTTGGTACCGCAGTCGATGGCGGCGACGCGAGTCATACGGGGTCCTTCTGATCGGCCGTCCCCGCGGCCCTGGACGGGCCGGCCGGGACGAGGGGATGAACGGCCCGCCGGGCAGGGCGCACGCGACGGGTGCGATGTCCGGCCGGGGGCCGGGGGCCGAACCGCCCGCCGGACACCGCGCCCGCGGCGACTCCGGGGCGCGGGCCGCGGGTCCGGGCGACGAGCCGCAGCCGGGCACGGTGGGTGCGAGGGACGAGCCCCCACGGCAGGGTGGGTGCGAGGGACGAGATCACCGGCACGGTGGGTGCAAGAGACGAGCCCCCCGGCACGGTGGGTGCGAGAGGGACGAGCCCTCCGGGCACGGCAGGTGCGGGTGCGCGGCCCGGTCCGTCACCCGGCGGGCCGCGCCGCGGTCACTCCCCGCCGGCGGGCGTGACGCAGGCGCCCTTGCGCCACCACTCGGGCAGCAGGGCGAGCGCCTCGTCACCCAGCGGGTTCACGCCGGGCCCCGCGGCCAGGGAGTGCGCGACCAGCACGTGCAGGCACTTCACCCGGTCCGGCATACCGCCGGCGCTGGGGAAGCCGGTCAGCTCCTCGATCTCGTCCCGGCGCCGGATGTAGTCCTCGTGGGCGGCGCGGTAGGCCGCGGCCAGCTCGGGGTCGCTCGCCAGGCGCTCCGTCATCTCCTTCATCACGCCCTCGGCCTCCAGCGTGCCGATCGCCGAGGCGGCCTTCGGGCACGTCAGGTAGTAGAGGGTGGGGAAGGGCGTGCCGTCGGGCAGCCGCGGGGCCGTCTCCACGACGTCCGGCTGTCCGCAGGGGCACCGGTGCGCGATGGCGCGCAGCCCGCGCGGCGGCCGCCCGAGCTGCTGCTTGAAGGCGTCCACGTCCGCCTCGGTGGGCTCGGTGCGCGGGGTGGGCGGCGGGGGCGTTTCCATGCCTGTCTTTCCGGTGGGTGGGTCGGATCACTGGGCGGAGGCGTCGGACTTGTCGACGCCGTCCCAGACGTTCGTGTACCAGGGGCGGTCGGCCGCCCCCAGCTCGGCGCGCGACTGCTTCGCCGCACCCGGGTCGACCACGATGTAGCCGGTCTCGCCGGGCATGACGTAGTGCAGCCGCTCGCGGATCTGCTGTTCGGCGTACGCGTCGTCCTGCCACCGCGCCTTGAGGTCGCGCAGCTGCTCGACGCGCTCCCGCTCCTGCTGCCGCTGGCGCTGTAGATCGGCGATCTCGGCGCGCTGGGAGACGTACTGCCTTATGGGGTACGCGAGCGCGACCACGAGGGAGCAGACCACGAGGGCCAGCAGCGCCGCCCGGCCGGTGAGCCGGGAGCGGCGGGCCTGACGCCGGGTCTGGGAGCGGTAGACGCGGGCCGCGGTCTGCTCGCCGAGCAGTTTCAGCCTGGTCGCGGTGGAGAACCGGTCCCGGTTCTTCACGGCCATGGTCCCCGCCTCCCGTCTCAACGCGCGTACGTCCCCGGACACGGTACGGGACCGGGTCCGGGGACGTACGTACGACTGGCGGAGGGTTGCCCCTTACCGGGTCAGCCCTTGAAGCGCGGGAAGGCCGAACGGCCCGCGTACACCGCGGCGTCGTCGAGGATCTCCTCGATGCGCAGCAGCTGGTTGTACTTGGCGACGCGCTCGGAGCGGGCCGGGGCGCCGGTCTTGATCTGGCCGCAGTTGGTGGCGACGGCGAGGTCGGCGATGGTGACGTCCTCGGTCTCGCCGGAGCGGTGCGACATCATGCACTTGTAGCCGCTGCGCTGGGCCAGCTCGACGGCGTCGAGGGTCTCGGTGAGCGAACCGATCTGGTTCACCTTCACGAGCAGGGCGTTGGCGCTGCCCTCCTCGATGCCGCGGGCGAGGCGCTCGGGGTTGGTGACGAACAGGTCGTCGCCGACGAGCTGGACCTTGTCGCCGAGGCGGTCGGTGATGACCTTCCAGCCGGCCCAGTCGTCCTCGAACAGCGGGTCCTCGATGGAGACGAGCGGGTAGGCCGCCACGAGCTCCTCGTAGTACTCCGTCATCTCGGCGGCGGAGCGCTCCTTGCCCTCGAAGAGGTACTTGCCGTCCTTGTAGAACTCGGAGGCGGCGACGTCGAGGGCGAGGGCGACCTGCTCGCCGGGCACGTACCCGGCCTGCTTGATGGCCTCGAGGATGAGGTCGAGGGCGTCACGGTTGGAGCCGAGGTTCGGGGCGAAGCCGCCCTCGTCGCCGAGACCGGTGGACAGGCCCTTGGTCTTCAGCACCTTCTTGAGGGTGTGGTAGACCTCGGTGCCCCAGCGCAGCGCCTCGGAGAAGGACTCCGCGCCGATCGGGGCGATCATGAACTCCTGGATGTCCACGTTGGAGTCGGCGTGCGAGCCGCCGTTCAGGATGTTCATCATCGGCACCGGAAGCAGGTGCGCGTTCGGGCCGCCCAGGTAGCGGAAGAGCGGGAGGTCGCTGGCCTCGGAGGCGGCGTGGGCCACGGCCAGGGAGACGCCGAGGATGGCGTTCGCGCCGAGGGAGCCCTTGTTGTCGGTGGCGTCCAGGTCGAACATCGCCTGGTCGATCAGGCGCTGCTCGGTGGCGTCGTAGCCGACCAGCTCCGGGCCGATCTGCTCGATGACGGCGAGGACGGCCTTCTCGACACCCTTGCCGAGGTAGCGGTTCGGGTCGCCGTCACGGAGCTCGATGGCCTCGAAGGCGCCGGTGGAGGCGCCGGACGGAACGGCGGCACGACCCGTGCTGCCGTCGTCGAGGCCGACCTCGACCTCGACCGTGGGATTGCCTCGGGAGTCCAGGATTTCCCGGGCTACGACGACGTCGATGGACGGCACGAGCATCTCCTTCATGGGATGTGACGCTGGTTGTGCGGGGCACGCGGGCCGGGTCGGCCCGTGCTGAGCCTTGCGACTAGAGCCTAACGGTCCCCGGGCCATCGGCCAGCCGACCGACCGGACCGCGGACAAGGTCTGACCGTACCTATTGTTTCGCCACGGAACAAAGCCGGAGTGGACAACGACTGGAACAACAGCCCGGGAACGGGACATGAAGAGGGCAGAAAAAAGCCCCGTCCCGGTGCGTACGGGGGAAGAACGCACCGGGACGGGGGGCCCGCGGGGGACGGGGGAGACCCTCGCGAGGTCTCCACCCTGACGCATGCGGCTGTGAGCGGCCTGTGGTTCGGGCGCCGGTCACCTGTGGCCGGCGACCGGGACGATCACTTCAGGTGCAGCTGCTGACCAGGGTAGATCAGGTTCGCGTCCTCGACGACGCCCTTGTTCAGCTTGAACAGCTTCGCCCAGCCGCCCTTGACCTTGTGCTTCTCGGCGATGGAGCTGAGGGTGTCGCCCTTGACGACCTTGTACTCGCCGTCGCCCTTCTCGACCTTCTTGCCGGTCGGGGTGGTGACGGTCTTCTGCACCGGGCGCGCGGCGGACCGGGAGGCGGCCTGCTTCTCGGTCGAGCGGCTCGCGGAGGAGCTGCTGCCGGCGGAGGAGCTGCTGGAGCTGGAGGAGCTGCTGCTCGAGGAGGCGGCGGCGCCGTTGTACGGCGTGCTGGACAGGCCCGTGCCGCAGACCGGCCAGGCACCCTTGCCCTGGGAGGCGAGGACCTTCTCGGCGACGGCTATCTGCTGCGCCTTGGTGGCCAGGTTGGCCTGCGAGGCGTACTGCGTGCCGCCGTACGCGGCCCACGTGGAGGCGGAGAACTGGAGGCCGCCGTAGTAACCGTTGCCGGTGTTGATGGCCCAGTTGCCGCCGGACTCGCACTGCGCGACGGCGTCCCACTCGGAGGCGGTCGCGGCGGAGGCGGTGCCCGAGGCGATCAGCGGCGCGGCGATCGCGGCGCCGGTGACACCGGCGATGGCGACGGCGCGGGTGGCCTTGGACGGACGACGGTGCTTGCCCTTGCTGGAGAACAGCATGGATGGATCCCCTCACCGACGCCTGCGAGGTGAGCTGTCGGGTTCGGGCCGGTTGAGTTGCCCGGCCACCCCTTCCGCACGGAAGGCGTGGCTTCACCCCAAGCCGGATCCAGCAGCCCCAACTGCTGGGAACCGGCGCTTACCTTGGGTCCCCCGCTCCTGCCTACGGCGCTTGACGCGACGACTGTTCCCGGACGGCCGCTGGCAGGATTCGGCGTTGCGGCACCGGGGCTCGGGTTGCCGAGCGGTCATGACCGTAGACACGCGCTCCAAGGAATTTCAAAGACGATCAGGGCTTCTGAGACTCATCCCACACTTTCACCAAAACGGACATTGCACTCGAAACGGGGCGTCAACTCCCGTTCGGTTTGGCCCGTTTAGGCACCGAGTCACAGGGTCTGACCGGCCAGGACGCCGTCGCGGTCAGCGCCGGGGAGCCCCCGCCCGTGGCGCGTGGGGCGCGCCATCAGCCAAGGGAGTCAAGGGAGTCGACGATGGCCGCGAGGGAGTCCGCCGTGAGGGCGGCGTCGGCGTCGTCCGCGCTCTCCTTCGAGTCCGTGTCGCCCTTGGCCGCGTGCTTGCCGCCGGAGGCGCTCGCGGTGTCGGCGGCGGAGTCCTCGTCGGCGCTGCCGCCGCGGTGCTTGCCGGAGCCGAGCGAGCCGGTGTCGACCAGCGCCGAAGAACCGCCGGTCTGCCAGGAATTGTCGGAGTTGTCACTGGCCGAGCTCGTCGCGGCCGGGGAGCTGACATCGGTGGACGAGTCGGACGAACCGGACTTGGCCGACTTGTCCTTCGCGTCCGCGGAGGCCGACGCGGACGGCGACGCGGAGGGGTCGCTCGTCGCGGTGTCCGACGACGAGGCCGTGCCGCTGGACGAGTCCTCCAGGCCGAGGGAGTTGGAGTAGTCGGGCGAAGCAGACGAGTCGGACGAACCGGACGCGTCCGACGAAGTCGAATCCGAGTCGGAGGAGGACGAGCCGTCACCCGCGACACCGGTGTCGATCTGAGCCGAGCCGTCATTCTTGCCGAGGTCGTAGAGCACCCCGCAGGTGCCCCAGGAGTCGGCGCCCTCGTCCTCGAGGACCTTCTCGGCCACGGCTATCTGCTGGGAGCGGCTGGCCTGGTCGGGGCTGGAGGCGTAGTCGAGGCCGCCGTTCGCCTCCCACTGCTTCTGCGTGAGCTGGAGCCCGCCGTAGTGCCCGTTGCCGGTGTCGGCGCTCCAGGCCGCGCCGGTCTCGCAGCCGGCCACCTTGTCCCAGGTCGTGTTGTCCGCCGCGTTCGCGCTCGCCGCCGCGAGGAGCGGGATGGCGAGGGCGGAGCCGGTGACTCCGGCCGCGACGAGAAGTGCGGGAGCCTGGCGGGGCCGACGGTGACGACCGTTCCCGGAGAGCATGGAGGGGCCTTTCGCGAGACAGCACTGACCACGCGGCGGCCGCCGTGGTGCATCGCGGAGCCGCGTTGACGAGTGAAGTTAGCGTCAGACGATCACTTGTCACAAGTTAATGCCGCACAGATCACGTGAAGGTCACAGGACGTGAAGAGCTGTCATCTTCCCGTGGCGGGCGTGAACTTCACGGGCAAGGTGCGCAAACCTCGCATGATGAGCCCCCCACGCCACCGCAAATCGCCCGGAACCACCGCGAGTTCCAGGTCGGGGAGGCGGGTGAGCAGCGTGGCCAGCGCGGTCTGGCCCTCCAGCCGGGCGAGCGGGGCACCGAGGCAGTAATGAATGCCGTGACCGTAGCCGAGGTGCTGATTGTCACGGCGGGAGAGGTCCAGCACGTCCGGATCGGCGAACCGCTGCGGGTCCCGGTCCGCGGCGGCCAGCACGACGAGCACCGGGTCGCCGGGCGCGATGTCCTGCCCCCCGATGGTCAGCGGCCGGGTGGCGAACCGCCAGGTCGCCAGCTCCACCGGGCCGTCGTAGCGCAGCAGTTCCTCCACCCCGGTCTCCAGCAGGGCGTGTTCGCCGCGGTCCAGCGACGCCTTCAGCCGCTCGCGCTGGATCGGGTGGGTGAGCAGCGCGTAGGTGCCGTTGCCGATGAGGTTGACGGTGGTCTCGAACCCGGCGAACAACAGGATGAAGGCCATCGCCGCGGCCTCGTTCTCCGTGAGGTGCTCGCCGTGGTCCGAGGCCCTGATGAGACCCGACAGCAGGTCCTCGCCGGGCAGCGGCTCGGCGGGCAGCGCCTCGCGCTTGCGGTGGATGAGCTCCGCGAGATAGCCGCGCATCTTCTTCACCGACCGCGCGACCCCGCCCCGGGGCCCGCCCCCGTGGCGGATCATCATCCCCGCCCAGTCCCGGAAGTCGTCCTGGTCCTCGCGGGGGACGCCGAGCAGGTCGCAGATGGCGTAGATGGGCAGCGGGAAGGCGAACTCGTGGATGAGGTCGGCGCTCCCCCGCTGTGCGAAGTCGTCGATCAGCCGGTCCGTCAACTCCTGCACCCGCGGCGCGAACTCGGCCACCCGGCGCGGTGTGAACGCCTTGCTGACCAGTCGGCGCAGCCGGGTGTGGTCCGGCGGGTCGATGTTCAGCAGATGCGTCATCAGCTCCGCCTTGCGCTCGCCCGGGATCCCGGTCCTGCCCCTGGCGTGCGCCGGCCCGTCGTGGTGCGCGGGGTTCTTGGAGAGCCGGACGTCCGCCAGCGCCTGACGCGCGTCGGCGTACCGCGTGACCAGCCAGGCCTCCACCCCGCTGGGCAGGGTGGTGCGGTGCACGGGCGCGTGCTCCCGCAACCACGCGTAGGCCGGATACGGATCGGAGGCGAACTCCCAGGTGAAGAGCTCGGGCGCGGCATCGGGAAGGGCGGGCTGGTCGGTCACTCCTCGACGGTATACGGCGGGGGGTGGGGTGGCCCGGGGGCGGGTGTGCCGGTGTGCCGGGGGGGGTGGGCGCGGGGGGCGGGCGCCCTCGGAGACCGGGTGACCGGTGCGGGTGTGCCCGTGTACGCGGGGGCTACCGCGCTCGATGACCAGGTGACCCGATGACCCGGTGACCTGTGACGGGGGCGAGTGTGCCCGTGTGCGCGGGGGCGGGCGCCCTCGGAGTCCCGGGGACCGGGGCGGGTGTGCGGCGCACCCCCGGTGGTCAGGCTCCTTCCGCGGCGCGTGCCTCCTGCGCGCGTATCGCGTCGCGGTACGCCCGGGCCGCCGCGCGCAGCGCGGTCTCCGGGTCGACGCCCTCCGCCTCGGCGCGGGCCGCCAGCGCCAGCAGCTCGTAGCCGATGTCCTCGCCCTGGGGCAGCGGCACGTCCAGGCCCGCCGTGCGGGCGCGGGAGACCAGCTTCGCGGCCAGCGCGAGGCCGGGCTGGCCGAGCGGCACGCCCTCGGTCACCGAGGTGCGCCGCTTCTCCTCGGCCTTCGTGCGCAGCCAGTGCTCCTTCACGTCCTCCGGCGTCTCGGCGCTCTCGTCGCCGAACACATGCGGGTGCCGGTGGATCAGCTTGGCGACGATGCCGCCGGCGACGTCGTCGATGGAGAACGGCGTCTCGGGGTCCTCCTCCGCGATCCGCGCGTGGAAGACCACCTGGAGCAGGACGTCGCCGAGCTCCTCCCGCAGCTCCTCGCGGTCGCCCGCCTCGATCGCCTCGACCAGCTCGTACGCCTCCTCGATGCCGTACTTGGCCAGCCCGGTGTGGGTCTGCCGGGACGACCAGGGACACTCGGCGCGGATACGGTCCATGACCTGCACGAGGTCGAGCAGGCGCGCGCCGGGGAGGTCGTAGGAGGCGGGCAGCAGCTCCAGCTCGGGCATCCGCACCCGGCCGGAACCGGCGAGCCGGGCGAGTCCGTCGGTGAGGGCCGGCTCGCCCTCGCCGGAGGCCACCACCACGACCGTGCGGCCGCCGGCGCAGGCGTCGACGAGCTCCTCGGCGCTCGGCACCGCCTCGTCGACCGCTATACCGGCCTCCCGCAGATACGGCAGCTGCGGGTGCGCGCCGTCCGCGCACAGCACGCGGTCCGCGCCGTGCAGGGTCTGCCAGGCGGCCCAGGACAGCAGGCCGGGCGCGACGCGGTGGCTGGTGGTGAGCAGGACGACCCGGCCGGGCGTGTCCGCCGGGCCGTTCTCGAGGCCGCCTTCGGGGCTGGTGGTGTTCACGCTTCGAACGTAACGCACGGCGCGGACAGGGCCGCGCCCTTTGTCCACAGGCCCGGGGTGACGGTGTGCTCGTACGACCATCACCCCGGCCGGTGCGGCCTCCGCGCCGCTACGCCGTCTGCTGCGACTCCGCCGCCGTCACGTCCTTGACCCACGGCGCCTTCGCCTCGACGCCGCTCTTCTGCACGTCCCAGGTGCCGTAGCGCGGATTGAGGTCGACGCCGAGCTGCTTCGACTTGTCGGACAGGGCCTTCCAGAAGGCGGGCTCGCTGACCTGGGTGCCGAGCACGGTGGCGAGCTTGCTCGCCTCGACCTGGAGCCGGAGGTTGTCGTCCAGCCGCTCCGGCGCGATGCCGTAGCGCTGCAGCCAGACCGACTCCAGCGCCTTGGAGCCCCCGGCCTGCTGCTCCAGACCGGCCCGCTCCCGCTGGACCTCGCTGCGGCTGACGGTGACGCCCGCGTCCTGCGCGGTCCGGTGCAGCACCTCGTCCAGCACCATCTCGTGCAGGGTGTCCCGGGTGAGACTGCCGGTGTTCGCGACGACCTGCGCGTACTGCGTGTCGTCCTGAACCGCGGCCCGCTGTGCCGAGCGCACCTCCGCCACCCGGGACTGAAGCTCTCCCACGGTGATCCGCCGGCCGTCCACGACGGCGGCCGCGCCGGGATGCGCGTCGCTTCCACAGGCGGTGAGCAAAGGTGCCGCGGCGATCGCGGCGGACAGCAGGAGCGCGGTGCGACGGCGGCGGTGCAAGGGAACCTCCCGAGGAGATTGTGCGGCGGTGCACAAAGTCTTGCGGTGATCGATGGTAGGCAGCTGACCGGCTCTGGCCAACCCATTCGACCAACGATTCACCCCGGGTTCGGGCACCGCCGCGCCCGCCACGCGTCCCGCGCGGCCCTGGTGCTCAGCCGGTGATGGCCACCGGACCGTCCCACGCGTCCCGGTCGACGGTGATCGTGTAACCGCCGCGGCTCTCCTTGCTGTTGACCATGTACTGGTGACCGCGGCTGTGCCCGGTGAACTGGGTCGCGCCGAACGGCCAGTCCGACGTCGTGGTGTTCTTGCTGTCCCACAGCGCGTACCAGAGGTTGCCCGGCAGGTCCGTCTTGTCGCTCGCGTTCGCGATCGCCTTGGCGCTGGAGCTGGTGAAGCCGTAGTAGCCCGCGCGATAGGTCTTCGCGTGCAGCTGCTTGTCGAACGCGCGCACGTACGCGAGCACCGCGTTGTTGCACGAGGTGTTCGTGGTGTCGTACGACTCCATGTCGAGGTAGAGCGCGCTGCCCGCCTTCATGCCGAGCGCGGACGCCTTGGCGACCGCGTCGTTCGCGTCGCTCGTGCCGAGCGAGCCGGCCGTGGCGGCGGTGATCTTCTCCGGGTTGGAGCCCGTCTGGCAGGGCGGCTGTGCGCCGACGTAGAGCGGGATGAGCTTGAAGCCCAGCGTGGTCACGGACTTGACCCAGGAGGCGGTCAGGTTGGGCTGGGCGCAGCCGCGGTTCTTGCCGCCCACGTAGACGGCGGCGGCGCCGTAGAAGCCCGTGTGCCACGCCTTCATGGCGGACAGCGACGGGGCGGCGCAGGTGTCGAAGGCGCGGCCGGTGAACGTGGCCTGCGCGGGCCAGGTGGTGGCCGCCATGGAGGTCTGCGCGGCGATGCCCGCCCCGGCGACCACCGCGGCTCCGGCAACCGCCCACGTGATGTATCTGCGCTTCCTGGACTGCCGATGTCCGGCCATTGAACGATCCCCACCCCTGCTGCGCGCACGTCGATGCGCGCTTTTCTTGATTCTTCGCGGCAAAACGAGCCCGCACGCTATCCGGTGCTCGGAGAGCGTTCGGGAAACTCCGTCCCTCGAAGATCACAAACTTCTCTTCGGGAACGGCAAAATCTAGCCCCGCACCTGCCCCAGCCACTGCAGGGTCCGCCGGATGTCGGCGGCCAGCGGATGGACCGGCCCGCGCAGCCGCTCCACGTCCACGAGCAGCCGGGCGAGCGTGTCGTGCGCGGCGGCGCGGTCGCCGAGCGCGAGCAGGAGATGCCCGATGCGCCGGCGCACGTCGTGGGCGAGCTCCGGGTCCCCGGCGACGTACTGGTTCTCGTAGTACGGCAGCAGCGCGCGGTACTCCGCGAGCGCCGCGGCCGGTTCGCCGAGCTGCTCCAGGCACTGTGCCGCGTCGAAGCGGAAGCGCAGCGACTGCGGGTCCGCATGTCCGGCCTCGGCGGCGCGTTCGTCGGCGAGACGGCGCAGTTCGGGCAGCGCGCGCCGGTACTGCCCGTCGTCCATGAGCGTGGCCGCGTACTGCTTGCGCAGGGTGCGCACGACCGGGGAGTGCTCCCCGTGCTGCGAGGCCGCGGTGGGCAGGATCGCGCCCAGGATGTCGACGGCCTGGGTGATACGGCCCTCCCCGAGGAGGCGCTTGACCTCGTCCACGGCGGCGGCGACATCGGGCTTGTCCGGTACGGCCGCCACGGGGGCGGGCTGGGGCGCGGGCGTGCGCGCGCGGTCCGGCCAGGGGGCGTGCGGGCGCAGGAAGGGGCGCGTGGGGTCCAAGGGCGCCCCCGTGGGAGTCCCGCGCGCCGGCAGGAGCAGCTCCAGGTGCTCGTACACCTCCTGCGCGGACGCCGGACGGTGCTGCGGGTCCTTGGCGAGCAGGCGCAGCACGAGCGCCTCCAGCGCCTCCGGCACCTCGGGGCGGATCCGGCGCACGGGCAGCGGGGGTTCGTAGAGATGCCGGTGCAGCACACCGAGCGCCGTCGACCCCGCGAACGGCACGTCGCCGCTGAGCAGTTCGTGCATCAGCACGCCCAGTGCGTACAGATCCGTGTACGGGCCGACCGCGCCGCCCATCGCCTGCTCCGGCGCCATGTAGGCGGGCGAGCCGATGGGCGAACCGGTGTGCGTCAGCCGCGTGGTGTCGGAGTCCATCACCGAGGCGACACCGAGGTCCAGGACGGTGACCGTGCCGTCCTGCTTCACCATCACGTTGCGCGGCTTGAGGTCGCGGTGGACGATCGGCACGGCGTGCACGGCGCTCAGCACGGCGCACAACTGCGCGGCCACCGCCACCGCCCACTGCCATGGGTACGGGTCGTGCTCGGCCAGGTGGTCGGAGAGGTCGGCGCCGTCGACGTACTGCATGACGAGGAACAGCTCCTCGCCCTCGCTGCCCGCGTCGTGCACGGTGACCAGCCCCGGGTGGTCGACCTGCGCGGTCACCCGGCACTCGCGCACGAAGCGGCGGCGCAGTTCGTCGGCCTCCTGGCCGGCCACCTTGTCGGGGCGCAGCAGCTTCACCGCCACGCGCCGGTCCAGCCGCCGGTCGTACGCCGTCCAGACCTGGCCCATGCCGCCCTGCCCGATGAGCGTGGACAGTTCGTAGCGGTCGGCGACGACCCGTCCTGTCGCCACGGTCACCTTCCGCCCTCGTGGTTGCCGTCGTGCTTGCGCAGATAGTCACTGAGCTCGTCGAGCTCGGCCCGCACCTGGTCGATCCGGGCGGGCCCGGGGTGCTGCGCCGGCGGACCGGCCACCGGCGGCTGCGGGACGGCCGGCTGCGAAAGCGGCGGCTGCGGCGCGGGCATCCGCGGCACGGGCGGCAGGCCCTGCTGCACGGTCGTGGCGGTGTACGGCACCTGCGTCTGCGCCTGCGGGTAGCCGTACGCCGGCGCGGCCGTCCCCGCCGGGTAGCCGACGGGGCCGTGGCTCAGCTGATGGAAGTGGCGGATCTCCGCCGCCAGGTAGTACGCGACCGCCGCCACCAGCGTGCCGAGGAGCAGGCCGAGCCCGAGCCAGCCGCCGGTGGTGTGGATCTCGTCGCCGGGCTCGGAGCCGAGCAGCACGACGCTGAGCACGTCGACCGCCAGCACCGCCACGAACAGGCCCCAGTCCAGGGACTTCCGGGTCACGAGCGCCAGGCGCAGCAGCATCGACCAGGCCAGGAAGCCGAGACTGCAGAACGAGACCACCACGAACAGCACACGCAGGAAGACCAGCCACCCTGTGGCGGGCGGCTGCTTCACCGGCTGTGCGTAGCCGTGGCCTTGCATGGCTGCTCCTGATGCCTGAGTTGTACGCCTGCGTGCACGCCCGTCGGGCGCGGTCCGGTCGTGCGGACAACGCCGGTCGTGCGATTGTCGCTTCGAGCGTATAGGCCGACACCGACGAGCGGTCCCGGGTTGTACCGAACCGTTGTCGTGCTGATCACTCGGCATGATGTCGCAGGTGCCGCGGGGGATCGGTGGAGCGGCGGCTTCCGCGCGGGGGAGGCGTACGCGAGGGGCGCGCGGATCACCTCGCGCGCTGGCGCCTCACGCGTCACCCCGGCGCGTGCAATCAGACACGCGCCGTCGTCTCGCACCTCACCCCGGCGTGAAGTGCGAGGCGCGCGCCGAGCGCGCACTCCCTCACTCCGGCGTCACGGTCCCGTCCGTCAGGCCGTCGTACATCCCGCGCACGAGCTGCTCCCCGAGCCGGCCCGCGTGGCGCAGCGCCCGCTCGAACTCGTCGAGGGCGCGGAACCGTGCGCCGTAGCGCCGTTGTTCGCCGAGCGGCAGCCGGGGCAGCTGAAGACGGCGCACGTCGAGCCGGGTCGCGGTGGAGGCGTAGCTGCTGGCCTGGCGGTTGTTGGCGGTGCCGCGCAGGAAACCGGCGAGGAACCACGGATCGAGCGCCGCGGGATCGGGGCGCAGAAGCACCAGGTTGCGCCCCAGGGCGGCGCCCGCCGTCGCGTCGTCGATCACCCGCGCCACCGAGCCGCCCCCGAGCACCGGTACGACGATGTCGCCCGCCTCGGTGAACACGGCCTCCTCGTCGCTCTCCGGCAGCGTCCCCGAGGGTGCCGTACCGGCCAGGACGTCGTGGTCGGTCAGGACGGCACCGCGCGCGGCACCGCCGCTGCCGCCGGTGCGCAGCACCAGCGCGCCGCCGCGGGCGAGTTCGCCGATGGTGGTCTGCGGCCAGCGCGCGGGTGGCGCGGACTCCGGCGGGGGCGGCGTGAGGTCGCCGGTCAGGCGCAGCGTCTCGCCGAGCCGCTCCCGTACGGCCGCCAGCTGCTCGGCACCGTCGGCCGCCGCGGGCGGCGGGAGGTGCCGGGCGGGCGCCAGGTCCACGTCGTCGTCGAGGAGTTCGATGACCGGCACCGCCCGGGCGAGACCCGGCCGGTCGTCGAGGCCGCCGGCCCGGTCGAAGGCGCGCCAGGCGTCGAGCACGGCCTCCCGCACCGCCTCCAGGTCGGGACCGCCGCGCCCCTCCCCCGCGAACTGCCCGCTGTCCACGAGCAGCACCTCCGGCCGCGCGGGCGCCGCACCGGGCCGCCGCAGCACCCACAGGTGCAGCGGGATGTTGTACGGCGGCGCCGCGCCCACGGGCAGGGCGACGACCGCGCGCAGGGCGCCGCGGCGCAGCAGGTCGGCGCGGATGCGGCGGCCGGAGCGGCGGGACGCGGCGGCCGGCGGCATCAGCAGCACGGCCGTGCCGCCCTCCCGCAGCCGGGCCAGCGCGTGCTGCACCCAGGCCAGCTCCGACTCGGTGCGCGCGGGGAAGCCGTACTCCCAGCGCGGGTCGTAGGCGAGTTCGTCGTGGCCCCAGTTGCGCTCGTTGAACGGCGGGTGGCACAGCACGGCGTCGGCGCGCAGCGACGGGAACGCGTCCGCGCGCAGGGTGTCGCCGACCGCGCCGCGCACGCCGGCCAGGCCGTTCAGGGCGAGCCGCAGCGCGGTGAGCGCGGCGAGGTCGGCGGCGCTGTCCTGAGCGTAGAGCTCCTGGTCGGGGCGGGCGGCGACGGCGCGCAGCAGGGCGCCGGTGCCGCAGGCCGGGTCGAGCACGGTGCGGGCGGGTCCGGCCAGTTCGGCCATCAGGCGGGCGAGTTCGGACGGGGTGAGGGTGAACTGGCGCGGGTTGGCGTCGAGGTGGCGCCCGAGCAGGAACTCGAACGTCTGCCGGGCCCCCGTCTCGGCGGCGAGTTCGGCCACGCCCCGCAGCAGGGGCACGGAGGGAAGGAGTTCGGGCCCGGTGGGGGTGTGAACGGCAGGGGCGGTGTTCACAGCCGCGCCGGGCCTGACGTCACCCGCGCCGCGTCCGGCTCCTTGCGGGTTCACACGGACCGAAGGGTTCACACCGCTCGGGGTGTCCACGCGACTCGCCGGGTTCACAGCACCCGGGGTGTTCACACCACCCGGACCCGCCGCAGCGGACGGCCTGTGAACCCCGGTACGCCCGTTCACACCGAAGCGCGGGCCGAGCACCGCCTCCAGCGCGCCCGGCAGCATCGCGGCGAGCCGCTCGTCCGAGCCCGCGCTCGCCTCCAGCCAGACCGTCGGCCGGTCATGGATGAGCAGCAGCGCGCACCCGGCGTGCACCAGGGCGGTGACCGGCCCTTCCGGGTGTCCGACGAGCTGCTGCCAGACGCGTTCGCGCAGCGGGACCTCGGCGAGTTTGCCCTGCTTGCGCAGCCACGACTCGACCTCGGCCAGCGCGAAGGACGGGCTGGTCTCGGTGCCGCCCACGGGCCTCGGGAAGTCCGCGTGCCGGCGTCGCCAGTTGCTCACGGCGGCGCGGCCGACGCCGGCCAGCCGGGCGATCCCGGCGGCGGTCACTTCGGTGGCGTTGTCCTGCACGCGGCCCACTCCCCTCGTTCCTGTGTGCAGCGAGCATACCGACGTACGCAAGATCGACCCATTCACGAGCGTGTACACACCGCATTGCGTGAATCATGTTGACTCGGTTCACACGTCATGCTGTTATTGACCCAGCGAACGAGCGGCCGCCGGAGAGGGGCGGTCGCCGCCTTCGGGGAGGGGTCAGTCATGGGCATGAAGGGCAAGATCGCGCTGGGCGCGGTCGTCGGGGTCGTCGTCATCGGTGTCGTCTCGGCGAACGCCGGAGGCGGCGGAAACGGCGACGGTTCGGACGGCAAGGGCTCCTCCGCCTCCGCCCGGCACTCGTCCGGCACCGGCAAGGACACCGACAACGGCACCGGCAAGGACACCGCCGCCAAGACGGACTCCGCCAAGAAGAAGGCCGCGTTCAGCGGCGACGGCGACTTCCGGGTCGGCAAGGACATCAAGCCGGGCACCTACCGCACCACCGGCAACACCGACGACATGTGCTACTGGGAGCGGGCCAAGGACGCCTCCGGCGAGATGGACTCGCTGCTGGCCAACGACAACGTCACCGGCACCAGTTACGTCACCGTCAAGGCCACCGACAAGATCTTCAAGTCGAGCGGCTGCAACGACTGGGAGACCGTCGACGCGAAGGCGAAGGGCACTCCCGGGACCCGTATGGCCGGGGACGGCGGGATGTTCGAGGTCGGCACCGACATCGCCCCCGGCACCTACCGCTCCACCGGCAACAAGGACGACGGCTGCTACTGGGAGCGCACCAAGGACGCCGAGCACGGCCTCGACTCGATCATCGCGAACGACAACGTGACCGGGACGGCCGTCGTGACCATCGGCCCCAAGGACGCCTACTTCAAGACGTCCGGCTGCGGCGACTGGAAGAAGACGGCCTGACCCACCCGGGACCGGGGCCCCGCCGCGCGGCGACCGTGCCCCACCACCACACCACCCGACACACCACCGAGGAATCACCATGCGTCGCACCGCACTCGCCGCCCTGTGCCTGTCCGCCGCCCTGACCACCGTGCTCACCGGCTGCGGCAAGGACTCGGCGGACGGCAGCACGACGGGCAAGGACATCAACGCCACCAAGCCGAAGGAGCCCTTCGCGGGCCTGACCGGCGCCCAGATCGCCGACCGGGCCCTCGACGCCACCACCGGCGCCTCGTCGTTGCGCATGGCGGGCGACGTCGCCGACGACGAGAGCTCCGGCACGATCCGCATCGACATGGCCCTGAACAAGAAGGGCGAGTGCGCCGGCACGATGAGCATGGGCGGCCAGGGCAAGGCCGACCTGATCAAGACCGGCGACACGATCTACATGAAGTACGACGAGGCCTTCCTGCGGGCGCAGAGCGACGGCGAGTCGAAGGCCGACACCGACGCCGCCGTGGACCTGCTCGCCGGCAAGTGGACCAAGATGGCGGCGACCGGCAAGGACGCCAAGGACATCGCCGGTTTCTGCGACCTGGACACCGTGCTGAGCGGCGCCTCGGGCACCGAGGCCAAGGGCGGGAACGCCGGTGCCACCCGGGGCGCCACCACGACGGTCGACGGCACCCCGGCGATCGTGGTGCGCGAGAAGGACGGCAAGGAGAGCTACACGCTCTACGTCGCCACCGAGGGCAAGCCGTACCTGCTGAAGGTGGTCAGCGAGACCCCGAAGGACCCGGGCACGCTCACCTTCAGCGAGTTCGACAAGCCGGTCGCCGCGAGGAAGCCGGCGGGGAAGATCCTCGACCTCGACGCGCTGAGCGGCTGACCCCAGCCCCCGCCGAGGGGTCCCCCGGGCCCCTCACCCCCCGCACTGCTGGAGCATCGCGTCCTTGTCGGCCGTCGTCACCGGAAGGTCGTACTTCAGGGAGACCTGCGCGACCCGGACCGCGTACGAGCACCGGATCGTCTTGTTCGGGGGGAGCCAGGAGGCCGGTCCGGAGTCGCTCTTGGCGCCGTTGGTGGGACCGTCCACCGGGATGAGGTTGAGCGGGTCGTTGGCGATGTCCTCGCGCTTGTCCTTCGACCAGTGCGCGGCGCCCATCTGCCAGTCGTAGGAGAGCGGCATCACGTGGTCGATCTGGACCTTGATGGCGTGGGCCTTGGTGAACGCGATGGTCTGGCCGGTGTACGGGTCGTGGAGCGTCATCGAGACGACGACGCAGTCGGATCCGCTGCGGAAGCGGACGTCCTCGCCGTCGCGCTTGAGCAGGTCGTTGCGCGAGTCGCAGCCGTTGTGGGCGAAGGGGACGTTCCCGGGGGCCGAGTCCATCCAGGCGTAGCCGAACTGGTCGCGCGAGTAACCGGTCTTGGGGCCGCGGCCCTTGGTGGTCACCTTCTTGATCAGCGCCCGGGCCCGCTCCTTGTCGGCGGCCGAGGTGATGGCCGCCAGCCCCGGCTTGGTGCCGTCGGGGTTGTCCAGCGGGCTCACCGCGTGGCCGTCGCCGGAGGCCGGCGCGGCGGACCCGGAGGCCGAGCCCGCGGCCGGCAGATCGACGTCCTTGCACCCGGTCGCCAGCAGCGCGACCCCGAGCAGCGCCGCCGATCCGGCGAGGGCCCGCCGCGTACGCCGCGCGCCCCTTCCGCCCCGGCCGGCCGCCCGCCCGGCGCCCGGCCCCTCGTGTGCCACCGTCTCCGTCACAGCGACGACCCCGCCCCTCACACGCCTCACCTGCGTCCCTCCCCCTGAATCCCCTGTCCGGCCCTTCTGTGGGCCGTCTTCCCCCGCTCGCCGCCTTGACATCCTCGAACGTGCGGAATTGCTCGGGCTCACGGTACTGGCAGGCAGAACCGGTGAAATGCGGAGAGGTCCGGAAGGGTCCGGAGAGGTTCCGGCCGCAACCGTCCATAAATGGGCATAGCACCCATCCGGGCGTATCGTCGGTGGTGAGTCACCTCCGGAGAGACGGAAGGAGCTCTGGATGGGCATCTTCGACAGGTTCAGGCATCAAGGGCAGGACAAGGCCAAGGACATGTCCGACGCCGCGGAGAAGAAAGCCAACGAGAGGACGGGCAACAAGTACGAGGACCAGGTCGACAGCGCGCAGCAGCGCGTCGAGGGGCAGCTCGGCATGGACCGCGACCGGCCCGACCAGCCATAGGACCGGAGACTGACCACAGCACGCACATCGACTCACAGGCCGTCCACGGGAGCACGACGCCTTCCCGAGGACGGCCTCACGTTGTACGGGGCCGTGGCGGCTTCGCGGGGCCGTCGCGGCGGCCCCGCGAGGCCGCCGCGGGCCTACGACCCGAGGATCGACGCGAGGAACTCCCCCACCCAGCCGAGGAGTTCACGTCCGACGAGCGGCTTGCCGCCGACCTTGGCGGTCTTCGGGCGGGGCACCAGCAGCTGGTGGGCGGCGGGCTTGATGACCGTGCCCGGGTACAGGCGCTTGACCCGCAGCTCCTGCGACTCCCGCAACTCCACCGGCGCGAAGCGGATGTTGGTGCCCTGGAGGACGATCTCGCCGACCCCGCAGGCCCGCGCCAGCATCCTCAGGCCCGCGACCAGCAGCAGGTTCTCCACCGGCTCGGGCAACTTGCCGTAGCGGTCGACGAGTTCCTCGCGTACGGCCGTGATGTCGGCCTCGGTGTTGGCGGAGGCGATGGACCGGTACGCCTGCAGCCGCAGCCGTTCGCCGGGCGCGTAGTCGTGCGGGACGTGCGCGTCGACGGGCAGTTCGATCTTGACCTCGAGCGGCGGCTCCTCCTCGATCTCGCCGGTCTCCAGCTGCCGCCGGTAGTCGGCCACCGCCTCGCCGACCATGCGGACGTACAGGTCGAAGCCGACGCCCGCGATGTGGCCGGACTGCTCGCCGCCGAGCAGGTTGCCCGCGCCGCGGATCTCCAGGTCCTTCATCGCCACGTACATGCCCGCGCCCATCTCGGTGTGCTGGGCGATGGTGGCGAGCCGTTCGTGCGCGGTCTCGGTGAGCGGCTTCTCCGGCGGGTACAGGAAGTAGGCGTACCCGCGCTCGCGGCCACGGCCGACGCGGCCGCGCAGCTGGTGCAGCTGGGAGAGGCCGAAGGTGTCGCCGCGCTCGACGATGAGGGTGTTGGCGTTGGAGATGTCGATGCCGGACTCCACGATCGTGGTGGAGACCAGCACGTCGGACTTCTTCTCCCAGAAGTCGACGACGACCTGTTCCAGCGCGGACTCCGACATCTGGCCGTGCGCGGTGGCGATGCGCGCCTCGGGCACGATCTCGCGCAGCCGGGCGGCCGCCCGGTCGATGGACTCGACGCGGTTGTGGATGTAGAAGACCTGGCCCTCGCGCAGCAGTTCGCGGCGGATGGCGGCGCCGATCTGCTTCTCCTCGTACGGCCCGACGAAGGTGAGGACCGGGTGCCGCTCCTCGGGCGGGGTGGTGATGGTGGACATCTCGCGGATGCCGGTGACCGCCATCTCCAGGGTGCGCGGGATGGGCGTGGCGGACATCGTCAGGACGTCGACGTTGGCGCGCAGCTTCTTCAGCTGCTCCTTGTGCTCGACGCCGAAGCGCTGCTCCTCGTCGACGATGACCAGGCCGAGGTCCTTGAACTTGGTCTCGGAGGAGAACAGCCGGTGGGTGCCGATGACGACGTCGACGGAGCCCTCGCGCAGGCCCTCCAGGACGGCCTTCGCCTCGGTGTCGGTCTGGAAGCGGGAGAGCGCCTTCACGCTCACCGGGAACTGCGCGTACCGCTCGCTGAACGTCCCGAAGTGCTGCTGCACCAGCAGCGTCGTCGGCACCAGGACGGCGACCTGCTTGCCGTCCTGGACGGCCTTGAACGCGGCGCGCACCGCGATCTCCGTCTTGCCGTAGCCGACGTCGCCGCAGATCAGGCGGTCCATGGGGACCGACTTCTCCATGTCCTCCTTGACCTCGGCGATGGTGGTCAGCTGGTCGGGGGTCTCCGCGTAGGGGAAGGCGTCCTCCAGCTCGCGCTGCCAGGGGGTGTCGGCGCCGAAGGTGTGGCCGGGCGCGGCCATGCGCGCGCTGTAGAGCTTGATGAGGTCGGCCGCGATCTCCTTGACGGCCTTCTTGGCGCGCGCCTTGGTCTTCGTCCAGTCGGCGCCGCCGAGGCGGTGCAGGGTGGGGGCCTCGCCGCCGACGTACTTGGTGATCTGCTCCAGCTGGTCGGTGGGGATGTAGAGCCGGTCGCCGGGCTGGCCGCGCTTGGCGGGGGCGTACTCGACGACCAGGTACTCGCGGGTGGCGCCCTGGACGGTGCGCTGCACCATCTCGATGTAGCGGCCGACGCCGTGCTGTTCGTGGACGATGTAGTCGCCCGGCTCCAGGGTGAGCGGGTCGATGGTCTTGCGGCGGCGGGCGGGCATCCGGGCACCGTCGCGGCCGGCCGCCTTCTGCCCGGACAGGTCGGTCTCGGTGAGCACGGCGAGTCTCAGCGCCGGGTCGACGAAGCCGTAGTCGATCGAGCCGCACGCCACGTGCACCACGGAGGGCGCCAGGTCGGCGAGGTCGATGTCGAGGCGGGCGGCGATGCCCTCGGTGCCGAGCACCTCGGCGGTGCGGGAGGCGGTGCCGTGGCCCTCGGTGACGTAGACCGTGCGCCAGCCGTCGGCGAGCCAGCCCTTGGTGTCGGCGAGCGCCTTGGCGGTGTCGCCGCGGTAGGTCTCGGTGGCGTGCATGCCGAGCTTGAGGGTGTCGCCCGCCGCGTCGGCGGCCAGTGTCTGCGCGAGTTCCTCGTCGGCGGCGAACGGCGAGACGGACCACCACATCATGTCCAGCTCGCGCGCCCGGCCCCGTACGTCCGCGATGGACCACAGGGAGGCCGCGCCGACGTCGATCGGGGCGTCGCCGCCGCCCGCGGTGGCCGCCCAGGACGCCTGGAGGAACTCCTGCGAGGTCGCCACCAGGTCCGCCGCGCGCGTGCGCACCCGCTCCGGGTCGCACACGATCGCCATGGCGCCCTTGGGCAGCACGTCGAGGAGCAGTTCCATGTCGTCGACGAGGACGGGCGCGAGCGACTCCATGCCCTCGACGGCGATGCCCTCGGCGATCTTCCCGAGCAGCTCGCCGAGTTCGGGGTGCTCCTCGGCGAGGGCCCGCGCGCGGGCGCGGACGTCGTCGGTGAGCAGCAGTTCGCGGCAGGGCGGCGCCCACAGTCCGTGCTCGGCGACCTCAAGGGAGCGCTGGTCGGCGACCTTGAAGTAGCGGATCTCCTCGACGTCGTCGCCCCAGAACTCCACCCGCAGCGGGTGTTCCTCGGTCGGCGGGAAGACGTCGAGGATGCCGCCGCGGACGGCGAACTCGCCGCGCTTCTCGACCAGTTCGACGCGGGCGTACGCCGCCGCGGCGAGCGCTTCCACGACGGCGCCGAGGTCGGCGTTCGTGCCGGTGCGCAGCGCCACCGGCTCCAGGTCGCCGAGCCCCTTGACCTGCGGCTGGAGCACGGAGCGCACGGGCGCGACGACGACGGAGACCGGCCCGGTCTCGGGGTCGTCGGGGCGCGGGTGGGCAAGGCGGCGCAGCACGGCGAGACGGCGTCCGACGGTGTCGCTGCGGGGGCTGAGGCGCTCGTGCGGGAGGGTCTCCCAGGAGGGGTAGTCCACGACCGTCTCGGGCGGCAGCAGCGTGCGCAGGGCCGCCGCGAGGTCCTCGGCCTCCCGGCCCGTCGCGGTCACCGCCAGCACGGGGCGTCCGGCCTCGCGGGCCAGCGCGGCGACCGCGAAGGGGCGGGCCGCGGGCGGCCCGACCAGGTCGACGTGCATACGGTTGCCGTCAGCGGCCGCCTTGATCGCTTCCGCGAGGGCGGTGTCCTTGACGACGGCGTCGAGCAGACCGTGCAGGCTCATGGAGGAGGCTTTCCGTCCAGGGGGTGGGCAACGCGAATCACCCGACGCGACGGGCGGGCCGGGGGTTTCCCAGCCTACGTCGCCGTGCGGGGGCGCGCCGGAGCCTGTGGACAACGCCGCCCGCGCCGCGCACACGAGGGGCTCACACGCGAAAAAGAACCCGGTGCCGAGGAGCCCCCAAGCTCCCCGGCACCGGGTCCGTCCCCCGCAACCCCCGTGTGCGGTGGTCACCGGCCGCCGCGCGACCGCTCCGTGACGCTCACGCGGCTCCATCGTGGCGATCGCGCCGCGGCCGCACCGTGGCGATCACGTCGCGGCTCCTCCGTGGCGATCGCGCCGCGGCCGCACCGTGGCGATCACGCCGCGGCTACTCCGTGGCGATCGCGTTCAGTACGTTCATCCGGCCCGCCCGGAACGCCGGCACGAGTGCCGCGAACAGTCCGACGAACGCCGAGCCGATGAACACCGAGACGATCGTCGACCAGGGGATCTCCAGGACCTTCAGGCCCTCCAGGGCGAGCAGCTGCTGCGCGGTGGCGCCCCAGGCCATGCCGAGGCCGAGGCCGAGCAGCGCGCCGAACAGGGCGATCACCACCGACTCCAGGCGGATCATGCGGCGCAGCTGGCGGCGGGAGAGGCCGATCGCCCGCATCAGGCCGATCTCACGGGTCCGCTCGACCACCGAGAGGGCCAGGGTGTTCACCACGCCCAGGATCGCGACGATGATCGCGAGCGCCAGCAGGCCGTAGATCATGTTGAGCAGCTGGCCGATCTGGTCCTTCAGCGCCTGCTTGTAGTCGGTCTGGTCGCGCACGGTGTACTGCGGGTAGTCGTGCAGCGCCGACTTCAGCGCCTTGTACGCGGTGTCCTGCTGCCCGTCCTTGGCGCTGGCGAAGACCAGCTCGTCGAGCGGCATCTTGTCGGCCGGCACGTACCTGGCCAGCGTCGCGATGGACGTGTACTTGGCGCCCTGGTCGATCAGGCCGTCGCTGCTGGTGATCGCCCGCACGGTCAGCTCGGCCGTGCCGCCGTCCTTGAACGCGACCTTGATCTTCGACCCGAGGTGGATGTCGTGGGCCTTGGCGAACTTGTCGTGAACCGACATCGAGTTCGGCAGGTAGGCGTCCTTCAGCCGGCCGGCGACGGTCTTCGTGCGCAGGTCGATCGCGTACGTCGGGTCGGCCGCCGTGATGTCGGTGTCCTTGAGCGTCTTGCCGTCGGGGGTCGTGTAGTCGGCCGTGGTCGACTTGTACTCGGTGACCCGCTTCAGGCCCGGGGTGTCCTTGACGGCCTTGACCGCCTGCGGGACCAGGGGCTGGCCGCCGTCGTTCTGGATGATGAAGTCCGTGCCGACGGTCTTGTCGAGCTGGTCGGTCGCGGAGGCGACCATGGAGGAGCCGACCACGGACAGGCAGGCGACCAGCGCCAGGCCGATCATCAGGGCGGCACCCGTGGCGCCGGTGCGGCGCGGGTTGCGCAGCGCGTTGCGCTCCGCCATGCGGCCGACCGGGCCGAAGACCCGCAGGACGACGGTGCCGAGGACGCGGACCACGCCGCCGGCGAGCAGCGGTCCGACGACCACGAAGCCGAGCAGGGACAGCACCACGCCGAGACCCAGCCAGAGCGAGCCGCCCGTCGCCTTGGCCGCGGCGGAGGCGAGGTAGAGCGCGAAGCCGCCGCCCGCCGTCAGCAGCAGGCCCACCGCCGCCCGGATGCGGCCGGCCCTGGCGTCCGCCGGGGCGCCCGCGTCGCGCAGGGCGGCCATCGGGGAGATCTTCCCCGCGCGGCGGGCCGGCAGGTAGGCCGCCAGGATCGTGACGACGACGCCCAGGACCAGGCCGACCACCGGGGTGGTCCAGGCGACCGTCAGATCGTCCGTCGACAGGTGCATGCCCATCTGGCCCATGAGCTTCATCAGGCCGACCGCGATGCCGACGCCCGCGCCGACCCCGAGGATCGATCCGGTGACGCCGAGCAGCAGCGCCTCGGTGAGCACCGAGCGGTTGACCTGCTTGCGCGAGGAGCCGATGGCCCGCATCAGGCCGATCTCGCGGGTGCGCTGGGCGACCAGCATCGAGAAGGTGTTGATGATCAGGAAGATGCCGACGAGGAAGGCGACCCCGGCGAAGCCGAGCATCGCGTACTTCATGACGTTCAGGAAGCCCTCGACGTCCTTCTGGTTGGCGTCGGCGGTCTCCTTGGCGGTCTGCACCTTGTAGGTGCCGCCGATGGCCGCGCTCACGTTCCGCTTCAACTGCGGGTCGGTGACGCCCTTGGCGGCGGTGACGTTGACGTTCGTGTACACGCCGGTCCGGCCGACCAGGGTCTCCTGGGCGGTCCGGGTGTCCAGGTAGAAGATCGCAGCGCCGGGGTTGGTGACGGTGAAGGTGGCGATGCCGGAGATCCGCGCGGTGTGCGTGCCGACCGCGCTGATCACGTCGATCTCGTCGCCGAGCTTCAGGTGGTGCTTGTCGGCGGTGTCGGCGTCGACCATCACCTGGGAGGAGCCGTGCGGCGCCGTACCAGAGGTGATCTTCATGGTGCGGGCGTCGTTGCCGTTCCAGCTGCCGACGATGGTCGGCGCGCCGGACTTCGGCGAGAGGTTGTCCTTCTGCGAGTCGACGACGGTCACCGAGGTGGAGAACACCGTCCCCTCCGCCCGGGCGACACCGTCGGCGCCGCGCACGGTGGCGACCACCGAGGCCGGCATGACCGGCGGGCGGCCGTTGTCGGACGTGGTCTCACCGGTGTCGGAGGCGCTCTTCGCGCTCACCGTCACGTCCGAGGAGGTGGCCGCGAACAGCTTGTCGAAGGTGGTGTTCATGGTGTCGGTGAACACCAGCGTGCCGCACACGAACGCCACCGACAGCAGCACCGCGATCGCGGACAGGGCCATGCGTCCCTTGTGCGCGAGGAAGTTGCGCAGCGAGGTCTTCAGGACGGTCATGACGTACGCCCCCGGGCGTCGAAGTCCTTCATGCGGTCGAGGACCTGCTCGGCGGTCGGCTGCTGCATCTCGTCGACGATCCGGCCGTCGGCGAGGTAGAGCACTCGGTCCGCGTACGACGCGGCGACCGGGTCGTGGGTGACCATCACGATGGTCTGGCCGAGCTCGTCGACCGAGCGCCGCAGGAAGCCCAGCACCTCGGCGCCGGCCCGCGAGTCGAGGTTGCCGGTCGGCTCGTCACCGAAGATGATCTCCGGCCGGGCCGCCAGCGCGCGGGCCACGGCGACGCGCTGCTGCTGACCGCCGGACAGCTGCGTCGGGCGGTGCCTGAGCCGGTCGGCGAGGCCCACGGTCGTGACCACGCGGTCCATCCACTCGCGGTCGGGCTTGCGCCCGGCGATGTCCATGGGCAGCGTGATGTTCTCGATCGCGTTCAGCGTCGGCAGCAGGTTGAACGCCTGGAAGATGAAGCCGATCCGGTCCCGGCGCAGCTGCGTGAGCTTCTTGTCCTTGAGGCCGGTGATCTCGGTCTCGTCCAGGTAGATCTGCCCGGAGGACACCGTGTCGAGGCCGGCGAGGCAGTGCATCAGGGTGGACTTGCCGGACCCCGAGGGGCCCATGATCGCGGTGAACTGGCCGCGGGCGATGTCCACGTCGACGTGGTCGAGGGCGACGACGCGGGTCTCGCCGGAGCCGTATGCCTTGACGACCTGCCGCGCCCGCGCGGCGACGGCCGTACGCCCTCCAGTGCCCCCGTGCCTGGGAATGGTCACAGCCGAAGTCACGGTGTATCTCCTATGTCGGTCATCGTGTGGGATGAAGTGGTCCGCCGGCGTGCGTTCCGGTGGGTGTGCGGTGGTGCCGTGCGAACCGCTTCGTCATCGAGTCTGTCGGTGCGAAGGGGTCCGGCGCGCTGGTGCGAAGCCCCGTCTTTCCCGGGGGAAAACCCCACCCCCGGCGGTTCGGTGAACCGCCCCCCAGCGGCATAAAGCCAGGTTAAGGAAGCGATCGCCGCGGCTCGTCCTCCGCCGGGACGAACCCTCCCCCGGCCCTGGTACGGAGCAACCCCTAGGGGCTGTCCACCGTCGGGTGGAGTCCTTCTCGGGGTCGTGTCCACCCGGCGACCGGACGAGCCTCCACCCTCCCGTCGCGTCACGGTCAAGTGGGAAGCTGTCCGCGGCAGATGGATGCAGGGGGCACGGGGAGGGGACGACGGTGGGCGGTACGAGTCCGGCGACACGAGACGAGGCCGGCACCAGGGCCCTGGGAACCGAGCGGCGCGGCGCGGTCGTCGCCGCCCTGATGCTGGCGATGGCGCTGTCCGCGCTGGACTCCACCGTGGTCTCCACGGCCGTCCCGCAGATCGTCGGCGACCTCGGCGGCTTCTCGACCTTCTCCTGGCTGTTCTCCGGCTATCTCCTCGCCGTCACCGTCACCCTGCCGGTCTACGGCAAGCTCTCCGACACCTTCGGCCGCAAGCCGGTGCTGGTCGCGGGCGCGATCGTGTTCCTGCTCGGGTCGCTGCTGTGCGCGGGCGCGTGGAGCATGACCGCGCTGATCGCCTTCCGCGTGGTGCAGGGGCTCGGCGGCGGCGCCCTCCAGGGCACCGTGCAGACCCTGGCCGCCGACCTGTACCCGCTGAAGGAACGCCCGAAGATCCAGTCGAAGCTGTCCACGGTGTGGGCGGTCTCCGCGATCGCCGGTCCGGGCATCGGCGGGGTCCTCGCCGCGTACGCCGACTGGCGCTGGATCTTCCTCGTCAACCTGCCCATCGGCACGGTCGCCCTCTGGCTGATCGTGCGCCACCTCCACGAGCCGCGCCGCCACGAGCCGCGCCGCCACGAGAACGGCACCCGGGCCCGGATCGACTGGGCGGGCGCGCTCGCCGTGTTCGCGGCCGGCGGCGTGCTGCTCACCGCGCTCGTGCAGGGCGGGGTGGCCTGGCCGTGGCTGTCCGCGCCGTCGCTCGCCCTGTTCGCGGCCGGGTTCGCGCTGGTGGGCGTGGTGGTGTTCGTGGAGCGGCGGGCGGCGGAGCCGATCATCCCCGGCTGGGTCTGGCGGCGACGCACCATCGCCGCGGTCAACCTCGCCCTCGGCGCGCTGGGCCTGCTGATGGTGGCGCCGACCGTCTTCCTGCCCACTTACGCCCAGTCCGTCCTCGGACTCGCGCCCGTGGCCGCCGGGTTCGTGCTCTCGGTGTGGACGCTGACCTGGCCGATCGCGGCGGCCCTGAGCCAGCACGTCTACCGCCGCATCGGCTTCCGCAACACCGCCCTGACCGGCATCGGCGCGGCCGCGCTGATCCTGTCCGCGTTCCCGCTGCTGCCGTATCCGGGGCAGGCCTGGCAGCCGATGCTGCTGATGCTGCTCCTGGGCGCGGCGCTCGGCCTGTTCCAGCTGCCGCTCATCGTCGGCGTCCAGTCGACCGTCGGCTGGTCGGAACGCGGCACCACCACCGCCTCCGTGCTGTTCTGCCGGCAGACCGGACAGACCCTCGGCGCGGCCGTCTTCGGCGCCGTCGCCAACAGCGTGCTGGCCGCGCGGCTGGGCGGGGCGAGCGACCTGGACTCCGTCACGCGCGCGCTCGACGCGGGCACCGTGCCCGAGGCGACCCGGCACGCCGTCGCGGACGCCGTGCACGCGGTGTACCTGGGGGCGTCCTGCGCGGCCGTGGTCGCCTTCCTGGTGCTGCTGTTCGTGGCACCCCGGCGGTTTCCGGTGCTGACGGACTGATCAGCGGCCCGTCGCCCGGAAATCCCCCACCGCGCCTCCTCCGGCTCCCCTAGGATCCCAGCGGTCTCACAGGGGGAACACATGAACGCACACGCCGCCCGCACCCGCGTCCTCACCGCCACGGCCGGTGCCGCGGCCGCCGTCCTGCTCGCGGGCTGCGCGCCCGCGATCGGCTCGGGGGACGACGCCGGCGGGAGCCTGCCCGGCATCAGCGTCGTGCACAGCACACCGCCCCCGCGCGTGCTCGGACCCGACGGACTCTCGAAGCTGAGGGTGGGGATGACCCTCGACCAGGCCGAGGCGACGGGCGAGTGGAAGCGCCGCGAGGAGTCGGTGGGCTCGTGCATGTCGGACACCGGCACGAACGGCATCACCGTCGGCTGGTCCGGCAAGCTCGGCATCACCTATCTCACCGCGGACAACGTGCACACCCCGGAGGGCATCGGCGCGGGCTCGACCTTCGCCCAGGTGCGCGCGGCCTACCCGAAGAGCGCGCTGGACGACGGCGATTCGCTCCAGGAGTCGCTGGAGCTGATCGGCACGGTGTGGACCCAGGTCCCGCACCGGCCCAAGCTGATGTACGTCTTCCTGTTCGCGCGGAACACCGTGCGGCGCGGCGACCTCGACCACGCGCGGGTCCAGCTCGTCGAGCTGAAGCAGAAGGCGGAGCAGCGCTGCTGACACCGCGTGACCGGGACCGGCGCCCCGGCACCCCCGAACTCGCCGCCGCGGGGCGGCCGTCGGCGCCCCTTCACCACGCCACCCCGGTACGGCACCTCCCCGACCGGCCCCCGAAAGGTCCGAGTTAATCGCGGTAACCGTCCGGATCGGTGCCGGAATGCCGCGGTAAGCGCGTACCGACCGGCCAGTTTGGGGAAATCCCGGCGCATTCCGGATACCTGCGAGTAGCCTGCGTGCTCGCACACCCCCCCCAAACTCCCTTGCGGTCCGCACCGGACCCGAGCCACGCAAGGAGCACCGGGATGCACCACGACGCGTCACCGCCATACGCGACGAACCCGTACCCGCCACCGCCGAACCCGCCGAACCCGCACTCGCCACCGCCGTACCCGCCACCGCCGTATCCGCCGCGACCCGAGGCGGTCCCCGAGACACTGACCTACCCCTGGCGCCCGCAGGCCCCGCCGCCGCGGCCGGAACGACGGCGGCAGCCCCGCCCGGCACCCCTCGGCAACCACAGCGACCTGCGGATCCTGCGCCGCGCCTACCGCCGCCAGCGCCGCACGGCCACCCTCGCCGCGCTCGGCTACTTCACGCTGTTCCTGGTCCTGTCCGCGTTCGCGCCGGACCTGATGACCGGCGAGGTCACCGACGGCCTGCCCACCGGCCTGCTGCTCGCCCTGCTCCAGGTCCCCGTCACCTGCCTGGCGATCGCCCGCTACGAACGCACCGCGCGCCGCCGCGTCGACCCGCTCGCGGACCGCATCCGCAGACAGTCCGAGGTCGACGCGAAACGGCGGGCCGCCCGATGACCGCCTTCAGCGGGTCGGCGCAGGCCATGTCCCTGATCGCGTTCTGCGCCGTGGCCACCGTCACGCTGCTGCTGTGCGTACTGACCGGGCCCGACCGCGACGACCTCGACGCGTACTACACCGGCTTCGGCTCCCTTTCCCCGCTGCGCAACGGCCTGGCCATCGCGGGCGACTACATCTCCGCCGCCACTGTCCTCGCCACCAGCGGCGTCGTCGCCCTGTGCGGCTACGACGGCATCGTCCTGGCGCTGAGCACCGCGCTGTCGCTGATGCTGCTGATGTTCCTGCTGGCCGAACCCCTGCGCAACGCGGGCCGGTTCACGATGGGGGACGTACTGGCCCGCCGTATGCCCGGCCGTTGCGTACGCGTCACCACGAGCGTCGTGACCATCGCGGCGCTGCTCCCGCTGATGCTGGTGCAACTCGCGGGCACCGGGCAGCTGATGGGCTTCATCCTCGGCTTCTCCGGCGACTCGCTGGAGACGGGCTGCATCGTCGGCCTCGGCACCCTCATGATCGGGTACGCGGCGATCGGCGGCATGAAGGGCACCGCCGTCATCCAGATCCTGAAGATCGTGATGCTGCTCGGGTCGGGCGCGGTCGTCGCGGCCCTGATCCTCCGGCGCTACGACTGGAACCCGGGCGCCCTCTTCGCCGCCGCGGCCGGCCGCAGCGGAGCGGGGTCCGCGTTCCTGCACTCGGGGCTCCAGTTCGGCGGCGGCCCCTGGTCCCGGCTGGACATGATCAGCTCGGAGCTGACGGTGGTCCTCGGCGGCGCCTGCCTGCCGCACGTCACCATGCGCATGTACACGGCCTCGCACGCCCGCCAGGTCCGCCGCTCGATGTCCTGGGCGGTGTCCTGCGTCGCCCTGTTCGTACTGGTCATCACCGTGATCGGGTTCGGCGCCACGGCGCTGATCGGACGGGCGGCGATCGCGCGGGCCGACCCGCAGGGCAACACCGCCTACCTTCTGGGCTCACGGGCCGCGTTCGGCACCGACGTGTCGGCCGGCGAGACCTTCCTCTTCACCACCGTCACCACCGCCATCTTCCTGACCCTGCTCGCCTCGGTCGCCGGCATGATCCTCGCCTGCGCCAACTCCCTCGCCCACGACGTCTTCACGGCCCGCGCCACGCCCATGACCCCGCGCCGCGAGATGACCGTCGCCCGGCTGTCCTCCCTGGCGGTGGGCGCACCCGCGATCCTGCTGGCCACCCTGGTGCAGCACCGCAGCCTCCAGCCGCTGATCACCCTGTCCTTCTGCCTGGGCGCCTCCGCCCTCGCCCCGGCACTCGTCTACGGCCTCTTCTGGCGCCGCTACACCCGGGCGGGCCTCATGTGCACGCTCATCGGCGGCACGCTCGCGGTGCTGGCGCTGATGCCGGGCACGAAACTGGTCTCCGGCTCCGCGGCCGCGGCCTTCCCGCACGCCGACTTCAACTGGTTCCCGTTCACCACGACCGGCATCGTCTCCATCCCGTTCGGCTTCGCCTGCGGCTGGCTCGGGACCCTGGCCTCCGGCCGCCGCAAGGCCCGCGAACAGCGCCGCCAGTACGAGGCGGTGGAGGGCCGGATCCTCGCGGGGGCCCTGCACAGGGGCGGATGACAGCCGGCCGGGTCACCCACCGGCCGGTCCGGGGCCGCGGGGTGATCCCGCCAGGGGGCACTCGACGGCAGCGCCGCCGGGGGTCACTCGACGACCGCGCCGCCGGTGAGAGCAGACAGGTCGTCGCGTACGTCGTCCATCTGCGCGCGTACGACGTCCCAGGTCTCGCCGTGCTCGCGCAGCACCCGCTCGGTCTCCCGGGCGATGCGGTCCTGGCGCAGCCGGGCGTCCGCGAGGATCTCCGCGGCACGCGCGCGAGCCTCCTCCTGACGACGGCGGCCCGACGTCTCCGCCTCGGCCAGGGCGCGCCCGGCGTCGGCGAGGGCGGCCTCGGCGCGCGCCGCGCGCTCGGTGTGGTGCGCCTCCAGGGCGGCGGCGCGCTCGGCGGCCTCACGCTCCGCCTCCGCCCACCGCCGCGCGTGCTCGTTCTGCTGCTCGTCGAGCATCGCACCGGTGCGCAGGCGCACTTCACGGAGCGCGGCCAAGGCCTCCCCGCGCCCTTCCTTCACCGCGCGCCGGGCGCTGACGCGCACCTCGTCGGCCTCGGCGCGCGCCGCGAGCAGGCGCTGCCGGGCGCGCTCCTCCGCCTCGGCGCGCACGCCGTCCGCGTGCGCCTGCGCGGCACTCCGCACGCTCTCCGCACGCTCACGCGCCCCCTCCACACAGCGCTGCGCCTGCTGCCGCGCGCCCTCCTCGAGCGCCTGCGCCTCCTCCTGACAGAGGCCGAAGAACCGCTGCGCGCGCTCACCGAGGGTGTCGTACGACTGCGGCGCGAGCCGCGCGACGGCCGCGCGCAGCCGGTCCGCCTCGGCCTCCATCTCCTTGGCCAGCACGGTCAGCCGCGCGGCCCGCTCCCAGGCGGCGTCGCGGTCCTCGCAGAGCGCCGCGGCGAACGCGTCCACCCGGCCGGGGTGGTAACCGCGCCCACGCACCACGCGGAAGCCGTACGGAGACACCGGTGCGCCACTCATCCTGGGACCCCTCTCCATCGAAAGACGCGAAAAGCACGAAATGATGATGCATAGGATGATCTCGCGCACATCTTGATGGATAGGACGTAAGTGTTCATGACGCGACACTCCGCAGGAAGGTCACGGCCCACGCGGCCGTTCAGGCGCGCGAGCGGGCATACGAAAGGGCCGCGCCCGGTCGGGTGACCGGACGCGGCCCTCGTCGCACATGTCGGCGGCGGTCGGGCACGGCCGCCGCGAGGAGCCGTCAGGGACGGCTCACAGCAGGCCGTCCCACATCTGCTCCAGCAGCACCGACCACCAGCTCTCCGGCGAACCGAGCGCCGCCGGGTCGAGGGCGGCGAGCTGCGCCTGGAAGTCCACCGTCCAGCGGCCGGCCTGCTCCTGGTTCAGGCCGTAGCGCAGCCGCCACATCCGGCCCAGCAGCGCCAGGCAGCGGGCGAACTCGGGCAGCCCGGTGTTGACGAACTGCGGCGGCACCGCGGCACCGCCCGGCCCCGCCTCCACCGGCACCGCGACGATGTTCGCCGTGCCGTACTGCACGCAGAGCGCCTTGCCGAAGTCGGTGCCCATGACGAGGTAGGAGCCCGCGTCCGCGGACGGCTGCACCCCGCGTTCCTGCGCCAGCTCCGCCAGCGTCGGCACCGGGCGGCCGGGCTGGGCCTGCGCCCAGAAGAACGGCCCCATGTCCACCGGCAGACCCGCCGCGACCAGGATGTGCGCGACGACCGGCGGCACGCCCTGCCGGGACACCGCCGCCTGCTCGAACCGGAACACGCCCGGCCCGAACGCCGCCGCCAGCTCCTGCGCGATGCCCTCCGGGGGGATCGGCGGGGCGGGGTGCACCGGCTGCAGCGGCGCGCGCACCGGCGCCTGCCGGGCCGGGCCGTCCGCGACCTGGTGCAACTCGCCCTGGTGGGCCAGCAGCTGCTGCATCCCCTGCTGCCGGCTCGCGTGGTCCGTGCCGTACGGCGCGATGCTCGCGATGCGCGCCTGGGGCCACTGCTCACGGATCATCCGCGCGCAGTACGCGCCCGGCAGCGCGCACGACTCCAGCTCAGTGTGCAGCTCCAGCACCTGGTCCGGCGGCACGTTCATGCCGCGCAGCTCGTGGAAGATCTGCCACTCCGGGTGCGGCGTGCCCGGCGCCGAGCGCCGGATCAGCTGCTGCTCCGAACCGTCCTGCGCGCGGTAGCGCAGCACGGCCTGATACCCCGGGCCGACGGTCGGCTGCCCCGGCTGCGGATAGCCGTACGCCGACGGCGCACCGGGCATCTGCTGCCCGGGCGGCGGCATCGCACCCGGAGGCACGGCCCCCATCGGCACCGGGCCGGGCGGCGCGGGCTGGGGAGCACCCGGATACACGGGCGCACCAGGCGCTCCGGGCATGTTCGGGGCCTGCGGGAACGCGCCGGGGGCGCCCACCGGGGGCCCGGCCAGCATGGTCTCCGCGTGGTGCACGGCGCCCGGCGCGCCGCCCGCGGGACCTTGCGCGCCCGGCATCCCGGGCGGCAGGGGCGCGCCCGGAGCCATGGGCGCCCCCGGCGCACCCGGCACTCCGGGGGCGCCCGGAGGCTGCGGCGCGCCGGGCGGTCCCACCGGGCCCGGGTTCGCGAGCATCGTGGCGGCGTAGTGGTCGTTGCCCGCGCCGCCGGGCGGGTTCGGCACACCGGGCGCACCCGGCATCCCGGGGGCGTGCGGAGGCTGCGGCGCGCCGGGGCCACCCTGCACAAGCGGCCCGTCGGGACCGAGCGACGACACCATCTGGGTCGGCACATAGCCCCCCGCGGGCGCACCCGGTACGGGAGGCGCCGGGGGCGCACTCCCCTGGGGCGCGCCGGGCACGCCGGGCACCGGCGGAGGCGGCGGGGGCGGCGCGCCCGCACCACCGCGCCGCGCGCGCGGAGGCGGCGGGGCCTTGCTCGTCGCGGCGTCGGCGATGTCCTCGGCGTGCGGCGACAGCCGGCGCTCGGCGGAAGGACCGCCCGGCGCGCCCGGCGTACCGGGGTCGCCCGGGGCGTGCGGGTAGCCGTAGGACGGCGCCTGCTGCGGGCCGGGCGCCGGCGGGTAGCCGTACGGCGGCGGGGGCGGGGGCGTGTGCCCCTGCGGCGCTGACGGCGCGGGAGGGGGCGTGCTGCTCTGGTACGCGCCGTGCGGCGGCGTACCAGGACCACCGGGCATGCCAGGACCACCCGGCGCACCCGGAACTCCGGGCGCCCCCGGCGCACCACCCTGCACGCCCGGCGCGCCAGGCACACCCTGCGCCCCAGGCGCGTTCGGGACGCCGTGCGCCCCGGGCGCACCCTGCACGCCCGGCGTGCGCGAGTCGTCGAGCGCCGGCGCGAACGCCGTCGGCGGCAGCTGGCTCCCGCCCGAGATCAGCGCCGTCTTGGCGTCCGACAACGCGTCGGAGGGACCGTCGCCCGCGTCGCTCAGCGGCGGCGCGAACACGGTCGCGGGCAGCGGCACCGAACGGTCGTCACCCGCGTCCCCGCTGGTGTCCGTACCCGTCCACGGAGTCGCCCCCTCCGGAACCCCCGCCGCGGCGGGCGGCCACGCCGTGCCGCTCCCGGGCGACCCCGGCGACGGCACACCGGCCGGCACCGCGTCCGCGATCTCCTCGGCCCCGAACGGCACCCCCGCCCGCGTCTCCGCGAGCCCGCCGGCCGCAAGCCCGCCGGCTGCCGGCTCACCGGCCCCCGACCCGCCCTGCACCACGGCCCCGTCGGAAACACCGGCCCCGGAAGCACCCCCCGCGGAAGCCGCGGAAGACCCCGAAGCCCCAGCAGCCCCGGAACCCCCGGCGGAAGCCCCGGCGGACACACCCGCCGAACCCCCCGACGTACGCTCCCCGCCCCGCCGATCCGGAATACCCAGCTTGTCCGCCGCCTCCTGCAACCACTCCGGCGGCGACAACAGGAAGGACGTCTGATTCAGATCCACCCGCACCGGCGCCGGCGCGGCCACCGCGTCGTCGACATCGTCGGGACGGCCGTACTCCTCCTCGTACCGGCGGATCACCTCACCCACCGGCAGCGCGGGCCACAGCGTCGCCTCACCGCTGTCCCGCGCGATCACCAGCCGCTGACCGCCCCCGTCCGACCGCGGCCCGTCCGCCCGGTCCTCGGCCCACACGACGAAACCCAGATCGAACTCCCGCACCCGCACCTCACGGTGCTGGTACGAGGGCACGTCACCGTTGATCCACTCCTCGGCGCGCTCCTGCGCCTGCGCGAACGTCACCATGCTCAGCTCACTCCCCCACCGCGGTGACCGGGACGGACCGGGCGAAGCCGCCGTCCACCATCAGATTCGCCACCGTCTCCAACTCCGGCGGAGAACCGGCCAGCCGGGACAGAAAGACGTCGAAGTCCTCGCCGCACGGCAACAACAGCCGCGCCACGCGCTCCGCCTGCGGCAACGCCGGATCCGCGTCCCGCACGTCGTCATAGGCACAGAACCACACCGAACCGGCGCCCTCGCCCCGCACCTTCACCGCGAGCAGACCGCCCTGCACGAAACCGATGCCCAGATAGTCCTTGGTCAGATGGTCGCGCAGACACTTGTTGACATAGACGAGGTCGTTGACCGCCGCCTCCTCACGCACCGTGAAGAACGGCTGGTCCAGCAACAGCCCCAACTCCGCGTACAACGCCGTCCCGACGGGCGCGCAACCACCGGCGGCCTTCAGGAAGGAACGGTAGGCACCCGGCAGCCGGTAGCCGAGATCCTCCTCGACCCCCAGAATCTGCTGCTCGGTCACCGCCACCGCCGACTTCGGCAGCCCGAAGTGCGCCGGCCGCGTCTCCTGCAGCGGCCGGGTCCCCCGCTTGGCCTGATCGACGTTCGCGGACGCGATGCCACCGTGATGCCGCAGCAACGCCTTCACCTCGACCGGCACCAGCTCCAGACGCCGCGAACCGACCACGTGATGCCACGTCCAGCCGTGCGGCGTCGCCACACTCGCGATCGTGTCCCACAACTCGTGACCGGCCGCCGCGAGCGCCGCGTTCGCCGACACGTAGTCCGTCAGCCGCAGCTCGTCGACCCCGAAACCCTCCGGCGGCTCCGCGATCTCCGCCGCCGCACGCGCGTACGGCGAGAAATCGGGATACCCGCGCTCGTCGACCCGCACCCCCCTGGGATGCCTGGCCGCCCGGACCGGGTCCGGGAAGTGCACGACCTGCCCCGAGTACGCCGCGTTCGGCGGCGCGGCTTGCCCCCCGGCCTGGCCGCCGGGAGGCGTTCCCAGCCCGAGCCGACCTGACGTCATGACGGTTGCCCCCTGCGGCACTCTGTACGGACCGTGTGCGCCATCCGCGATGACCACCTCTGGCGTAGTTCGGGCCGTATCGACTGTCTCCAACGCGTTGACCGCATGGATCGCGGTGCCGACAGCCTATGCGGTACGGCGACACGGGTCACCGGCCCTCCACTTGCGTGACCAGCCGTCACCCCCTCGTGACGGGCCGTCGGGACGCTGGCGTGTCTCACGCCCCAGCTTCCGCACCGGCCACGGCATTTGGCAGTCTGTGTCCTCCGGGGGGATGCACAGGGAGGGAAAACGATCATGAGCGCGACAGAGACCGGAACCCGAACGGGAGGTCAGCAGCCGCTACGGGACGGCTTCTTCGGCGTCTCACGACCAGCCACACCCGGCGACCGGACAGCCCCCGGAGCCGGCGACCCGCGCGTCGGCTGGAGCGCCGACGACACACCGGACGCACCCGTCCTCCAACACCGCAGGGACGGCATCCTGCCCACCGTCGCCGCCGCCCTCTCCGTACGCGGCGCCACCCTCACCGGCACCGCCGCCCGCGGCGACCAGGCACCCTCCCTGCACCCCCTCGTCCAGGACTTCCTGGACACCCTCACCAGCGGCCAACGCGACCGGTTCACCGGCCGCTGCGCCGAGACCATCCTCATCTCACGCCACATAGCCGCAGCCGACGCCGCCCGCAGCAAACGCGCCGCCCGCAAACCCATGACCAGCGGCGAGGCCCGCAGACTCCTGCGCCAGGCCAAACTCACCACCCGCCGCATCCGCGAGGACGGCGACCCCCTGCACGGCAGCTTCGCCACCCCGTGCCGCGCCTGCACCGCGCTCAGCGACCACTTCGGCGTACGCATCGTCGACCCCGCCACGAGCGACGACTGACCCCCACACCCCCACCCGCACCCACTCGCACGCACCCGCACCCGCACCCGCACCCGCACCCGCACGCACGCACGCACGACGAACGAAGGGCAGATGCACACCGACCGCACCTCCACGACCCGCTTCCCCGTACCCGTCGACGCCACCCTGCGCGCCGCCGGCTGGCAACCCGGCCGATGGGACATAAAGCAGGCCGAATACTGGGCCGACACCCTGCGCGACCACACCACACCCGCCGGACACCGGCACACCGTCTTCCCCGCGGCCGTCGAGGCATGGGCCGAGTTCGGCGGACTCCACCTCGAACCCGGCGGAACCGGCCGCCAGATCGCCCCCACCACCCTCCACCTCGACCCCCTGCACGGCCTCCACCTCGCCCGCACCCTCGGCGACCTCGGCGACGCACTCGACACCGAGGTCTGCCCCCTCGGCGCCGAGACCGACACCCAGGCCCTCCTCGCCATCGACGCCGAAGGACGCGTCTACACCCTCGACCACACCGGCGACTGGTACCTCGGCCCCGACATCGACCAAGCCCTCGCCACCCTCGTCTCCGGCATCGAACCCGTCCGCCTCACCACAGGCTGACACCCCCCACGCCCCCACACACGCAGGGCCCCGCCTAAGGCGAAGGAATCACCGCCGACACCCGGAACCCACCCGCATCCGTCGGCCCCGACACGAACACCCCGCCCAGAGCCAGCACCCGCTCCCGCATCCCCACCAGACCGTTCCCACCCGACGGCAGACGGACCGCGGACGCCGACGCAGGCTCAGGCGGCGGCTCGTTCTCCACCTGCATCGCGATCTCCGACACCCGATGCGCCAGCCGCACATACGTCTTCGCGCCCGCCGCGTGCTTGTGCACGTTCGTCAACGCCTCCTGCACCACCCGGTACGCCGTCTGCTCGATCTCCCGCGCGTACGACCGCGCCACCCCCTCGACCGACAGCGCCACCGTCATCCCCGCCGCCGCGGACTGCCCCACCAACTCGTCCAGCTCCCCCAGATCCGGACCGTCCTCACGAGCCGAATCCGCCGCCGCGGCCGCCGCCGCACCCACCGCCGCCAACGGAATCGCCGGCATCTCACCCGGCCGCACACCCTTGTCCCCCAGAACACCGCTCCCGCTGCGCAGCACACCCAACATCTCCCGCAGCTCCGTCAGCGCCTGCCGCCCCATGTCCCCGACCAGCGCCGCGTTCTTCACCGCCTTGTCCGGATCCTTGCGCGCCACCGCCTGAAGCGCCGCCGCATGCACCACCATCAGACTCACCCGGTGCGCCACCACATCGTGCATCTCCCGCGCGATCCGCGTCCGCTCCTCGCCCCGCGCCCACTCCGCGCGCTCCTCCGCCCGCTCCGCGAGCAACTGCAACTCACGCTCCAGCGAATCCGCACGCTCCCGCAGACTCTCCATCAACCGCCGCCGCGCACCGACGTACAACCCCAGCAGCACCGGCGGAGCGGTCAGCCCCAGCGACGTCGTGATCGACGCGAACGGGACGAACCAGTCCCCCAGCGTCCACGTACCGCTCGCGATGTCCTGCCGGGCCCGCACGAACGTCACGATCATCGTGCCGACCATCGACATCCCGGCCAGCGCCACGATGATCCGCCGCGGCAGCTCCGCCGCCGCCAGCGTGTACAGCCCGACGATGCCCATCAGAAAGCCCATCTGGGCCGGCGTGATCGCGATCGACACGAGCACCACGGCGATCGGCCACTTACGGCGCACCAGCAGGACCGAGCCCGCCACCACACCGAAGACGACCCCCGCCGCGAGCGGAATCCCCGCGTCCCGAGCGAACGGAACACCCTCCGCGGCACACTCCACCGCGGACACCAGCGCCAGACTCCCGTCCAGCGCCGCACTGCGCCACCTGTCCCACCACCACGGGCCGTGCCGGGCCGTGGAGCGGGCTTCCCCCGTCGTGGTCATGCGTCCAGCCTACGGGCGCCGGGTGTGTCTTTTCCGGTGAGTTTCACCGCCCTGTACAGGCCCCACACCCCCACGGAACAGCCCCGAAACCTTTCGAAATCCCTCGAACTGGTGAATCACTCCCGTTCGACCCCGGAAGCCACAATTCCGCTCGAACGATATGCCCATGGCACATCCCCACGACAGGTACGCCGACTACGAGAACCTCCGCGAACAGGCACTCGCACTGCGCCGGGCGGGCAAGAGCCGCCGCCAGATCTGCGACGAGCTGAAGGTCTTCAACAACGACCTCCTCAACCGCCTGGTGAAGGGGGAACCACCCCCGGAGTGGACGAAGCGCCCACGAGCGAAGGACGACATGCGGGAACGGGCGCGGGAGCTACGGCTCCAGGGCTGGACGTACGACCGGATCCAGGCGGAGCTGGGCTGCTCCAAGAGCTCGATCTCACTGTGGGTACGGGACCTGCCGAAGCCCGCAAAGCAAACGCGCACCCGCGAGGAGTCCTCGGCGATCGCGAAGCGGGGCTGGGAAGCCAAGATGCGGCTGCGCGAAGAAGAGCGTCAGCGCACGAAACAATGCGCGATGGCCGAAGTGGAGCGGCTGAGTGAACGCGAACTCTTCCTGCTCGGCGTGGGCCTGTACTGGGCCGAGGGAGCGAAGAGCAAGTCCTACAGCCGCAGGGAACGCGTGACGTTCGTGAACAGCGACCCGGACATGGTGACGGTCTTCCTGGCCTGGCTGAGGCTGCTCCAGGTGGAACCAGAAAAGCTCAGGTTCGCCGTACACATCCACGAGACCGCGAACGTGGCGGCCGCCGAGCAGTTCTGGGCGTCACACGTCGGCATCGAGCCCACCGAACTCCTGAAGACGACCCTGAAGAAACACAGGCCCAGCACCAATCGGAAGAACACCGGCGAGGCCTATCACGGATGTCTGCGCGTCGACGTGCGGGACGGAGCCGAGCTATACCGTCGCATCGAGGGCTGGTGGTACGGCATAGTAGGGGCTGTCCGTCCGGGCGATCTATCGAACCGGACATAAAGGCGATCCCGGGTCGTCTAAGGGCAGGACGGTGTCTTTTGGTGTCACATATGGAGGTTCGAATCCTTCCCCGGGAGCGCGGACGTGAGTGGGCCCCGACAGCACTGTCAGGGCCCACTCGCATGTCCCGCACAAAACGCCCCGGTATTCTGCGGTAGTCCGTCCCCGCACCACCAGCCGAAGGGCAACCCCGTGAGCTCCATGCGCCCGGCAGCCGTCGTCGTTCTCGCAGCGGGTGAGGGCACCCGTATGAAGTCGGCCACACCCAAGGTCCTGCACGAGCTGTGCGGCCGCTCCCTGGTGGGCCACGTGCTCGCCGCAGCCCGCGAGTTGGACCCGGAGAACCTGGTCGTCGTCGTCGGGCACGGCAGGGAGCAGGTGCGCGCGCACCTCGCCGAGGCGGACCCCGAGGCGCGTACGGCCGTGCAGGAGGAGCAGAACGGCACGGGCCACGCGGTGCGCATCGGCCTGGAGCAGCTCGGCGGTGACGTGGACGGCACCGTGGTGGTGGTCTGCGGTGACACTCCGCTGCTGACCGGTGCGACCCTGCGGGCGCTCGCGGACACGCATCGCGGCGACGGCAACGCGGTGACCGTGCTGACGGCGGAGGTCCCGGACGCGACGGGCTACGGCCGTATCGTGCGTGACGGGGCGTCGGGTGCGGTGACGGAGATCGTGGAGCACAAGGACGCGACCGAGGAGCAGCGGGCGATCCGGGAGATCAATTCCGGTGTGTTCGCGTTCGACGGGCCGTTGTTGGCGGACGCGTTGAAGAAGGTGCGGACGGACAACAGTCAGGGTGAGGAGTACCTGACGGACGTGCTCGGGATCCTGCGTGAGGCGGGGCACCGGGTGGGTGCGTCGGTGGCGGCGGACCACCGGGAGATCGCCGGCATCAACAACCGTGTGCAGCTCGCCGAGGCGCGTCGGATTCTCAACGACCGTCTGTTGACGGCGGCGATGATGGACGGCGTGACGGTGGTGGATCCGGCGTCGACGTGGGTCGATGTGACGGTCACGTTCGAGCGGGATGCGCTGATTCACCCGGGTACGCAGCTGCACGGTGTCACGCACATCGGTGAGGGCGCGGAGGTGGGTCCGAACACGCGGCTGACGGACACGCGGGTGGACGCGGGTGCGCGGGTGGACAACACGGTCGCGGTGAGCGCGCATGTGGGGCCGCAGGCGAGTGTGGGGCCGTTCGCGTATCTGCGGCCGGGTACGCGGCTGGGGCTGAAGTCGAAGATCGGCACGTATGTCGAGACGAAGAACGCCACGGTCGGTGAGGGGACGAAGATCCCGCATCTGTCGTATGTGGGTGACGCGACGATCGGCGAGTACTCGAACATCGGTGCGGCGAGTGTGTTCGTGAACTACGACGGTCAGGACAAGCACCACACGACGGTCGGGTCGCACTGCCGTACCGGGTCGGACAATATGTTTGTGGCGCCTGTCACGGTCGGGGACGGTGCGTACACCGCGGCGGGCTCCGTGATCACGAAGGACGTTCCGCCCGGTTCGCTGGCGGTGGCCCGCGGCCAGCAGCGCAATATCGAGGGCTGGGTGGCGCGCAAGCGTCCGGGCAGCGCGGCGGCGCAGGCCGCCGAGGCGGCGGACGGGCGTCGCGAGGGCCAGGACTGACCGGAACCCCCGGGAAAACGAGTGCGCCCAAGTGGGCGTACCGTGATAGATGCACCCAGCTGAGACACCCTCTGAGGAGACTGTGCTGTGACCGGGATCAAGACGACCGGCGAGAAGAAGATGATGTTCTTCTCCGGCCGCGCCCACCCCGAGCTTGCCGAGGAGGTCGCCCACGAGCTGGGTGTCGGGGTTGTCCCGACGAAGGCCTTCGACTTCGCGAACGGCGAGATCTACGTCCGTTACCAGGAGTCGGCGCGTGGCGCGGACTGCTTCCTGATCCAGAGCCACACGGCTCCGATCAACAAGTGGATCATGGAGCAGCTGATCATGATCGACGCGCTGAAGCGTGCGTCGGCTCGCTCCATCACCGTGATCGTGCCGTTCTACGGTTACGCGCGGCAGGACAAGAAGCACCGTGGACGTGAACCGATCTCGGCCCGTCTGGTCGCCGATCTGATGAAGACGGCGGGTGCGGACCGGATTCTGACGGTGGATCTGCACACGGATCAGATCCAGGGCTTCTTCGACGGTCCGGTGGACCACCTGTTCGCGCTGCCGCTGCTGGCGGACTACGTGGGCGGCAAGGTGCACAGCGACAAGCTGACGGTCGTGTCGCCGGACGCGGGCCGGGTGCGGGTGGCGGACCGCTGGTGCGACCGTCTGGGCGCGCCGCTGGCGATCGTGCACAAGCGGCGTGACAAGGACGTGGCGAACCAGGTGACCGTCCACGAGGTCGTGGGTGAGGTCAAGGGCCGGGTCTGTGTGCTGGTGGACGACATGATCGACACCGGTGGCACGATCTGCGCGGCGGCGGACGCGCTGTTCGCGCACGGTGCGGAGGACGTCATCGTGACGGCGACGCACGGTGTGCTGTCGGGTCCGGCGGCGGACCGGCTGAAGAATTCGCGGGTGAGCGAGTTCGTGTTCACGAACACGCTGCCGACGCCGGCGGAGCTGGGTCAGGGTCTGGACAAGATCACGGTGCTGTCGATCGCGCCGACGATCGCGAGCGCGGTGCGTGAGGTCTTCGAGGATGGTTCGGTGACCAGCCTCTTCGACGAGCAGTGAGGTTTCTGCAACCTCCGCTCGTGAGCGGTCGCAGGACCGCTCGCGCTTGATCCTTTTGGGGACGGCCTCCCTCTCCGAGTAGACTGCTGAAGTTGCTCGGCGAGGGAGGCCGTTTCCGTTTGCGCGGAACCGGTTGTCCGTTATCGACGCGCTCTTCGTAGCAGGCCGTTCGTGGCCGGGTGACCCATCCGATTCCCACGTATCTACGAGGAGTGAACATGTCCGAGGTGAAGCTCGCCGCCGAGACCCGCACCGAGTTCGGCAAGGGTGCCGCCCGCCGCATCCGCCGCGCGCACAAGGTGCCGGTCGTCCTCTACGGCCACGGCACGGACCCGAAGCACCTGACCCTCCCGGGCCACGACCTGCTGCTCGCGCTGCGTACGCCGAACGTCCTGATCTCCCTGGACATCGACGGCAAGGCCAACGAGCTGGCGATCCCGAAGTCCGTGCAGCGCGACGCGGTGCGCGGTCACCTGGAGCACGTCGACCTGCTGCTGGTCAAGCGTGGCGAGAAGGTCACGGTCGAGATCCCCGTGCACGCCGAGGGCGAGCTGGCCCCGGGCGGCAACCTGCTCGAGCACGTCCTGAACGCGCTGCCGGTCGAGGCCGAGGCCACCCACATCCCCGAGGGCTTCACCGTCTCCGTCGAGGGCCTCGAGGCCGGTGCCTCGGTCCTCGCCAAGGACATCGCCCTGCCGTCCGGCGTGACCCTGGCCGTCGAGGACGACGCGGTCGTCCTGCAGGTCCTGGCCGCGCAGGCCGAGGAGGCCCCCGAGGGCGAGGAGTCCGAGGGCGAGGAGGCCGTCGCCGAGGCGTGATCCTCGGTACGGCCCCACGGCCGCCGTCGGCGGCCGGCCAGTCCGCGCACCAGCCGCCGCCTCCTTCCCGGGGGCGGCGGCTGGTGCCGTATCAAGGAGACAAGGACGTGACCACACCGGCAGAGGGCCCCTGGCTCGTCGTCGGGCTCGGCAACCCGGGCCCGGAGTACGCGATGAACCGGCACAACGTGGGCTTCATGGTGGCCGATCTGCTCGCCGAGCGGATCGGCGGGAAGTTCAAGCGGGCGGGCAAGGCGCAGGCCCAGGTGGTGGAGGGCCGCATCGGCCCGCCGGGCCCCGCGAACCGCCGCGTGATCCTCGCAAAGCCGATGTCGTACATGAATCTCTCCGGCGGGCCGGTGAACGCGCTGCGCGACTTCTACAAGGTGTCCGCCGCGCAGGTCGTGGCCGTCCACGACGAGCTGGACATCGACTACGGCACGCTGCGGGTGAAGCTCGGCGGCGGGGACAACGGGCACAACGGCCTGAAGTCGATCACGAAGGCGATGGGCCCCGACTATCACCGGGTGCGCTTCGGGATCGGGCGGCCGCCGGGCCGGATGCAGGTCGCGGACTTCGTGCTCAAGGACTTCTCGTCGGGCGAGCGCAAGGAGCTCGACTACTTCGTCGACCGGGCCGCGGACGCGGTGGAGTGTCTGGTGACGGAGGGCCTGGAGCGGGCGCAAAGCGCGTACAACTCCTGACTTGTCGCCCGTCGGACCCCGGCCGAGTTGACCGGGCGCCAAGGCATGGCCAATGATCCCGGCCATGCCTGCTGCTGCCTCCGCCGGGTCCCGTCCGGGCGTCCACCCCGCGCTGCGGTTCGGCCGTGCCGCGGCGATGGGCGCGATCGCGGTGCTGATCCTGGTCGCCGGGGTGTGGGGGTCCTGGGGCACCGCCCAGTACGTGATGCTCACCAAGGGGCGCGAGCAGGGCACGCTCGCGGTCACGGCGTGCGCCGAGGACACCTGCACCGGCCCGTACACGCCGATGACGGCGGGGTCGACGGCCCGCAGGCAGGTCGTGATCGACAAGGGTGTCGCGGTGCGCAAGGGGCGTACGTACACCGTGATCGTGAAGCCGGACAGCGACCAGGTGGTCCGCTCGGGTGCGGCCGGCGTCCTGTACGCGTGGGTGCCGCTGGGCGGTGCGCTGCTGCTGGCCTCGCTGGTCGTCGCGGGCGGCCTGCGCCGGACCCGGATCGCGTGGGCGCTGTGCGGCTCGGGCGTGGCCCTGCTGACGGCGGCCTTCGCCCTCGTCGACTGACCGCGCCGCGCCTCTCCCGCCTGATCTCTCTCCCCCCGAACGCCGCGTGCGGGCGCCCCCGCCTGCTCGGGGCACCCGCGCGTCGTGTCGCCGTGTCCGGTCAGCCGGTGTTGCGCAGGCCCGCCGCCACGCCGTTGACAGTGAGCAGGAGGGCGCGGGCGAGCAGCGGGTCGGGCTCCTCGCCCGCGGCGGCCGCGTCGCGCTGCCGCTTGAGCAGGGCCACCTGGAGGTAGGAGATCGGGTCCAGGTAGGCGTCGCGGATGCTGAACGTCTGCTTCAGCACCGGCTGCGCGTCGAGGAGTTCGCTCTCCCCGGTGACCCGCAGGACCTCGCGCACGGTGAGGTCGTGTTCGGCGCGGATGGCGTCGAAGACGTGCTTGAGCTCGTCCGGGACCAGGGTGTCGACGTAGTGCTGGGCGATCCGCAGGTCGGTCTTGGCGAGCGTCATCTCGACGTTGGAGATGAAGTTGCGGAAGAAGTGCCAGTGCTCGTGCATCTCGTCGAGCACGGTGTCGAGGCCCGCCTCGCGCAGCGCCTTGAGGCCGGAGCCGACGCCGAACCAGCCGGGCACGATCTGCCGGGACTGGGTCCAGCCGAAGACCCAGGGGATGGCGCGCAGTCCGTCGAGCGAGACGCCCGAGCCGGGGCGGCGGGAGGGCCGCGAGCCGAGGTGCAGGTCGGCCAGCTGGTCGACCGGCGTGGAGGCGAGGAAGTACGTCGGCAGGTCGGGGTCCTCGACGAGCCTGCGGTAGGCGGAGTGGGCGGCGTCGGAGACGACGTCCATCGCCGCGTCCCAGCGGGCGAGCGCCTCGTCGGACTGGCGGGGCGCGGTGTGCAGGGCGGACGCCTGGAGCGTCGCGGCGACGGTCAGTTCCAGGTTCTCCCGGGCGAGGGAGGGCACGAGGTACTTGTCGGAGATGACCTCGCCCTGCTCGGTGACCTTGATCTCGCCCTCCAGGGTGCCCCAGGGCTGGGCGAGGATCGCGTCGTGCGAGGGGCCGCCGCCGCGGCCGACGGTGCCGCCGCGGCCGTGGAAGAGGCGCAGCCGGACGCCGTAGCGGTGGGCGACGTCGCGCAGCCGGCGCTGGGCGCGGTGGATCTCCCACTGGGAGGTGGTGATGCCGCCGAACTTGGAGGAGTCGGAGTAGCCGAGCATGACCTCCTGGACGTCGCCGCGCAGTGCCACGAGGCGGCGGTAGGACGGGTCGGAGAGCATCTCCTCGAGGATGGTGTCGGCGGCCTTGAGCTCGTCGGTGGTCTCCAGGAGCGGCACGATGCCGATCCGGGCCCAGCCGCCGTGCAGGTCGAGCAGGCCGGCCTCGCGGGCGAGGACGGCGGCGGCGAAGACGTCGTCGGCGCCCTGGCACATGGAGATGATGTACGACTCGATGACCTCGGGGCCGAAGACCTCCAGGGCCTTCTTGACGGTGAGGAAGACGCCGAGGGTCTTCTCGCCGGCGGCGTCCAGCGGGGCCGGGGTGCCGGCGAGGGGCCGGCGCGAGCGGAGCTCCTTGGCGAGCAGCTTGGCGCGGTAGTCGCGGGGCATGTCGGTGTAGCGCCAGGACTCCTCGCCGAGCCGGTCGAAGAGCTGGCCGAGGGCGTGGTGGTGGGCGTCGGCGTGTTCGCGTACGTCCATGGTGGCGAGCTGGAGGCCGAACGCGGCGAGGGTGCGGATGGTGCGGTCCAGGCGCCCGTCGGCGAACAGGCCGCCGCGGTGTTCGCGCAGCGAGTTCTGGATGAGGCGCAGGTCGGCGAGGAGTTCGGCGGTGCCGAGGTAGTCGGCTCGGGGCTCGTGGGGGGTGCCGGTGGCCAGGCGCTGCTTGGTGTTGACGAGCTTCTGCCGGATGCAGGTGGCCTTGAGCCGGTAGGGCTCCTCGGCGTTGAGCCGCTTGTAGCGGGGGCTGATGCCGGGCAGCACGTCGAGGTCGGCGCGCAGGGATTCGAGGAGTTCCTCGGTGGCGCCGGCGTAGCGGATGGAGTTGGACAGCAGTCCGCGCAGTTCGTCGATGGTGTCGAGGGCGTCGTTGATGCCGTGTTCGTGCTGGAGGATCAGCACGTCCCAGGTGACCTGCGGGGTGACGTTGGGGTTGCCGTCGCGGTCGCCGCCGATCCAGGTGCCGAAGGTGAGGGGGCGGGTGGCGTCGGGGATGCGCACGCCGACCCGTTCGAGTTCGGCGGTGAGGTCCTCCAGGACGTCGCCGACGGCGCCGGCGTGCAGTTCGTCGAGGTAGTAGATGGCGTTGCGGGCCTCGTCGGCGGGTTCCGGGCGGACCACGCGGAGCTCGTCGGTCTGCCAGACGAGGTCGATGTTCTCGGCCAGCCGGGTGTCGTGGCGCCGGCGGTCGGACTCGATGACGGGGGTCTCCAGGAGCGCTGCGATGCGCCGGAGCTTGTTGAGGACGGAGCGGCGCGCGGCCTCGGTGGGGTGGGCCGTGAAGACGGGGCGGACGTTGAGGTGTTCGACCGTCTGGCGTACGTGCTCGGGGTCGGCGTCCTTGAGCCGGTCGGCGGTGCGGGCGAGGAGTCCGCCCTCGGCGGCGCGCCGGGCCCGCAGTTCGCGGCCGCGGTGCACCTGCTCGGTGACGTTGGCCAGGTGGAAGTAGGTGGAGAAGGCGCGGACCAGCTTGGCGGCGGTCTCGAGTTCGGTGCCTCGCAGCAGCTCGGCGGCGGCCTCGCCGTCCTCGCGGGTGAGGCGGCGGACCTTCTCGACGAGTTCGAGCAGTTCGGGGCCCTCCTGGCGGACGAGGGTCTCGCCGAGAAGGTCGCCCAGTCGCCGGATGTCGGCGCGCAGCTCGGTGCTGGTCGTCGTGGTCTGGTCGTCGGCACTGCTCACAGGTGCGGCTCCTTGCAGTGGTGAAGCTCGTCTGGAGGGAACCGGGCGTCCGGGCCGCGGCGGGTGCCGCTTAGGGGACGGACATCCGGGAAGTAACAGAGCGGACCGCGCTGTCCGACCGACTCCAAGGATAGGTGTCCGCGCGGACGCGCAGGCTCTCGGGCCCTTGCCGCGAGGCGACGCACTGCCATACTTACGTCGCCGTAGGTTACGGAACCGTAGGAACGGGTCACCCGGCCTGTGTCCGTTCGGTGCGATCCCGCCGACCGCGGTATCTGCCTCCACCCTCGACCCCACAGGGGACGCCCCATGACCACGAGCTCCGATGTGATCGCCGACGAACCGCGGGCGACCGACGGCGCTCCCCTGCCCCGCGCCACTCTGGGCGGCGAGCAGAAGCGCTCCGTCGAGCAGATCACCCTTCTTCTCTTCATCATCGTTCCGTTCCTCGCGCTGCTGGCCGCGGTGCCGCTGGCGTGGGGCTGGGGAGTGAGCTGGCTGGACCTCGGTCTGCTGGTGTTCTTCTATTTCCTGGGCTGTCATGGCATCACGATCGGTTTCCACCGCTATTTCACCCATGGTTCGTTCAAGGCCAAACGGCCGCTGCGGATCGCGCTGGCGATCGCGGGTTCGCTGGCGGTGGAGGGGCCGCTGGTGCGCTGGGTCGCCGACCACCGCAGGCACCACAAGTTCTCCGACGCGGAGGGTGACCCCCACTCGCCCTGGCGGTTCGGCGAGACGGTGCCCGCGCTGTTGAAGGGCCTGTGGTGGGCCCACATCGCGTGGATGTTCGACGAGGAGCAGACGCCGCAGGAGAAGTACGCGCCGGACCTGGTCAAGGACCCGGTCATCCGGGCGATCTCCCGTCAGTTCGTGCTGTGGACGGCGTTGTCGCTGGCGCTGCCGCCGCTGATCGGCGGGCTGGTCACGATGTCGTGGTGGGGGGCGTTCACCGCGTTCTTCTGGGGGTCCCTCGTCCGGGTGGCGTTGCTGCACCATGTGACGTGGTCGATCAACTCGATCTGTCACGCCGTCGGCAAGCGGCCGTTCAGGTCGCGGGACCGTTCGGGCAACGTGTGGTGGCTGGCGGTGCTGTCGTGTGGCGAGTCCTGGCACAACCTGCACCACGCCGATCCGACTTCCGCGCGGCACGGTGTGGAGCGCGGGCAGGTGGACTCCTCGGCCCGCATCATCCGCTGGTGCGAGATGCTCGGCTGGGCGTACGACGTGCGCTGGCCGTCACGCTCGCGTATCGATTCCCGCCGCAACACCGGTGAAGACGGCGCCCGGCGCCGGACGGAGACGGCCGACGCGGCATGATTGACGCCGTGGCGACCGACTCAAGCACCCCGAGCCCCGACAAGCCGCGGCGTGCGCGCCGCACCCGGATGACCGGTGCCGAGCGCCGTCAGCAGCTGTTGGAGATCGGTCGGACGCTGTTCGCCGCGAAGGGCTTCGAGGGCACGTCGGTGGAGGAGATCGCGGCGAAGGCCGGGGTGTCCAAGCCGGTGGTCTACGAGCACTTCGGCGGCAAGGAGGGCCTGTACGCCGTCGTGGTGGACCGGGAGATGCGCCGGCTGCTCGACATGGTGACCGGCTCGCTGACGGCGGGGCATCCCCGGGAGCTGTGCGAGCAGGCGGCCTTCGCGCTGCTGGACTACATCGAGGAGTACACGGACGGTTTCCGCATCCTGGTCCGTGACTCGCCCATCCCGCAGTCGACGGGGTCGTTCGCCTCGCTGATCTCGGACATCGCCACCCAGGTGGAGGACATCCTGGGGCGCGAGTTCAAGAGCCGCGGTTTCGACCCGAAGCTGGCGCCGCTGTACGCCCAGGCGCTGGTCGGCATGGTCGCGCTGACCGGCCAGTGGTGGCTGGACGTGCGCCGCCCGAAGAAGGCCGAGGTCGCGGCGCATCTGGTGAACCTGGCGTGGCACGGCCTGGACGGCCTGGAGGCGAAGCCGCGGCTGATAGGGCATCGCAAGAGCTGAGGCGGGGCCCGGAGCCCGGGCGGAGCCCCGCCCGGCAGGGGACGACGAGGAGTCCCGTCCGGCGACGGACGACGAGGAGCCCCGCCCGGCAGGGGACGACGAGGAGTCCCGCACCTGCCGCTTCCGCGGTGGGTGCGGGACTCCTGTCATCTGCCCCGGGGCTGCGGGGTTCCGGGCCCCGCGCCCGCGCAGTTCTCTGTCCCCGAGCCTGCGCGGGTCCGCCCCCGAGGCTGCGCAGGTCTTCGTCCCCGAGCCTGCGCGGGCGCGTCAGTCCTTGAAGACGTCCTTCACCTTCTCCTTGGCCTGGCGGGCGTCGCCCTTTGCCTGGTCGGCCCGGCCCTCGGCCGTCATGCGCTCGTTGCCCACGGCGCGCCCGGCCGCTTCCTTGACCTTGCCCTTGGCCTGTTCCGCCTTGGCCTTGGCCTTCTGGTCATGAGCCACAGTGAATCACTCCAGGTCGCTCGGACTTCGGTGGTCACTTCTGCGGGTTACCGGGACGGGCCGGGGCAAACCCCTCACTTCTCGGGTTCGAGGAACTCCAGCCGGTTGCCGACCGGGTCGAGGCAGTAGAAGCGCCGGTGTCCGGGCAGGTCGCCGTCCCAGGCCGGGGTCGCGCCGCGGGCCGTGAGCCGGGCGGCGTACTCCTCGATGCCGGTGACGCGCAGCCCGGGGTGGGCCTTGGCGGACGGCCGGAAGTCCTCCTCGATCCCGAGGTGCAGGTGCGCGGCCCCGGCCCGGAACCAGCAGCCGCCGCGGGCGGCGAGCACCGGGGGCTTGGCGACCTCGGTCATGCCGAGCACGTCGACGTAGAAGGCCCGCAGCAGGTCCTCGCTGCCGGGCGGCGCGGCCAGCTGCACATGGTCCACGGCGGCGATCATCGCCGGCCTCCCTTGCGGGCGACGGCGAACAGCCGGCGGAAGGGCAGCACGGTGCCGTAGGGCGTGGCCGGGTAGGCCTCGCGCAGCAGGTCGCGGTAGGCGGCGAGGAACGCGTCGCGGGCCTCGGGGTCGCCGCCGAGCACGGTGAGGACCGGGCGCAGGCCGGTGCCCTTGACCCAGTCGAGGACGGGGTCCTGGCCGGTCAGGATGTGCTGGTACGTCGTCTGCCAGACGTCGGCCTCGCAGCCGAGCCGGGCCAGCCGGTCCAGGTAGACGCCGGGGGTGTGCACGGACGTCTCGTGGCGCAGTACGTCGCCGAGCAGGCCCTTCCAGCGGGGGGTGGCGGCGAGTTCGCGCATGAGGGCGTGCAGGGGCGCGTCGATGTTGTCGGGCACCTGGAAGGCGAAGGTGCCGCCGGGCGTGAGCGCGTCCAGCCAGGCGGGGAAGGCGTCCAGGTGGCCGTCGACCCACTGGAGGGCGGCGTTGGAGACGATCAGGCCGTACGGCTCGGGCGGTGTCCAGCCGCGCAGGTCGGCGTGGGCGAAGTGCAGGCTGCCGCCGCCCGGGGTCGGGCCCGCGAACTCGGTGAGCGCCTGGTCGAGCATGGCGGGCGAGTTGTCGTAGCCGGTGATGTGCGCGGCCGGCCAGCGCTCGGCGAGGACGGCGGTGACATTGCCGGGGCCGCAGCCGAGGTCGGCGACGCGGGGCGGGTCGCCGGGCAGGTCGGGGACGCGGGCGAGCAGGTCGGCGAAGGGGCGGGCCCGGTGGCCGGCATGACGAAGGTACTGGGCGGGGTCCCAGGTCGGCGAGGTCATGGCCTCAGTCTTCCCCCGCATTTATCTCGACGTCAAGAGACCTTGTCGAGAAGAAGCTCGATATCAAGATATTTACAGTCGCGAGGTTCGGCCTCAAGAGACTTCACATCGACACAACCACTACACTGATCGTCATGGAGGACGAGGTCGATCGGCTGGTCGCGGCGTGGCGCAGGGAGCGCCCCGACCTCGACGTGGAACCGCTCGAGGTGCTCAGCCGGGTGAGCAGGCTCGCCCGGCATCTGGACCGTGCGCGCCGGCTGGCCTTCTCCGAGCACAGCCTGGAGCCCTGGGAGTTCGACGTGCTGACCGCGCTGCGGCGCGCGGGCGCGCCCTACCAGCTCTCCCCCGGGCAGTTGCTGACGCAGACCCTGGTCACCTCGGGCACCATGACCAACCGCATCGACCGGCTGGCGAAGAAGGGCCTGGTCGAGCGCCTGCCCGACCCCAGCGACCGGCGCGGGGTGCTGGTCCGGCTCACCGACGAGGGCCGCGACCGCGCCGACCAGTCGCTCGCCGGGCTGCTGGAGCAGGAACGCGCGCTGCTGGCCGAGCTGTCCCGGGCGCAGCGCGGTGAACTGGCCGGGCTGCTACGCCAGCTGACCGCCCCGTTCGACAACATCCCCGGCTAGGTCCACCGGCCCGACCCCGGCCCGCCGGGCGAGCGCGACGGCGGCGAGGGTGGAGTGCACGCCGAGCTTGCCGAGGACGTTCTGCATGTGGGTGCGCACGGTGTGCGGGGAGAGGAACAGCCGCTCGGCGACGGCCTTGCGGCCGAGCCCGGCCACCATGCAGCGCAGCACCTCGCGCTCGCGCGGGGTCAGCGACTCCACCAGCCGCTCGCTCTCGGTGCGGTGCTTGCGGGCCGCGGTCAGCTCGCGCAGCACCCCGGTGAGCAGGGCGGGCGGCAGATGCGTCTCGTCGCGCAGCACCCCCCGGATGACGGTGAGCAGCCGCGACAGCGAGCAGTCCTTGGCGACCCACCCGGAGGCGCCGGCCTGGAGCGCGAGCGCCGCGCGCCGGGGGTCGTCCTTCTCGGCGAGCACCACCGTCCGCACCCCGGGCTGCGCCGAGCGCACCCCCGCGACCAGCGAGATCCCGTCGACGAGGCCGTCCTCGCCGACCTCCTGGACGGGCACGGCGGGCCGTACGCCCGGCACCCCGCCGCCCAGGTCGGCGTCGACGAGCAGCACGTCGAAGCGGCGGCCCTCGGCGGCCGCGCGCTCCAGGCAGCGCACCGCGGCGGGACCGCTGCCCGCGGCGGAGACGTCGACGTCCGGCTCCGCGGCCAGTGCCGCGGCGAGCGACTCGGCGAAGATGCGATGGTCGTCGACGACCAGGACTCGGATGCGAACCATGAAACCCCCTTCCCCAGGCTCCGACAGGAGCAGGGGAAACCCCATCGTCCGGGAAACGACGACTGCCGCGGGTACGACGCCCAGGGGACGCCGCAGCCGCACGGCCGCCGCCGCGCAGGCATTGCTTCTACCCCCACATCGGGCGTCGTACCCGACTGTCTCGCCCCCTGATCGGCACCGGCCCCCACCGGTGCTGCTCATCAGGGTACGGCCGGGGGCCAGGAGCGGAAGGCAATTCACAGAACTGACCGCCCGGCCCGTTTAGGGTGTGGCGCATGTTTCGTATCGAGGCAGAAGTCGACAGAGAGCGGCGGGATCTGCTCCGCTCCCGCCTGCTCGACACGAACACCGCGGCCTCCCCGGTGCTGCGCGCGCTGCGCGGCACCCCGGCCGAGCGTGAAGTGCCGCTGCACGTGTGGGCGTCCGACGACGCCGGCGCGCTGGCGGGCGGGCTGGTCGGCCACACCTGGACGGCGTGGCTGCACGTGACCTACCTCTGGGTGGACGACCGCCACCGGGGCACCGGCCTCGGCTCGCGGCTGCTCGCCGAGGCGGAGCGGATCGCCCGCGAGGAGCGCGCGTGCGCGGCCGTACGCCTGGAGACCTGGGACTTCCAGGCCCCGGACTTCTACCGCAAGCAGGGCTACGAGGTGGCCTGCGTGATCCCCGACTACCCACCGGGCCTGACGGAGTACCTGATGACCAAGCAACTCCCCTGAGCGCTCCCCGCCCCTGCCTCCCGCGTCGCAGGGGGCAGAGGCAGGGAGCAGCAGGGGCAGGAGCAGGGTCGTCAGGACAGGCGCTGGGCTCCCGCCGAGGGCACCGCCTCGAAGACGCGTGGGGCGGTGTACCCGGCCGCGGTGAAGGCTTCCCCGACCGCCTTGGTGATCGTGTCCGTGTCGGTGGCCTCCGCCAGGACGATCGCCGAGCCGCCGAAGCCGCCGCCGGTCATCCGCGCGCCCAGGGCGCCCGCCGCGTTCGCGGTCTCCACGGTCAGGTCCAGTTCCGGGCAGGAGACGCGGAAGTCGTCGCGCAGGGAGGCGTGGCCCTCGGTGAGGACCGGCCCGATCGCGCGGGTCTCCCCGGCGCGCAGCAGGTCCACGACCCGTTCGACCCGGTGGTTCTCGGTGACGACGTGGCGGACCAGGCGGACGACCTCCTCGTCGTCGCCGAGCCGGGCCAGGTCCGCGTCCAGCGTGTCGTGCGGGACGTCGCGCAGCGCGTCGACGCCGAGCAGGGCCGCGCCCTTCTCGCAGCCGGCCCGGCGCTTGCCGTACTCGCCGCCGCTGTGGGCGTGCTTGACCTGGGTGTCCACGACAAGCAGGCGCAGGCCCTCGGCCGCCAGGTCGAAGGGGATCTGGCGGTGCGAGAGGTCGCGGGTGTCGAGGAACAGCGCGTGGCCCTGCTCGCAGCAGGCCGACGCGGTCTGGTCCATGATGCCGGTGGGCGCGCCCACGTAGGCGTTCTCGGCGCGCTGGCACAGACGGGCCAGCTGCGCGCGCGGCAGGCCGAGGCCGTACAGCTCGTCGAGGGCCAGGGCGACGACGACCTCCAGCGCGGCGGACGAGGACAGCCCGGCGCCCGTCGGGACCGTCGAGGAGAGGTGGATGTCCGCGCCGGTCACGGCGTGGCCCGCCTCGCGCAGTGCCCAGACCACGCCGGCCGGGTAGGCCGTCCAGGTGCGGTCGCTCTCGGGTTCGAGGGCGTCCAGGGCCAGTTCCACGACGCCGCCCGCCATGTCGGCGGAGTGCAGACGCAGCACCCCGTCCGTGCGCCGGGACACCGCCGCGGTCGCCCGGTGCGGCAGCGCGAACGGCATCACGAAGCCGTCGTTGTAGTCGGTGTGTTCGCCGATCAGGTTGACCCGGCCCGGCGCGGCCCACACACCGTCGGGGGCCTCGCCGTAGAGAGCCCCGAAGTCCTCACGTACGCCCACAGATCATCCCTTCGCCACACTCTGCGCGAACTCCCAGGCGTCCGCGACGATTCCCGCGAGGTCCGCGCGGGTCGGATTCCAGCCGAGCCGCTCGCGCGCGGTGTCCGCCGAGGCGACCAGGACCGCCGGGTCGCCGCCGCGGCGCGGCGCGAGGATCTCGGGGATCGGGTGGCCGGTGACCTGCCGGACCGTCTCGATGACCTCGCGGACCGAGAAGCCGTTGCCGTTGCCGAGGTTGCAGATCAGGTGCTCGCCGGGGGTCGCGGCGCGCAGCGCCAGCAGGTGCGCCTCGGCGAGGTCGGCCACGTGGATGTAGTCGCGCACGCAGGTGCCGTCGGGCGTCGGGTAGTCGTCGCCGAAGACGGAGATCACATCGCGGCGGCCCTGGGCGACCTGGAGGACGAGCGGGATCAGGTGCGACTCGGGGTCGTGCCGCTCGCCGCAGGAGCCGTAGGCGCCCGCCACGTTGAAGTAGCGCAGGGACACCGCGGCCAGGCCGTGGGCGATCGCCTCGCCGGTGATCATGTGGTCGACGGCGAGCTTGGAGGCGCCGTAGGGGTTGGTCGGGCGGGCCGGGGCGGTCTCGACGATCGGGACCTGCTCGGGCTCGCCGTAGGTGGCGGCGGTGGAGGAGAACACCAGCTTGCGCACGCCCCGCTCGCGCATCGCGCCGAGCAGCGCCATGGAGCCGCCGACGTTGTTCTCCCAGTACTTCTCGGGCTTCACCACGGACTCCCCGACCTGGGAGAACGCGGCGAAGTGCAGGACGGCGTCGTAGGAGGGGTCGAGCCACTTGGCGGCGTCGCGGATGTCGCCCTCGATGAAGTCGGCGCCCTCGGGGACGCCCTCGCGGAAGCCCGTGGTGAGGTTGTCGAGGACCGTCACCTCGTGGCCGGCCTCCAGCAGATGCTGGGCCACCACGCTGCCGACATAGCCCGCGCCACCGGTGACCAGGTACTTACCGCTCATGTTCGCTTGCTACCTCTCGCAGTCGCTCGGCCGCGCGCTCCGGCGGCACGTCGTTGATGAACACACTCATGCCGGACTCGGAACCCGCGAGAAACTTCAGCTTGCCGGAAGTGCGGCGAATGGTGAAAAGCTCGAGGTGGAGCGCGAAGTCGTCGCGGCTGACACCGTCGAACTCCGCCAGCGCGCCGAACGGGGCCTGGTGCCAGGCCGCGATATAGGGCGTGGGGGGCTCACCTTCGCCGAAGATCCGGTCGAAGCGCTTCAAGAGTTCCAGATAAACCTGGGGAAACTCTGAGCGCGCCTCCTCGTCGAGGGCGAGCAGATCCGGCACCCGGCGGCGCGGGTACAGGTGGACCTCGTAGGGCCAGTGCGCCGCGTACGGCACGAAGGCCACCCAGTGTTCACCCTCAAGGACGACCCGCCCTTCGGCGAGTTCGCGTTCGAGTACGGCGTCGAAGAGGTTCTCCCCGCCGGTGGCCTCCTTGTGGGCCGCGAGGGAGCGCAGCATGAGCGCGGTGCGAGGGGTGGTGAAGGGATAGGCGTAGATCTGGCCGTGCGGGTGACCGAGCGTCACCCCGATCTCCGGGCCCCGGTTCTCGAAGCAGAACACCTGCTCGACGGCGGGGAGATGGGAGAGCTCCGAGGTGCGGTCGGTCCAGGCGTCGAGGACGAGCCGGGCCTGTTCGTGCGACAGGCTGCCGAAGGAGGCGTCGTGGTCGGAGGTGAAGCAGACGACCTCGCAGCGGCCCGAGTCGCCGGCCAGGGAGGGGAAGCGGTTCTCGAACACCACGACGTCGTAGGACGAGTCGGGGATCTCGCTGAGCCGGCCGTCCCGCGAGGGGCAGAGCGGGCACTCGTCGGCCGGCGGGTGGTAGGTGCGGCCCTGCCGGTGCGAGGCGATCGCGACCGAGTCGCCGAGCAGCGGGTCGCGGCGGATCTCGGCGGTGGTCTGCGTCCGCTCCAGGGGACGCAGGTCCACCGCTTCGCGCACGGCGTCGTCCCGCAGGTCGTAGTAGATCAGCTCACGACCGTCGGCCAGCCGGGTCGAGGTCTTCTTCACCGCGGTCTCTCCCTAACAGCCATGCGTACCGGGCTCCTCACCCTTCCAACAGAAACGAACATACCAAAACACAACTCACCACAACAGCCCTCGTCGCAATCAAACAAAGGGCTTCACCCGCCGTGTTGAATTGCCGGGTGCAAACCCCCACATATGCCCGCACCGAGCTCGCGACGGAGCTCCGACTCCCCACGAACGGACTCGACTACACGATTCTCGCCATCTATTTCGTCGTCGTCCTCGGCATCGGGTTCGCCGCCCGCAGATCGGTGCGGACGAGTCTGGACTTCTTCCTGTCCGGACGCTCGCTCCCGGCGTGGATCACCGGCCTCGCGTTCGTCTCGGCCAACCTCGCCGCCACCGAGATCCTCGGCATGGCCGCCAACAGCGCCCAGTACGGCGCCTACACCGTGCACTGGTACTGGATCGGCGCCATCCCCGCCATGGTCTTCCTGGGCCTCGTGATGATGCCGTTCTACTACGGCAGCAAGGTCCGCTCGGTCCCCGAGATGCTGCTGCTGCGCTTCGACCGGGCGGCGCACCTGCTGAGTTCGATCCTGTTCGCCCTCGCCGCGATCCTCATCGCCGGGGTGAACCTCTACGCCCTCGCGATCGTCGTCGAGGCGCTGCTCGGCTGGCCGCAGTGGGTGGCCATCGTCGTCGCGGGCTTCTTCGTGCTCGCCTACATCACCCTCGGCGGCCTCTCCTCCGCGATCTACAACGAGGTGCTCCAGTTCTTCGTGATCCTGGCCGCGCTCATCCCGCTGTCCGTGCTCGGCCTGAGGAAGGCCGGCGGCTGGGGCGGGCTGACCGACAGGCTCACCGCGCGCCACGGGGACGACTTCGTCACCGCGTGGGGCGGCACCGGCATCGGCAGCGCCAACCCGCTCGGCGCCAACTGGCTGACCATCGTGCTCGGTCTGGGCTTCGTGCTGTCCTTCGGCTACTGGACGACCAACTTCGCCGAGGTGCAGCGCGCCCTGTCGGCGAAGAACCTCTCCGCCGCCCGGCGCACTCCGCTGATCGCGGCCTACCCGAAGATCTTCATCGTCTTCCTGGTGATGATCCCCGGCCTGGTCGCGGCGGCGCTCGTGCCGGGGATCGGCACCGCCGGCTCGGACCTCCAGTACAACGACGCGATCCCGTACCTGATGCAGGAACTGCTGCCCAACGGCGTCCTCGGCATCGCGGTGACCGGCCTGCTGGCGGCGTTCATGGCCGGCATGGCGGCCAACGTGTCGTCCTTCAACACGGTCTTCACCACCGACATCTGGGCCAAGTACGTCGTCCGGGGCCGCGAGGACGCCTACTACGTGCGCTTCGGCCGCCTCATCACGGCCGTCGGGGTGCTCGCGTCGATCGGCACGGCCTTCCTCGCCTCGTCGTTCTCCAACATCATGAGCTACCTCCAGACGCTGTTCTCCTTCTTCAACGTGCCGATGTTCGTGGTCTTCATCGTCGGCATGTTCTGGAGGCGGGCGTCCGCGAGGTCGGGCTTCTGGGGGCTGCTCGCGGGCACCGTGACCGCGATGGTCAACTACTTCGTGCTGTACAAGCGGGACATCGTCGCCGTCCCCACCGACCAGGGCGCCAACTTCGTCTCGGCGATCGCGGGCTTCGTCGCGGGCGCCGTCGTCATGGTGATCGTGTCGCTCTTCACCGCGCCGAAGCCCGAACGCGACCTCCAGGGCCTCGTCCACGGCACCACGTCCCCCGGCATGTCCGAGCCGCCGGCGGCCGGGGACGACGCCTGGTACCGCAGTCCGGCCCTGCTGGGATGGGGCGCGGTGATCCTGGCCGCCGCCTGCTACCTCCCCTTCTCGATCTGACCGCGCAAGGATGGAGGGACCATGTCCGACTACTCCGAGGAGAGCGTCCGGCGCGAGGTCACCGAGCTGGAGGGCAGGTCGGCGACCGCCGCGCGCATCTTCGACCTGCGCCGCATCATCGGCGGCCTGTTCGTGCTCTACGGCGTCATCGTCACGATCGCCGGGATCACCGCGTCCGACGCCGAGATCGACAAGGCGCAGGGCGTCAACATCAACCTGTGGACCGGCATCGGGATGCTGCTGCTCGGCCTGTTCTTCCTGTCCTGGCTGAAGCTGCGCCCGACCCCGCCGCCGCTGCCCGAGGACGGATCGCCGGGCGAGCGGGAGCACGCGGAGCCGGGTGACGGCTGAGGACCGTCGGACGGCGGACGCCGACCGCGGACGCCGGGATGACGCCGGACGCCGGGTGACGGCTGGCAGCTGACGACTGACGACTGACGGCTCTACGCCTGAGGTCCCGTTCCGTTGAGCGGGGCCGACGGGCCCGGCACCGGGCCCGCCCGGTCCAGCAGGCCGGTGCGGGCGGCCAGCGCGGCCGCCTCGAGACGGGAGCCCACGCCCAGCTTCATCAGCACCCGCTGCACATGCGTACGGGCCGTGCTGGGCGCGATCCCCATGCCGGCCGCGATCAGCCGGGTGTCCTCCCCGTCGGCGACCCGCACGAGGACCTCGATCTCCCGCGGGGTGAGCATCTGGAGCAGCCGCTGGCCCTCGTCGTCGGGCTGGGCGGCCGGGTTGAGCAGTTCGCTGAAGGCGCCCTGGAGCAGCTGCGGGGCGACGGCGGCCTCGCCCGCCCGCGCCTTCATGATGGCCCGTTCCACGCCCTCGATGCGCTCGTCGTGGCGTACGTAGCCCGAGGCGCCCGCGGCGAAGGCGGCGGCGATCCCGCGTGGCGACGGCACCGGCCCCAGGACCAGCACCGCCACCTGAGGACGCTCCCGCTTGATCCGCACCACCGGGTCGAACATGCCCGGCTCGGCGGGTGTCGCCGTACCCAGCAGGCACACCTCGGGGGCGCGCGTGATCACCAGCTCGGCGGCGCCCGCGGCGGGCGCCGCCGCCGCGAGCACCCGGTGCCCGCGCAGCTTCAGCGCGGAGGCCAGCGCCTCGGCGAGCAGTCGGTGATCGTCGACCACCATGAGCCGCACTCCCATAGAGACCCCCCAGTCCCCCCAATGGATGCCCCACTATGGATGCCCACTGGCCCCCAAGGACAGAGGGCCCCCCGGCACCCCGCCCCTCATGCACCGGGAAGCTACACGCTTGTTCGACGTTGCGCTGCCCCTACTGATGAGAAGTGCCCCGGATCGACGGAATTTCCGGCATTCGAGGGTGATGAGGGGGGTATCGGTGACAGTCTCCTGGGGAATCTCCCTCGGAAGACTCCCCGAGGAGATTCCCCGGGGAGTCCCCTCGGGTCAGCTTCCCGTGCCGAAGGCGAGCACCAGGTACTCCTTGCTGCCACCGGACGACGGCGCGTGGGCGTACACCGCCGACATGTACAGCCGGCCCTGCCCGTAGAGGATCTCCGCGAAGTCCGGCAGCATCGTCGCCTCCGCGTCGCGCACCGACTCCGTCGAGGGGTTCTCCAGCAGCTTGGTCTCCTTGAAGGAGGAGCCGTCGATGCTGACGATCTGACCGCCCTTGTCGTACGGCGGGGTCTTGTACGCGATCACGTTCGAGCCGTCCATGCGCAGCGGGACGATCGAGTAGCCGTCGCCCGCGTCCGCGCGCTGGCCGGTCTGCTTGCCGGTGGCCAGGTCGAAGGCGACGATCTCGTTGGTCTTGCTGTAGTCGCCGCTGCCGTCGTGCTCCTCGGTCGGCACGTACAACCGGTCGTTGCCGACGGCCAGTTCGGTGCACGCCTCGATCCGGGTGATGCCGTCGCAGCGGGCCGCGTACTTGTCGCCCGGCGCCGAGATGTGGGCGCGCAGCGCGCCGGTCTTGTTGTCGATCGAGAAGAAGTCGGAGATGCCGCTGCCGTCGCCCGCGCTGTCGCCGACGTCGGCGGCGACCACCAGCGGATCGGTGGAGACCACGCTCGCGTACTCGATGCCCCGGGCCATCTTGTACTCGGCGATCACCTTCCCGGTCTTCGGGTCGATGTTCTGGATGTGCAGCTGGCGGTCGCCGTACTCGCCGCACTTGCGCACCGCGACCAGCTTGGTGCCGCCCGCGTATCCGGCGTCGTAGCAGGTGTCGGCCGGCTTCGGGCTCCACAGGTTCTTGCCGGTGGTGATGTCGAAGGCCGCGCCGCCGTTGGTGGAGCCGACGGCGACGGTGTCCGCGCCGACCGTGACGTTCTCGAAGTTGATCGGCTCGTCACCGGAGTCGACGGTCTTCGTCCACAGCTTCTTGCCCGCGTCGAGGTCGATCGCGGCGATCTGGCTGCATCCGGCGGAGGAGTTCTTCGCCGGCATCTTCGGCTGGAAGAGGATCGCCGTCACGTCGTTCTTCGTGGTGTGGTCGCTCGCCTCGCACACCGGCCCCGGCAGCTTGACCGTCCACAGCTTGGTGCCCTTGTCGCGGTCGTAGCCGACGATCTCGGCGACGCCGCTCTTCGCGTACACCTTGTCCGTCAGCCAGGAGCCGGAGGTGACGACGGTGTCGTCCGCCTTGGGCATGGCGACCTGGAAGAGGACCTTGGAGTCGGGGTCGGCGGGCACCTTCTCCGAGCCGCCCGCGGTCGTGCCGCCGGTGGAGCCCTTGGTGTCCTTGCCGGTGCCGCCGCTGGAGCTCGTGGTGTCCTTCTTGTCACCGCCGCCGGACGACTTGGAGTACCACAGCCCGCCGCCGACGATCAGCGCGATCGCCACGACCGCGGAGACGACGATGATCAGCGGCGCCTTGGACCTGCCGCCGCCGGACGGCGGGGTGCCGGGCGCGCCCGGGAACTGGGGCGCGGTCGGGTAGCCGTAGCCGGGCTGGGGCTGGCCGTAGGGGCCGGGCTGCTGCCCGTACGGGTTCGGCTGCTGGCCGTAGGGGCCCGGCTGCTGGGCGTACGGGTTCGGCTGCTGGCCCGGGTAGCCATAGCCGGGCTGGGGGGCCGCGGGCGGCGGTGCCTGCGGGTAGCCGTAGCCGGGGCCCTGCGGAGGCTGCGGGACCTGCGGGGGCTGGGGCGGCTGGGAAACCTGCGGCGGCTGCGGAGCCTGCGGCGGCTGGCCCGGCTGCTGCGGGCCGGGCTGCGGCGGGCCGAACCCGGGCTGCGGCGGGTTGGGCGGCTGGTTCGGCGGCTGGTTCGGGGGCGGAGGGGGCGGCTGGGTCATGAGGGGAAACCTTCGCGTGACGGGCTGTCAGGGGGCGGAGAAGCGCGGCGGGGGCTCACTTGCCGAAGGCGAGCATCAGCTTCTCCTTCGTGTCGTCGTTCCCGGTCAGCCGGGTCGTGGAGATGTACAGGCGTCCGTCGGCCCAGTCGACGTCCCGGGAGTAGAACCCGCTCTCGATCTCGGCCGTGCCCGACGGGTTCTGGAGCAGCTTGGTGGTGGTGTGGCTGCTGCCCGTGGTCGGGACGGACACGACCTGGCCGCCCGCGTCGTACGACGGCTCGACGTAGGCGATGAGCTTGCCGCCCTCGACCTTCAGCGGCAGCATCGACTCGTCGGCGGGGGACTTCACCCGCCACTTCTCCTTGCCGTTGGCGAGGCTCAGCGCCACGATCTCGTTGGCGCCGCTGGTCGCCTTGGTCGGCAGGTAGAGGGTGTCGGCGTCGGCGGCCACGCCCTGGCAGCCCTGGAGATTGCGCTCCAGGATGGCGAAGCCGCACTCGGGGGCGAAGTCCTCGTCGACGACGACCTCCGAGCGGAAGGCGCCCTTCGAGGTGAACGTGGAGATGTTCCACGCGTTCTTGTCCTCGTTGGTGAGGTAGACGACCAGCGGGTCGACGGAGTACGTCCGCGAGACCTGCCAGCCCTTCTTCACCTTCTGCGTCCACTGGACCTTGCCGGTCGCCGGGTCGAGCTGCTGGATCTCGTCGTGCTCGTTCGCGCCGCTCGCGTCGCAGGAGGCGACCTGGATCAGCCGGGCGCCGCCCGCGAAGGCGGTCGGGAAGCAGGCGTCGCCGTACTTCTTCTTGTCGTAGAGCTTCTTGCCGGTGCCGATGTCGTAGGCGACCCCCGACTGGGAGCGCCCCACCATCAGCGTCTTGCCGGAGACCGACAGCTCGACGCTGATCGCGCTGTCGAACAGGCCGCCGTCGGCGACCTCGGCGGTCCAGCCCTTCTTGCCGGTGTCGAGGTCGATCTGCTGGAGCTGGTTGCACTTGGCGCGGTCGCTGGTGCCGCTCTCGTACGCCACCACGACCTTGCCGTCCGCGGACGCGTCCGGCGTGACCGAGCAGATCTTCTGCGGCAGCGTGATCGGGTCCCACGCGGGGTCGCCGGTCGCCACCTTGTAGCCGAAGACCTGCTTGTACGCCGCCTTCACGGCCGTCTTCCCCGTGATCCACATGCCGGGGGCGTCCGCGCCGGAACCGGGCGCGTCCGGCGCCGACTTGTACCAGAGCACCTTCGCCTCGCCGGACTTGCGGCCCTCGTTGAGGTTCTCCGGGTCCGCGCCGCCGTCGCCGCTGCCGTCACCGGGGTCGACCGGGCTGTCCGACGCGGAGGCGGACCGCTTGCCGTCGTCGCCGGTCTGCGCGGTCTTCTTGCCGTCGTCGCCGTTGCCCTGCAACGCGAACACGGTGCCGCCGACGACCAGCAGGGCCGCGACCGCGGCACCGATGATCACCGCCGTACGGCCCTTGAAGGGACCGCGGCCGCCGGGCGGCGGGGTGCCGGGGGCGCCGGGGTGACCGGGCTGCTGCGGGTAGCCGTAGCCGGGCTGCGGCGGGACGCCGTAGGGGCCGGGCTGCTGCGGGACGCCGTACGGGCCGGGCTGCTGCGGGTGGCCGGGCTGGGGCTGGGCGTACGGGCCGGGCTGGGCGCCGTAGGGACCGGGCTGGGCGGCGCCGTAGGGCTGGCCCGGCTGGCCGTACGGGCCCGGCTGGGCGCCGTAGGGGCCGGGCTGCTGCGGTCCGGGCTGCTGGGGGTAGCCGTAACCCGGCTGCGGCGGAGCGGCCTGCGGGGGCGGCGGGGTCTGCGGCAGGCCCTGCGGGGGCGGCGGCGCGCCCTGGGGTGCGGGCTGCGGCGTGGGCTGTGGCGTGGGCTGTGGCGGCCCGAACGCGCCGCCCGTGGGCGGCTGTTCCTGCGGCGCTCCCGCGCCTCCCGGCTGCGGCTGCTGATCGGGCGGCTGTGCCATCAGCGCAATTCCCCCTCATTCACTGATTTTTGGCCACTCCCTGAGATACGTGACGGCTTCGGCGTCGACTCAGACAGTTCTCAGACGGCTCTTTCTATCACTCGGCACCGACAGCGAAGCGGGCCGCGCCCTCCCCTGTTCCCAAGGGAGGACCGGCCCGTGATGCCCTCGTTATGCGCCTTCACGCCCCCTTCACGCGGCGCACGCCACCCCCACCGCGCGCCGGTGCGTGACGGTCAGGCGTCCTCGGCGAGTTCCAGCCAGCGCAGCTCCAACTCGTCGCGCTCGTCGGCGAGACCGCGCAGCTCCGCGTCGAGTTCGGCCACCTTCGCGAAGTCCGTCGCGTTCTCCGCGATCCGCGCGTGCAGCGTGGCCTCCTTCTCGGAGACCTTGTCCAACTGCCGCTCGATCCGCTGGAGTTCCTTCTTCGCGGCCCGCTGGTCGGCGGCGCTGCGCTCCGTTGCCGCGGGCCGGGGCTGCGCGGCGGCGGCCGACGCGGCCACCGTCTCCTCCATCCGGGCCCGCCGCTCCAGGTACTCGTCGATGCCGCGCGGCAGCATCCGCAGCGTGGCGTCGCCGAGGAGGGCGAAGACCCGGTCGGTGGTGCGCTCGACGAAGAACCGGTCGTGGGAGATGACGATCATCGAGCCGGGCCAGCCGTCGAGCAGGTCCTCCAGCTGGGTGAGGGTCTCGATGTCCAGGTCGTTGGTGGGCTCGTCGAGGAAGAGGACGTTGGGCTCGTCCATCAGCAGCCGCAGCAGCTGGAGCCGGCGCCGCTCACCGCCGGACAGGTCGCCGACCGGCGTCCACTGCTTCTCCTTGGTGAAGCCGAACGTCTCGCAGAGCTGACCGGCCGTCATCTCGCGGCCCTTGCCGAGGTCGACGCGCTCGCGCACCGCCTGGACGGCCTCCAGGACCCGCCACTCGGGGTCGAGTTCGGCGACCTCCTGGGAGAGATAGGCGAGCTTCACGGTCCTGCCGACGGCGACCCGGCCGGCGGCCGGCTGCGCCTCGCCCTCGCTGCGCGCCGCATCCGCCATCGCGCGCAGCAGCGAGGTCTTGCCCGCGCCGTTGACGCCGACGAGGCCGACGCGGTCGCCGGGGCCGAGCTGCCAGGTGATGTGCTTCAGCAGCACCTTGGGCCCGGCCTGCACGGTGACGTCCTCCAGGTCGAACACCGTCTTGCCGAGCCGGGAGGAGGCGAACTTCATCAGCTCGGAGGTGTCGCGCGGCGGCGGCACGTCGGCGATCAGCTCGTTGGCGGCCTCGACGCGGAAGCGCGGCTTGGACGTGCGGGCGGGTGCCCCGCGGCGCAGCCAGGCCAGCTCCTTGCGGACCAGGTTCTGCCGCTTGGTCTCCTCGGTGGCGGCGATGCGCTCGCGCTCGGCCCGCGCGAAGACGTAGTCGGAGTAGCCGCCCTCGTACTCGTAGACGGCGCCGCGCTGCACGTCCCACATGCGGGTGCAGACCTGGTCGAGGAACCAGCGGTCGTGGGTCACGCAGACGAGCGCGGAGCGGCGGTTCTGCAGGTGCCGCGCCAGCCAGGAGATGCCCTCGACGTCGAGGTGGTTGGTGGGCTCGTCGAGGACGATCAGGTCCTGGTCCTCGATGAGCAGCTTGGCCAGCGCGATGCGGCGCCGCTCACCGCCGGACAGCGGCCCGATCACGGTGTCCAGGCCCTTGGGGAAGCCCGGCAGGTCGAGCCCGCCGAACAGGCCCGTCAGCACGTCCCTGACCTTGGCGTTGCCGGCCCACTCGTGGTCGGCCATGTCGCCGATGACCTCGTGGCGGACGGTGGCGGCGGGGTCGAGCGAGTCGTGCTGCGTGAGCACGCCGGTGCGCAGCCCGCCGGAGTGGGTGACCCGTCCGGTGTCGGCCTCCTCCAGCTTGGCGAGCATCCGGATGAGCGTGGTCTTGCCGTCGCCGTTGCGCCCGACCACCCCGATCCGGTCGCCCTCGGACACGCCGAGCGACACGCCGTCCAGCAGGGCACGGGTGCCGTACACCTTGCTGACGTTCTCGACATTGACCAGGTTGACGGCCATTTCACTCCTGCGCAGGGGGGTCGGTCAGCCTTCTAGCCTAGGGCCTGCGGGGTGGCGGCGGCGCGCGAGGGGATGGTCACTCATTGTGATGACGTGATCGGGAACGGGCCGCTACCGTAGGGAATAGGCACCAGGATCTTGTCCATGGGAGGAACCATGACAGCCCAGCCTGCTGAGCAGTCCGGATGGCGAATGCCGCCCTTGGACGGGTACACCGTCGACGACCTGCTGACACTGCCGGATCTCCCGCCACACACCGAGCTGATCGACGGGAGCCTGGTCCTCGTGAGCCCGCAGCGTTATTTCCATTTCGCCGCGATCGACCTGCTGGCCAATGGGCTGCGCCGTACTCTGCCTTCCGATCTGAAGGTGGCGCGCGAGATGACCGTCGTGCTCGACCGGCGCAATGGCCCCGAACCGGACCTCTGCGTGATCAGGGCGGCCGCAAGGAAAGGGCTGGAGCAGACGTATTTCGAGGGCAAGGACGTCCTGCTCGCCGTCGAGGTCATCTCACCGGAGTCGGAGGCCCGTGACCGACTGACCAAGACGCACAAGTACGCCGCTGCGGGCATCCGGTACTACTGGCTCGTCGAGATGAGCGGCCCGGACCATCACCCGGCCATCGACGTCTTCGAGCTGTGCGAGGACACCGGCGCATACCGGTCGACGGGTAACTATCGCGACCGCATCAAGATCGAGAAGCCGTACCCCATCGACATCGACCTGACGGCGATCGACGAGCTCTGAGGGGCCGGCCCTCAGACCACCGTCGCCCCCGCCACCGGCCCTGCCGCCCTCCGTACGACCCTGCACGTGCCGGACGTCCGCAACGTGGCAGCCACCTTCTCGGCCGTCTCCGCGTCACGCGTGAGGAACGCCGTCGTCGGCCCCGAGCCCGAGACCAGCGCGGCGAGCGCGCCCGCCCCGCGCCCCGCCTCCAGGGTGTCGGCCAGTTCCGGGAACAGGGACAGCGCGGCTGGCTGGAGGTCGTTGGAGACGGCCGCCGCCAGCGCCTGCGGATCGCCCTTCGCGAGCGCCTCCAGAAGGTCCGCCGAGGCCACCGGCTCCGGGATGTCCCGGCCCGCCGCCAGCCGGTCGAACTCGCGGAACACCGCCGGGGTCGACAGCCCGCGCTCGGCCATCGCGAACACCCAGTGGAAGGTCCCGCCGGTCTCCAGGACCGTCAGCCGCTCGCCGCGCCCGACGCCCAGCGCCGCCCCGCCGACCAGGCTGAACGGCACGTCGCTGCCGAGCTCGGCGCAGATCTCCAGCAGCTCCTCGCGGGAGGCGTGCGTGCCCCACAGCGCGTCGCAGGCGACCAGCGCGGCCGCGCCGTCCGCGCTGCCGCCGGCCATGCCGCCCGCCACCGGGATGTCCTTGGCGATGTGCAGGTGCACGGCGGGGTCGCGGCCGTACCGCTCGGCGAGCGCGAGCGCCGCGCGCGCCGCCAGGTTCGTGGCGTCCAGCGGCACCTGGGCGGCGTCCGGCCCCGAGCAGGTGACGCGCAGCTCGTCGGCCGGCGCCACGGTGACCTCGTCGTACAGGCCGACCGCGAGGAAGACGTTGGCCAGGTCGTGGAAGCCGTCGGGGCGGGCGGCGCCCACGCCGAGCTGGACGTTGACCTTGGCCGGGACGCGGACCGTGACGCTTGCTGCGCTCACTGGGGACGGGCTCCTTGGGGTGGGGTGCGCGGCTCGGGGGCTGCGCGGGGGCTGCTCGGCGGGGGCTGCTCGTGGCTGCTCGGCGGGGGCGGGCCTGGGGCGGACCGGGGGTCGCTCCGCGCGGGGCGGGGGCGGGCCGGGACCGGCCGCTAGGCGTCGTACCGGGTGCCGTGCTCGCCGCCGGACCGGGGCCCGTGCTCGGCGATGCGGGCGAACTCCTCCACGGTCAGGGCCTCGCCGCGGGCCTGCGGGGACACCCCGGCCGCGACGAGCGCCGTCTCCGCGGCGGCCGCGGACCCGGCCCAGCCGGCGAGCGCGGCCCGCAGCGTCTTGCGGCGCTGCGCGAAGGCCGCGTCGACGACGGCGAAGACCTCGCGCCGGGACGCCGTGGTCTTCAGCGGCTCGGCGCGGCGGACCAGGGAGACCAGGCCGCTGTCGACGTTGGGGGCGGGCCAGAAGACGTTCCGGCCGATGGCGCCGGCCCGCTTGACCTCCGCGTACCAGCACGCCTTGACCGACGGGACGCCGTACACCTTCGAACCGGGCGCGGCGGCGAGCCGGTCGGCGACCTCCGACTGCACCATGACGAGCGTGCGCTCGATGCTCGGGAAGGTCTCCAGCATGTGCAGCAGCACGGGCACGGCGACGTTGTACGGCAGGTTCGCGACCAGCGCGGTCGGGGCGGGCCCCGGCAGCTCGGCGACATGCATGGCGTCGGAGTGCACCAGCGCGAAGCGGTCGGCGCGGTCGGGCATCCGCGCGGCGATCGTCGCGGGCAGCGCGGATGCCAGCACGTCGTCGATCTCGACGGCGGTCACCCGGTCGGCGACCTCCAGCAGCGCCAGCGTGAGCGACCCGAGCCCCGGGCCGACCTCGACGACGACGTCGTCCTCACGGACCGCGGCCGTACGCACGATACGGCGGACCGTGTTGGCGTCGATGACGAAATTCTGCCCGCGCTGCTTGGTGGGCCGTACGCCGAGGGCGTCCGCCAGCGCGCGGACGTCGGCGGGCCCGAGAAGGGCGTCGGGGGTGGAGCTGCTAGTCACGGGACCAGGGTACGGGGCGGGGGACGGCGGGGGTCCACCGTGAGGGGCGGCACGGGGAGGGGCCGGGGGTGGGGGGCCGGGGGTGAGGGTGCCGCGGTGGGGGTGCCGCGGTGGGGGTGCCACGGCGGGGGTGGGGGTCCGGGCGGGGGCCACCGGTCGGGCCCCCGCCGTCGCTCAGCCGTGCAGGCGCAGGCCGCAGTGCGGCCAGGGGCTGGCGCCGCGCCGCATGTACAGCTTCTTCGCCCGGTACGTCTGCTCCTCCGCGGGGGCGTCCTGCGGGCGCCCGCTGCCGCCGAGGCTGTGCCAGGTCCGCGCGTCGAACTGGTAGAGCCCGCCGTAGGTCCCCGAAGGGTCGACCGCCCCCGGCCGGCCGCCGGACTCGCAGGCCGCGAGCCCCTGCCAGTTCAGCCGGTCCGCTCCGTGCACGTTCTTCGGCCGCGGCTTCGTGCCGACCTTCACCAGCTGCGTCCGGGGTCCCCGGACCACCTCGGACTTCTCCCGCCGCGGCTTCTGCTTCACGCCGTTGACGCTGCGCAGGAAGTAGGTGACCTGCCGCAGTCCGGGCCGGCCGGGCCGCTCGACGACCTCCGTGCCCTTGAAGAGCGACGGGTCGTCCGTGCGCCGCACGTCGAACGGGATCGCCTCCTCGCGCACCTCCCGCGCCCCGGTGATCCGCAGCACGGTGACGGTCTGCCCGTCGCGCGGGAAGCTCCCGGGCGGGACGGAGGTGGTGTCCTGCCCGTGCAGCGTCACGCCCGCCTCCTCCAGGGCGCGGCCCACGGTCGCGGCGTTGGTGCGGATGGTGCGGGCGCGGCCGTCCGCCATGATCGTCAGCGCGCGCTCGGTGCGCACGTCGAGCGCGAGCCCGGCGCGCCCGATCGACTGGGAGCGCGAGGTGGAGAGGTACGCGCCCTCCGCGCGCACTCCGAGCTGGCGCAGCGCGCCGTCCACCGTGCGCGCCGTCGTCCACACCTCGCGCCGCTCCCCGTCGATGGTGAGCCGTACGGGGCGGCCGTGGTGCACCGCGACCTCGTCGCCGCTGGCGAGCGCCGTGCCGGGGGCGGGCGCCACCACGTCGTGCGCCCCCACCCGGACGCCCTCCTCGGCGAGGAGTTCGGTGACGTCGTCGGCGAACGTGTGCAAGGTGCGCGGGGTGCCGTCGACGCTCAGCTCGACGGCCTTGTCCTTGGCGACGAAGGCGGTGGTGCCGCCGGCGAGGAAGGCGACGACCAGCGCCTGCGGGAGCAGACGGCGCACGGCCGAGTCCGAGCGCTCCGCGTATCGCGTTTTGCGCCGGCGGGAGGCGCGCCGCCCGCCACCGGCGCGCGCGCCCGTGTCACGCGCCCCTTGCGTGGTCGCGCTCCCTGTCTGGCGCGGGAGCGCCGGTTCGACGAGCGTCGGCGCCAGTATCTGCGGCTCGTACGCGGGCCGGTAGGTGTCGCCGTACGCGCCGGGAGCGGCCTGGGCGCCGTACGCCCCGCCCGTCCCGCCGATCCCGCCCGTCCCGAACGCCACGGTGGGCGCGTTGTGCAGGTCGTAGGAGAACCCGTCGGGCGCGCCGGGTCCCGAGGGCGCCCCTGGCGCCTCCGGCGCCCCGAGCGCGCCGTAGGCGTCGTGGGCCGGTGCCGGGCCGACGGCAGGGCCGTACGTCTCATAGGGCGAGTTGCTCACGCCGTCACGCTCCAGTGGGCCAGAGGGGTCCGGATCGGGCCCAGAACCTAGCGGAGCCTTCGTCACTCTCCAAAGCGGCGCGACTACCCAGGGTGCGCGAGCGGTCGGCGCACACCCCGGGTGAGCGTTATCCGTCGGTTATGAATGCAATACGTTCAGTAACCGAAGGCGCGGGCGGTGTTCGCCGCCAGGGCGCTCGCCAGCGCGTCCTCGTCCATCCCGCGCACGGCGGCCATCGCGCGCACCGTGATGGGAATGAGATACGGCGCGTTGGGCCGTCCGCGGTACGGCGCGGGGGTGAGGTAGGGCGCGTCCGTCTCCACCAGGAGCAGTTCGGCCGGGGCCACGGCGACGGCGTCGCGCAGGTTCTGCGCGTTCTTGAAGGTGACGGTTCCGGCGAACGACATGTAGTACCCGGCGCGGGCGCACACCGCGGCCATCTCGGCGTCGCCCGAGTAGCAGTGGAAGACGGTGCGCTCGGGGGCGCCCTCCTCCTTGAGGACGCGCAGCACGTCGTCGTGCGCGTCGCGGTCGTGGATGACGAGCGCCTTGCCGTGCCGCTTGGCGATCTCGATGTGGGCGCGGAAGGAGGCCTCCTGCGCCTCCTTGCCCTCGGGGCCGGTGCGGAAGTAGTCGAGGCCGGTCTCGCCGACGCCCTTGACCTGCGGGAGCGCGGCCAGGCGGTCGATCTCGGCGAGCGCCTCGTCGAGCGCCCCCGCGCCCCCCGCCGCCCGCGCGCCCTGCCGCGACCATCCGTCGGAGTCGCCGAGGACGATCCGCGGGGCCTCGTTGGGGTGCAGCGCGACGGTGGCGTGGACGCTGTCGTGCGCCGCGGCCGTCTCGGCGGCCCACCGCGAGCCCTTGATGTCGCAGCCGACCTGGACGACCGTCGTCACACCCACCGAGGCGGCCTTGGCGAGGCCCTCCTCGACCGTGCCGGCCTGCATGTCGAGGTGGGTGTGGGAGTCGGCGACCGGCACCCGCAGGGGCTCCGGGAGCGGCGGCGCCGCGTTCTTGTCGGCGTTGGAAGGCATGCCCCGATCCTACGAAAGGGGCATGCCCTCGCCGCCGGGGAGGCGGATCACCGCGGAGTGGATCAGCGCGGGTGGATCAGCGCGGGTGGATCAGCGCGCCTGGATCACCGCGGCCTGATCACGGGGGCCGGGTCACCCCACCTTGCGGTGGAAGGGGTGCAGCAGGTCCGCCAGGTGCCAGTGGTGCTGCGCACCGACCGCGGTCGCCTCCTGCGCCGCCGGCTCGCCCGTCCCGCCCGGCTCGCCGGGCGCCGAGGCGCGCTGCGCCTGCCGGCGCAGATGGCTCTGCACGGAGGACACCTGACCGGCGCGCATGATCCGCACGACGTGGTTGTCGCAGTTCTGGCAGGTCGGCTGGCTCAGGGGAGACGGCACGATCTTTCCGTCGGCGACGTACACCACGTACTCGGTGCCGTCCCCGTCGGTGTGGTGCTCGATCTCGTACGCCTGTTCCCAGCCGTGCCCGCACCGCATGCATGCGAAGGAGTACGACTCGTTGACTACGGCGGTCGCGCCGCCGCGGAGGCCGGTCCGCCCTGCGATCTCACTCACTGCCAGCTCCTCTAGTCAGCTGGGCAAGCGCCTCCGACGAGAGGTTCCCCCCGGAACCCGACGGAGACGAGGGACGGGTGCGTCCCTGGATCCCAGTTGACGCCGCTCGCGGCCCGAATGCATCCGGTCTGTCGAGTGTTGGATCCGATTTGGACTTTCCTTGTCGAATCGACCCGTCCGGACGCACTTCGCTTTGCCTGATCGCGAGCCCCCTTTGCTCGGCCATGGTGCGTGCGCTCATGGGAGAGGCAGCCTGCTCAGAGGGGGATAAAGCGCAGGTCAGAGGCGCATTCGCGGAAGTGGCGCGCGCCACTTTCGGGCCGCCGCGCACCCACGCGCACAACAGCGCCCGCCCCCGGGCGCGCACGCCCGCCCACCAGCGCACGACCCCCGGCGCGCGCGCCGTCGTAGGGGCGCTCGATCACTCGCGCACGCCCTTGTCCGCACCACCCGGCGCACGAACTACAGCGCGCGCCCGCACGCACCCCTCCACGCCCGCGCCCGAACCGGCATTCGCGCCCAGGCGCCCGCGACCGGGCGCCCACGGCCCGACACCCCCGTGCAGCCGCCCCGCGCGACAGACCCGAGCGACCGCCCCGCGCAGCGGACCCGCGCACGAGACCGCCCCTACGCCCCCGCGTTCTTCGCCGCCACCACCGCGTCGAACACTTCCCGCTTCGGCAGTCCCGCCTCCGCCGCCACCGCCGCGATCGCCTCCTTGCGGCGCTCGCCGGCCTCCTCGCGCACCCGCACGCGCCGCACCAGCTCCGCGGCGTCGAGCGCCTCCGCGCCCTTCTCGGGGGCGCCCTCCACCACCACGGTGATCTCGCCCCGCACGCCCTGCGCCGCCCACTCCGCCAGCTCGCCCAGCGGGCCGCGCCTGACCTCCTCGTACGTCTTGGTCAGCTCGCGGCACACGGCGGCCCGCCGGTCCGCGCCGAAGACCTCCGCCATCGCGGCGAGGGTGTCGTCCAGCCGGTGCGGGGCCTCGAAGTAGACGAGCGTGCGGCGCTCGTCGGCGACCTCGCGCAGCCGGGAGAGGCGTTCGCCCCCCTTGCGCGGCAGGAACCCCTCGAAGCAGAAGCGGTCGACCGGCAGCCCGGACAGGGCGAGGGCGGTGAGCACGGCGGACGGGCCGGGCACGGCCGTGACCCGCACGTCCTTCTCCACGGCCGCGGCGACCAGCCGGAAGCCGGGGTCCGACACCGACGGCATCCCCGCGTCGGTCACCAGCAGCACCCGCGCGCCGCCGAGGAGTTCCTCGACCAGTTCGGGCGTGCGGGCGGCCTCGTTGCCCTCGAAGTACGACACCACGCGCCCCTTGGGCGTCACGCCCAGCGCCTGGGTGAGCCGGCGCAGCCGCCGGGTGTCCTCGGCGGCGACGACGTCGGCCGCGGCGAGTTCCTCGGCGAGGCGCGGCGGCGCGTCCGCCACGTCACCGATCGGGGTTCCGGCGAGCACGAGGGTTCCGGCGGTCGTACCAGGCGTTGCACGGGGCGTCACAGTCACGCCCCCATCCTCGCAGGGGCCGGCCGCCCCGGACGCGGCGGCGGACACGAGCCAGACCCCACAGCCGCGGACCCGCCCGACCACCCGGCCCCCCGGACCCGCCCGACCGCACGCCCCCGAACCCGAGCAGCACCCGAGCAG
>NZ_LAVA02000118.1 GCF_000974985.2 Streptomyces mangrovisoli | reverse complement strand
CGCCGTCAACAAGATGGACCTCGTCGACTACCGGGAGTCCGTGTTCGCGGCGATCGCCGAGGAGTTCACGGCGTACGCGACGGAGCTGGGTGTCCCGGAGGTCACGGCGATCCCGATCTCGGCACTGGCCGGCGACAACGTGGTGGAGCCGTCCGCCACGATGGACTGGTACGGCGGCCCGACCGTCCTCGAGCACCTGGAGACGGTCCCGGTCACCCACGACCTCAGCCACTGCCACGCCCGGCTGCCCGTGCAGTACGTGATCCGGCCGCAGACCGCCGAGCACCCGGACTACCGGGGCTACGCCGGCCAGATCGCCGCCGGTTCGTTCCGGGTCGGCGAGGCGGTGACGGTGCTGCCGTCCGGCCGCGGCTCGCGGATCTCCGCGATCGACCTGCTCGGCGAGCCGGTCGACGTGGCGTGGACGACGCAGTCGGTGACGGTCCTGCTGGAGGACGACATCGACATCTCGCGCGGCGATCTGATCGTGCCGACCAAGGACGCGCCGCCGACCACGCAGGACGTCGAGGCGACCGTCTGCCACGTCGCCGACCAGCCGCTCACGGTCGGGCACCGGGTGCTGCTCAAGCACGGCACCCGCACGGTCAAGGCGATCGTGAAGGACATCCCCTCCCGGCTCACCCTCGACGACCTGTCCCTGCACCCGCATCCGGGACAGCTCGCCGCCAACGACATCGGCCGGGTGAAGATCCGCACCGCCGAGCCGCTGCCGGTCGACTCCTACGCGGACTCGCGGCGCACCGGCTCGTTCATCCTGATCGACCCGAACGACGGCACCACGCTCACCGCGGGCATGGTCGGCGAGTCGTTCGCCTCCCCCGAGCCGGTCCGGGACGAGGCCGAGGACGACGGGTGGGACTTCTGACATGACCACCACGGACTTCTACTCGACGTTCGCGAAGGAAGGCGGCCGCGTCGGCAGCGGCGCCCTCGGCAGCGGGCAGGGCGGGGTCGCGCGATGTGCGCTGTGACGTACGCGCACCGCTTGCGCGCCCTCACCCCCCACCCGCACCGCCGAAGACCTGCCGATCTCCCGGCCACGACCTGAGAGACCGTGACCGCCGGGCCAACGAGAGGAACGCCTCCCGTGCCTGCCAACCGCCTTGCCGGTTCAGCCGCCAGTTCAGCCCGCTCGAAGTTCTTCCGCCGCGGCATAGCCGCCGTCGCCGCCCTGCCCCTGCTCGCCCTCGCCGCCTGCGGCTACGGGTCGGACGCCAAGAACGACACGGACGCCAAGCAGAAGGTGGCCGCCGGGTCCACGAAGATCGACGGCCTGGACTCCGTGAAGATCGGCTACTTCGGCAACCTCACCCACGCGACCGCGCTGGTCGGCCGTGAGGAGGGCCTCTTCCAGAAGGAACTCGGCGCCACCAAGGCCGAGTACGCCACCTTCAACGCCGGCCCCGCCGAGATCGAGGCGCTCAACTCCGGCTCCATCGACATCGGCTGGCTCGGCCCCTCGCCGGCCATCAACGGCTACACCAAGTCCAAGGGCACCAGCCTGCGGATCATCGGCGGTTCGGCCTCCGGCGGCGTCAAGCTGGTCGTGAACCCGAAGAAGATCAAGTCCCTGAAGGACATCAAGGGCAAGAAGATCGCCACGCCGCAGCTGGGCAACACGCAGGACGTGGCGTTCCTCAACTGGGCCGCGGAGCAGGGCTACAAGGTCGACGCGCAGAGCGGCAAGGGCGATGTCACGGTCGTCCGCAGCGACAACAAGGTGACCCCGGACGCCTTCAAGGCCGGTTCCATCGACGGCGCGTGGGTGCCGGAGCCGACCGCGTCCAAGCTGGTCGCCGAGGGCGGCAAGACGCTGCTCGACGAGTCCTCGCTGTGGCCCGACGGCAAGTTCGTGATCACGAACATCGTCGTGTCGCAGAAGTTCCTCAAGGAGCACCCGAAGGCCGTCGAGGCGGTGCTGAAGGCGTCCGTCGAGACCAACAAGTGGATCAACGCCAACCCCGACAAGGCGAAGGCCGCGGCGAACAAGCAGCTGGAGGCCGACTCCGGCAAGGCGCTGCCCGCCAATGTGCTGGACCCGGCGTGGAAGTCGATCCAGATCACCAATGACCCGCTGGCCTCCACCCTCAACACCGAGGCGGACCACGCGGTCAAGGCCGGGCTGCTGGACAAGCCCGAGCTGAAGGGGATCTACGACCTCTCGATCCTGAACAAGGTCCTCACCGCCGAGGGCGAGAGCACGGTCAGCGACGCCGGACTCGGCGCGAGCTGACCCGACCCCACGAGATCCCCAGGAGGTGACGACCATGGCCACGACCCTTGCCAAGGCCGCTGAGGCGGTCGAGACCGCCGCGCGGCTGGAGCACGTCTCCAAGTCCTTCGCCGGACCGGGCGGGCAGCAGCTCGTCCTGGACGACATCAGCCTCGATGTCGCGCCGGGCGAGTTCGTCACTCTCCTGGGGGCCTCGGGCTGCGGCAAGTCCACGCTGCTGAACCTGGTGGCGGGCCTGGACCGGCCGACCGCCGGCTCCATCACCACGGACGGGCGCCCCGCCCTGATGTTCCAGGAGCACGCGCTCTTCCCGTGGCTGACGGCCGGCAAGAACATCGAACTCGCCCTGCGTCTGCGCGGGGTGCCCAAGAACGACCGCAAGGACAAGGCCGAGCGCCTGCTCGAACTGGTGCGGCTCAAGGGCGCGTACGGCAAGCGGGTGCACGAGCTGTCCGGCGGTATGCGCCAGCGCGTGGCGCTGGCCCGCGCGCTCGCGCAGGAGAGCAATCTGCTGCTGATGGACGAGCCGTTCGCGGCTCTGGACGCCATCACGCGGGACGTACTGCACGACGAACTGACCCGCATCTGGGGCGAGACCGGGGTGTCGGTGCTGTTCGTGACGCACAACGTGCGCGAGGCGGTGCGGCTCGCGCAGCGGGTCGTGCTGCTGTCCTCGCGTCCGGGCCGGGTGGCCCGCGAGTGGACGGTCGACATCCCGCAGCCGCGGCGCATCGAGGACGCCCCCGTGGCCGAACTGTCCCTGGAGATCACCGAAGTCCTGCGTGGGGAGATCCGCCGCCATGGCCAGCACTGAGACGACGACGGCGTCCGGCGCCGAACCGGCCGACGCCCGGACGAGCGACACCGCGGCGAGCGACACCGCGACGAACGGCGCCCGGACCACCGGCACCCGGCCGGCCGATGCCGAACTGCCCGGCATCGAGGCGGGACTCGACGCGCTGGAGACCGAGCAGAGCGGCCGGCCGTCGCTGCGGCAGACCCTGGTCGGCAAGGTCCTGCCGCCGGTCACCGCGATCGTGGTGGTCCTGGTGGTGTGGCAGGGCCTGATCACCTTCAAGATCGTCGACGACCCGACCAAGCTGCCGTCCCCGTCCGACGTGGCCCAGGCGTTCCACACCGACTGGCTCAAGGGCGACCTGCTCGGCTACATCTGGACCAGTGTCTCGCGCGGCCTGCTGGGCTTCTTCTTCGCGCTGCTCATCGGCACCCCGCTCGGCCTCCTGGTGGCGCGGGTGCGGTTCGTGCGCGCGGCGATCGGCCCGATCCTGTCCGGGCTCCAGTCCCTGCCGTCGGTGGCCTGGGTGCCGCCGGCCGTGATCTGGCTCGGCCTGAACAACTCGATGATGTACGCCGTCATCCTGCTCGGCGCGGTCCCCTCGATCGCCAACGGCCTGGTGTCCGGCGTCGACCAGGTGCCGCCGCTGTTCCTGCGGGCGGGCCGCACGATGGGCGCGACCGGACTCAGGGGCACCTGGCACGTCACCCTGCCGGCGGCGCTGCCCGGCTATGTCGCCGGCATGAAGCAGGGCTGGGCGTTCGCCTGGCGCTCGCTGATGGCGGCGGAGATCATCGCCAGCTTCCCCGATCTGGGCGTGGGCCTCGGCCAGTTGCTGGAGAACGCCCGCACCGCGAGCGACATGGCGATGGTGTTCGAGGCGATCCTGCTGATCCTCTTCGTCGGCATCGCGATCGACCTGCTGATCTTCAGCCCGCTGGAGCGGTGGGTGCTGCGCAGCCGCGGCCTGCTGGTGAAGAGCTGAACCATGCGCGCGCAGCCCGTCCTCCTCGTCATCGCCCACGGCAGCCGTGATCCGCGGCACGCCGCGACCGTGCACGCCCTGGTGCGGCGCGTACGGTCGCTGCGGCCCGGACTGCGGGTGGAGACCGGCTTCCTCGACTTCAACATCCCTTCCGTGCAAGGGGTGCTGGAGTCGCTGGCGGCCGAAGGCGTGCGGGACGTGGTGGCGCTGCCCCTGCTGCTGACGCGCGCGTTCCACGCCAAGGCGGACATCCCGGCGGTGCTGCGGGCGGCGCCGCGGCGGCTGCGCGTCCGCCAGGCGGAGGTGCTCGGCCCCTCGCCGCTGCTGCTGTCGGCGCTGGAACGGCGCCTGTGGGAGGCGGGGCTCACGCCCGCCGACAAGTCCTCGACCGGGGTCGTGCTGGCCTCGGCGGGGTCCACCGACCCGGAGGCGATCGCAGTGATCGCAGACATCGCGCGGGAGTGGCGGCACACCGGCTGGTGCGCCGTGCGGCCTGCGTTCGCCTCCGCGGCCCTGCCCCGCACCGAGGACGCCGTACGGGAACTGCGGGAGATGGGCTGTGCGCGGGTGGCGGTCGCGCCGTACGTCCTCGCGCCCGGGTTCCTGCCCGACCGCATCGCGCGGGGCGCGGCGGGGGCCGATGTGCTCGCGGACGTGCTCGGCCCGGCGCCGGAGGTGGCGCGGGTCCTGCTGGAGCGGTACGCGGCGGCCTGCGTCCCGGCTCTGCGTGCGGGCGTGGGACCGCTGGACGCCCTCGGAGCGTGAACGCCTGCGGCGGGCTCGGCGATTGAACCCGGCGGGGCCTTGCTCGGTGGCTCCGTGCGGGTGCGTCCCGGCCGGTCGCGCAGTTCCCCGCGCCCCCAAGAGGATGGTGCCCTGCGGGTGCGTCGTGGCCGGTCGCGCAGTTCCCCGGGCCCCTTGAGGTCTGCCCCCGTCACGGTGTGACATCTCCGCCGCTCCCGACGCAGAGAGAACGGACCCGTGGCCCGGCGTCACAGGGGAACGCCGGGCCACGGGCGCGCCTTTCAGGGGCGCGGGGAACTGCGCGACCAGCCACGACGGACCCGCGCGGTCTACGACTCCGCGGCGTCCGCGCGGCGGATCAGTTCGGCCAGCGGCAGCGAGCCGGGAGCGCGGCGTTCGCGCGCGAAGGTGTCCGCGAGGCGTTGCAGCAGTTCGTTCAGCGGGGTCGGCACGCCGTGCAGGCGGCCGAGCAGCACGATCTCGCCGTTGAGGTAGTCGGCCTCGATGGTGCCCGTGCTGCGCGCCAGGGACTGCCAGGAGGACCCGCCACCGCGCGGTGCGCCGTCCAGCGGGACGAGGGTGACCTTGTCGCCGCGGGCGGCCCGCTGCTCGGCCTCGCCCGCGTACACGATCCCGGCGGCGTCCAGGACGGCCGCGCCCTCCGCCCGTACCCGCGCGAACAGCGCGAGGCTCTCCTCGTCGCCGAGCGGGCCGCTGATCGCCTCGATCGCGTTGCCCAGGTTGCCGAGGAGCTTGGCGTACTGCCACCGCGCCACGTCCGGCACCACGGGCGCCTCGAAGCGGGCCTTCTCCAGGTCGGCGGCGATCAGCCGGGCCGTCTCGTCGGTGCCGTAGGGGAAGCGGCCGAGGTGCAGGATGCCGGTGAGGGGGGTGCCGGCGGCGGAGACCACGCCGGACTCGACGAAGCCCGCGGGCAGCCACACGCAGACGCCGTACACGTGCCGGAAGCGGCGCAGCGCGAGGCGCTGGCTCTCCACGCCGTTCTGGGCGCACAGCACCGGCAGCCGCTCGCCCGCCGTGCCGCCGCCCGCGACCGGGGCGCTCGCCCAGGCGTCCAGGGCCCTCTGGGTGTCCTGGGTCTTCACCGCGAGGACGAGCACGTCGTCCGCGCGCAGTTCACCGAGCGGCTCCGGGCCCGCCACGACGGGCAGCTCGTAGGTCAGTTCGCCTTCGGGCACCCGAAGGCGCAGTCCGGCCTCGCGTAAGACGGTCCGGTGCTCGCCGCGGGCGACGAGGACCACGTCCTGCCCCGACTGGGCCAGCCGTCCGCCGACGGCGCCGCCGATCGCACCTGCCCCGATGATGATGTAGCGCATACGACGAGCCTCGCACAGCTGTACGCACCGTTGATCCGTGCCGACGGAAACTGTTGACCTCGACACCCAGGACAAATCCGAGAGTTGGCGGTCAAGTTGCCTGATTTGAAAAGAAGTTGACGATCCGTCAATCGACGGTCAGCTCGGCCAGCCTGACGACCGTGTTCCAGTTGCGGGTGGTGGCGATCAGGCCCTTGGTCAGCCGGGCGCGGGAGAGCTGCTCGGCGAGCTTGGAGCGGCCGAGGCCGTCGGGGGCGTAGAGGTAGAGCGCGCGGTCGCCGAGGCGGAACTCCTCCGGCAGGTACGCGGACCGGTCGAGCTGCGCGTACCGCTCCTCGGTGACCGGCGCGTCGAAATAGGTCACGTGCAGCTGCTTGGGCTCCAGTTCGGCGGCCGGGAACGGACAGGCCGCCACGGTCGCCGCCAGATAGGCGTGGTCGCGCACGATCACGTCCACCGCGAAGCCGAACCGCTTCTCGATCGCCGCGGCCAGCGCGGCGGCCAGGGACCGCTCGTCGCCCTCCTCGGCCGTGAACACGGCCTGCCCGCTCTGGAGATACGTCTGTACGCCGCCGTACCCCGACTCGGTGAGCAGTGCGCGCAGTTCGGCCATCGGGAGCTTCCTGCTGCCACCCACGTTGATTCCGCGCAACAGCGCCGCATAGGTCGTCACCCGGCCACCTTAGATGGGCCGTCGTGCCCCGTGGGGGTGGGCACGACGGCCGCGCCCGCGAGGCGGACTGCGCGAAACTCTCGCCGATGTGACGGCCCGTCGGCAAGCACTACACGCAGCTGTGACTTGTTCAACAAACTTTCGTAATCACAAAGAGGATCTCTGCCGACGGACCGGACACCGGCCCGTCGGCACGCCGGGACGCGGCTCGCGCCACCCTGATCGTCGGCCCCGAGAAGCCCCGATAGGTGTAAGGGGCCACGGTCCTCCCCAGTGCGGAGGGCACGCGGTCCGGACGGAGGAGCCCGGCCCGCCGCGGCTCACCGGAGAGCACGACGAGACGGCCGCGCACGGCCCCTACCGTCGAAGCGGAAGGTGGTGGCAGGGGCCGCCGCCGCGACAAGGGGGGCAAGCCCGTCATGGGGAACCAACAAGCGCGGGTACGAGGGCTCGCCGCCCGGGCCGGCGGCTGGAGCGCACGGCACCGATGGGCGGCCGTCGGCATCTGGGTGCTGTTCGTCGTCCTGGCCATGGGGCTCGGTTCGGCGGCGGGCCGGGTCGACGTCGACGAGGCCGACCAGCTCAAGGGCGAGACGCACACCGCGGCCCGGATCATCGACGACGCGGGGATCAAGGAACCGGCCGGGGAGACGGTCCTGATCCAGGCGAAGGACGGCACGACGAAGGCCACCGACGCCGGGTTCCGCTCCGCCGTCGCGGACGTGGTGAAGGCGGTCGGCGCAACCGGCAAGGTCACCGACGTGACCTCGCCGTACGACACGAAGACGATCTCCAAGGACGGGCGCAGCGCGCTCGTGCAGTTCGACATGCGCGGCGACTCGGAGACCGCGTCCGACCGGGTCGCACCGGTGCTGGACGCCGTCGCGGGGGTGCAGAAGGCGCACGGGTCGCTGCGGATCGAGGAGATCGGCAGTGCCAGCATGGCCAAGCAGTACGACGACGCCTTCGGGGACGACTTCCAGAAGGCCGAGCTCTCCGCCGTGCCGGTGGCCCTCGGCATTCTGCTCATCGCCTTCGGCGCGCTGGTCGCGGCCCTGCTGCCGGTCGCTCTCGCGATCACCGCGATCGTGGCCACGATGGGCCTGATGGGCCTCGTCAGCCATCTCCAGCCGATGAGCGACACCGCCAACTCCGTGATGCTGCTGGTCGGCATGGCGGTCGGCGTCGACTACTGCCTGTTCTACCTGCGCCGGGAGCGCGAGGAACGCGAGGCCGGGCGGGACGCCGGGTCTGCGCTGCGGATCGCCGCCGCGACCAGCGGCCGCGCGATCATCGTCTCGGGCGTCACGGTGTGCGTGGCGATGGCGGGCATGCTGTTCACCGGGCTCGCCGAGTTCGAGGCGATGGGCCTGGCCTCCCTGATCGTCGTGGCGGTCGCCATGGTCGGGTCGGTGACGGTGCTGCCCGCGCTGCTGTCACTGCTCGGCGAGCGGGTGGAGAAGGGCCGCATCCCCTTCCTGCGCCGCCGGCGCCGCGGCTCGGGCCCCTCGGAGAGCCGGTTCTGGTCGGCGGTGCTGCGGCGCGTGCTGGCCCGGCCGGGGGTGTCGGTGGCGCTGGCCGCCGGCGCGCTCCTCGCGATCGCCGCGCCCGCGCTCGGCATGAAGACCTCGCAGCTGACACTGGACCAGGAGTTCGGGAACAAGCTGCCGATCGTGCAGACCTACAACCGCGTCAACGACGCCTTCCCCGGGGGTTCCGAGCCGGCCGAGGTCGTCGTCAAGGCCAAGGACATCTCGGCGCCCGAGGTACGGGAGGCGCTGGCGCGGTTCGAGGACGCGGCGATCAGCTCCGGCGCCTCGCGCGGCCCGATCGACGTCAAGGTGCACGCGGCGCGGAACGTGGCGCTCGTGTCGGTGCCGCTGGTCGGCGGCTCCGACATGGACAAGGCCGGCAAGAGCCTGGAGAAGCTGCGCGACGTCGTGCGGCCCGCCACGCTGGGCAAGGTCGACGGGGTGCAGGCGCCGATCACCGGCAACGTCGCCGGTGACCACGACTTCAACGACCAGTTGCTCGGCTCCGTGGTGCCGGTCTTCGCGTTCGTGGTCGTGTTCGCCTTCCTGCTGATGCTGCTGTCGTTCCGCTCCCTGACCGTCGCGATCACCTCGATCGTGCTGAACCTGCTCTCGGTCGCCGCCGCCTACGGCATCCTCGTCGCGGTCTTCCAGCACGGCTGGGGCGCCTCGCTGGTCGGCGCGGAGGGGGTGGGCGCGATCGTGACGTGGCTGCCGCTGTTCCTCTTCGTCATCCTGTTCGGGCTGTCGATGGACTACCACGTGTTCGTGGTCTCCCGGATCCGGGAGGCGCGGCTGCGCGGGCGGTCCACGCGGGACGCCATCCAGCACGGTGTGGTCACCACGGCGGGCGTCGTCACCAGCGCCGCGGTCATCATGGTCGCCGTGTTCGCGATCTTCGGGACGCTGTCCATGCAGTCCATGAAGCAGATGGGCGTGGGCCTCGCGGCCGCGGTGCTCATCGACGCGACGGTCATCCGGGGTGTGCTGCTGCCCGCGGTGATGGCACTGCTCGGCGAGCGCAACTGGTATCTGCCGAAGTGGTTGCACCGGCTGCCGGATCTGACCCACGACGAGTCGCCGGAGGCGGCGGCCCCGGCGGGGTCGCCTTCGGCGGGACCGGCGAGCGAGGCCGGAGCCTACGCGCCGACCTCACCGTGACCGACCGCGCGGTTCCCCCACGCCCCTGAAATCCGCGGCCGAGTGGGGCCCCTTCGCGCAGTTCCCCGCGCCTCTCGAGGGGCGCGGGGAACTGCGCGAGCGGCCACGACGGGCCCGCGGGCAACCACCGACCGGAACCGCCCCGCAAAAGAGGGGCGCGGGGAACTGCGCGAAAAGGCCCACCGGCCCGCGAGCGGATACCCGGGGTGGCCCGACCCCTACCCGGCCGCCGCTGATGCGAGACTGGGCGGTGGATCTTGCAGGGACCGACACGGAGGCAGGCGGCGGCGATGGACGAGGCACGGGCGCGGGGCGTCCTGGCGGCGGCAGGCGTGCTGCCCGGACCGGCGCGGGACGCACAACTGCTCGCCCTCGGTGAGAACGCCGTGTTCGCCGCCGGCGACCTGGTCGTCAAGATCGGCCGCGACGCCGAGCTCCTGGACCGCGCCCGCCGCGAGCTGGAGATCGCCCTGTGGCTGGCGAAGGCGGACGCCCCGGCCGTCCGGGCCGCCCGCGACGAGCCGCTGCTCGTGGACGGGCACCCCGTGACCGTCTGGCACCGGCTGCCCGACGCCGTACGGCCGGCCGAACCGCGGGACCTGGCCGAGCTGCTGCGCGTCGTGCACGCCCTGCCCGCGCCGCCGTTCGCCCTGCCGCGCCGTGAGCTGCTGGGCGGGGTGGAGCGCTGGCTGCGGCTCGCGGGCGACGCGATCGACCCGGCGGACGCGGCGTACCTGCGCGAGCGCCGCGACGGCTTCGCGGCGGCCGCGGCACAGCTCGTGCCCCACCTGACGCCGGGCCCGATCCACGGCGACGCGCTGCCCCGCAACGTGCACGTCGGGCCGGACGGCCCGGTCCTGGTCGACCTGGAGACCTTCTCCGCGGACCTGCGCGAGCACGACCTGGTCGTCATGGCCCTGTCCCGGGACCGCTACGGCCTGCCCGCCGAGGCCTACGACGCCTTCACCTCGGCCTACGGCTGGGACGTCCGCGCGTGGCCGGGCTGCTCCGTGCTGCGCGGCGCCCGCGAGACGGCGAGCTGCGCCTGGGTCGCCCAGCACGCGCCGAGCAACCCGAAGGCCCTGACGGAGTTCCGCCGCCGGGTGGCCTCCCTGCGGGACGGCGACGAGACGGTCCGCTGGCACCCGTTCTGACCCGGACGCCGAGCACGGACCCGGACGCCGAGCACTGCACGGGCCCCGAGCACCGCACGAGTCCCGGGTGCGGGACACGCGCCCCGGTGTCGGACCGATTCGGACGCTGTCAGGCCGGTTCGGTCGTGAGTTCGCGCAGCGGCCACATGCCGTCGACCACCGCCGTCTCGTCGCCCTTGCGGCGCAGGAAGGCCTGGAAGTCGGCCGCCCAGGCCGCGTACCACTCGATCTGGCGGCGGTGCAGTTCCGCCGGGCCGAGGGCCGCGACCTTCGGGTGGCGGCCGGCTATCGCGGCGGCCAGCCGGGCCGCGGCAAGGGCGTCGGCCGCCGCGTCGTGCGCGGACTCCAGCGCCACGCCGTACTCCCCGCAGACCGCTTCGAGGGTGCGCTTGCCGCGGCGGTAGCGGTCCACCGAGCGGTCGATCGTGTACGGGTCGACGACGGGGGCCGGGTCCAGGCCGCCCAGCCGGTCGCGCAGCGACGGCAGCCCGTGCCGGCGCAGCTCCGCGGCGAGCAGGGTGAGGTCGAAGGCCGCGTTGTAGGCGACCACGGGGACGCCCGTGCGCCAGTACCCCGTGAGGACGTCGGCGAGGGCGTCGGCGACCTGGTCGGCCGGGCGGCCCTCGGCGGCCGCGCGCTCGTTGCTGATGCCGTGCACGGCGACCGCGTCGGCGGGGATCTCCACGCCGGGGTCGGCCAGCCACTCGCGGCGCCCGAGCGGCGCTCCGTCCTTGAACTCGATGACCGCGGCCGTGACGATGCGCGCCTCGCGCGGATCCGTCCCGGTCGTCTCCAGGTCGAAGCCGATCAGCAGCTCTCGGTGCCAGCCCATGGCGGCCCCCCTTTCCGTGGTGCTTTCCCCCAGTGCGCTCCACGATCCCATGCGCCACTGACAATCAGAGGACCGCATTCCGCTTCCGCCGCCGAAACGCCGCCTTCCGACCGCCGAAAGCGGATATTTCAGGACACCGGTCGCGCATCCGTCCACATCAGCTCGAACTCCTCGCGGTAGGTGGGGAAGAGCACGCTGTCGTCGAGGGCGCGGGGGTCGTCGGACTTGACGACCTTGCTGCCGTTGCGCAGGACCATCACCGGCACCTCCATCCCCCTGCTGCGGCGCAGGTACGACTGGACCACGGCGATGCCGTCCCGGCCGTCGCCGTCGACCAGGTAGGCGGTGAAGCGGGGCGTGTCGTCGTAGACCTGGATCTCGAAGGCGCCGGGGTCGCGCAGCTGGGCCCGCACCCGCCGCATGTGCAGGATGTTCATCTCCACCGAGCGGCTCAGCTCGCCGCGCTTCAGGCCGAGTTCGCGCTCGCGCCGCTTGACCGCGCTGGAGGCGGGGTTGAGGAACAGCAGCCGCACCCGGCAGCCCGCCTCGGCCATCCTCACCAGCCGGCGGCCGGAGAAGTTCTGCACGAGCAGGTTGAGTCCGATGCCGACGGCGTCGAGCCGCCGGGCGCCGCCGAAGATGTCCTCGGCCGGGAACTGCCGCAGCAGCCGCACCCGGTCGGAGTGCACGGCGACCACGTCCGCGTACCGGTCGCCGACCAGATCCTCGACGGCGTCGACCGGCAGCCGGCGGGCGGAGGGCACGTCGCCGCCGGTGCCGAGGATCTCCAGCAGCCGGGCGGAGGCCCGCTCGGCCTGGTTCAGCACGGCCTCGGACAGGGCGCGGTTGCGGGAGACGACGTTGCGCGTCACCTCCAGCTCGTCCAGGGCGAGTTCGACGTCGCGGCGCTCGTCGATGTAAGGCGCGAAGCACGGCCAGTGCTGCACCATCAGCTCGCGCAGCTGCGGCAGGGTGAGAAAGCTGATGACGTTGTCGTCGGCCGGGTCCAGCAGATAGCCCTTGCGGCGGCTGACCTCGCGCACGGCCACCGCGCGCTGCACCCACTCCTGCCCGGCCGGTCCGGCCGCGGCCACCACCCACTCGTCGCCGTGGACGGGCTCGTAGACGGGGCGCAGCACGGCGGCCACGACCGCCCGCAGCCGCTGCTCGACGAGGTTCAGCCATATGTAGGCCCGGCCGGCCCGCTGGGCGCGCGTACGCACCTCGAGCCAGGCGTCGGCGTCCCAGTCCAGCTCCGGTCCGATGGAGCCCGCGTCCATCGGCCGGGCCAGGGACACCGCGCCGGGCGGGATGTTCGCGGAGCTCCCCTCGTGACCATCGTCACCAGGGGGCAACTCCAGCCCTCCCGAGCCCACCCGTGCACCGCCTTCCGCTCCCCCGAGCACTCCCCGTGTCAACGATCAAGGAAGGGTACTCCGGGAGCGGCGGGCGGTGCAGCCGGATGGACAGGGTGACTCTCAACTGCCGCCGACGACATGCCCGTTCTGATCGGCCAACTCGGCCGGAGTGAGCGGATTCATAGCGGTCACATCACGTGGGGCGATGGCGAAACCCTGCCAGTGCACGGGCATCGGCTGCTGGTCCTCGTCCCGGGCGATGTGGTGGAACCCCACGTTGACCCAGACCACCGGATGGGTGAGGGTCTGGCCGTTCACCCACTTGTCGACAGATGTGCCGTGTCCCGTACCGCAGTTGAGGGGGTTGCCGCTGGCGTACTGCTCGCACTTGTTGTACTGGGTGAAGTACACGTCGTGCTTGGTGAAGGGACGGCCGGGGTACTTGGCGGTCGGGCCCGGCACGATCTCGTACGACCTCGGGTGGCCGTCCTTGTTCTTGCCGGCCGTGCTGACCACCCGCCACCAGCGCATGTCCTTGGCGTCGCCCGCCAGTTCCTTGGTGACCGGGGTGAGCGTGGTCCTGTTGGTGGGGGCCTGCTGGCCGTGGACGGGGGCGCTGACGACGGAGTCGTACTGCTCGACCTTGGTCTTCGAGGAGCCGTCGAGGCCGAAGTCGAGCCGCCAGAAGATGTTGTGGCTGTGACTGGTGGCGTACGCCTTCGCGCCCTTGCCGAGCGGCCAGCCGCGGCCGTCCCCGGCGTCGTAGTCGCCGGGCGAAAGGCTGCCCGTGGCGCCCGCGTTCATGCCGATGGTGCCGTCGTCCTGGAAGCGCCACTCGGTGATGTACTCGTACCAGCCGACCTTGTTGACCGTGTAGAGGAGCAGGTCCTTGCCCTGTGCCTGGTAGGTCTTGCCGCCGGTGTCGGACAGCAGGTGGTAGGCGTGTCCGCGCGAACGGGTCGTGGCGCAGAGGCCTTTGACGTTCGGTGAGGTGGAGTAGTACGGCTCGGCGACCTTGACGGTCTTGATGGTGCCGCCGGGGCATTCGGCGGGCGTGAGGTTGACCAGGCCGTTGCCGAAGTTGTAGTCCGTGACGTCGTTGTACTCGACGCTGCCGTCGTCGTAGGGCACGTCGATCTGGGCGAGCTTGGCGCTGTTGAGGACCTTGATGGGCTTGGTCTCGCCCGGCGGCTGGTAGGAGATGTCGTCGAGGACGACGCCGGAGCGGGCCTCGAAGCGCCAGCACATCCGCCAGGTGGTGCCGGTGGAGAGCTTCTGCTCTATCCGGTAGGCGGCGCTGCACTCGGCGGCGGGCGCGGGGGCCGTCCGCGGCTGGGCGGTGGCGGGGCCCGCGCCGGTCGTGACGCCGGCGGCCAGCGCGGCCAGGGACAGCCCCATGGCCGTCCGCCTGCGGGCACGGCTGATGTCGTTCACGCGCATGGAGATGGGTCTCCCTTGTCGGAGATACCGGAGGTTCGGGTGGGGGGGTGGGCTGCCGGTCCGCGAAGAGGGACCGGGCGCGTCGCACGGTCGCCGGGCCGCCGAGGGGGCCGGGCGCGGGACGCCGTCGCGCTCAGCCGAGCCTGACGACCTTGCGGGCGCTCAGGTCGATCACGAAGTCGCGGGTGTCGATCCACGCGCCGTTCTTGATCTTCGGGAAGAGCCGGGTGCAGCGGTGTTCGCCGCACTGGTCGAGCGCGGCCGACTGGGCGCCCGGCGAGGCCCGGTAGATCATGCTGGTGAGGCTCAGCTGGTCCGGGGAGGTCAGTTCCCGGCCGGTCGCGTCCTTGTAGTCCGCCTTCAGACCGGCGCCGAGCGGGTCGGCGATCAGCAGCCGGGCCGCCTCGGTCTGCTCGGCGAGGCTCAGCGGCGGCTGTACGTCGTGCTGGGTGGCGGTCGCCGCGACCTTGCCCGTGGCCAGGTCGACGGTCTTGGTGACCACGGTGTCGTCCCGGTAGTCGTAGAACGTCACGTCGGCGCGGCGGGGCGCGCCCGGGTCGTCCGACTCGCCGGTGTCGGGCTCGGACAGCTCGACACCGAGCCGCTGCGGGCCGCGGGCGCCCCTCACGTTCTCACTCGAGTCGAACAGCTGCCGGTTCAGGGCCGCCCGCTCGGCCCGGCCGATCTCGTCGTCGGTCAGCGGATCGAGGCCCTGGCCCTGCTCGCCCTGGGCCGGGGCCCGCTCGACGACGCCGGGCGCCGGGGCGTCCAGCCCCACCGCCGCCTGGTCCCCCGCCTGCCGGGCCGCCGCGCCGCCGGTTCCACCCGAGGTCTGCGCCCCCGCCGTGCCCGGCAGGGTGATCGCGACCATCGCGGCCGTCCCGGCCACCGCGACAGCCGTCCCGGCCACCACCTTCCCCAGATGGCGGCGCACTGTTTCGCGCACGTGTTCCCCCTACTCCCCCGGTCACCGGGGAGTATGTGATGTATGCCCCACAAGTACGGCATACGACGTATGCACTGGTCGATCGGTAAGAGGGACGTAAGTCAGGGGTGGTTCCATCACTTTCGGGGAGACTCGAAGCCAAGGAGCCACCGCGGCGCCGCTCACCTGAAAGAGTCATATCCATGCAGGTCTGGCCTGGAGAGGCGTATCCGCTCGGCGCCACGTACGACGGCGCCGGAACCAATTTCGCGGTCTTCACGGAGGCCGCGGACCGAGTAGAGCTGTGTCTGCTGCACGACGACGGCTCGGAGACGGCGGTGGAACTGCGCGAGAGCGACGCGTTCGTCCGGCACGCGTACGTGCCCGGTGTCATGCCCGGACAGCGCTACGGCTTCCGGATGCACGGCCCCTACGCGCCCGAGCGCGGGCTGCGCTGCAACTCGGCGAAACTCCTGCTCGACCCCTACGCGAAGGCGGTCAGCGGCACGATCGGGTGGGGCGAGGAGGTCTACGGCTACCACTTCGACCAACCCGACCGGCGCAACGACCTGGACTCGGCGCCGCACACGATGACCTCGGTCGTGGTCAACCCGTACTTCGACTGGGGCGACGACCGGCGCCCGCGCGTGGAGTACCAGAACACCGTGATCTACGAGGCGCACGTCAAGGGCCTCACCATGCTGCACCCGGGGCTGCCCGAGGAGCTGCGAGGAACCTACGCGGCACTCGCGCACCCCGCGGTCATCGACCATCTGACCCGGCTCGGCGTCACCACGCTCGAACTGATGCCGGTGCACCAGTTCGTCAACGACCACCGCCTGGTCGACATGGACCTCAACAACTACTGGGGCTACAACACCATCGGCTTCTTCTCGCCGCACAACGCCTACGCCTCCTGGGGCGACCGCGGCCAGCAGGTGCTGGAGTTCAAGTCGGCGGTCCGCGCCCTGCACGAGGCGGGCATCGAGGTCATCCTCGACGTGGTCTACAACCACACCGCCGAGGGCAACCACCTGGGCCCGACGCTGTCCTTCCGGGGCATCGACAACGCGCGCTACTACCGGCTCACGGACGACCCGCGCTACTACATGGACACCACGGGCACCGGCAACTCGCTGCTGATGCGCTCGCCCCACGTGCTCCAGATGATCATGGACTCGCTGCGCTACTGGGTCACCGAGATGCATGTCGACGGCTTCCGCTTCGACCTCGCGGCGACACTGGCCCGCCAGTTCCACGAGGTGGACCGGCTGTCGTCGTTCTTCGACCTGGTGCAGCAGGACCCGGTGGTCTCCCAGGTCAAGCTGATCGCCGAGCCGTGGGACGTGGGCGAGGGCGGCTACCAGGTGGGCAACTTCCCGCCGCTGTGGACCGAGTGGAACGGCAAGTACCGCGACACCGTACGGGACCTGTGGCGGGGCGAGCCACGCGCGCTCGCGGAGTTCGCCTCCCGCCTCACCGGCTCCTCCGACCTCTACCAGGACGACGGCCGCCGGCCGCTGGCCTCCATCAACTTCGTCACCTGCCACGACGGCTTCACCCTGCACGACCTGGTCGCCTACAACGACAAGCACAACAGCGCCAACGGCGAGGACAACCGGGACGGCGAGAGCCACAACCGGTCCTGGAACTGCGGCACCGAGGGCGACAGCGACGACCCCCGGATCCTGGAGCTGCGCGCCCGGCAGATGCGCAACTTCCTCGCGACGCTGATGTTGTCCCAGGGCGTGCCCATGATCAGCCACGGCGACGAGTTCGCGCGCACCCAGCGCGGCAACAACAACGCCTACTGCCAGGACAACGAACTGGCCTGGGTGCACTGGCCCGAGGACGGCAGCGGGCTGCTGGAGTTCACCCGCGCGATGGTGTGGCTGCGCAAGGACCATCCCGTCTTCCGCCGCCGGCGCTTCTTCCACGGCCGGCCCGTCGAGGGCACCCACGACGAGCTGTCCGACATCTCGTGGTTCACCCCCGACGGCCGGGAGATGACCCAGCGGGACTGGGACTCCGCGCAGGCGTCGGCGCTGTCGGTGTTCCTCAACGGCAACGCCATCTCCGAGCCCGGACCGCGCGGCGAGCGCATCAGCGACGACTCCTTCCTGCTGCTGTTCAACGCCTCCCCGAAGGAGCTGGACTTCGTCGTCCCGGTCGACCACGGGCGGCAGTGGCAGATCGTGGTCGACACCGCCCTTCCGGAGGGGGTCGCGCCCGGGACGGGCGCGAAGGTGGAGGCGGGCGAACGGCTGACGCTCCCGGACCGGAGCATGACGGTGCTGCAGCGGCCGGCCTGACCGGCCGGAGGGGGCGGCGTGCCCGGCACCCCGGGAGGGGCGCGGGGCACTGCGCGCCGGCCCCCACCGGGCCGCGGCCGCCCCACGCCCTCCGCCGTTGCGGTGATCACCGGAGGGTACGGGGCGGCCGCACCCCGGAAACCACGGCATCCCCGGCGGGAGCGGGTGGGCGGCGGATGACAGAAAACCCGCGAGGCGGGTACGTACCCCTTCATGACACCTGAGCACCCCGTACCGGCCGTGCCCACCGCCACCTACCGGCTCCAGCTCCAGCCCGCGTTCCCCTTCGCGGCCGCCGCGAAGGCCGTGCCGTACCTGGCCTCGCTCGGCGTCTCGCACCTGCACCTGTCTCCCGTCCTGGAGGCCGTGCCGGGTTCCGCGCACGGCTACGACGTCGTCGACCCCGCGCGCGTGCGCGAGGAGCTCGGCGGCGAGAAGGGGCTGCGCGCGCTCTCCCTCGCCGCGCGCGAGCACGGGCTCGGCCTGGTGGTGGACATCGTGCCCAACCACATGGCGATGGCCCCGCGCCACAACCGCGCCCTGTGGGAGGTGCTGCGCGAGGGCCCGAAGTCGCCGTACGCGCGCTGGTTCGACATCGACTGGGAGGCACAGGGCGGCCGGCTGCTGCTGCCGGTGCTGGGCGGACCGCTGGGGGACGAACTCGGCCGGCTGGAGGTCGACGGCAGTGTCCTGCGCTACTACGACCAGGAGTTCCCGCTGCGCGAGGGCACCGAGGACCTGCCGCTGCCGCGGCTGCTCGACGCCCAGTGGTACCGCCTGGCATGGTGGCGGCTGGCCCGCACCGAGCTCAACTACCGCCGCTTCTTCAGCATTTCGGAGCTGATCGGGGTACGGGTCGAGGACCCGGAGGTCTTCGAGGCCACCCACGGCAAGATCCTCGCGCTGCTGCACGAGGGCGTGGTCGACGGGCTGCGGATCGACCACCCCGACGGCCTCGCCGACCCCGGCGGCTATCTGGTACGGCTCAACGAGGCGACCGGGGGCCGCTGGACGGTCGTGGAGAAGATCCTCGCCGACGGCGAGCCGCTGCCCGCGTCCTGGCCCGTCGCGGGCACCACCGGCTACGACGCCCTGCGCCAGGTCGACGGCCTCTTCGTCGACCCGGCGGGCGCGGGCGAACTCCTCGGCCAGTACCGGCGGTTCGCGGCCCCGCAGACCGACCGCGGCGGCGAGTGGGAGGCGACCGTCCGGCGGGCGGCGTACAAGGTGATCACGCACGAGCTGGCCACCGAGATGGACCGGCTGACCCGGGTGGCGGGCACCCTGTGCGCCACGTCCCCCGACCCCGCGCTGCGCGACCGGGCGCCCTGGGCACTGCGCACCGCGCTCCAGGAGCTGCTGGTACGCCTGGAGGTCTACCGGCCCTACGGCCCCGGCGACGCGGCCGCCCTCCTCACCGAGGAGACGGCCGCCGAGGCCCGGCTCGCGTTCGTGGTGCCCGAGGAGGCGGGCGCCGTCGACGTCGTACGGGAGCTGCTGACGGGGCGGCCCGGCGAGGCGCCGGAGGAGGCGCCGGCGCTCGCGGAGTTCCGCGCGCGGTTCGCGCAGACGTCGTCCGCGCTGCGCGCCAAGTCCGTCGAGGACACGGCGTTCTACCGCTACGTGCCGCTGCTGTCGGCGACCGAGGTGGGCGGGAACCCGGGGAGCCCGGCCGTCCCGCCCGAGGAGTTCCACGCCTACTGCGGGCGCGTGCAGCGCGACTGGCCCGCCACCGGCACGGTGGTCTCGACCCACGACACCAAGCGCAGCGCCGACGTGCGGGCGGCGCTCGCGGTGCTGACCGAGTGCCCCGAGCGCTGGGCCGACGTGCTGACCGAGGTCACGCGCACCGGCGAGGGAGTGCCCGACGCGCAACTGGCGTGGGCGGCGTGGCAGACGGTGTTCGGGCTCGGCCCCGCGTCCGCGGAGCGCGTCCAGGACGCCCTGCTGAAGCATGTGCGGGAGGCCGGTCTGTACACGAGCTGGACGGAGCAGGAACCGCCCTACGAGGAGGCGGTGACGGCGTTCGTCGCGGCGGGCCCCTGCGGGGTGCCCGGCGAACGGGTGACCGCCTTCCGCGCCTCCCTGGAGCCGTACATCCGGGCCAACGTCCTCGGCACGGCCCTGGTGCACCTGACGATGCCGGGGGTGCCGGACCTCTACCAGGGCACGGAGGCGGAGTATCTGGCGCTGGTCGACCCCGACAACCGGCGGCCGGTGCCGTTCCCGCCGGACGCGCCCGGCGAGAAGGCCGCCGTGACCACCGCGGCGCTCCGGCTGCGGGCCCGCCGCCCGGCGGCCTTCGGCGAGTCGGCGACCTGCGCGCCGCTGACCGCGTGGGGCCCGGCGGCGGCGCACTGCGTGGCCTTCGCGCGCTCCGGGGACGTGGTCACGGCGGTCACCCGGCTCTCGCTCCGGCTGGCGGAGGCGGGCGGCTGGCGGGACTCCGTACTCCCGCTGCCGCCCGGCCGGTGGGCGGACGTACTGCGCCCGGAACGGGAGTTCGAGGGCGAGGCGCTCTTGGCGGACCTCTTCGAGACGGTTCCGGTGGGGCTGCTGGAACGGGTCGGGTGAGTCTCGGGCGAGGAGGCGCTCGCCCCGGGCCACCGGTTCGTCCCCCGGTTCTCCGGCTCCGCCCGCGTCTGTACGGCAACTCCCGCGGCCGTACGGCAACTCCCGCCCGCATAAGGGGAGTTGCCGGAGGCGTTCGGTCGGTTCCGGGGGCGGTGGGCGTCGCGCGGTCGCGCCCGGTGGACACCGCGCGCGCCGGGGCGCTCCTGGAGGCTCCCCGGAGCGTCCTTGACAGGTCTCCGAGTCCGTGGGGTACTGCGGGTGGCGACGCCGGGCGGACAAGTCGGGGGTGAGTCTCCTGCCGGAGCTGCGTTACCCCAGTGTGGCCGAACTGGTCACTGCCGCACGGGCGTTGACGGCCCACCGGCCGGCCCTGTGCAGCCTCCGTCAGGTGGGCACCAGCCGGGCCGGCCGCCCGCTGCACCTGCTCTCCGTCGGCCGTGCCACGCGCTCCGTCCTGGTGGTGGCCGGCGCGCACGCCAACGAACCCGTCGGCGGCGCCACTTCGCTCGCGCTCGCCGAACGGGTCCTACAGGAACCGGAGTTGCGGGCGGACACCGCCTGGCACTTCCTGCTCTGCGCGGACCCGGACGGCGCCGACCTGCACCGGACCCCGGCGCCGCGCAGCCTGCTCGACTACCACCTCGGGTTCTTCCGGCCCGCCGGGTTCGAGCAGCCGGAGTGGTCGCCCGCGGTGCTGCCGCCCGACCGGCTGCCGCCCGAGACGCACGCCCTGACCCGGACCATCGCCGAACTGCGGCCCTATCTCCAGGTCACCCTGCACGGCACCGAACTGGGCGGCAGCTGGGTGCAGTTGACGCGAGCGGTGCCGGGGCTCGCCGAACCGTTCGCCAAGTCGGCGGCCGAGCTGCACATCCCCGTGGAGACGGGCCCGGCGGACGCGGCGGGCTGGCCCGGGTGCGGGCCCGGCGTGCACGTGATGCCCGCGCCGGGCGCGACCGCCGCCTACCCGAGCCTGCCGGACGACGCGCGGCGGAGCACCTGGTACCACACCCATCACCACGGCGGTCTCACCGCGGTCGTGGAGGTGCCGATGTGGGCCAGCGACCTGGTGGACGATCCCGCCCAGCACCCCGCTCCGGCCGCGGCGATCCGGCGCCTGGCGGAACGCCTGCAACGCGACGCCTGGCAGGTCGAACGGGTCCTGACGGCGGCCGGGCCCAGGCTGGCGGGCGTGGACGACCCCCGGCTGCGGGCCGCCCGCTGGGGCCTCGAACTGGTGCCGGGCCTGGCCGCGGACTGGACGCGGACCGCGCCGGCCGACACCACGATGGCGTACGTCGGCAGCGTGGACGCCTTCGGGCGGCGGGTGCCGCTGCGCGCGGCGGCGATGCTGCTGCGGGTGCTGCGGGACACCGGCGACCCCGCGGCGGCCCGGCTCGAACACCTGGTGGCGCTCTGGAGCGACGCCTTCGCCGAGCGCTTCCGGGCCCGCTGGGTGCCGATCGAGAACCAGGTGGAGCACCAGTGCCGCACGGTCCTCGCGACGGCCCGTCACGCCCGCGAACAGGCCGGGTGAGCGGGCTCGCGGGCGGGTCCGCGGCACGCCGCGTGGACAGGTCCGCGGGCAGGTCGCATGGACAGGTCCGCGGGCATGTCCGGCCCCGCGCTCGGCGTGGCGCCCGCGGAGCCGGACGCCCTACGCCGCACGCCGCACGCCCCACGCCCCGCCCCACCGTCACCCGTCCAGCGCGAACACACTCCCCGTGCGCGCGTTCAGCTCGCACCGGTTGGCGAAGGTGTGGCGGTAGGTGACCGGCCGCCCGTGCCAGCGGCCGCGCGCCTCGGCGGTGACCGGGGCGTAGATCATCGGGCACATGACGTCCTGGGTGGGCAGGGCGGCGATGTCGCCGTGGGCCGTGGCCAGCTCCGCGCAGGCGTCGGCGGCGCGCGCGTGGCCGCGGGGCGGGTCGCAGGTCAGCAACGCGCCGCGGGTGCCGCCCGCGGTGACGGCGACGTACATCCAGTCACCGGCGAAGCCCGCGCCGGACGCCGTACGGGAGACGGCCCGTACCGCTCCCGCGCGCGCGACGCGGGAGACGGGCCTGACGGGCGCGTCGGGCGCGGTGCGGGCGACGGCCCGGACGGGTGCCGCGGGGCCGGTGAGGCCGGCGGCCTGGGCGGTCGTCGGGATCGCCGCGAGAAGGGCGGCCGCCACCGGCAGCGCGCCCCGGACCGCCGTCGTTCTGGTGAAGTGGGTCATTCCAGGTGCATCGGCACACCGGCCTGCGCACCCAACTCCGGCTCACCCGAACGGGCAAGGGCGCGCGCCCGCCGTTCGGCGAGTTCGAACGCGTCGAGGACCACGGCCGCCTGGTACTCGGTCTGGCGCGCGACCGGGATCCAGCGCGCCCGGAAGCCGTCGCGGTACTCCGCGCACCACACGTCGATGATCCGGTCCAGCTCGGGCAGGACCCCGGCCCGGTCGCGTCCGGTGCCGCGCACGACCTGGTGGAGCAGGCCCGCCGTGCGCAGCGCGAGCCGGCGCCCCGCGATGCGCAGCCCGGCCAGGTGGCCGGCGCTGAGCGGGGGCAGCGGGCGGGCCGCGGCGGCGTCGGAGTCGGGGTCCCAGGCGTCGGCGAGCCCCGGGCAGACCAGCAGGTAGTCCTCGACGGGCGCGAGCAGCCGGGTGGCCTCCGGCACTTCCGCGAGGTGCGGCGCGATCCGCTCCAGGAGCCGTTCGAGCAGCCGCATGTCGGCGCGCAGGGCACGGCTGACGGCACGCAGCACGGCGTCCGCGTCGGCGGGCGGCGCGGCGTCCTCCACGGCGGTCACCCCCCACATGGGCGCCTCCACGATCGCCGTGAAGGTGCCGTACGGCTGCGGGTGGAACCAGGTCGACTCGACCGCGGCCTCCGTGATGGCGGCGGCCAGGTCGCCGCGGTGCGGCGGCGGGATGCGGTACACGGCGGGGCCGAGGCAGGGCCAGTACAGGGCGTCGCAGGGGCCGACCTCGCGCGGGACACCGAGGCTCCCGGCGATCCGGGCGACGCGCGGCGCGAGGCCGGGCAGGTCCCGGGTGAGTTCGACGAAGCCGCCGCCGACGTCGACGCCGTGCAGCGAGCACTGGAACAGGGGCCGCAGTTCGTCCTGTACGGCGAGCAGCGCGCGGGTCTCCGGCAGCGCGGCGGCCGCCGCCCCGTCGGGCAGCCACTCGGGCTGTTCGGCGAAGCCGGGGCGGAAGAAGTGCCGGAAGTAGTGGCCGAGTTCGTACGGTCCCGACAGCCAGCCCTCGTTGCGGCGGGAGCCGTCGGGGTCGAGACACAGCAGCAGGTTCCAGGTGACGTCGGCGCCCTCGGTGAGCCGGGGGTCGGCGAGGGCGCGTTCGGCGAGGCGGAGGACGGTGGCGCCGCCGACCGGCTCGTTCGCGTGCGGTCCGGCGACGACTAGGGCCTGGCGGCCGCCGTGGCCGATGGACAGCAGCCACAGCGGGGTGCCCGCGCGGGAGGTCCCGACGCGGCGCAGCCGCGCGTCCCGGGGGCGACCGTCGACGAGCGCGGCGGCGCGGGCGGCCAGCTCGTCCACGGTCGGGTAGCGGAGGGGAGGCGGCAGGGCACACCTCCACAAAGTGGTGCCGTCGGTTCACCTGGTGTGCATGGTGTACGCACAGTCAGTCACGGCTCGGGGGGTACGTCAACACCGCGGCCGGAACGGGATGATGAGCCGATGCACACGGTAAATCCCAGGCCAGAGGTGAGGTCGCACTTGGCTCAGTGCGTGGCGAGCCGGTACGCCATGCGTCCGAAGCCCACCTGGTCGCCCTCGCGGACGACGGCCGCGCCGATCACGCGCCGCCCGTTCACCGTCGTGCCGTTGGTGGAGCCGAGGTCCCTGAGGACCCACATGCCGGCCTGGTGGCGCAGTTCGGCGTGGACCCGCGAGACCGTCTCGTGGTTCAGCCGCAGCCCGTTGGCCGGATCGCGGCCGTTCCGCAGCGGATGGCCGACCGCCGGGTTCGGCAGCAGCAGCTTGGGCAGCCGCTCCGCCTGCCACGCGGAGCGCAGCCGTACGGTGAAGCCGGACACCGCCTCGACCGCGCCGAACACCACGCGCGCGACACGGTTGTCCTGCGGCAGATCCGCGGTGAGCGCGGCGAGTTCGTCCGCGCGGCGGGCGGCGAGCGCCAACTCCATGCGCCGGAGGAACGTGTCGTGCGACAGCCGCCCTCGGGCGACTCCGTCACGGAGCACCTCCAGCGCCTTGTCGCGCTCCGCGTCGGACAGCCGCGCGGGGTACACAGGGAACTCGAAGGACGACGTCACGCTGGTGATTGTCGGTCAGTGAACGTCGGGTGTCCAGAAAACGGGGAAACGGCCCGCCAGGGGCGCACACATGGCGACACCCGCCGGGAAATGGGGTGATGCAAACGCGGATCGATCTCGTTTGAAGGACGATGGACGGGCTACATCACGGTGAGCAGACGAAGGGGAACCGTCCGTGCAGTTCGAGGTGTGGGCACCGCAGGCAGACCGGCTGACGCTCCACTGCGAGGGAGTCGCGCGCGCGATGGAGCGCGACACGGAGCGGGAGGGATGGTGGATCGCGGAGGCGGACGCGGGCGACGGCACGCGCTACGCCTTCGCGGTGGACGACGGCCCCCCGCTGCCCGACCCGCGTTCGCGCCGCCAGCCGGAGGGACCGGACGGGCCGAGCGCCGTCGTGGACCACGGCCGGTACGCCTGGCGCACCGCCGACCGGCCCGGCCGCCCGCTGCCGGGCGCGGTCCTGTACGAGCTGCACGTGGGCACGTACACCCCCGAGGGCACCCTGGACGCGGCCGCGGACCGGCTGCGCCACCTCGTCGAACTCGGCGTCACACACGTGGAGTTGATGCCGCTGTGTCCCTTCCCCGGCCGCCACGGCTGGGGTTACGAGGGCGTCTCGCTGTGGGCCGTGCACGAGCCGTACGGCGGCCCGGAGGCGCTGAAGCGGTTCGTCGACCGGGCGCACGAACTCGGCCTGGGCGTCGTCCTGGACGTGGTGCACAACCACCTCGGCCCGTCCGGCAACTACCTCCCCGCGTTCGGCCCGTACTTCACCGACACCCATCACACGCCCTGGGGCGCCGCGGTGAACCTGGACGCGCCCGGCTCGGACGAGGTCCGCGACTTCCTGGTCGGCAGCGCGCTGGCCTGGCTGCGCGACTACCGCCTCGACGGGCTGCGTCTGGACGCCGTGCACGCCCTCCAGGACACCCGCGCCCGTCACTTCCTGGAGGAACTGACCGCGGCCGTCGACGCGTTGGCGGCGGAACTGGGTCGGCCGCTGTTCCTGGTCGGCGAGTCGGACCTCAACGACCCCCGGCTGATCACCCCGCGCGCGGAGGGCGGCCTCGGCCTCGACGCGCAGTGGAACGACGACTTCCATCACGCCCTGCACACCGCGCTCACCGGTGAATCCCAGGGCTACTACGCCGACTTCGCCCGCTCGCCGTTCGCGGCCCTCGCCAAGACGCTCACCGGCGGCTACTTCCACGACGGCACGTACTCCAGCTTCCGCGGCCGTCACCACGGCCGCCCGCTGGACCGCGCGCGGGTCGCGGCGCACCGGCTGCTCGGCTACGGCCAGACCCACGACCAGATCGGCAACCGCGCCCAGGGCGACCGGCTCGCGGCCACCCTCTCCCCGGGCCTCGTGGCCTGCGCGGCGGCGCTGGTGCTGACCGCGCCGTTCACGCCGATGCTGTTCATGGGCGAGGAGTGGGCCGCGGGCACGCCGTGGCAGTTCTTCACCGACCACACCGATCCGGAGCTCGCGGACGCCGTACGGCGGGGCAGGCGGCGGGAGTTCGCCGCGCACGGCTGGGCCGAGGAGGACATCCCCGACCCGCAGGACCCGGCGACCCGCGACCGTTCCTGCCTGGACTGGTCCGAACCCGAGCGTGAACCCCACGCGCGCGTTCTCGACTGGTACCGGCGGCTGATCGCCCTGCGGCACGACCAGCCCGACCTGTTCGACCCGGACCTGGCCGACATCCGGGCGGCGTACGACGAGAACGCGCGGTGGTTCGCCTTCCGGCGCGGCGACATCCGGGTGGCGGTGAACCTGGGCAAGGAGACCGCCGCGATCCCGCTCGGGCCCCGCCCCGCGGAGGTCCTCGCGGCCTGGGAACCGGTCACGGCGCCCGGCGCGGACGGGCTGCTGCACGTGCCGGCCGAGTCGTGCGTGGTGCTGACGCAGTCCTAGCGCGGGGGCGAGGCGGCCCCGGTTCCCTACGACTCCTCGTCGAGGGGCTCGTCCTTGCCCCGCAGCTCCGTCACCCGCTCCAGCAGGATCGCCTCCCAGGCGTGCCGCAGTTGCGCCCGGAGCACCGGCAGGGGCGGACCGTCGCGGCCGTCGAGGCGGGCGCCGAGCTGGAGGACGCCGTCGCAGCGGGCCAGCCACAGTCCGCGCAGGCAGGGGCGGGCGCCGTACCCGGCGAGGGTGGCGGCACGGACGGCGGCACCCGAGCCGACCGCGAGGGCGAGACAGGCGATGTCCTCGGCGGGGTCGCCGACGGCCACGTCGGCCCAGCCGAGGACGCCGCGCACCCGGCCGTCGGCGCTGACCAGGAGGTGGTCGCCGCGCAGCCCGTGGTGCACGAGGACGGCGGTGCCGTGCTGCGCGGCGAGCTGCGCCGCGCCGGGCGAGGTCAGCTGCCGCAGCAGTCCGGGCTCGAACTCGTCGGCGGAGCCGAGGCGCCCGGCGGCGTGCAGGGCCATCCGGCGCAGCGCCTCCAGGGACCGCGGCGCCGCGCGCGGGACGCCGAGCGCCTCGGCCTGGCGCAGCGGCACCTCGCGCAGCCCGCCGAGGAGCCCGGCGAGGTCGGCCTCGCCGACGGCGGTCACGTCCTGTTCCTGCGCGGTGCTGCCGGGCACCTTGGAGTCCAGCGTGTACGCGAGGCCGGGGGCCCAGTCGCCGTGCGCCACGCTGACCGGCACGGTGACCGGCATGTGCGCCCGGACGAGGTCGCGCAGGCGCAGTTCGCGGCGGAGCCGGGCGGAGGCGTCGCGGTCCGGGGCGAGCCGCAGCACGTGCCGGGTGCCGACCCACCAGGTGGAGTGCACACCGGCTGCGCCGCCGTCCGCTCCCTCGCCGCTCTCGCCTTCCTCGCCCCCAGAACCCCCGGAACCTCCAGAACCCCCGGCGCCCTCGGCGCCCGCGCGGGAGACCGGCCGGACCTCCGCGGCGGGCGGACCGTCCGTGCCGTCCCCGAGCAGGGAACGGACGAGTCTGCGGACGATGTCCGGGGTGGGCGTCGGTGCCTGGGTCATGAGCGCGCCGTTGTCGTCGGTGGGTGATCGGGGCGGTGGGCCGTGCCGGTGGCGGTGACCGTGGCCGTCAGTCCACGATCACCATCTCGCGGGTGGTGTCGTTGAGGCGGCGGCCGCCGTCCTCGGTCACCGTGACGATGTCCTCGATCCGCACCCCGAACCGGCCGGGCAGATAGATGCCGGGCTCGACGGAGAAGCACATGCCGGGAACGAGGGGCTGCTCCTCCCCCTCGATCATGTACGGCGGCTCGTGCGTGGTGACGCCGATGCCGTGGCCGGTGCGGTGGATGAAGTACTCGCCGTAGCCCGCCTCCGTGATCACCGCGCGGGCGGCGCGGTCGACCTCCTGGCAGGGCACGCCGGGGCGGACGGCCCGGAACCCCGCCTCCTGCGCCGCGCGCACGATGTCGTGGACCGTGCGCTCCTCGTCGGTCGGCTCGCCCACGTGGACCGTGCGCGAGGTGTCGGAGCCGTAGCCGCCCTTCAGGCCGCCGAAGTCGAGCACGACCATGTCGCCGCGCCCGATGACCCGGTCGCTGACCTCGTGGTGCGGGTTGGCGCCGTTCGGGCCCGAGGCCACGATGGTGAAGTCGACCTGGGAGTGCCCGAAGCGGCGCAGCAGGTCGGCGAGGTCCTGGGCGACCTCCGCCTCCCGGCGGCCGGCGAAGGGGACCTTGCGGATCTCCTCGAAGGCCGCGTCGGCGGCGGCCCCCGCGGCGGCGAGGAGGGTCAGTTCCGCCTCGTCCTTCACGGCGCGCAGCATCGGCAGCGCCTCGGTGAGGGAGGCGTAGGAGGTGCCGGGCAGGGTCCGCTGGAGGCCGAGCAGATGCATCGCCCAGGCGTTGTCGCTGATCCCGAAGCGGCCCACGCTGTCGAGCAGGTCGGCGGTGACGGCGTAGGGGTCCTTGCCGTCGGTCCAGTCGCGCAGGGTGAGGGCGGGGGCGCCGGTGGCCCGCCGGGCGTCGGGGGCCTCCAGCGTGGGGACCACCAGCATGGGGTCCCGGCCGGGCGCGAGGACCAGCAGGGTGAGGCGTTCGGTGATCGCGGTCGGGGCGTAGCCGGTGAGCCACACCATGTCGGGGCCGGGCGCGACGAGCAGGCCCGCGAGGCCCGCGTCGGCCGCGGCGCCCGCGGCACGGTCCATCCGGGCCCGGTACTCGTCGGCGGTGAAGGACTCGGGTGTGCTGCCGGACATCGGGGCCTCCGTGGACGTGCGAAGGAACACTACGGGCAGCATCCTGCCCGTCCGTGAGGGCCCGCGCGAGCCGGTATGGCGGGTGTCGGCGGGCCGGGTCAGGTCACGACCGCGGGGGTGGCCGTCAGCTGCTGGTAGCCGCCGCCGCGGTGGCGCACGGTCAGGACGACGCCGGTGCCGGGGCGGGCGGCGGCCACGGCGCGGGCGAGGTCGGCGGCGTCGTCGACCCGGGCGCCGCCGAGGGTGAGGACCACGTCGCCGCGGACGAGCCCGGCCGCGTAGCCGGGGCCCGGCACGTGCACGCCGACGATCAGGGCGCCGGGCCGGGTGTCGTCCACGGCCTCCACGCCGAGGGTGGCGGCGGGTGCCGCCGGGGCGGTGGGCGAGGCGGCGGCCGTGGCGGGATGCGCCGGGGCGGTGGGGCCGGGCCGCCCGGTCCGTGCGGTCCGCGGACCGGCCGCCGCCTGCCGCTGTACGTCGGCGAGCTTGCCGTAGCCGATGACCGTGGCCCCCACCGTGCCCAGGCCGACGCCGGTGAGGACCAGGACCGTACCGGCGAACAGTGCGAAGAGCAGGGTCCGCAGACGCCTGCCACGACGGCGTGCGGCGTGCGGCCGCCGGGCCGGGGCGGGCGTGGTGGACGGGGTGCCCGAGGTGGACGGAGTGGCCGAGGTGGACAGGTCGGACGGGGTGGCGCCGGGGTGTTCCCGGCCGGGCATCGGCTTGGGACGCAACGCTGTCTGTTCCATGGATCGCCTCCGTCAGGTGCCTACCCGGCGGCCCGGCGGGGGACGAGCCACGAACGAGTGAGACTGACCGAGGTCACGGCTGCCGCAACGCCTCCACCAGGTCCGCGGCCGCGCCGCGCGGCGGGCCCCCGTGGAGCAGCTCGCCGCGGTGGACCACGCGGGGCTCGGCGAGCGGTACGGCGACGGTCCCCGGCACCCCGTCGGCCACCGGCGCGGGCAGCAGGGCGAGGCCGTGGCCCGCGGCGGCCAGCGCGGTGAGGGTGTGCAGGTCGATGCCGTCGTAGCGCAGGGCGGAGCGGAAGCCGCCGCCGCCGGTCGCGGCACGCAGCTGGGCGAGCGGCAGTCCGGCGTCGGGCGCGTCGATCCAGCGGGCGTCGGCCAGGTCGGCGAGGCGCAGTGCGGGGCGGCCGGCCAGCGGGTGCCCGGCGGGCAGCAGGACGCGGACCTGCTGCTCGCCCACGGCGTGCGCGGTGAGCGGGGCGACGTCGGGCAGCCGCAGCGGGTCGCTGGGCGCGGCCAGACCGTCGACGAGGCCGAGGTCGGCGGTGCCGGTCGCGACGGCCGCGGGCACCTCGTCCCGGGCCAGGACGCGCAGGGTCACACCGGCCGGGGGCAGCGCGGCCAGGACCCGCGGCCCGAGGGAGGTCGGCGTGGCGGCGAGCGTCAGGCCCTGCACGGGCGCGGCGGCGAGCCGTACGACGTCGGCGCGGGCCGCGGCCAGCCGCAGCAGCAGAGGCCCCGCGTGGTCCAGCAGCCGCTCGCCCGCCGCCGTGGGCACGACCGGGCGGCGGGCGAGCAGGGGCGTGCCGAGGTCCTGTTCGAGGGCGGCGATGTGCTGGGAGACCGCGGACTGGGTGTAGCCCAGCTCGCGCGCGGCCGCCGAGAAGGAGGCGAGGCGCGCCACGGTGACGTACGTGCGCAGCAGATGCGGATCCATGCGGCACAGCATCCCCCGACGGACCCGTCCGCCTCCGCGCCCCGGTGCCCGCCACGGACCCGTCCGCCACCGCGGCCCCGAGCCCGTCACGGACCCGTCCGCCTCCGACCCTCCGAGCCCCGAGCCTGCTCCATCAGGATCACTGATGGACCGTCCAGAAATCATCGTTGGACGTGAATCCGCCGCGGCCCGCAGGATGAGGGACATGACCAAGACCCCAGTCCGCACCGCCAGGATCGCCCTGGTCGGGGACCGCTCCCCCACCGTCGTCTCGCACACCCGCGTCCCGTTGCTCCTGGAGGCGCTCGCCACGCGGGACCGGCTCGTCCTCGACGCCTACTGGGTCCCCTCCGAGGACGCGGAGGCCGAGGACGCGGTGCGCGGCTTCGACGCCGTGTGGGTGCTGCCGGGCAGCCCCTACCGCAGCGAGGCGGGCGTGCTGTCGGCGATCCGTACCGCGCGGGTCGAGGGCATCCCGTTCCTCGGGACGTGCGGCGGGTTCCAGCACGCGCTGCTGGAGTTCGCCCGGGACGTGTGCGGGCTCACCCGTGTCGCGCACGCCGAGAACGACCCGGACGCCGAGGACCCGCTGATCGAGGCGCTGTCCTGCTCGCTGGTGGGCCACCAGGCCGCGGTGCGCCTGGAGCCCGGCTCGCTCGCGGAGTCCGTGATCGGCTCGGAGCGCACCGTGGAACGGTACTTCTGCGCCTACGGCCCCTCCCGTCACCTCGACACCCTGCGCGCCCACGGGCTGCGCTTCTCCGGCCACGACGAGGACGGCCACCCCCGCGTCGCCGAACTGCCGGACCATCCCTTCTTCCTGGCCACGCTGTTCCAGCCGGAGCTGTCCGGGGACGGTTCGCGCCCGCACCCGGTGGTGCGGGCGCTGGCCCGGGCGGCGGTGGAGCACGCGGCGACGCCGGTGCGCACCGGCTGAGGCTCAGGCGCGGAAGCCGCCCACCGGCAGCCGGTCGGGCACGAAGGCGTGGGTGCGGCCGGCCAGGTAGGACGCCCGGTAACGGTCGACCTCGCGGTGCCAGTTCAGGATGCCCGCCATCCAGTGCCGCAGGTCGGCCACGTACTCCTCCACGACCCCGCGGGCCTCGTCCGACAGCCCGAAGTCCTCGTACAACACGGGCAGTTCGCGGGTGGAGACATGCTGGAACTGCTCCATGCGCCGGGTCATCAGATCGTGGACGACGCGCAGGCCGGTCGGGTAGTCGACGCCGAAGAAGTTCTGCACGACGAGGATCGCGTTGTGGATCTCGCCCTCGTACTCGATCTCCTTCTGGTACGAGAACACGTCGTTGACCAGGCACGCGTAGTCGGCCGCCGCGTTCTCCAGCGAGCGCACGGGTCCGCTCGCGTACACCTCGGGCGGCACGGCGGGACCGTGGCCCATGCGGCACATGCTCATGGTGAGGTCGGAGCCGAAGGTGGCGCGGCGCATCTCCAGGTAGTCGACCGGATCGGGGATGCGGTTCTGGAGCTGGTTGGACAGCTCCCACACCCAGCTCTCGGTCATCTTGTCCACGGCCGTGCGCAGGGTGCGCCGCTGGTCGGGTGTCATGGCCACGGTGGTGCGCGCCCACAGGTCGGCCAGCGCGCGTTCCATGGCGTTGACGGGGGCGGGCACCGGCTCGCCGTCGAGCGGCATGCAGCCGGAGAGCCGCGCGGTGGTCGCACGGGCGGCGGCGAGGTCGCGGCGGTGGCCGTACACGAGCGGGTAGTAGTCGTCGCCGTACGTCCCCCAGGCGAGCCACTGCGAACTGAGGTCCAGGGCCTCGGGGGTGGCGTCCGGGTCGATGCCCGCGGCGCACAGCGGGAGGTCGGCGGCGGCGAGCCGGTCCTCGTCCCAGACCCCCTCCGCGAGGATGCCCATGGCGTGCGACCAGGCGCGCAACCGGTGGCGGGCCTCGTCGAGATGGGGGCTGAGCTGCACCTGGAACGGCATGACGAACGCGGGCAGCAGGGACGGGCCGACCTTCTGGAACGGCAAGTGGCGGTAGGCGCGCAGGCGTTCGGCGGCGGCCGAGGCGAGCAGCGCGCCCACGTCGGCCGCCGAGGCGCCGGGGCCGCACGGCGTGCGCCAGGGGGCGGTGGGCAAGGCGCCCTCGTTCATGTACCGGCTGGAGCGCAGATGCCACTCGTGGCCGCCGGACTGCCAGTCCTGAAGTCCCTTCGCGTACGCCGCCACCGCGGTGGTCTCGGCCGGGGTGAGACCCCGGTCCAGGGCGAGCGCGGGGACCTCGGTGAGCGCGGTGTGCTCGAACTGGTGCAGCCGCGAGGTCAGGACGTCGTTGACGAGGTCGGCGGCCTGCTGGGTGGTGCAGTCGAAGAAGGTCTCCAGGACGAGGACGCCGTTGCTGAGTTCGCCCTCGTCCTCGACCTCGCGCTGGTAGGAGAACAGGTCGTTGCGCAGGTGCACGGCGTCGGAGAAGGTCTCCATCAGCACCCGCAGGGGCCTCGACTCCGCTACGGACGCGGGCACTTCGGCCGTCGCGTACTCCACGAGCCCCGCCGACCAGGGGGCGCCGCCCACCTTGCGGCGCATCTCGATGTACTCGACGGGGTTGGCGATCCGCCCCTCGTCGATGTTGGACAGCTCCCACAGGGACTCGTTGAGCAGGTGCTCGGTGGCCACGGCGAAGCGGCGCCGCCAGTCCACGGACATCGCGGGCACCGTACGCGCCCACAGGTCGCCGAGCCCCGCCTCCACCGGGTTCTCCGGCGCGGGCACGGGGGTCGCCGGGTCGGCGGGCATGAACAGCGGGAGCCGGTCGAGATGGGCCTTGCCGGCGGCGCGGTCCTGGGTGCGCTTGTACTTCTCCAGGAAGTGGTCGTCGAAGAAGAACACCCACACGTACCAGTCGGTGATCAGGGACAGCGCGGGACCGTCGCAGTCGGGGTGCGTGTACGCGCACAGCAGGCCGTAGTCGTGCGCGTCGAGGTCGTCCTGGTCCCAGACCCCCGAGCCCTCCAGCATCCCCATCTCGCGCGCCCACCGCGTCGAGTGGGCGCGCGCCTCGTCGAGGTACGGGTTGAGCCGCGCGGGATACGGCATGTAGAAGTGCGGGAGTTCGAACGGCTGCGTCATGGCCGGGCCCTACCCGGGGCCCCGGCGGGCCATCCGCGGCGCCGGACATGATCACACCATCGCGTGAATCATCCCGAATCCCCGGAACTCGGGCGCCCGCACCCGGCGTTCACTCAGGACCGGGCCTCCCGCAGGTGGCGTTCACCTGGATCAGCGCATGGGTGCCGCCGGTGCGCCAGCGCGATCCCTCCGCCGCGTCCAGCGCCTTCACGGTGGCCGGGTCGAGCCCGGTGACGACGTCGGACTTCAGGGTGCGCAGCGCGACCACCGGACCCGGGAACCGGGCGGTGACGTCGGCGAACGGTGTGGTCGGCGGCCAGCGCCGGTCGCCCACCAGGCGCCGGTAGTTGAGGTCGCCCTTGACGACGGTGACGACGGCCGACGCGAACTCCTCGCGCAGGTCGCCGGGGAGTTCGGCGAAGGGCAGCGGCGCGGCGGAGAAGGCGTGCGCGCGCGGCACGAGCCGGCCCTCGGTCATGGCCTGCCAGAGCACGCGTCCGTACGACGCCGCCGCGCCCGGCGCGGCGCCGATCCGGCGCACCGCGTCGAGGACGTCGGCGGTGGTCGCGTCGGAGACGTAGTAGGGGTACGGCTTGACGTGCAGGACGACGCGGTCGATCCGGCCCTGTTCGAGCAGATGGGCGATGAGCAGCAGGTCGGGGACGAGTTCGCGGCCGGCGTTGTCGGCCACCAGGCAGAGCGTGCCGGAGCCGGGCAGCAGCGCCCAGAACGCGTCGCTGTCGTCGGCGACCAGGTCCGGTACGGCGGCGCCGGGTCCGGTGCCACCGGCGGAGAGGCGGAAGCCGAGGTCGGCGCGGTTGCCCCAGAGCGAGCCCGCCAGCAGGGCCCGGTCCCGGTCGGCGGGCGGCAGGTCCGCGAGGGCGTCGAGCGCGGCCAGTTCCCGGTCCGTCTCGGGCGCGTCGAGTTCCCTGAGCTTGGCGGGGCGGAAGGGGTCGACACCCTGCCAGGCGCCGGGGGCGAAGTAGCCGACGGCTTCGAGCAGGCACCGGTAGAACCAGCTCTCGGACCAGAGCCAGGGCAGGTCGAACCAGGACCGGCCGGCGTAGGAGGCGGCTCCCCAGTCGTCCCAGCGGTCGCGGTCGTGGGCGCCGGCCGGCAACGGCTCGACGACGCCCCGCGTGCAGTTGGCCAGCAGCGCGTCGAGGGCGCGGCGGGGCCCGGGGCCGTAGGGGAAGGAGTCCCGCACCTGCCGGATGATCGCGGGGTGGCGCTCGGCGAGGACGCTGTGCGGGAAGGAGCCCGGTTCGTTGCCGAGAAGCAGGGGCGCGGCGGGTGGGGTGGGCATGCGCCTCACCGTACCGCGCGGGTCACGCGGTTCTGATCTCCCGCTCCAGATGGGTGGCGAGGGTGAGGTAGCGGGCGCGGCGGGGCACGGGTACGAGGCCGCGGACGATCAGGTGCCACATCTCGGCCAGTCGGCGCGGGTGACGCGCCACCGGTTCGAGGGAGCGGCCGACGAGACGGGTGCCGACGAAGAAACAGACCAGGGAGTGGGCGGCGGCGTCGACGTCGATGTCGGGGTGCACGTCGGACTCCCGGACCGCGCCGAGCAGTCTGCGCGAGGTGATGTCCAGCCACTCGGTGTAGGGGTGGCGCAGCGGTGGCCGCACCTCGACCTCCCCGGTGGCCAGCCGCAGTCCGGCCCGCGGGATCGGGCCCTCCACGGCGAGGCGGGCGTAGGCGAACGTGGTGCGCATCAGGGACTCGAGCGAGGAGTAGCCGCGTCCCTCCATGTCACGGGCGATCTGGCGGGACTGCTGGGCCTGGAGTTCGAGGATGGCCTGGGCCAGGTCCTCCTTCGCGGCGAAGTGGAAGTAGAGCGCGCCCTTGGTCACGCGGGCGTGGTCGACGATGTCGCTCAGGCTCGTCGACTCGTAGCCACGACGGTCGAACAGGTCTGCGGCGGCCGTGATGATCGTCGCGCGGGTCTGCTCGGCGCGTAACTGCCTCGCCATCGACTGGACTTCCTCTCGCGAAAAGAACGGGACACGCCGTTTGTTTTTTCGGACCGTCTGTACACGATAGCCCACGATCCGCCCAAGGCGCCTGCCCTGTCCGGGACTTCCGCATCCCCCGCCGCGCCGCACCTTTCGGCCACGACGAACGGGCGTTCACCCGCAGATTGTTCGAAAGACACGTGTAACTAGGGCGCCGATGGCTTCAGTTGCCACATGCTTCGCGGACGCCCGTGATCACGGCATATGCCCCACCTCATTCCGCTCCGACCCGACGACCGCCGGAACGGCCGCCCGATGATCGCCAGGTTACGAGCCGAACGGTTTGTTTTCAATGCGGATATGGGGGAGCGCGAGGCATACGAAAGGGCCGGCCGATGCACCTCGCACCGGTCGGCCCACCCTCCGCCGAGCCGCGCCGACGGGTCGCAAGTCGGCCGTCGGCGGCGGGGGTCCCCCGTCGCCCGGCCCGAGCGCGGGACGCACCCTCGGGCGGCGGTACGACGCTCGCGCGAGCCCGACGCGACGGCCGCGGCCCCGGTACGACGCTCACGCGTGCCCAACGCGACGGTCGCGGCCCCGGACCACGCTCGCGCGACCCGGTCTGAACGCGCCGCGCGCCGCGCCCGTACTGAAGGCGAGCAGCATCGATGTCCACGCCCGCCGAGGAGCCGTCCCCGATGAGTCGCACGACCGCACGCCTCAGAGTCACGGGGGCCGCCGCGGCGGCCTCGGGCCTGCTTCTGCTGTGCTCGGCGAGGCCCGCCCAGGCGCACGGTGCGCCCACCTCCCCCGTCAGCAGGAGCTACGCCTGTTCCCCCGACGGCGGGTCGTACACGAAGACCGCCGCCTGCCGGGCGGCAATCGCCGCGAACGGCGCGCCCTTCACCTTCTTCGACGACGTACGCGTGCCGAACGTGAACGGCCGCGACCGGCAGACGATCCCGGACGGGAAGCTGTGCGGCGGTGGACTCGACGCCTACAAGGGGCTGAACCTCGCCCGCACCGACTGGCCGTCCACCCGGTTCGCCGCGGGCGCGCGGATGACGATGACGTATGCCGCGCCGATCCCGCACGAAGGCAGCTTCCGGCTCTATCTGACGAAGCCCGGCTACGACCCGACGAAGCCGCTGACCTGGTCCGACCTGCCCACCCAGCCGTTCGCCACGGTCAAGGACCCGGCGCTGAGCAACGGCGCGTACCACTTCACCGTCACGCTGCCCGCGGACCGCACGGGACACCAGGTGCTGTATACGGTCTGGCAGACGAGCAGCACGCCGGACACCTACTACTCCTGCTCGGACGTGGTGTTCCCGGGCGGCGGGTCGACCGCGCCGGCGGCCTCGAAGAAGGCGACGGCACCGGCGCACTCGGCGAGCGCGTCCGCGAGCCCGAAGCCGTCGAAGTCGTCGACGCCGAGCGCGTCCGCGAGCCGGTCGAGTGCGCCGAGCGCGTCCTCGGCCCCCGCCGAACCGGCCGCGGCGCAGGCCGAGAGCACGCCGGTGGCCTCCGCCACCGGCGCGCGGTCCGGGCCCTCGGCCCCGCTGTGGGCGGGCGGCGCCGCCGCGGTGCTGGTGCTCACCGGGGGCGCCGCCCTCGCCATGCGCCTGCGCAGGCGCTGACCTTCATACGGTCGCACCTGCGCAGGCTTTGAACTCGATTGCCCTGAACGTCAGTTGACGAAGACGGAGGCCGTCCCGTCGGTGACCGGGGCGTACTTGGCGGTGAAGTAGCCGTTCGCGAAGCACAGCGACGAGCCGGAGACCTTCGTGAACTGCTGGCTCGCGAAGTTGATGCTGCTGTCGGCGTTGTCGGCGGTGCCGCTGAGGGCCGATGCCTGGTAGACGCAGGTGATGGAGCCGAGCAGGGTCTTCAGCTTGACCGTGGTCTGGATCGCTCCCGCGCTGCCCGCGGTGACGGACACGGTGCCGTCCGAGGCCACCGTGGAGGTGTAGGGCAGGTTGTCGACCGTGATGCTGGTGACGCCGGTCACACCGATCACGTTGGTGGAGCAGGTGCTGGCGTCGAAGGTGTGCCCGGTCACCGACTCCGATGCGGTGCCCGGGGCGGCCGGGTTGTCGGTGACGCCCGCGGTGAACTGCGAGCTGGTGCACGAGACACCGCTGGTGCCGGTGGCGCTGGAGTAGAGCGTGGCCTTGGTGCCGGTGGCGAGCGGGGCGGTGACGACGTCCCCGACCGCGACGGCGGCGCCGCCGGCGCTGCCCGTGGTGAGTACGGGAACGTCGTCGGCCGACGCGGGAACCGCGGCGAGCGAGAGGGCGGCGACGGTTCCGGCCAGGGCGAGCAGAGTGCGGGTGCGCATGGGGGGTGCCTCTTTCTCTCGGGTGTGGGGGTCCATGAGTGGACGAGCACGAGTGGACGAGCTGGACGTGGGGGGTTGATGGCGCGGTGCGAACGGGGTCGGCCGTTGCCGGCCCGTGACGCCTTCTCCGTACGTGACGGACCGGCAACGGCTTCAGGCCGGACTCCGGCCGAGGGCCCTCGGGGGGAAGGCCCTCGGCCGGGCCGGTAGGAGGCGGCGGGACACGGGACTTGGGGGAAGCGACCGTGGTCCGGTTGCCGCATGAGGTGATCTCGGGGTGGCTTGCGCCCCGGTGAACGGAGGAAATGCTCCGGGAACACGGCCGGTTCGCCGTGCGAGCAGGATCCGGCGCCACGGACCCTGGGGAAGCCAGGCAGAGTTGTAGACCCGTTCAGCGGTCAACGTCAATACGCAGCAACGGAGTTGACTGATAGTCAACTCACGAAGCCCTGCTGACACACAATCAACACCCGTTTTTCACATCCGCCTTGACCCTGAAATGTAACCACCGGTAACTTCCTCGTTGGCTACTGCTGCGTAACCAGAAAGCCCTTGCGACGCCGGGAGTCGCAAGGGCGTGCGCCGCAGCCGCTGTCCGCGCCAGGACAACACGCCGCCTGAAGCCCAACTCGCACTTGACCTATGCACATGGGAGCAGACATGGCCTCGTCCTCGGACCTCTCGTCCGCCGACAACACCCCGGAACCACCGGACAGCGGTTCCGGGACCACCGACGCCACCGGCAGACGTGGACGGATCCGGATGCGCCGGGCCGCCGTGCTGGCGGTGCCGGCCGCGGCGGTGACCGCGGGACTCGCGATCCTCACGGCCCAGGGTGCCCTGGGCGTCCAGTTCGCCATCTCCGGAATGCCGTTCGTGGTCACCGCGGACCAGCTCAACGGAACCGGGTTCGAGCAGTACGGCGCGCTGGACAACATGATCGAGAACAGCCCCAACGCCGGTGACACCGGCGGCCAGGAACTGGTCGTCACCTCGGTGGTGAAGAACGGCACGATCACCAACATGTGCCAGAGCGTCGACCTCGGCGGCATCCAGCTGGTGCTCACCGCGGGCACCGGGTCCACGCCGGTCAGCGTGTCCAACCTGGCCATCGACTCCGACGACATCAAGGGCGACGCGTCCTTCAACAACATCGAGATCGGCCGCGACGCCAGCACCTTCGACAAGGCCGGCGTGCAGGGCCCCGAGGGCGTCTACGGCCAGCAGGCCGACGGCGTCGTCATCAACCACCTCTACCAGCACAACTACGCCGCCACCGCGGCCGTGTTCAAGCTCCCCGGCCTGCACATGAAGTTCGACAGCGACGGTTGCTCGCAGTGAGCCGCGTGGGCCGGTGGCGGCGGGACTTCCGGGAGTGGCGGGGCGGGCGGCCCTTCCTGGGCGGTCTGCTGCTCACCCTCGGCGGTGCCGAGATCCTGGTGACGATGAAGGCCCCGCTCCCGGTCATCCTGCATGTCGGGATGCAGGGCCTCGCCGGATATCTGCTGCCCGCGCTCATGCTCGTCTGCGGACTGCTGATCCTGTTCAACCCGGCGCAGCGCCTCTTCTACTGCCTGCTCGGCATCCTGCTGTCCCTGGGCACCTGGCTGACCTCCAACCTCGGCGGCTTCCTCGTGGGCCTGCTGTTCGGCGCGGTCGGCAGCTGCGTCACCTTCGGCTGGCTGCCGGACCAGGAACCGCGGATCAGCCGCCGCAGGCGCAGGCAGGCGGCCCGCGAGGCCGCCTCCGTGGGAGTGCCCCCCACCGAGGCGGCCTGACGCTCCGGCCGGCCTGACGCTCCGTCCGGTCCGGCCGCCGTGCGTCCCGCCGCCCGGGGGTGAGCGGGACGCACGGCCGTGCCCCGGCCGCGGTGGGCCGCGGTCCCGTCCTGGCCGCCGCGTCCCCGTCCGGGCGACCGCGCCTCCGTCCTGGCTGCCGCGTCACTGTCCGGGCCCGCCGATGCCTCGGGCGCGTCGCCCGATCGGGTGAGCTGGGAACTTCCCCGCCGTCGTGCACAGTTCAGTGGACAGCCGGGCGGCACGCACGCCGTCCGGTCCGATGACGGTGCGGCGGGTGAAGGAGCGACGGCGGCATGGTGTTCAGACGACTGCTCGGGTCGATGGGGGTGGGCGGTCCCCAGGTCGACACCGTCCTCGCGGGCGGCGCGGTGGTGCCCGGCGGGACGTTGTCCGGCCAGGTGTGCCTGCTGGGCGGCGAGAGCGCCGAGCGGATCGAGCACATCGGCCTGGAGCTGCTCGCCCGGGTCGAGGCGGAGCACGACGACGGCGAGAGCGAGGGCGCGGTCGTCTTCGAGCGGTTCACGGTCGGCGGCGGCTTCGTGCTCGGCCCGCACGAGGAGCGCGCCGTGCCGTTCTCCGTACCCGTGCCGTGGGAGACCCCGGTCACCGAGCTGTACGGCCAGCCGCTCGGCATCGTCCTCGGCGTGCGGACGGAGCTGGCGGTGGCCGGCGCCCGGGACAAGGGCGACCTGGACCCGCTGGTCGTCCGTCCGCTGCCGGTGCAGGAGGCGGTCCTGGAGGCGCTGGGACAGCTGGGCTGCGGCTTCCGCTCGGCCGACCTGGAGTACGGGCACATCGGCGGCACCGGGCAGACGCTGCCGTTCTACCAGGAGATCGAGCTCACCCCGGCGCCGCAGTACGCGCACGCGGTGAGCGAGTTCGAGCTGACCTTCATCGCCTCGCCGGCCGGCTGCCAGGTGGTCGTCGAGGCCGACCGGCGCGGCGGCCTCTTCTCCTCCGGCCACGACGAGCTGAGCCGCGTCTCGCTCGGCCACGCCGACGCGCACACGCTGGACTGGAACGCCGAGGTCGACGGCTGGCTCCGCCGCCTGACCGACCGACCGGCCCACCAGCCGTCCCTCGGTCACCAGGCTGCCCCCTACGCCTGTGCCCCGCCCGTCCACCACGACCCGTACGGCCACGGCGCTCATGGCCACCAGGACCCGTACGGCCACCAAGGCCACCACGTCGACCACGGACATCACGTCGGCCACGGGCATCACGGCCATCACGACCCGTACGACAGACACGACGGGCACGGCTCCCACGGCTCGTACGACTCCTACGACCCCTATGACAAGGACGACGACCACCGCTCCGGGCCCGGCGTGGGCACGGCGATCGCGGCGGGGGCGGCGGGTCTGGCCGTCGGCTTCGTCGGCGGGATGGTGGCCGACGAGATCGTCGACGAGATCGGGGACTTCTTCGACGGCGACGACGACTAGGGCCCAGGGACGGCGGCACCGGAACCAAACGGGTGTCCCGGCAGTTCCTACGGAGCGCGGGCACGACCACGCATACGCCTACGAACAAGACTACGCACAATGGGAGTTCTCATGGCCCTCTGGGACCGCGTCAAGGAGTCCGCGTCGCAGATGCAGACGCAGCTCGTCTCGAAGAAGAACGACCTGAAGAGCGGTGCCTTCCGTGACGCCAGCATGGCGATGTGCGCGCTGGTGGCGGCGGCCGACGGGACCGTAGACCCCTCCGAGCGGCAGCGGGTCGCCCAGCTCATCGCGACCAACGAGGTGCTGCAGAACTTCCCCGCGGACGATCTGCGCCGCCGGTTCGAGGAGAACCTGAACAAGCTGACCGCCGACTTCGCGTTCGGCAAGGTGAGCGTGCTCCAGGAGGTCGCCAAGGCGAAGAAGAAGCCGGCCGAGGCGCGCGCCGTCATCCAGATCGGCATCGTCATCGGCGGCGCGGACGGCGACTTCGACAAGACGGAGCAGGGTGTGGTGCGGGAGGCCTGCTACGCCCTGGACCTGCCGCCGCACGAGTTCGACCTCTGATCCGCCGACCGGTGTCCGCCGCCCGGCCGATCCGGGCGGCGCCACCGCCAACTGCGGTGCCGCATAAGGCTTTTTGCCGTACTTGAATGACAACTCAGCGCGCCCGGTCGGCACGCGTCGGCCGGCGGGGGCCTTCCGACCCTCTTGCTCGGCTGCCAGGACGAGAGCGTCGCCGGGCGGGCGGTCGGCGACAAACTCGACGGCCTCGGGGCCCGGCACGCCCTGTGCGTGATCCACGAGCGCGGCAACGTCGCCCTGGAGGCGCGCTGCGCGGGGGGGTGAAGAAGGACTTCGGCGGGCAGACGGACCTGCTCTACGTCGACGGCACGGACATGACCTCGGTGACCGAGACGATCGCGGCCCGGCTGCGGCAGGACCCCGGGATCGACGAAGTGGTCACGCTGGGAGCCCAGTTCGCGCTGGCCGCGGTGACGTCGGTGCGGCAGGCCGGGAGCCGGGCGAAGGTCGCCACGTTCGACCTCGACAAGGAGCTGGTGAAGTCGGTGCGCGACGGCGACGTGCAGTTCGCGGTGGACCAGCAGCCGTATCTCCAGGGCTATCTCGCGGTGGACGCGCTGTGGCTGTACCGGACGAACGGGAATGTCAGCGGCGGCGGGGTGGCGCCGGTGCTCACCGGTCCGGCGTTCGTGACCAGGACCAACGTGTCGTCGGTGGCCGGGTTCGCCGCCGCCGGCACCCGCTGAGCGGGCCCCCGCGGCCACCCCGTCGCGGGAGATTGGCGCACTCACGGTGCGGGCGGTCACCGGGAGGGCTAGCATCCTGCGCACACGTACGGGACATGAAGGACGACGATGTCTCCACGGACCGGTTCCCGGCGCCGTCTCGGCTCCATCCGGCTCTCCCTGACCCTGCTGGCACTGGTACCGGGCGTCACCCTGGCCGCGCTCTGGTGCGTGACGACGACGCAGATGTTCGCGGAGGGGCTGCGGCTGCGCTCGCAGACGGAGCTGAGCCGCTCCACCGGCGCGATGGGCACCGAGGCGACGCTCGCCCTCCAGCGGGAGCGCAGCCTCTCGGCGGTGTGGCTGGCCTCCCCGACGGGCTCGCGGACCACGCTGGACGCGCAGCGCCGGCGAACCGACGCGGCGGTCGCGAAGCTGACCGGCCGGGCGGCGGAGATCCGCGGGGCGCCCGCCCGGATCAAGGAGCGGCTGTACTCGGTGCTGGCCTCCGTCGGCAGCCTGGAGTACTACCGCGGACAGGTGGACCACCCCACCGACATCACGGCCGCGCAGGCCCTCGGCCAGTACACCTCGATCATCGACGACCAGATCCAGGGCTTCCAGGAGCTGTCCCAGGTCGACGACGGCGACCTCACCTCGCAGGCCGGTCCGCTGGTCGCGCTGGAGCACGGCGCCGAGCTGGTCTCCGAGGAGGACACCCTGCTCACGCTGGCGGGCCCCGCCGGATCGATGGACGAGAAGACCTGGTCGCAGTTCACCCAGCTGGTGAACGCGCGGCGGTGGCTCGTCGACAACCAGATCGAACCCGTCCTCACCGGCAGCGCGAAGACGGAGACCGAGGCGATCCTCCGGAGCGCCGACTGGAGGACGCTGGAGTCGGTCGAGGACCGGGTCCTCGCGGCCCGCGCGTCCTCGGACGGCGCCGGCGCGCGGATCCCCCTGCCCGATGTGCACAAGCAGTGGCGGGCCGCGCTGGGCAGGGTCACCGACCGGTACGGGGCCCTGATCGACCGCGAGACCGGCGCACTGCTCGACCGCAGTGCCGCCACCGCGCACGGGCTGCTGGTCACGGCGGCCTCGTCGAGCGCCGGCGGTCTGGCCGCCCTGCTGCTGAGCGTCGGCATGTCGTGGCGGATCATCCGCTCGCTCTCCCGGCGGCTGCGCGGGCTGCGGCTCGCCACCCTGGGCCTGGCCGAGGAGCGGCTCCCCGACGTGGTGAGCCGGCTCGACCGGGGCGAGAAGGTCGACGTGGAACTGGCCACCCCGCCACTGGACTACGGCGACGACGAACTCGGCCAGGTGGCAAGGGCGTTCAACACCGCGCAGCGCACGGCGGTGCGCACCGCCGTCGAACTGGCCGACACCCGGCGGGGGTTCCGGAAGGTGATCCTCGGGATCGCCCGGCACAGCCAGAACCTGGTCAACCTCCAGCTGACCCGCCTCGATCTGTTGGAGCGCGGCCAGGACGACCCGGAGATCCTCAGAGGGCTCTACGAACTCGACTCCACCGCCAGCCAGTTACGCCGCTTCGAGGAGAACCTGGTCATCATCAGCGGCGAGCAGCCGCGCCGCAGCTGGACCGAGCCGGTGGCGCTGATCGACATCCTGCGCAGCGCCGTCGGCGAGGTCGCCGAGTACCGGAGGGTGGAGGTACGCGCCGAGGAGGCGGTGTCGCTCGCGCCGCCCGCGGTGGCCGACGTGATCCATCTGCTGGCCGAGCTCATCGACAACGCGACCGCCTACTCGCCCCCGCCGAGCCCGGTCGGGGTGCGGGCGGCACTGGTGGCCCGGGGGCTCGCGGTCGAGGTCGAGGACCGGGGCCTCGGCATGTCCGACGAGGACTACGCGGTGCTCAACGCCCAGTTGGCGGTGGCCCCGCAGTTCGACGTGGTGGCGCTCGCCGACGACCTGCGACTCGGCATGTTCGTGATCGCGCGGCTCGCCCACCGGCACGGCATCGGGGTGACGCTGCGCCCGTCGCCGTACGGCGGGACGACGGCGATCGTGCTGCTGCCGTACGACATCGTGGTGCGCGAGACCCCCGGCGCGCGCCGCCCCGCCCCGGAGGGCGGGGGTACGGAAACCGGCGTCGAGGCGACCGCCGTGCCCGGCCGAACCGACACCGCCGTGCCCCGGCAGGCCCGGGCCGAACCCGTACCGGACCTCCCGGACCCCGTACCGGACCTCCCGGACCCCGTTCCGGACCTCCCGGACCCCGTTCCGGACCGCCCCGACCCGTTGCCGGACCGCCCCGCACCCGTATCGGACCACCCCGAACCCCGCCGCACCC
>NZ_LAVA02000117.1 GCF_000974985.2 Streptomyces mangrovisoli | reverse complement strand
CGCCGGATGACGACCACCCGTCCCACCCCCACCCCCGCCGCTCCCGCAGACCTTCGTACCCCAAGGAGTCGATCCACCATGGCGAGCGATGCGCCGACCGGGCACGTGTCCGACCTCGACTGGCTGATGAGCGGTCTCGTCCAGCGGGTCCCGCACACGACCAGCGCGGTCCTGCTGTCCTGCGACGGCCTCGTGAAGTCGGTCCACGGCCTCGACCACGACAGCGCCGACCACATGGCCGCCCTGGCCTCCGGCCTGTACTCCCTCGGCCGCAGCGCCGGAGTGCGGTTCGGCGACGGCGGGGAGGTGCGCCAGGTCGTCGTCGAACTCGACTCGACGCTGCTCTTCGTCACCACCGCCGGCTCCGGCACCTGCCTCGCCGTGCTGGCCGGCCGCGAGGCCGACGCCGCCGTACTCGGCTACGAGATGGCGATGCTGGTCAAGAGCGTCCGCCCCTACCTGGCGACCGCGCCCCGGCAGCACGCCGTCGAATCCCCGGCGATGAGGTCTTGAGCGTGACGGCGGCCGGTGACGGGCCGTGGCTCGACGACGCGGCGGGGCGGCTGGTGCGCCCCTTCACGGTGAGCGACGGCCGCACCCGGCCGACCATCGCGCTGGATCTGATGTCGCAGGTGATGGCCACCGGCTCCGCGCCGTTCGGCTACCTCGGCCCGGAGCACGCGCAGGCGCTCGACGTGTCCCGCGCGCCCGTCTCGGTCGCCGAGGTCGCCGCCCATCTGAAGCTGCCGGCGGCGGTCACCAAGGTGCTGCTGTCGGACCTGGTCGACTGCGGGGCGCTGACCATGAAGCCCCCCGCCTTCCACCACCAACCCACTGACCGGTCACTCCTGGAGGCAGTGCTCGATGGACTACGCCGACAGCTCTGAGTACGACGACGGCCCGGACCCGTTCCCCACCGCGCTGAAGATCCTGGTGGCGGGCGGCTTCGGCGTGGGCAAGACGACCTTCGTCGGCGCCGTCAGCGAGATCGCCCCGCTCAGCACGGAGGAGCTGCTGACCACGGTCAGCGCGGCGACGGACAACCTCGAAGGCATCGAGAACAAGGTCGAGACGACCGTCGCGATGGACTTCGGCCGCATAACCCTGGACCCCCAGCACGTGCTGTACCTGTTCGGCACGCCCGGCCAGGAGCGGTTCTGGTTCATGTGGGACGAGCTGTCCGAGGGCGCGCTCGGCGCCGTCATCCTCGCCGACACGCGGCGCCTCGAGGAGTGCTTCGCCGCCGTCGACTTCTTCGAGGAGCGCGGCCTCGGCTTCATCGTCGCGGTCAACGAGTTCGACGGCGCCTACCGCTACGAGCCCGAGGAGGTGCGCGCCGCCATCGACCTCGACCCCGACATCCCCGTGGTGCGCTGCGACGCCCGCATCTCCAGCTCGGGCGTGCAGACCCTGCTCACCCTCGTCCGGCACCTCATCGCCCACGCCCCGGCACCGGCCCCGCGGCACGGGGTCCGCCGGTGAACCCTGCCGCCGACGCCCTCCCGAGGAGCCGCCCATGACCTACGACCCGCCGCGTCCGGCCGGTCGGCTGCTGCTCACCCCCGACGACACGGAGGCGCCCGCGCGTGCCCTGCGGCTGCGTCGGCTGGGCATGGGCGAGCATCCCGACACCGCGCTGGACGCCTACGCCACCCGGCTTGCCGAGCTCACCTGCGTGCCGTACGCGATGGTCAACTTCCCGGACGGGCACGGGCAGTTCTTCGCCGGACTGCACCTGCCGCCGACCGGCCCGGTGCCCAAGGAGGACGGCACCCGGCCCGAGATCGGCCGCCGGCTGCCCCGCGACCACGGCTTCTGCCCGCATGTCCTCGCCCGGCGCCGCGCGCTCGCCCTGGAGGACGTGCGCGACTACCCGCGGTTCGCGGGCAACCCGGTCGTCGACGGACTGGGCGTCCGCTCCTACCTCGGCGCACCCCTCATCGACAGCACGGGCACGGTGCTCGGCACGGTCAGCGTCAGCGACGTACAGCCGCGCAGCTGGGGGCGGACCGGCCTGGACACCATCAAGTCGACGGCCGCCGAACTCGTCGTACGGCTGGAGCGGCGCGCGGAGGACGGCTTCCCGCTCTGAGCCCCTTCTTCCGGGTGGGGGCGGCACGACGCGCGGACTCCCGCACGACGCGCGGTCGGCGGTACGACGTGCCAGACTGCCGACACGGGCGTGAAGCGGAGCTGTGGCGGCGCTTAAGAAAACCTCGATGGACCGAGGGCGGCGCGGTACGGCAGATTGCCAGTTGATTCCACCCCTCTTGCCCGGTGCGGGTTCCTGTCGCGTGTCCGCGAACGACCCGGCCCCGGGCCTCACCGTCAGGAGCCGTAGCGTTGAAGGCGCTGGTCAAGCAGAAGGCGGAACCCGGGCTGTGGCTCGCGGACGTACCGGAGCCCGCCATCGGCCCCGGCGACGTACTGATCAAGGTCCTGCGCACCGGGATCTGCGGCACCGACCTGCACATCCGGTCCTGGGACGGCTGGGCCCAGTCGACGATCACCACCCCGCTCGTCATCGGGCACGAGTTCGCCGGCGAGGTCGTCGAGATCGGCCGTGACGTCAGCGACATCGAGGTGGGCGACCGGGTCAGCGGCGAGGGCCACCTCGTCTGCGGCAAGTGCCGCAACTGCCTCGCCGGACGCCGCCACCTGTGCCGGGCCACCGTCGGCCTCGGCGTCGGCCGCGACGGCGCCTTCGCGGAGTACGTCGCCCTGCCCGCCCAGAACGTGTGGGTGCACCGCGTGCCCGTCGACCTCGACGTGGCCGCGATCTTCGACCCGTTCGGCAACGCCGTGCACACCGCGCTGTCCTTCCCGCTGGTCGGCGAGGACGTCCTGATCACCGGCGCGGGCCCGATCGGCCTGATGGCGGCCGCCGTCGCCCGCCACGCAGGCGCCCGCAACGTCGTGATCACGGACGTGAGCGAGGAGCGTCTTGAGCTGGCCCGCAAGATCGGCGTGAGCCTGGCGCTGAACGTGGCGTCGTCCACCATCGCCGACGGCCAGCGCACGCTGGGCCTGCGCGAGGGCTTCGACATCGGCCTGGAGATGTCCGGCCGCCCCGAGGCGCTGCGCGACATGATCGCCAACATGACCCACGGCGGCCGTATCGCCATGCTCGGCCTGCCGGCCGAGGAGTTCCCGGTCGACTGGGCCCGCGTCGTCACCTCGATGATCACCCTCAAGGGCATCTACGGCCGGGAGATGTTCGAGACCTGGTACGCCATGTCGGTGCTGCTGGAGGGCGGTCTCGACCTCGCCCCCGTGATCACCGGCCGCTACGGCTACCGCGACTTCGAGGCGGCCTTCGCCGACGCGGCGAGCGGCAAGGGCGGCAAGGTCATCCTCGACTGGACCGCGTGACCGCTCCGGTCGCCACCGCCTCCCCGCGCCCCGGCTCTTCCCGTCTTCCCAGCCCTCCCAGGCCCCTCTAGGAGCTTTGCGATGTTCGACTCCGTGCGCGACGACCTGCGCGCCACCCTCGACGAGATCCGGGCCGCCGGTCTGCACAAGCCCGAGCGGGTGATCGGCTCCCCGCAGTCCGCGACCGTGAACGTCACCGCGGGCGGCCGCCCCGGTGAGGTGCTCAACTTCTGCGCCAACAACTACCTCGGCCTCGCCGACCACCCCGAGGTGATCGCCGCGGCCCACGAGGCGCTGGACCGCTGGGGCTACGGCATGGCCTCGGTCCGCTTCATCTGCGGCACGCAGGAGGTGCACAAGGAGCTGGAGGCACGGCTCTCGGCGTTCCTCGGCCAGGAGGACACGATCCTCTACTCCTCGTGCTTCGACGCCAACGGCGGTGTCTTCGAGACCCTCCTCGGCGCCGAGGACGCGGTCATCTCCGACGCCCTCAACCACGCCTCGATCATCGACGGCATCCGCCTCAGCAAGGCCCGCCGCTTCCGCTACGCCAACCGCGACCTCGAGGACCTGGAGCGTCAGCTCAAGGAGGCGCAGGGGGCCCGGCGGCGGCTGATCGTGACCGACGGCGTCTTCTCCATGGACGGCTATCTGGCGCCGCTGCGCGAGATCTGCGACCTCGCCGACCGCTACGACGCGATGGTCATGGTCGACGACTCGCACGCCGTCGGCTTCGTCGGCCCGAACGGGCAGGGCACCCCCGAGCTGCACGGCGTGCAGGACCGTGTCGACATCATCACCGGCACCCTCGGCAAGGCGCTCGGCGGTGCCTCCGGCGGCTATGTGGCCGCCCGCGCCGAGATCGTCGCCCTGCTGCGCCAGCGGTCCCGCCCCTACCTGTTCTCGAACACGCTCGCCCCGGTGATCGCCGCGGCCTCCCTGAAGGTGCTCGACCTGCTGGAGTCGGCGGACGACCTGCGGGTGCGGCTGCGGGAGAACACGGCGCTGTTCCGCTCGCGGATGACCGAGGAGGGCTTCGACGTCCTGCCCGGCGACCACGCGATCGCGCCCGTGATGATCGGCGACGCGGCGAAGGCGGGCCGCATGGCCGAACTCCTCCTGGAGCGCGGCGTGTACGTGATCGGCTTCTCCTACCCCGTGGTTCCCCAGGGCCAGGCCCGCATCAGGGTCCAGCTCTCGGCGGCCCACTCGACGGAGGACGTGAACCGGGCCATCGAGGCGTTCATCGCGGCGCGAGCCGAACTGGGCGACTGAGACCGACGCGGGCCCGGGGCCCTGGCCCGGGGCCCCGGCCCGGCCTCCGGTCCCGGGCCCCGGCCCGGC
>NZ_LAVA02000116.1 GCF_000974985.2 Streptomyces mangrovisoli | reverse complement strand
GCCCCCAAGGCCCCCTCCCGGGGGTTCTCCTCGCTCATTCGACCCATCCTGCCCGAGACCACCGACACGGCGACGCGCTCGCCCCCGCGCGCGTGCTTCGCTCCACGGCGGCGCTTCCGGCAGACTGTGCGCCCCGCAATTGCACCCTGATGCCCCCGTCTGTCGGTGGGACATGCCACCATCATGCGGGCGGTGACTGGTGATACGAGATCAAGAAGAGACCATGAAGCAGCAGGGCGTGCACCCCGACGGCGCGGAGGGCACCTCCGCCGGTTCGGCGCGCCCTGACGCCAGCGGCACCGCCGAACGACAGACCGAGCGGACCACCGGGCGCGGGGGCGCGAAGCCCTCGGAGGCACGGGCCGAGCGGGAGCCCGAACGGCCCGCCGGCCGGCGTCCGGACCGGACGCCCGACAGCACCACGGACCGGCGGTCCGAGCAGCGGCAGGGCGACAGACCCACCGGTCGGCAGTCCGAGCGGAAGCAGTCCGGGCAAAAGCCCGGCAGGCCCGCCGACCAGCAGACCGACCAGGCCGACCAGGTCGCCGAGGAGACCGCCGCCCGGCGCGCCGCGCGCCGCGCCGACGACCCCGACGAGGTCCACGCGGACGAGGTCGAGGGCGACGAACCCCTGCTCCCCGCGCGCGTGCACCGCCCGTCCGACCTGATGCGGCTGCTGGTGGGCGTGCTCGCCATCGCCGTCCTGCTGGCCATCGCGGGCTTCGCGCACGGCACCACCTCGGGCCTCGAACAGGACATCAACAAGGGCACCGGGCAGGCCCCCGACCTGCTGATCAAGATCGCCGGGCTGGCCTCCAGCATCGCGATCCTGCTGGTCCCGGTCGCCTTCGCGATCGAGCGGCTGATCAAGCGGGACGGGCTGCGGATCGCCGACGGCGTGCTCGCCGCGGTCCTCGCCCACGGTGTGACACTCGCCACCGACCTGTGGGTGGCGAAGGCCGCCCCCGGCTCGATCCAGGAGGCGCTCACCCAGCCCTCCCCCGGCGACATCCACGCGCTGACCGACCCGGTCCACGGCTATCTCGCGCCCGTCATCGCGTACATGACGGCCGTCGGCATGTCACGCCGCCCGCGCTGGCGCTCCGTGCTGTGGATCGTGCTGCTCCTCGACGCGTTCTCCATGCTGGTCACCGGCTACACGACGCCGTTCTCGATCATCCTGACCGTGCTCATCGGCTGGACGGTGGCCTACGGCACCCTCTACGCCGTCGGCTCGCCCAACGTCCGGCCGACCGGGCGGACACTGATGGCGGGCCTGCGGAGGGTCGGCTTCCACCCCGTGAGCGCCGCGCGCGAGGAGCACCTCGACACCGCCGACAACACCGACCGGGGGCGGCGCTACTTCGTCACCCTGGAGGACGGCCCGCCGCTCGACGTGACCGTGGTCGACCGCGAGCAGCAGGCGCAGGGCTTCTTCTACCGCGCGTGGCGCAACCTCACCCTGCGCGGCTTCGCCAACCGCAGCAGTCTCCAGTCGCTTCGCCAGGCCCTGGAGCAGGAGGCCCTGCTCGCCTACGCCGCCATCGCGGCCGGGGCCAACGCGCCCAAGCTGATCGCCACCTCCGAGCTCGGCCCGGACGCCGTGATGCTGGTCTACGAGCACACCGGCGGCCGCACGCTGGACTCGCTGGCGGACGAGGAGATCACCGACGAACTGCTGCGGCACACCTGGCACCAGGTGCAGGCGCTCCAGTCGCGGCGCATCGCGCACAACCGGCTCGCCGGCGACGCGGTTCTGGTGGATCGTTCCGGCGCCGTGATCCTCACCGAGCTGCGCGGCGGCGAGATCGCCGCCGGAGACCTGCTGCTGCGCATGGACGTCGCGCAGCTGCTGACCACGCTCGGCCTGCGGGTCGGCGCCGAGCGCGCGGTGTCCTCGGCGGTCGAGGTCCTCGGCCCGGACGCCGTCGCGAACTGCCTGCCGATGCTCCAGCCGATCGCGCTCACCCGCTCCACGCGCGCGACGCTGCGCCGCCTCGGCCGCGAGCGCGCGCAGCGCGAGCGCGACGCGGTCCTGGAGGCGTCCCGGCAGGCCAAGCTGGCCCGCATCGAGGCGGCCTCCGACGACACGCGCACCGCGCTGGAGAATCCGGACAAGAAGACCGTGCGGGCGGAGGCGCGGGCCGAGAAGCGCGCCATCGACGAGGCCATCGACGAGGCCCGCGAGGAGGACCTGCTCACCCAGATCCGCCACCAGGTGCTGCGGATCAGGCCGCAGGCCCCCGTGGAGCCGGCCCGGCTCGAGCGGGTGCGGCCGCGGACCCTGATCAGCTTCATCGCGGGCGCCATCGGCGCGTACTACCTGCTCAGCCAGCTCACGCACCTCGAGATCGGCACGCTCTTCGCCGACGCGCAGTGGGGCTGGGTCGCCGCCGCGGTGCTGTTCTCCGCCGTCAGCTATGTGGCGGCGGCGATGTCGCTGCTCGGTTTCGTGCCGGAGCGCGTGCCCTTCCTGCGGACCGTGACCGCGCAGGTCGCCGGATCGTTCGTGAAGATCGTCGCCCCGGCCGCGGTCGGCGGTGTCGCGCTCAACACCCGCTTCCTCCAGCGCTCCGGCGTTCGGCCGGGCGGGGCCGTGGCGAGCGTGGGCGCCTCGCAGCTGTTCAGCCTCGGCTGCCACATCCTGATGCTGCTGTCGTTCGGCTATCTGACCGGCACCGAGAAGACGCCGTCGCTGTCCCCGTCCCGGACGGTCATCGCCGGTCTGCTGACGGTGGCGGTGTTCGTCCTCGTGGTGACCTCGGTGCCACTGCTGCGGAAGTTCGTCGTCACGCGCGTGAGGTCGCTGTTCGCGGGGGTCGTGCCGCGGATGCTGGACGTGCTCCAGCGGCCCCAGAAGCTCGTCACCGGCATCGGCGGGATGCTGCTGCTGACGGCCTGCTTCGTGATGTGCCTGGACGCCTCGATCCGCGCGTTCGGCGACCAGTCGACGTCACTGAGCATCGCCAGCGTCGCGGTCGTCTTCCTCGCGGGCAACGCGCTCGGCTCCGCCGCACCGACCCCGGGCGGCGTCGGCGCCGTGGAGGCCACCCTGACCGTCGGCCTGATCGCGGTGGGCCTGCCCAAGGAGGTCGCCGCACCGGCCGTGCTGCTGTACCGGCTGCTGACCCTGTGGCTGCCGGTGCTGCCCGGCTGGCTCGCCTTCAACCACCTGACCCGCAAGGGCGCGCTCTAGCCCGACCCCTCGGGGAGCGCTCCAGCTCGACCCTCGGGGAGCACTCCGGCCCGACCCCTCGGGGGAGCGCCGGCCGATCCGCAAGGGGGCGCTCCAGGGGCCGCGGGGCGGCCCACCGCCGGGGAGCGCGGCCGTGCGCCTCTCCGGCGCCGCCGTACCTCGGACGGCCCGTGGCCCGAGCGGCCCGCTCCGTGCGACCGCAGGATGGAGTCATGCCCAAGCCGTCCCGCCCGCGCGCCGTCGCCCTGCTCGCCGCCACCGCCCTGCTGTCCGGTCTGCTGGCGGGCTGCGACTCCGGCTCGGACAACGACGTGGACCTGAACGCGCAGAAGCTCGACTGGAAGGACTGTCCGGCCCCCGACGAGGCGGAGGGCGGCGGCTCCGCGCCCTCGCCGCTGCCGAACGGCACCCGCTGGCAGTGCGCCACGATGAAGGCCCCCCTGGACTGGAACAAGCCCAAGGGCGACACCCTCGGCATCGCGCTGATCCGGGCACGGACCAGCGGCCCCGCGAACCGGCGCATCGGCTCGCTGATCTTCAACTTCGGCGGTCCCGGCGGCTCGGGCGTCTCGACCCTGCCCGCCTTCGGCGACGACTACGCCGCCCTGCGCACCCGCTACGACCTGGTGAGCTTCGACCCGCGCGGGGTCGGCCGCAGCAAGCCCGTGGAGTGCCTCGACGACGCCCAGCTGGACGCCTACTTCCAGCAGGACGCGACGCCCGACGACGCCGCCGAGCGCGACCAGCTCGTCAAGGAGACCAAGAAGTTCAACGCGGCCTGCGAGAAGCACTCCGAGTCGGTGCTGCCGCATGTGCGCACCACCGACGCGGCCCGGGACATGGACCTGATGCGCCGGGTCCTCGGCGACAAGCAGATGCACTACTTCGGCATCTCCTACGGCACCGAACTCGGCGGCGTCTACGCCCATCTGTTCCCGAAGAACGTCGGCCGTGCCGTGTTCGACGCGGTCGTCGACCCGACGCAGAACTCCGAGCAGGCCTCCCTCGGACAGGCCCGCGGCTTCCAGCTCGCGCTCGACAACTACGCCGCCAACTGCACGGCCCAGAGCGACGGCTGCCCGGTCGGCGACACCCCCCAGGACGTGAAGGACCGCATCGCGAAACTCCTCGCCGACCTCGAACGCAAGCCGATCCAGGGCATCTTCCCGCGCCGGCTCACCCAGACCGCGGCGACCGGCGGGATCGCGCAGGCCCTGTACTCCAAGGACTTCTGGGACTACCTGACCCAGGGACTGGAGGAGGCGTACAGCGGGGACGGCAAGACGCTGATGCTGCTGTCCGACTCCCTCAACGGCCGCAGCCAGAACGGCGAGTACAGCAACATCACCGCCGCCAACATCGCCATCAACTGCGCCGACGACAAGCCGCGTTACACCCCCGGCTACGTCGAGCAGAAACTGCCGGAGTTCCGGGCCGCCTCCCCGCTGTTCGGGGACTACCTCGCCTGGTCCATGGTGAGCTGCACGGACTGGGCCGTGCCCGGCGCGGCCGACCACCCCGACGTCTCGGCGACCGGATCGGCGCCGATCCTCGTCGTCGGCAACACCGGCGACCCCGCCACGCCGTACGAGGGGGCGGGGAAGATGGCGAAGGCCCTCGGCCCGGGGGTCGGCGTCGAGATGACGTACAAGGGCCAGGGGCACGGCGCGTACGACAGCAAGAACCGGTGCGTGCAGCAGGCGGTGAACGGCTACCTGCTGACCGGAAAGGTGCCGGCAGCCGGGACGGTCTGCTCATAAAACCGCACAAATCCGCAGGTCAGAGAGTTATCCACAGGTCTGCGCGGGCTCGGTCGGGTCGGCCTACGATGGTCGCACCGCTCACCCGCGGCTCGATGCGGGGAGCTCGTGAGGGGGAAGCACATGCAGCGTTTCGTACGGTGGACGGCCGCGGTCGCCGCGGCCGTCCTGCTCGCCGGATGCAGCGGCGGATCGTCCGGCGGGGGCGGTGACGACAAGGCGAAGGGCACATCGACCGGCCCGTCGGCCTCGGCCGCGTCCACCGGCGCGTCCGCCCTGCCCGCCTCGCTGACTTCGCAGAAGCTGGACTGGGGCCGCTGCAGGGCCACCCGCGGCTCGGCCGCGCCCAGCAGCGACTGGCAGTGCGCGACGATGCGGGCCCCGCTGGACTGGTCGAAGCCCGACGGCTCCACCATCGGCATCGCGCTGATCCGCGAGAAGGCTGACGGCTCCCCGGGCAAGCGCATCGGCTCGCTGCTGTTCAACTTCGGTGGCCCCGGCGGCTCGGGCATCTCCACGATGCCGTCGTACGCAGCGATCGTGCCCCAACTCCGCGAGCGCTACGACCTGGTGAGCTGGGACCCGCGCGGGGTCGGGGCGAGCGAGGGCGTGCGCTGCCGCAGCGACAAGGACATCCAGACCGCCGAGTCCATCGACGTCACCCCCGACACCCCGGCCGAGGAGAAGGCGTACTTCGCGGACGCCACCTCCTTCGGCAAGGGCTGCGAACGGGCCGCGGGCTCGCTGATGGCGCATGTCTCCACCACCGACACCGCGCGCGACATGGACCTGATGCGCCAGGTCCTCGGCGACAAGCAGATGCACTACTTCGGCATCTCCTACGGCACCGAACTCGGCGGCGTCTACGCGCACCTCTTCCCGAAGAACGTCGGCCGGCTGATCCTCGACGCGGTCGTCGACCCGAGCGCGGACGCGGTGGGCCACGCGGAGAACCAGGCCCGGGGCTTCCAACGGGCGCTGAACGACTACCTGAAGTCCACCGGACAGGACCCTGAGCAGGGCTCGCAGAAGATCGTGGACCTGCTGAAGCGGATCGACGCGAAGCCGCTGCCGGCCTCGTCCGGGCGGAAGCTCACCCAGACGCTCGCGCTGACCGGGATCGTCCTCCCGCTGTACAGCAGGACCAGCTGGCCCACCCTCACCAGCGCCCTCGACTCGGCCGAGCACGGCGACGGTTCCGAACTGCTGGCGCTGGCCGACGACTACAACGAGCGCGACGCGTCGGGGCACTACGCCACGACGACCCACTCACAGCGCGTCATATCGTGCCTGGACGACAAGCAGCGGCCGACGCCCGAGCAGACGAAGAAGCTGCTGCCCACGTTCGAGAAGATCTCGCCCGTGTTCGGCGACTTCCTCGGCTGGGACACGGCCGGCTGGTGCCACGACTGGCCGGTGGCCGGGGAGTACGACACCCCGGAGGTCAGCGCCCCCGGTGCGGCGCCGATCCTGCTGGTCGGCAACACCGGCGACCCGGCGACGCCGTACGAGGGCGCCCGGAAGATGGCCGACGAGCTGGGCAAGGGCGTCGGTGTGGAACTCACCTGGAAGGGCGAGGGCCACGGGGCGTACGGCAACGGCAGCGACTGCGTCGACTCCACGGTGGACGCCTACCTGCTGAAGGGCACCGTGCCGAAGGACGGCAAGGTCTGCTCCTCATGACGACGGCGGGGGCTTCCCGCACACTCGGTGCGCGAAGCCCCCGCCGGAGCAGGACGGGCCGGAACTCAGTAGACCGGCTTGCTCGGTTCGATCTGGTTGACCCAGCCGATGACGCCGCCGCCCACGTGCACGGCGTCCGAGAAGCCCGCGGACTTCAGCACGGCGAGCACCTCGGCGCTGCGGACCCCGGTCTTGCAGTGCAGGACGATCTTCTTGTCCTGCGGGAGCGCCTCCAGGGCGGTGCCCATGAGGAACTCGTTCTTCGGGATCAGCCGGGCGCCCGGGATGGAGACGATCTCGTACTCGTTCGGCTCGCGGACATCGATGATGTCGATGTTCTCGCCCTCGTCGATCCACTCCTTGAGCTGCTTGGGAGTGATCGTGGAGTCGGCGGCCGCCGCCTGGGCCTCCTCGGACACGACGCCGCAGAAGGCCTCGTAGTCGATGAGCTCGGTGACGGTCGCGTTCTCGCCGCACACCGCGCAGTTCGGGTCCTTGCGGACCTTCACCTGGCGGTACTGCATCTCCAGGGCGTCGTAGATCATCAGGCGGCCGACCAGGGGCTCACCGACGCCGGTGAGGACCTTGATGGCCTCGGTGACCTGGATGGAGCCGATCGACGCGCACAGCACGCCGAGGACGCCGCCCTCGGCGCAGGAGGGGACCATGCCCGGCGGCGGGGGCTCGGGGTAGAGGCAGCGGTAGCAGGGGCCGTACTCGGACCAGAAGACGGAGGCCTGACCGTCGAAGCGGTAGATGGAGCCCCACACGTACGGCTTGTTCAGCAGCACGCAGGCGTCGTTGACCAGGTAGCGGGTCGCAAAGTTGTCGGTGCCGTCGACGATCAGGTCGTACTGGCTGAAGATGTCCATCACGTTGTCGGCCTCGAGCCGCTCCTCGTGAAGGATCACGTTCACGTACGGGTTGATGCCCTTGACGCTGTCGCGGGCGGACTCGGCCTTGGAGCGGCCGATGTCGGCCTGGCTGTGGATGATCTGCCGCTGGAGGTTCGACTCGTCGACCTCGTCGAACTCCACGATGCCGAGCGTGCCGACGCCCGCGGCGGCCAGGTACATCAGCGCCGGCGAGCCCAGGCCGCCGGCGCCCACACAGAGCACCTTGGCGTTCTTCAGCCGCTTCTGCCCGTCCATCCCGACGTCGGGGATGATCAGGTGGCGGGAGTACCTGCGGACCTCGTCTACGGTGAGCTCAGAAGCGGGCTCCACCAGGGGTGGCAACGACACGGGGACTCCGTTGGTCGGTCTATCACTACAGTTGTTCTCCCTGTAACAGTGCCATGGCCATCTTCATTCCGAGACACCTGTTCCGATCCGCGAGACGATGTCGTCCCAGTAGCCGGGCATGGCCTCCCACGGGTCCGCGTAGCCGCCGTGCGCCGCGCGGTCGGTGAACCAGACGGTGGCGGCGCCCTGCCAGCGGGCGATGCGCAGCGCCTCGTCGAGATGGCCCCGGGGCACGCCGTGCACGAAGTGGCAGAACCGGTCGGGCGGATACTCGGCGGTCCACTCGGCCACCTGCGACCAGCGGTACTCGCTCCACGGCCCGTCGAAGGTGACCAGTTGGTCGGCGACCTCGGTGTAGCCGGGATGGGGGTGGGCGCCGTGGCCGAGGACGACATGGGCGCCGCCGAGCAGGGTGCGCAGGGTGCTCACGACGCGCCGGATCTCGGGGAGCGCGGAGCGTTCGGTGGGGCAGTGGTCCACCAGGAAGCCGTCGACCCGGTACCAGTCGGCGTAGCGCTCGGCCTCGGCGAGCAGTTCGGTGAAGCCGCGCCCGGCACGGTCGGCGTCGAGGTGCCCGAGGACGCGGACGCCCGCGTCGGACAGTCGCGCGCCGGCGTCGAGGCAGTAGGGGTCGGGACGGCATCCGGGTCCGGCGGCGACGTTGAGGACGACCCAGTGCAACGGGGGGCCGGGGCGGGTGAGTTCGGCCCATTCGGCAGGCGCGAGGAGGGGGTGTGCGAAGCCGGGGACGCCGAGGCCGGTGCGGACGTCGGTGTGCGCGGTGCCCACGTGGGCGCCGGTCAGATGCGGCATGCCGCCTCCATCCAGATGTCGGCGAGGGACTCTTCGAGGTTGATCCGCGGCCGCCAGCCGAGCCGGTCGCGTGCGGTGCGCACGTCGGCCTGCTGCCAGCTGCCGCAGCCGTCGGGGTACGGATAGGCGACCGGCGGCACATGGTCGGGGTCGGTGCGGGGATGCCCGATGGACGCCCGCAGGGGTCCGGGCGGTCCGTCGAGTTCGTGCAGCGCGCCGCCGTAGCCGGCGACGCGGGCCAGCACGGAGGCCGCGTCGCGCAGGCGGACGGCCCGGCCCGAACCGATGTTGATCACGCCCTGCGCGGCGGACAGGGAGGCGGCGTGCACGGCGCGGGCGACGTCACGGACGTCGATGAAGTCGCGCTGGGCGCCGAGTCCGCCGAGTTTCAGCTCGCCGTCGCCGGACTGCATCGCGCGGCGCATGGCCTCGGCGAGCCGGCCGAGCGGGGAGCCGGCCGGGGTGCCGGGCCCGGCCGGGGAGAAGACGCGCAGCACGACGGCGTCGAGACCGGAGCCGAGGACCAGTTCGGTGGCGGCGAGCTTGCTGACGCCGTAGGGACCGCCGGGGCGCGGGACGGCGTCCTCCGCGGTGGAGGAACCGGGCTGGCTGGGCCCGTACTCGGCGCTGCACCCGATCTGGACCAGGCGGGCGCCGCAGCCGCTGCGCCGCAGGGCCTCGCAGACGGTGGCGACGGCGACGGTGTTGTGCCGGGTGAGGTCGCGGGCGCCGCCGCGGGTGGCGCCCGCGCAGTTGACGACGACCTGGGGGTGGACGGCGTCGAGGAAGCGGGTGAGGGCGCCGGGGCTGCCGGACGCGAGGTCGAAGCGGACGTCGGCGTCGTCGCCGCGGCCCAGCGCGGTGAGCTGGACGGCCGGGTCGGCGAGCAGGCGGTCGGCGACGAACCGGCCGAGGTATCCGTTGGCTCCGATCAGCAGGACCCTCATCGTGCGGCTCCCGGGGTGTGCGCTCCGGCGGTTCCGGATGCTCCGGAGAGTCCGGATCGGGAGGTGGTCATGGTGATGTGCTCCTTCGGAAGAACGGTTTCTCGGGACCGGTGCGACGGCCTGTCACGGCCGCGCGGGGCCGTGGGCCGGCCGGTGGGGTCACGGCGATTTCACGGGGCGGGCGTGCGCCGACGCGGTGGCCAGCGCGCGGGTCGCGTGGATCAGCAGGGAGAGCGCCGCCGCCCCGCAGGCCAGCACCGGGACGATCCCCGGACCACCGCTGTCCACGAGTGACTCGACGGGCGTGGCGAGGAAGGCGCAGCCGGGCAGCCTGCCGCTGAGGGGCAGGGCGAGCGCGGCGGCCTCCGCGAGGACCGCGGCGCCGAGGGCGGCCCCCGCGGCACGGGCGCGGCCGTGGACGACGAGCAGGCGGGCCGGCAGCAGGAGGGCGCCGAGGGCGAGGGTCTGGGCGTAGGGGGCGGGTTCGCCGAGCACGGCGGCGCACCCCGCGAGCAGGGCCGCCAGCGCGCTCAGGAACAGCGCGAACGTGCCGAGCAGCAGCGGCCGTACGCCCGCCGTGAACTCCGCGAGGCCCCGGCTTGCCTCGAGTCTGCGGGCGGCGCGGCCGGTGAAGAGGTGGGCGCACCAGGTCGCCGGGGCGAGGGCCAGGGTCAGGGCGAGGACGGGGGCCGTGGCCAGGGACCAGACGCCCTGCACGGCACCGGCGTCCGGTGTGCCGGGGCTGTGCCGCAGTACGGCGGCGAGCAGGGCGTCGCCGAGCAGGGCGTAGCCGAGGAGCCAGTACGTCCAGACGGGGGTGGCGAGGCGCGAGGGGTGGGCGGCGGCGCCGGGCGGTGTGCCCAGGGGGCCGCTGCCCAGGGCCGCGTGGGCGGCGGCGGTCACGGCGAGGGCGCCGGCGAGGGCCGCCGCCAGATGGGGCTGGCCGTGGGTGAGGCGCACGGCGCCGACGGTCGCCGCGCAGAGCAGGCCCGGCAGCAGGGTGAGCAGGACCCGTGCGACGTGGGCGCGGAGGGCCGGGGGCGGGGAGTCCGCGGGGTTTCCGGCGGGGCGCAGGGGCGGTTCGGTGTCGCGGGGGACGCGGGCGTAGATCTCCTCGGCGAGGGAGAAGACGTCGCGGTGGCGGAAGCGGGCGGCGGTGCGGTCGGTGAGGCCGTGGGCCTCCAGCCCGGCCGCGATCTCCAGCGGGTCCACGGCGCGCTCGCACAGGTCCCGGTGCCGGTGCATCAGCGTCTTCACGGGGTCGGCGGCGCCTCGGCGCCGGTGCGCTGCGGGCCCCTCGCCGGGGACGGCCGGGCTCGCGACGCCGACGCGAGAGTCGACCCGAGTGCCGGTCCGCGTACCGGTCAGAGTGCCGGTCCGAGTGCCGGTGCGAGAACCGTGACCGGCGGCCGTGAGGCGGTCGGCGCCCGCGGTCACGGGGGTACCGGCGACCGTGGAGGTACCGACAGCCGCGGGGGTCCCGGCCGTGGGGGTCCCCGCCGTGGGGGTCCCGGCCGGGGTGGGACGGCCCGGGGGCGGGGCCGTGGGAGCGCCCCGGTGCCGTAAGCCGTCGCGGCCCGCGCCGGAGGCGTCGGGGCGGTCGAGGTCGCCGAGGTCGGTCATCGTGTCGCCTCCGTCGTGGCGAGGGAGGTGGTCTGCGCCCAGGACGGGGTCACCGCTCCCCCGCGCGGGCCGCCGCGGGCCACGACACGGCCGGCGGGTCCGGCCCAGTGGCCGGGGACATGGCCCTCGGCGGGCGCGGCGAACGGCAGCGGCGCACCGGTGCGGCCGAGTACCACCCGGCGCACCGGGCTGTGCGCGACGATCTCCAGGTAAATGCCGTGAAATGCCGTGATGTTCTGCTCGACGGTGAACAGTTCGAGCGCGCGGGCCCGCGCGGCGGCGCCCAGGCGCGCACGGCGCTCGGGGTCGCGCAGCAGCGCCACGCACGCCTCCGCGAGCGCCCGCGGGTTGCGCGGCGGTACGACCAGACCGGTGCCGCCGATCGCCTCGACCACGGCGCCGACGTCGGTGGACACCGTCGCGCGGCCGCAGAGCATCGCCTCGATCAGCCCGAGCGGGAAGCCCTCGACGACGCTCGACAGGACGGTCACCGCGCCCGCGGCGTACGCCTCCGCGACGGTCGGCAGGTCGGGGCCGCCGACCTCCTCGAAGGAGACGGGGTTGTCGCCGACGCAGTGCGCGCCGTCCGCCTCGTCGGGGAAGAGCTGGGCGGCGAGGGCCCGGCAGTGTCCGAGGTACGCCTCCCCCTCGGGGCCGGCCGGCGCGCCGACGATGCGCAGCCGCGCCTTGGGCTCCTCCTTGCGGACCTCGGCGAAGGCGTGCAGCAGCGAGACGAGGTCCTTGGTGGGCTCCACCCGGCCGACCCAGACGAGCGTGGCCGGGTCGCCGCCGTCCGCGCGGTCGCCGACCTCGGCGAAGCGGGAGGCGTCCAGGCCCGGGTGGACCGTGCGCAGCCTGGCGCGGTCCGCGCCGCCGCGCTCCTGCCAGCCGCGGGCGTGCGCGTTGGCGTGGGTGACGAGGGCGGCGCGCCGGTAGAGCTCGGCGGCGAGCCTGCCCTGGAAGGCGGCGAGCAGGGCGCGGACGGCGGGGGCGGCCCCGGCGTGCGCGAGATGGTGGGTGCGCAGGTGGACGCCGTACTCGGTGATCAGGAGCGGGATGCCGAGGAACCGTTCGGCGAGGAGTCCGGGCAGGGCGGCGGTGCCGCCGGAGGTCGCGTGGCACAGGTCGACCGCACCGAGGCCGTCGTCCTCGTGCCAGTCGAGGGACAGGGGGCGCAGGGCGCGCTCGATGTGCGTGGCGACGGCGAGCAGCTCCGGCACGTGCGCCGTGCGCGCCTCGCGCAGCGCACTGGGCGCGCGACAGGCGCGCTCCAGCGCACGGACGGCGCTGTCGGAGCGGAGTGCGCCGCTCAGTCCGCCCTCGTCCCGGGCGAGTTCGGCGAGCCCGTACAGCGCGTTGGCGAAACGGTCCGCCTCGTGGCTCGTGCTGCCGCCCCGGCCGTGTTCCCCCACGCGCTCCTGCCGACCGCCCGCACGACCCGCCCCGACGTGCCTACCGTCCAACGCGACGCCCGCGCGACCCGCCCCGGCGCCCACACCGTCCGGCCCCGCGTCCGCGCGCTCCGGTGCCGCGCACAACACCGCCGCCAGCTCCGCGTAGTGCTCGGCGAAGCGCCGGCGCGCGCGGCGCCCGTACGCGCGCGACGCGTGCCCCGGGCCCCAGAGCGGCGCCGTACGCACCCGGTTGACCTGGCGCGGCAGCGGGACCCAGCCCTCGTCCTCCTGGCGCTCGCTGCGGCTCAGCGCGTACACGTGGAACTCGTGCTGCCCGAGCCCGCGCACGAGCCGGTCGCACCAGAGCCTGGTGTCACCGCTCACGTACGGATAGCCACCCTCCGTAAGCAGTCCGATGCGCACGAGCGCACCCCCGATCTCCCGTCCGGGGAGCCGCCGTTGACCCGACGACTCACAGCGGGACGAACGTATGCGGACTGGAGGGTGGCGCGACGGACGGTTGTCCGTCGCACCACCAGAAGGGGTGAACGGTCGTAACTTTCCGGTGCGGGTGACGTTTCGTCGCGCTAGCGGTTCATCCGGTCGCGCAACGTGACATCACCCGGGTGGGACGGCGTCACGCCGCCAGTTCCCGGCGGGCCGTCCGGCGCCGGGCTGCGGCCTGCGGATCGAGGGCGGGCACCGCGGCCAACAGCTGCTCGGTGTACGGGTCCTTCGGGGACTCGTACACCTCGTCGGCCGGACCCTCCTCGACGATCCGGCCGCGGCGCATCACCGCGACCCGGTCCGAGACCTGGCGCACCACGGCGAGGTCGTGCGCCACGAAGACGAGCGCGAGCCCGAGTTCGCGCTGGAGCTCGCCGAGCAGGGCGACGACCTGGGCCTGGGTGGTGACGTCCAGCGCGGAGACCGGCTCGTCGCACACGATGACGCGCGGGTCCGCCGCGAGCGCCCGCGCGATGCCCACGCGCTGGCGCTGTCCGCCGCTGAACTCGTGCGGATAGCGGTCGTAGTGCGCCCCTTCGAGCCCCACGCGCTCCAGGAGTTCGCGTACGCGCCCCCGGATGCGCGCCTCGTCGCGCTCCCCGCGCGCGCGGAGCGGGTCGGCGATCGACTCGCCCACGCTGCGGCGGGGGTTGAGGGAGGAGACGGGGTCCTGGAAGACCATCTGCACGGCCGGGTTCACGCCGGTGTGCGGGCGGCCGTCGTGGCGGACCGCGCCCTGCGTCGGCGCGAGCAGGCCGACGAGCATCCGGCCCAGGGTGGTCTTGCCGCTGCCGCTCTCCCCCACGATGCCGAGGGTCTCGCCACGCCGGACGGTCAGGGAGACGTCGTCCACGGCGGCGAACCTGCGCTTGCCGCGCCCGAACTCGCGGCGCAGGCCGGTCGCCTCCAGGACGATCTCGTCGCCGGCCTGTCCGGGGACGGCGCGCGGGGCGTCCACGCGCGGTACGGCGCCGAGCAGTTCACGGGTGTACGCCGCCCGCGGCGCCCCGAGGACCGTGCCGACCGGGCCGTGCTCGACGGCGCGGCCGTGCCGCATGACCAGTACCTCGTCGACGCTCTCGGCGGCGACTCCCACGTCGTGGGTGACGAGCAGCAGCCCCATGCCGGTCTCCTCGCGCAGCGTGTGCAGCAGGTCGAGGATCTGGGCCTGGACGGTGACGTCCAGCGCGGTGGTGGGCTCGTCGGCGATCAGCAGCTGGGGCTCGCAGGCCAGCGCCATCGCGATGAGCGCGCGCTGGCGCATGCCGCCGCTGAACTCGTGCGGGCGGGAGCGGGCGCGGCGGCGGGCGTCGGGGATGCCGACCCGGTCCAGCACCTCGACCGCCCGCGCGCGGGCGGCACGGCGCGACACGCGGTGGTGCACGCGGTGGACCTCGGCGATCTGGTCGCCGATGGCGTAGTACGGGTCGAGGGCGGACAGCGGGTCCTGGAAGACCATGGCCGCCGTGCCGCCGCGCAGCCGCCGCAGTTCCTCGTCGGTGGCCCGCTCCACGTCGGTGCCGGCCACCAGGACCGAGCCGCCGACCCGTGCCCCGGTGCCCCGGTGCAGGCCCAGCAGGGCGGAGGCGACGGTGGACTTGCCGGAGCCGGACTCGCCGACCAGGGCGAGGGCGCCGCCCCGCTCCAGCCGGAACGACAGCCCGTCGACGGCCTTCAGCGACCCGAACCCGACCGTGAGGCCGGTGACTTCCACGAGGCTCATACGAGTACCACCCGTCGGTCGGCCACCGCGTACAGCACGTCCGCGACGGCGTTGGCGATGACCACGCAGAATCCGATGACGAGGACCATGCCGACGACCACCGGCAGGTCGACCACGCTCACCGCGTGGACGAGTTCCTGGCCGATGCCGGGGAGCCCGAAGAGGGTCTCGGTCAGCACGGCGCCGCCGACGGCGGAGCCGACGTCGTTGGCGTTGAGGGCGATGACGGGCGCGAGGGCGCCGCGCAGGGCGTGCCTGCCGACGATCGAGCGCTCGCCGACGCCGTAGGCGCGGAAGGTGCGGATGTGGTCCTCGGCCAGCGTCTCCAGCATCGAGGCGCGGGTCAGCCGGGTGAACACGGCGGCCTCGACGAGCGCCAGCGACAGCCAGGGCAGCAGCAGGTTCCACGCCCACTGCTCGGGGTCGTCGGTGAGGGCGACGTACTGCGGGAACGGCAGCAGTTGCAGCTGGCCGCAGACGACGATCATCAGGACGAGTCCGATGACGAAGACCGGGGTGGACAGGCCGGCGAGGGTGACCGCGGTCAACGCGCGCTCGGTGGGGCGGCCGCGCCGCCAGGCCGAGAGCACACCGGTGCCGACGCCGAGGACCAGCCAGATCACCATCGCGCCTGCCACCAGCGAGAGGCTGACCGGGAGTTTGGTGAGGATGATCTGGGTGACCTGCTGGCCGGTCTGGTACGACAGCCCGAGGCAGGGGGCGGAGCAGTGCGCCACCGAGGTGCCGGTGGAGTAGTCCTGGCCGACGACGATGCCTTCGAGGAAGTGCCAGTACCGGGACCACAGGGGGTCGTCGAGCCGCAGCTGCTGCGCGACCTGGTGGACCTGGGCGGGCGAGCAGCGCGGGCCGCAGGTGATCTGGGCGACGTTGCCGGGGGTGGCGTAGAAGACGACGTAGATGATCACCGAGATGGCGAACAGGGTGACGACGGCGCCGACGAGACGGCGCAGCGCGAAGCTGCCGAAGCCGGTCATGCCGGGCCCTCCTTCCCGGCGGTGGAACCGCCTGCGGCGGGCGTGGATCCGGTCGGGACGGACGGGGCGGGGACGGTGGGGGCGGTGGGAGCGGTGGGAGCGGTGGAGCCGCTCGCGCCGCTCGGCGTGGAACCGCCCTGCGCGTCGGCCGCCTTGGTCTCGTTCCTGCGGCCCGTGCCGACGCGCAGGCGGGAGGCGCTGCGCGGGTCCAGGGCGGTGCGCACGCCGTCGCCGAGGACGGTGAGCGCGACGAGGGTGACGAAGAGGGCGCCCGCGGGGAGCAGCAGGTACTGCGGGGCGGCCTGGTACCAGACGTTCGCGGAGGTGAGCATCTGGCCCCAGGACGGGGTCGGGGGCTTCACGCCGACGCCGAGGAAGGACAGGGCCGCCTCGACGGTGATGTTCGCCGGGACGAGCAGCGCCGCGTAGGTGATGACGGGCGCGGCGATGCCGGGCAGCAGCTCGCGGCGGGCGATCTGCCAGGTGTTCCAGCCGCTGAGCCGGGCTGCGGAGACGTGGTCGAGCTCCTTGAGGGTGAGCGTCTGGGCGCGCACGATCTTCGCGATGGAGCCCCAGGCGATCAGCCCGATGACCAGGGCGACCAGCACCGGACGGGGGAAGCCGTTCGGCACGATCGCGAGCAGGGCGAGCGCCATGATCATCAGCGGCATCGCGACGATGATGTCGCTGAGCCGGCTGAGGATCTGGTCGACCCAGCGGTTGCCGAGCGCGGACGCGACGCCGACGAGCACGCCCAGGGCGACCTGGACGAGGGTCGCCGCGAGGGCGACGCCGAGGGAGACGCGGGCGCCGTAGACGAGCCGCGCGAACAGGTCGCGGCCGGTCTGCGGTTCGACGCCGAGCCAGTGGGCGCCGCTGACGCCGCCGAACGGGCCGATGGGCACGCCGCCGCGCGCGGAGTCGACGAGCGAGGGGTGGTAGGTGGTGGGGTCCTGGCCCTCGATGGCGGTGAGCAGCGGCGCGGCGAGCGCGACCAGGACGAGCAGGGCGACGACGGCCGCCGCGACGAGGGCGGCGCGCTGCGTGCGCAGCCGCCGCCAGAACAGACGGGCCCCCGAGACCGCCGGGACGGAGGGGTCCGTCCCGGCGGCCGTGGCGGCCGACAAGGCTGCTTCACTCATGACAGATTGACCATGTTGACCGCGTTGACCGTATTGAAAGAATTGATCCGATTGATCGGATTGATGACCGTGTCCACTACTTGACCGCGACCTGGGAGATGTCGAGGACACCGGTCCAGTCGCTGATCACGACGTTCTTGATGTCCTTGCCGTACAGGCGCTTGTAGACGGGGTGGAACAGCGGGACGGTCAGGGCCTCGCCGGCGATCTTCTTGTCCAGTGCACCCCAGCGCTGGGCGGCCGCGTCAAGGTCGGTCAACTTGTTGATCGCGTCAATCTCGTCATTGACCGACTTGTCGTTCAGCTGGCCGCTGTTGAAGTTCGCGCCGTCCTTGACGATCTGACGGCCGTCGAAGATCGGGGCCAGGAAGGGACCGCCGGAGGGCCAGTCGGCACCCCAGTGGGCGAGGAAGAAGCCCGGCTCGGTCTTCACGTTCTGGACGGTGTCGGAGTAGTCGTTGGACTCCAGGCCCTGGAGCTTGACCGTGATGCCGGCCTTCTTCAGGGCGTCCTGCACGGCGGTGGCGATCTCCGGGCTGGTCTCGAAGTCCTTGCTGTTGGAGTGGGTCAGGGTGATGGTCAGCCCGTTCGGGTACCCGGCCTCCTTCAGCAGCTCCTTGGCCTTCGCCGCGTTGCCGGTGGCGCCGGCGGGGAAGAGGTCGTAGGCGTTGTAGCCGAAGGACTTCTGGTTCGGCAGGAAGGTCGTGGCGGACTCGGCGAGCGAGGAGCCGCCGGCCGCGTTGATCACCGACGAGCGGTCGATGGCGTAGGAGATCGCCTCGCGCACCTTGGGGTTGTCGAACGGCTTCACCTTCGGGTTGAAGGCGAGGTAGTTCGTGTAGCCGAAGTGGCCGGTGCCGACGCGGGAGGCGAGCTCCTTGTCTCCGGTCACCTTGGCGAGCTCGGCCGGGCCGAGGTTGGTGTCCGTGGTGACGGCGGCGGCGTCCGTGCCCTGGGAGGCGGACAGCCGCTGGTTGATCACCGAGGAGTCGAGGCCGGAGCGGACGTCTATCTTGTCCGGGTACGCCTTGCGCTCGGAGTCGACCGCGGAGGACCAGTACGTGTTGCGCGTGAGGACGAGGTGCTCGCCGTCGTTGTCGTTCTCGACGACCTTGTACGGGCCGGACGAGACCGGGTGCTCCTCGTACTTGGTGCCGGTGTCCTTGCTCTTCGGGACCGGCGTGGTCTGCGTCTGCGTCGCGAGGTAGGGGAACTCGCCCTCGGGCTTGTTGAGGTGGAAGACGATGGTGCGGCTGTCCGGCGTCTCGATGGACGCGAGGCCCTTCGGGTCCTTGTACGGGCCCTGGTAGTCGGCCGCGCCGACCAGCCAGTCCCTCAGGTAGGGGGCGCCGCCGGAGAGTTCGGGCGCGAAGGAACGCTCGATGCCGTACTTGATGTCGGCCGAGGTGATCGCCGTGCCGTCCTCGTACTTCAGGCCCTTCTTCAGGGTGTACGTCCACACGGTGGCGTCCTTGTTGGGGCGCCCGGTGTCGGTGGCGAGGTCGGGGACGACCTTGGCGCCGGCCGCACCGTTCTCGCGGTTGCGGGTGGTGAGCGTACGGAAGACGAGCGAGGGGACGTTGCCGCCGCCGGAGGTGTAGAGCCGGGCGGGGTCGAAGTCCGCCTGCGGGTTGGCGTTCAGGACGGTCAGCGTGCCGCCCTTGTGGGGCGTGGCGTCGGCACCGGAGCCGGCCGCACCGCTGTCCTTCGGACCGCAGGCGGTGGCGCTCGCTGCCACGGCCACGGCGAGCGACACGGTGACCACGCGGGCACGGGTGACGGACGGTTGACGCATCGGAATGACGACCTCTCGGGGTTGACTCGCGCGTCCCGGCCGGACGAACGCATCCCGAGAGATCGTTCGTCTCGGATCACGAGACGGTAGGACGAGGAGTGAGACGAATCAGTGCAGACGTCTGCCCCGGCGTCGGTCGTCGGAAAAGCCGTGACCCAAGTCACGGCGGAAAGGGGGGAATCGCGACGCGAGCGCCTCGGGGGCGAGCGTTCAGCGACAGTGGATGTCGGCCACGCAGAGCGCGGTCACGCCGATGAGCGCCAGCTCGATGGCGGCGCTGCTGTCGACGGCATGACTAGACCACATGGCCATGAATATGTATGAACTTTGGGCACATGTCAACGTGGCCTAAGTCGTTCCTGAGTTGCTGCTGTCAACTCTTCGGATACGGCCAGGGGTTGGGCAAGCAGTGGATTCCGTCGTGGTCCAGGAACTTGGTTTGCTGTTGCATCACCGGAGCCAGCTCGCCGTCCTTCTCGCAGGTGACGTGCTCGTAGCCGAGCCGGTGGCCGACCTCGTGGTTGATCAGCATCTGCCGGTAGGTGTGCATGGCGTCGCCGTAGGTCGTGGACCCCTGGGCCCACCGGTAGGCGTTGATCATGACGCGCTCGGTGGCGGACGAGTTGCAGGAGACGTTGTCCTCGGTGGTGTCCAGGCCGGACTTGGCGCACCACACGGCGGTGGTGCCGGGGCTGGCCAGGGTGATCACGAAGTCGGTCTCGCCGGAGTCGACGCGCTCGAAGGTGCGCTTGCCGTCGTGGGACCAGCTGCGGTCGTCGTTGAGCGTCTTCTGCACGGCCTCGGCGAACAGCATCCCGTCGAGGCCGAGCCCGTTCTCCACGTCGACCCGGTAGGTGAACTTCTCGCCCTTGCCGGGCGCCTTGGCGTGCCCGGGGACCGTCTCGAACGTGCCGGGCCCCTTCAGCTTGGCGCTCAGCGGGTACTTCGCGGCCATCTTCTGGTCGTACGACAGCGTGCTGACCGACGGCGACGGCGAGGCCGTCACGCCGACCGTGCCGGTGGTGGCGCGGCGGGCGTCGTACTGCTGGCCGGCCGCCGCCTTCGCGGTCGTGGTCGTGTCGCGGTCCTGGACCATCTGCACGGCCACCACGATCCCCAGCACCGTGACGACGGCGGCCGCGCCGATGCCGGTGAAGGCGCGGCCCCTGCCGCCCTTGGCCGGGGCCGGCGGGCCGGTCGGGGGCTCGTCGTCCGCGCCGTCGCCGGCCGGGGACAGCGTGCCGGTGCCCGCGCCGCGGCCGCCCGGGGCGTACGGCGCCGCCCCGAACGCGGCGGTCGTCGCGGCGCCCCGGGCGCGGGGCGCGAAGACGTCGACGTCCTCGCGGCCGCCGGAGGCGTCGCGTTCGTCGAAGGCGTCCAGGTAGTCCTGGCGGGGGCCGGGCCGGCCCGCGGCGCGGGGCGGCGCGGCCGACCGTCGCGGATGCGGTATTGAGGCGTCCCCCGCGGCGGGCCGCCCGGGACCGCCCACACCCTTCAACTCGCCCCAGCCGCCACCCTGTTCGTACTGCTCGGGGTGGCCGCCGCGGGCCCCGGGACCGCCGCCGCCGGGGACGCGGGGGGTGCCGTGCGCGGGAGTGCCGTCGAAGGGCACGCGGGGCGTGCCGCGGGCGGGGGTGCCGTCGAAGGGGGGTCGGGGCGTGCCGTGCGCAGGAGTGCCGTCGTAGGACACGCGCGGCGTGCCGTGCGCGGGGGTGCCGTCGTACGGTCCCGGCGAGCCGCCCCGGGGGGCGCCGCGCGTGGCGCCCGGGGGCTGCGCGGGGCGGCCGGCGCCGGTGCCCCCGGCACCCTTGCCTCCGGCGTTCGCGCCCCCGGAATTACTGCCCCCGGCGTTCCGGCCTCCGGTGTTCCTGCCTCCGGCGCCCTTGTCCCCGGCGCCGCCCTTGCCGGCCGACCCACGGCGGCTGTGGCGTCCCACGGTCCCCCCTCAGCTCCTCGAGTCGATGGTGCCGGAGGGGCCCGCGTCGGCTTCGCCGCCGCCCCTGGTGCGGGCGCTCGGCCCGCTCCCGTTCCCGGCGTCCGTGTCCTTCAGCAGTTCGCGGAAGGCCGTGGCCACCGTGTCCGGGTACTCCATCATCGCGACATGTCCCGCGTCGGGCAGGCTGAGCAGCCGCGCGTCACGGAACGAGCGGGCCGCCCGGCGGGCCATGCGGTAGCCGACGAGCTGGTCGCGGCCGCCGTAGACGAGCAGGGTCGGTGCGAGGACCCGCTCGGCCTGACGCCACAGACCATGTTGCCCGCCCAGTGTGTACGCATTGACCAGCCCGCGCGCGGAACGCGTCATCGCGTCCCAGAAATAAGGCAGTTGGAGTCTGCGTTCGAGCTCCTCCACAGCATGGCGGAACGCCTCCGGGGTGACCCGGCCGGGGTCGCCGTAGCAGAGCGCCATCACCCCGCGGACCCGCTGCTCGGCCGTCCACTCCTTGGTGAACCGGGTGAACAGCGCGGCCACTCCGGGCACGCCCAGCAGCCCCGTCGGCACCGCCGAACGCTGCACCCGCAGCTCCGGCAGCGCGGGCGAGACCAGGCTGAGCGTGCGCACGAGGTCGGGGCGGAGCGCGGCGACCCGGGTCGATACCGCGCCGCCCAGCGAGTTGCCGAACAGGTGGACCGGGCCGCGCCCGGAGGCGTCGAGATGGCGGATGACGGCGCGCGCGTGCCCCGTGACGGAGTAGTCGCCGTCGTCCGGGGGCGGCGAGTCGCCGAAGCCCGGCAGGTCCAGCGCCTCGCTGTCGAGGGTGCCCTCCAGCTCCAGCATCAGCGCCGACCAGTTCTGCGAGGAACCGCCGAGGCCGTGGACGTAGAGCGCGGGTGGCAGTCCCTCGCGCGCGGGCGGTCGTGAACGGACCGTCAGGGTGATCCCCGGCAGCCCCACCGACCTCAGCCGTTCCCCTTCGCCGACCCGTACGGCCACCGGCTCGGGGAGCACGTTGGTGGGCGGCACGGACGGCAGCTCGGTCGAAGACATGCGGCAATGTTACGAGACGATCACGCCAGGACTCACGTGTGGGGCGTCACACGAGAGGACTCGGGGAAAGAGCGTGCGGATTCCGTGCCGTACGCGCGCACCGATGGCATAGCGTCCGGATCGGCTGTCTCCTAGGCTCGTACGCAGGGCACCCGTATGTGGCCCCCTGCATTCATCAGGGACGTTCCTAGGAAGGGAGCCCACGATGGCCATCGACCCCACCGACCCCGAGACGTTCGAGGACGACGACGCCACGGAGGTCGGTGTCGAGGCACCCGAGGGCGACGCCGCCGAGCAGCAGACGGTCCTCGCACCCGACCGCGACGACCCGATGACCGGCGCGGACCCGGACCGCGCCAACGAGGCCGACCTCGCGGAGCAGGCCCGCGTGGTCTCGCTCGACGAGGACGACTACCGCTGACGACCGCCCGGCACGCCTGCCCGCCCGACACGCCTGACACGAGGCCCCGGACGGCTTCGCGAGCCGGGCGCGCGACCCCGGGGCGGGCGCGCCGCCGAGCAACGGTGCGCGGCTCGTAGCCCGACGTGCCGCCGTTCGAAACCTTCTGTGCGGATCTGTCCGCTGTCCGGTCCGTGAAATTCTGCGCTCGCACCGCGCACACCACGGTTACCGAAAAGTACGATGGGCCGCGCGGCGCACACCGCAGTGGACGACTTTGGGAGGCGGCGTGACAGCCATCGAGCAGACAGAGGCAGCACGCCCGCGAGGTACGCGCCTGCCGCGCCGTGCCCGCCGGAACCAGCTGCTGGGCGCCGCTCAGGAAGTCTTCGTGGCGCAGGGTTACCACTCGGCGGCGATGGACGACATCGCCGAGCGGGCCGGCGTCAGCAAGCCGGTGCTCTACCAGCACTTCCCGGGCAAGCTCGACCTCTATCTCGCGCTGCTCGACCAGCACTGCGAGTCCCTGATCCAGGCCGTGCGCGGCGCGCTCGCGTCCACCACGGACAACAAGCAGCGCGTGCGGGCGACCATGGACGCCTACTTCGCGTACGTCGAGGACGACGGCGGCGCCTTCCGTCTTGTGTTCGAGTCGGACCTGACGAACGAGCCAGCGGTGCGCGAGCGCGTCGACAAGGTGACGAACGAGTGCGCCGAGGCGATCTGCGAGGTCATCGCCGAGGACACGGGCCTGTCGCGGGCCGAGTCGATGCTGCTCGCCTCCGGCCTCGGCGGACTCGCCCAGGTGGTGGCCCGCTCCTGGCTGCACAGCGACCGCAGCGTGCCGCGCGACCAGGCGGTGCAGCTGCTGGCCTCGCTGGCCTGGCGCGGCATCGCGGGCTTCCCGCTGCACGGCCTCGACCACCACTGAGCGGCGTCCGCCGCACGCCCTGCCGCGCGCGGCGGGGCGCCGTCCGCCGAGCGCCGCGCCACGCACTGCGCCGCGCACTCGCCCGCGCCGGAGCGGCGGCCCGCGGGAATGTTCCCGCGGACTGTTCGCTCGTGGCGTTCTTGCGCGGAGCGTGTACGTCCCCTCACCGGGCTAATGTGTGCTGAGTACGGCGCGGAAGGTCGCGCACTCACTGACCGTCGGAGGGACATAGCCGTGGAGGTCAAGATCGGCGTGCAGCACGCGCCCCGCGAGATCGTTCTGGAGAGCGGTCAGAGCGCGGAAGAGGTCGAGCGCGTGGTGGCCGATGCGCTCGCCGGTAAGTCGCAGCTGCTGAGCCTTACGGACGAGCACGGCCGCAAGGTCCTGGTCCCGGCCGACCGCCTGGCGTACGTCGAGCTCGGTGAGGCCGCGCCGCGCAAGGTGGGCTTCGGCGCGCTGTAGCCGTAGGCGCTGGGACGAAAAGCACCGAAAGGGGCGTGGCGGCCGGGAGGAATCCGGCTGCCGCGCCCCTTTCCGCTGCTCTCGGCGGGTCCGCCCGGCTCCGCGATCATGTCCACAGAAGGACCACAAGTCGCCCACAGGGGAGGATTGCATTCCGCAGGTCACGGGTATGACCGGCTACGACCCTGGTGCAGCGCCGGCGTGTGGGAGGGACCCCGACATGATCCTGGAAGTGCTCGGCTCCGCAGTGCTCGGCGTGGTCCTGTCCCTCGCCGCGCTGCACCGTCTGTCGCACCGCCTGCCCGCCCGGCTCCTGGTGCTCGGCACCGGTGTCGCCGGAGCCCTGTTCGGCGACTTCCTCACCCACAGCACGCTGGGCCCCGGCAACTCCCTCGTCTGCCTGCTCGGCGCGGCGGTCGTGTCCTCGGCGTCGCTGTCACTGCTGCTGCGCCCCGCGGGGCGACTCCGCCGGCGCTCAGCGCCGGCGTGACCCCTCCCACCCCAACCAGTGAACCCCCGCTGGGCAGCGCCCCCGAAGGGGCGCGGGGAACTGCGCGACAAGCCCAGACGCGCCCGCACCCGACAACGAAGGCACCGGCCCCGTCAAGGCACCGGCCCCGTCCAAGGCACCGGCACTGACAAGGCACGGGCGCCACCCGGCACCCAGCGGAACCCGGCGGAGCGCTCAGGCCGCGAGCCCCAGCGCCGCCATCCGCTTCGTGTGAGCCTCCGTGATCCGGGAGAACATCCGGCCGACCTCGGCCAGGTCGAACCCGTCGGCGACCCCGCCCACCAGCATCGTGGACAGCGCGTCCCGGTCCGCGACCACGCGCTGCGACTGCGACAGCGCCTCGCCCATCAGCCGCCGCGCCCACAGCGCGAGCCGCCCGCCCACCCGCGGCTCCGCGTCGATCGCGGCGCGCACCTTCTCGACGGCGAACCCGGCGTGCCCGGTGTCGTCGAGGACGGCGAGCACCAGCTCGCGCGTGTCGGAGTCGAGGCGCGCCGCGACCTCCCGGTAGAAGTCACTGGCGATCGAGTCGCCGACGTACGCCTTGACCAGGCCCTCCAGCCAGTCCGAGGGGGCCGTCTGGCGGTGGAAGCCGTCGAGGGCGGCGACGAACGGGTCCATCGCGAGCGTCGGCTCCTCGCCGATCTCGGTGAGCCGGTCGCGCAGCCGCTCGAAGTGGTGGAACTCCGCCGACGCCATCTTCGCCAGCTCCGCCTTGTCCGCGAGGGTCGGCGCCAGCTTGGCGTCCTCCGCGAGCCGCTCGAACGCCGCCAGCTCGCCGTACGCGAGCGCGCCGAGCAGGTCCACGACCGCGGCGTGGTACTGCGGGTCGGCGGAGGCCGTGGCCCAGTCCTGGGCGGCGACTCCGGTGGCCTCGGGCGAGGCCGTCTCGGGGGCGTTGTCAGGCTTGTCAGAGGTCGTCATGGAGCGCACAATAGCCCGCCCGCCGCGTCGGGGAAGTCCCTGGTCAATCTGTGCGCCCACGTCGGCCGGAATCCATGTGACGACCACTACGTGACCAAATCGGCCATCGCGTGTGCGCGAATCCGGGGTATGGTGGTAATGCGCCTGCTGGTACGTAGCCGTACCTCGACAGGCCGCACGCATGAGGATGCCCGGTCGGTGGCCCGATCGGCTCCGACCTGACAGCCCTTCGCGCCGTACGGCACATTCGCGTACGACACCCCGGAGGGACCCTCAGCGGCTAGAGCGCTAGAGCGACGGCAGTGGTCCCGTGCCGAACGGCTTGGCCCCCCACGGCCGGCCCGTGAGGCGGCCGATGTCCCCAGCACGGTCCGACCCGGCCCCGCGCTCGCCTCGCGCCGCGTACACAGAAGAGGCAGCACCCTGACTACGTTTCGTGATCTCGGAATCCTTCCTGAGACCGCCGAGGCCCTCGAGGCCGTCGGCATCGTCACCCCCTTCCCCATCCAGGAGATGACCCTCCCCGTCGCCCTCTCCGGCACGGACGTCATCGGCCAGGCGAAGACCGGCACCGGCAAGACGCTGGGCTTCGGCCTCCCCCTCCTGGAGCGCGTCACCGTCCCCGCCGACGTCGAGGCCGGCCGCGCCGCGCCCGAGGCGCTCACCGAGGCCCCGCAGGCGCTCGTCGTCGTCCCCACGCGCGAGCTGTGCACCCAGGTCACCAACGACCTGCTGACCGCGGGCAAGGTGCGCAACGTGCGCGTCCTCGCGATCTACGGCGGCCGCGCCTACGAGCCCCAGGTCGAGGCCCTGAAGAAGGGCGTCGACGTGATCGTCGGCACGCCCGGCCGGCTCCTCGACCTCGCGGGCCAGAAGAAGCTGAACCTCGGCCACGTCAAGTGCCTGGTCCTCGACGAGGCCGACGAGATGCTCGACCTGGGCTTCCTGCCCGACGTCGAGAAGATCATCAACATGCTCCCGGCGCGCCGCCAGACGATGCTGTTCTCGGCGACCATGCCGGGCGCGGTCATCGGCCTCGCGCGCCGCTACATGTCGCAGCCCACCCACATCCGCGCCACCGCGCCGGACGACGAGGGCGCGACCGTGGCGAACATCAAGCAGTTCGTCTACCGCGCACACTCCATGGACAAGCCGGAGATGGTCGCCCGCATCCTCCAGGCCGACGGCCGCGGACTGGCGATGATCTTCTGCCGCACCAAGCGCACGGCCGCGGACATCGCCGAGCAGCTCCAGCGGCGCGGCTTCGCCTCGGGCGCCGTCCACGGCGACCTCGGGCAGGGCGCCCGCGAGCAGGCGCTGCGCGCCTTCCGCAACGGCAAGGTGGACGTGCTCGTCTGCACCGACGTCGCCGCCCGCGGCATCGACGTCGAGGGCGTCACCCACGTCATCAACTACCAGTCCCCCGAGGACGAGAAGACGTACCTGCACCGCATCGGCCGTACGGGCCGCGCGGGCGCGAAGGGTACGGCGATCACGCTGGTCGACTGGGACGACATCCCGCGCTGGCAGCTGATCAACAAGGCGCTGGAGCTGAGCTTCGGCGACCCGCAGGAGACCTACTCCACCTCCCCGCACCTCTTCGAGGAGCTCGGCATCCCCGCCGGCACGAAGGGCGTGCTGCCGCGCTCGGAGCGTACGCGCGCCGGGCTCGCGGCGGAGGAGCTGGAGGACCTGGGCGAGACCGGGCGCAGCCCGCGCGGGCGTTCCGGCGGCCGGGGCGGTCGCGACGACGCCCGGCCCGCCGAGCGCGAGCGTGAGCGTCCGTCCCGCGAGCGCCGTCGCCGCCGCACGCGTGGCGGTACGCCTCTGGACGCCACGTCCGCCGAGCCGGCCCAGGTGACCGAGGACGCGACCGCCGCCGAGGAGACCGACGGGCGCCGCACCCCGCGCCGCCGTCGGCGCACCCGCAGCGGTGCGGCCGCCGCGCCGGTGACCGCCGCCCAGGCGACGGAGTCCGCCGCGGTCGAGGCCGTCGTCACCGAGGCCGTCGTCTCCGGGGCCGCCGAGGCCGCCGTGGACACGGTCGAGGCCGTGGAGGCGCGTCCGCGTCGCCGCCGTACCCGCAAGTCGGCGGAGACCGTGGCCACTTCGGCCGCTCCGACCGCGGTCGCGACGGCGCCCGAGGCGCCGGCCGAGACGGTCGTCGCCCCGGTCGAGACGGTCGTGGCTCCGGCCGAAACCGCCGACGAGGTCGTTACGGCGACCAAGCCGCGCCGCACCCGCAAGACCGCGGCTCCGGCCGAGGCCGCCGTGGACACGGCCGAGGGCACGGTGACCGCACCGCGCCGCCGCACCCGCAAGACCGCCGCCACGACCGAGGCCCCCGCCGAGGCCGCGGTGGACACGGCCGAGGCCGCCGAGGTCACCGTCACCAAGCCGCGCCGCACCCGCAAGACCGCGGCCGCCGCCGAAACCGCCGTGGACACCGCGGAGACCGCCGAGGCCAAGCCCCGGCGCACCCGCAAGACCGCTGCTCCGGCCGAGGCCGCCGTGGACACGGCCGAGGGCACGGTGACCGCACCGCGCCGCCGCACCCGCAAGACCGCCGCCACGACCGAGGCCCCCGCCGAGGCCGCGGTGGACACCGCGGAGACCGCCGAGGTCACCGTCACCAAGCCGCGCCGCACCCGCAAGACCGCGGCCGCCGCCGAAACCGCCGTGGACACCGCGGAGACCGCCGAGGCCAAGCCCCGGCGCACCCGCAAGACCGCTGCTCCGGCCGAGGCCGCCGTGGACACCGCCGAGGGCACGGTGACCGCACCGCGCCGCCGCACCCGCAAGACCGCCGCCACGACCGAGGCCCCCGCCGAGATCCCGGCGCAGGCCGCCGCGGAGCCGGAGGCGAAGCCGCGCCGCCGCACCCGCAAGGCCGCGGCGGCGAGCGAGACGCCGGAGGCGTGACGGCCCGCGGGCCGGATCGTCCGATCCGGCCCCGGTAGTACGACCGCTACGACGGCCCGGCCCACCCCGTGTGGGCCGGGCCGTCGGCGTTCCCCGAGCCGTACGCGGATGCCGGGCGGTCCGCCGCCGGTTCACCCCCGTTCCCCCTCCCGTCCGCACCCCCGTCCGACCCGCCCGATAGCCTCCCCTCATGAGCAGGCCGCCCACTTTCGTTCCGCCGCCCGGCGCCCGCGCCTACCGGTTGCCCACCGCGCGCGGGGAGTTCGCCGTGGTCGACGCGCCCGCGGCGCCCGACGCCGAGTTCCGCGGCGTCGCGCTGCTAATGCCCGGATTCACCGCCAGCAAAGAGGACTTCAACCCGCTGCACGGGCCGCTGGCCGCGCGCGGATACCGGACCGTCGCCGTGGACGGCCGCGGCCAGTACGAGTCCGACGGCCCGGCCGACGACGAATCCGCCTACGCGCAGGAGGAGTTGGCGCGCGATGTGCTGGCGCAGGCCGAGGCGGTCGGCGCCCCCGTGCATCTGCTCGGGCACTCGCTGGGCGGGGTCATCGGGCGGGCGGCCGTCCTGCTCGACCACGGGCCGTTCGTCTCGTTCACGCTGATGGCCTCGGGCCCCGGCCCCATCACCCGCGGCCAACAGGACCGGGTCAAGCTGCTCCTGGACGCGCTCGCGGTGATGTCGATGGACGAGGTGTGGGAAGCCATCCAGGCGATGGAGCCGCCCGAGGACACCGAGACCGGGGCCGATCCGGAGGCCGGGCGCGAGGTCCAGGAGGGCCTGCGCCGCAGGTGGCTCGGGACCAGCCCCGCACAACTCCGGGTCACCGGACGGCAGTTGTGCGTGGAGCCGGACCGGATCGCCGAACTGGCCGCCGTACCGCTGCCGTTCCATGTGCTGTCGGGGGCGCGGGACGACGCCTGGCCGGTGTCGCTGCTCGACGACATGGCGCGGCGGCTGGGCGCCCACCGGACGGTCGTCCCGGGCGCCGAGCACTCCCCCAACACCGAGCGGCCCGAGGCCACGGCGCGGGCCCTGGCCGACTTCTGGGACGCGCATCCGGACGGACGCGGGCACCGCTAGGCCGCGCCCTTCGCGGGTCAGCCTGGCACCACTCACGGCACCTCTCGCGGCACCTGGCACGGCAACCCCTCACGGCACCCCGGGGCGCCCAGGTGCTCAGGTGCTCAGGTGCTCAGTACTGCGTCTGAAGGTGGTCCCAGAAACCGTCCCGCAGCGCGCGGCGCAGGTCCGCCTGGCCGCGCAGGGAGTACTGGAGCAGGCCCTCGGCCTCCACCAGCAGGTCCTGGTCGACCGGGCCCGGCAGGTAGGGATGGCCGGGAAGCAGCTCGACCAGCGACTCGCGGCCCCGGGCCGACAGCCACTTCGCGGCGATCTGGGCGCCGACGAACCGCACGTCCTCCCGTGTCGGCCGGGTGGTGGCGGGCGCGGTCTCGTAGGCGGGCGCCGTGCGCCGCGCCACGTACGGCTTGAAGAACTCGAGGTCCAGCGTGCGCTGGCTGTCGACCTCCCAGAGCAGGGGCTCGGCCTGGTTGCGGCCCTCGGGGGCCTCGATGCCCCAGAGGTGCACCCGGGCGCCGTAGCCCTGTGCCGCCTCCACCGCCGAGACCAGGTCCTCGTCGCCGCCTAGCAGGGCCGCGTCGCTGATGGCGCGGTGCCGGGCGAGGGATTCGAGATCGCTGCGGATCAGCGAATCCACGCCCTTCTGCTGGTTGTTGGCGTTGAGATTGCCCAACCGCACCTTCACGTCGGGGAGTTCGGCGATGCACTGCTGTTCGGCCGTGTGGATGCGGCGCCGGGCGCCGTCGTACCAGTAGACGCGCAGCAGTCGGCTGTCGGCGAAGATGGTGCGCGCCTTGTCGATCAGCGCCTCGATCAGGCCCTCGGCGTCGAGGTCGAAGGCCCGGCGGTCCTCGGTCCCGGCGACCAGCCGGCCCGCCGCCGCGTACAGGTACCCGGCGTCCACGAAGATCGCGTGGGTCGAAGGCGTCTTCGCCACCTCGGCGAGCATGCGCTGCAGCAGCTCGTTCGTGCGGTCGATGCGGGCCTGGAGGGTGGCGAGGTCGTCGTTCATCGCCCCCCATTGTCCCGGCGGTCACGCTGCGAACACAACCGGTCCCGGTCGGTCGGGTCGGCTCATCTTACCGGTCAGTAGTTAGACGTTCGAAAAATTTATTTAGCGTAGGGAATGTTTGTAACACGCAGACCGTTGACTGGAGCGGAACCACAAGGACGAAGGGAGAAGCTATGCGCTTCGAAATCATGCGACTCGACGAGGTCGACGGGACGCCCGTGGACAGCACCGTCGTGGACGCCGCCTCCGTCAACCGGATCGTGCAGCAGGCCGCGGCCATCGGGCAGCGGCTGTGGATCCGGCCCGCCGAGACCACGGCCTCGTGACGCGACGGCCTTCGACGACATCTGATCGACAGCACCTGCCTGATCGGCTGGTCAACCACATCTGATCGACCACATCCGGTCGACGACGACGGACGCGGAGCACCGCGAAAGCTTCGGAGCCCCCGTACGGCATGACGCCGTGCGGGGGCTCTGTGCGTGGACCGCGCCGCCGCGCCCCGACCGCGCCGCCGCGCCCCGTCCGCCCTGCGGGGCGGCCGGCTCACGCCGAGTGGATCACCTGGAGAACGCCGTTGATGATCTGCTGCACGGCGATCGCGGAGAGCATCATGCCCGCGAGCCGGGTCACCAGGACCACGCCGCCGTCCTTGATGACCTTGATGATCAGCAGCGAGTAGCGCATGGTCAGCCACAGCACGACGTGGATCGCGAGGATCGCCGACCACACCGAGACCTGCGTGGCCACGCTGTCGGCCCTCTGCACGGCCAGGATGACGGACACGATCGCGCCGGGGCCCGCGAGCAGCGGCATCCCCAGCGGCACCAGCGCCACGTTGACGTCCTTGGTCTGCTGCGGCTCGTCGGTCTTGCCGGTCAGCAGGTCGAGGGCGATCAGCAGGAGCAGCAGCCCGCCCGCGATCATCAGCGCGGGCACGGAGACGTGCAGGTAGTCGAGGATCTGGTGGCCCAGCAGGCCGAAGACGGCGATGACTCCGCCGGCCACGCAGACGGCCTGGAAGGCCATCCGCTTCTGCACCTTGGCGGGGCGGCCCGCGGTCAGCGCGAGGAAGATCGGGGTGATCCCCGGGGGATCCATGATGACGAAGAGGGTCAGGAACAGGGAGCCGAAAACGGCGACGTCGAACATCGGTGTGAGGGGCCTTGCGGAGGTAGGAGGGTGAGCGGGGTGACCTGGGCGGTCCGGCCCGACGGGGTGACCTGGGCGGTCCGGCCCGACGGGGTGACCTGGGCGGTCCGGCCGGACGGGGTGACCTGGGCGGTCCGGCCGGACGGGGTGACCTGGGCGGTCGGATCGTTCGTCGAGGAGGGGTGTCGATCGGGTGCTGGTGTCGTGGTCGGGTGCGGGACGCGTCGTGGCCGGGCGCGCAGTTCCCCGCGCCCCTTTGCGGGGCTTCGGCGAACGGCGGCGGTCACGCGAGCGGGTGCCGGTCTCGGCGCTGCTGTCGTAGTCGGGTGCGGGACGCGTCGTGGCCGGGCGCGCAGTTCCCCGCGCCCCTTTGCGGGGCTTCGGTGAAGCGCGACGGGACGCAGCCCACCCGCCGACAACCGAGCCGGGCGCAGCCCAAGCCGCCAAAAACCGAGCCGGGCGCAGCCCAAGCCGTCGGCAACCGAGCCGGGCGCAGCCCGAGGCGTCAGTTTCCGCCCGCCCCCGGGACCGGGAACGCGCCGGTCGCGCGGCGGGTGATCTCGCCGTAGACCTCGGGGTCCGTGGCGTACGCGCCGAGGGCCACCGTCTTGCGGGTGCCGTGGTAGTCGCTGGACCCGGTGACCAGCAGGTCCAGGTCCTTGGCGAGCCCGCGCAGGCGGTCCCGCGTCGCCGGGTCGTGGTCCATGTGGTCGACCTCGATGCCGTCGAGGCCGGCCGCGGCCAGTTCGGCGATCGCCGACTCGGGGACCGTGCGGCCACGCTTGGCGGCGGCCGGGTGGGCGAAGACGCAGACCCCGCCCGCGCCCTTGACCAGCCGGATCGCCTCGAAGGGGTCGGTCTCGTGCTTCTCCACGTAGCCGCGCCCGCCGTCGGCGAGCCACTCCCCGGTGAAGGCGTCGTTCACGGTCGGTACGACGCCCAGCTCGACCAGCGCGGTGGCCACGTGCGGGCGTCCGACGGAGCCGCCCGCGGCGATCCGCTCGACCTGCTCCCAGGTGATCGGCACGCCGAGCGCGGCGAGCTTGGCAACCATGCCCTGGGCGCGCGGCACCCGGTCGTCGCGGACCAGCTCGCGCTCGGCGAGCAGGGCGGGCTCCTCGGGGTCGAAGAGGTAGGCCAGCATGTGCATGCTGACGCCGTCGAGGCGGCACGACAGCTCGGCGCCGGTCACGAGGGTGAGCCCGGCGGGCAGCGCGGCGATCGCCTCGGCGTGGCCCCGGGTGGTGTCGTGGTCGGTCAGCGCCATGACGTCCAGGCCGGCCGCGGCGCCGGCCCGCACCAGTTCGGCGGGGGTGTCCGTGCCGTCGGAGGCCGTGGAGTGGCAGTGCAGATCGATGCGCACGGCGGCTGCTCCAAGGGGGACGGTGGGAAGGCGGACACCCAAGGATAGCGGGGCCACGGAGGTGCCCTGTCACACCCGAAGCGGCCGTACGCCCCCTACCGGCACACGGCGTCCACAGCGCGCCCTCAGGGTTCGAGCAGCCGCGGCGACAGCGCCCCGCAGGGCACCAGGTCCAGCTCGGCGCCGGCGTCCCGGAGGTCGGTCAGCACCAGCTCGTCGTACATCAGCAGTCCGGACTGCTCGGGCCAGACGACGGCCCAGAGCCACAGGCCGAGCGCCTCGCCGGCGAAGACGGCGCGGTCGGTCGGGGAGCCGGAGACATGCCAGAGCGGGGTGGGCCGCCCCGCGGCGAGCACCTTGGCCTGCGGTGGTTTCTCGACGTTCATGGACGGGCCGGGGTCCGGGCCGTCCACCCCCGCGTAGCGCGCGCCGAGACCGACGCCCAGTTCCTCGGCGACCAGGATCAGCTCGCCCATGCCGCCGAGCGGGCCGGGTCCCGAGCAGGCAACGGCCGTGGCCCGGCCGCCGCTGCGGTCGTCGCCGGCGCAGGCCACGCCCGTGAACAGCCAGCCGACGGGCAGCGGCCACGGCATCCACACCGGCACCTGGGTGCGGTGCACGACGACGCCGAGGGCCTCCACGCTGGGCGGGATCACGGGCTGCACCGGATGCACGGTCCCGTGCACGTCGCACTGCCAGGTGTCGGCGAAGAGTCCGGGAGCCCTGACCCGGCCACCACACTTCGGGCAACTGGGTTCGCCCCTCATAGGGCCCCACGGTCCTACCCCTGCTCCCCCACGTCAAGGACGATCACCCGTCCGGCGGGAGCGACGCGCCGCCCAGTTTTAGATGTAGCTTGCATTAATTAGCTGAGCTAACTTACTGTGTGCATATACCAACTAGTTCCGGAGGGAATCATGGCCGACCCGTTCGACGCGGGAGCAGGCGGCATCCTGCGGCAGCCGAAGGCCGTGTGGGCGACGGCCGGCGCGTCCGTCGTGGCCTTCATGGGCATCGGGCTCGTGGACCCGATCCTGCCGTCCATCGCCACCGGCCTGCACGCCACCGCCAGCCAGGTCTCGCTGCTGTTCACCTCGTACTTCCTGATCACCGCCGTCGCGATGCTGCTCACCGGCTTCGTCTCCAGCCGCATCGGCGGCCGCAAGACGCTGCTGCTCGGCCTCGCGCTCGTGGTGGTCTTCGCGGGCCTGGCCGGCACCTCCGGCACGGTCGGCCAGCTGGTCGGCTTCCGGGCGGGCTGGGGCCTCGGCAACGCGCTGTTCGTCTCGACCGCCCTCGCGGTGATCGTCGGCGCGGCGGCCGGCGGCAGCGCGGCGGCGATCCTGCTCTACGAGTCCGCGCTCGGCCTGGGCATGGCCTGCGGACCGCTGGTCGGCGCGCTGCTCGGCAACATGAGCTGGCGCTACCCCTTCTTCGGCACCGCGTCCCTGATGGCGATCGGCTTCCTGTGCATCACGGCGTTCCTGAAGGAGCAGCCGAAGCCCGCGCGCAAGACGTCGCTGCTGGACCCGCTGAAGGCGCTCGGCCACGGCGGACTCGCCTCGGCGGCGGTCTCGGCGTTCTTCTACAACTACACGTTCTTCACCGTGCTGGCCTTCACGCCGTTCGTGCTGAACATGACGCCGTACCGGTCGGGCGCCGTCTTCTTCGCCTGGGGTCTGCTGCTCGCCGTGTTCTCGGTGGTCGTGGCGCCGCGGATGCAGAAGCGGTTCGGCTCGCTGACGGTGCTCGGCGGCTCGCTCGTGCTGCTCGCGGCCGACGTCCTGGTCCTCGGGTACGGCAGCCACACCACCGCGGTGGTCTGCACGATCCTCTCCGGCGCGTTCATCGGCGTGAACAACACGGTCTACACCGAGCTGGCCCTCGGCGTGTCCGACGCGCCGCGCCCGGTGGCGAGCGCGGGCTACAACTTCGTCCGCTGGTTCGCGGCCGCCGCGGCCCCGTACTTCGCGCCGAAGATCGAGGAATGGGCCGACATCCACGTGCCGTTCGTGGTCGCGGCGGTCACCGCGCTGCTCGGCGCGGTCGTGGTCGTCGTACGGCGCAAGGCACTCACCCACGAGGCGGAGGAGCTGACCCCGGCGCACGCCACCGAGGACGGTGTGGGCGTCTTCGCCGGCTGACGCCTCCCCAACTGACGCCTCATGGCGGCGTCTTTACCTACTGACGTGTCCCGGCCAGGATTCGGTGAGCTTGCTCACCCTCGGCCGGGCCGGTCAGTCCAGCGGGACGGACCTGCGGGAGGGATCCCTCAGGTCCGTCCCGTTCGTCAGCCAGCGCTCCTGGAGCGCCTGGGCGCCGTGCACCCGCTTCCAGGCCGCCTCGTTCGGCGTCATCGGCAGCAGCGGCAGGAACCGCACGGGGTCGAGCGGCGCGTCGAGTTCCAGGTCCTCGACCAGGCCGCCCGCCTCGGCCACCAGGACCGAGCTGAAGGGCGCGCCCGGCCACAGCGCCTCACCCACGTCCAGAGAACTGCCCGGCGCCACGACCACGCCCTCGACCTGCGGAGACGCGGCGAGCACGGCCAGCGGGCGCAGCACCTTGTCGGTGTCCGCGACACCCCGCCGCACGGACAGGACCAGCTCGGCGCGCGGACCCTGGACGGGGTCGGCGACCAGCGCCGTGGGGTCCGTCATGGGGTGTGCCGACATGCCGAGGGTGGCGTAGCGGACGACGTCCTCCCCCGGGAAGCGCAGCACCTCGATGCGATCGGTGCCGAGGAAGGTGACCGCCGCGCGCGCGTCCGGTTCGCCCAGCGCCGTGGTCAACCGGGCCTCGACCAGAGCAAGAACATCAACCATGCGGTGAGCATAGAACTCGTCAGTACCGGGCAAAGCCGCGCCTTGACACATCGGCCGACTGGTACTGTGAGTCGGCGGTTCGGGCAGCATGCAGAAGCATCGCGGTCAAGTCCCGACGTCGCCGAGAATCCCCTCACGGGGAGCGGACCGTCCCTCACGGGGGACCGGCTGGAGGAGGTGGGGCTGTCATGGATCGAAGTCACCCGTGCAGTACCACTCGCTCTTCCCACCGCTGACGTAGCTGCTGCTCTCGTTCCGGCCGGCTGCCACCTCTCACATTCGCGTCGTCATGCGCGTCTCTCGGAAGAGCACTTCGTTTCGTTCTGCCTGATCTGTCTGATCTGAATCAAGCAGCGAAGTACGCCACCGCAACGGTGCGGTGCTCCCCGCTTTGTGGACGTACCAAACATCCTTGCCCTGCCCCGTGGGGCGGGACCCCCCGCAGGACGTCCTCATTCCGGGCAGTTCCACCCGTCGCCGGCGCTTGCGCGCTGCTCGTTGCGAAGGAGCCTGCCATGTCGATGATCCGAGACCTGCGTGCCGCGGTCCGCCCGACCCGTCCGTCGGTGCGCAAGGACATCCGCAAGGACACCGGCGCGTACGACACCACCCGCGACCCCGCGACGCCGTCGGCCGTGGTCGACTGCGCCGTCTACCGCGACGGCATCCGGCTGGCCACGCCCCAGCCGCTCACCCCGCACGAGGCGATGCGCCGGGTGCGCCGCGACGGCGGCTTCGTCTGGATCGGGCTGCACGAGCCGACCGAGGGCGAATTCGCCGGGATCGCGCGGGAGTTCGGGCTGCACCCGCTGGCCGTGGAGGACGCCGTGCAGGCGCACCAGCGGCCCAAGCTGGAGCGCTACGACGACTCGCTGTTCACCGTCTTCAAGACGATCCACTACGTCGAGCACGACCAGCTCACCGCGACCAGCGAGGTCGTCGAGACCGGCGAGGTCATGTGCTTCACCGGGCGGGACTTCTTCATCACCGTCCGGCACGGCGGCCAGGGCTCGCTGCGTGCGCTGCGGCACCGCCTGGAGGACGACCCCGAGCTGCTGTCCAACGGCCCGTCAGCGGTGCTGCACGCCATCGCGGACCACGTGGTCGACGGCTATCTTGCGGTGGCCGACGCGCTCCAGGACGACATCGACGAGGTGGAGACCGAGGTCTTCTCGCCCGGCCCGCGCGGCGGCGTGTCGCGCGGTGTCGACTCGGCCCGGATCTACCAGCTCAAGCGCGAGGTGCTGGAGTTCAAGCGGGCCGTCTCCCCGCTGCTGCGGCCCATGCAGCTGCTGAGCGAGCGGCCGATGCGGCTGATCGACCCGGACATCCAGAAGTACTTCCGGGACGTCGCCGACCATCTCACCCGGGTGCAGGAGCAGGTCATCGGCTTCGACGAACTGCTCAACTCCATCCTCCAGGCCAACCTCGCGCAGGCGTCCGTCGCGCAGAACGAGGACATGCGCAAGATCACCTCGTGGGCTGCGATCTTCGCCGTGCCGACGATGGTCGCCGGGGTGTACGGCATGAACTTCCAGTACATGCCGGAACTGCACTGGAGGTACGGCTACCCGCTGATCCTCAGTGTCACGGCGGCCGTCTGCCTCGGTATCCACCGCACCCTGAAGCGCAACGGCTGGCTCTGAACGGCCCGCCCGGGGCCTGCCCCGCCCTCGGTAGGCTGCGCCCATGACAAAGCAGCTGCTCGACCAGGCCCTCGTCGAGGAGGCCACCAAGAAGTCCGGCCTCGTCTGGGTCCAGGGGCCCGGCAGCCCGGTGCGCGCGCTGTGGCACGTCTGGCACGACGGCGCGCTGTGCCTGGTCGGCGACGGGCCCGGTGAGCAGCCGCTGCCGTCTCTCGTCGACGGCGGCACCGCGGAGGTCACCGTCCGCAGCAAGGACAAGGGCGGCCGGCTGGTCACCTGGTCGGCGACGGTGGCCGAACTCGCGGCGGACTCCCCCGCGTGGGCGGAGACGGTCGCCGAGCTGAAGGGCAAGCGGCTCAACGCGCCGGACGGCGAGGCCATGCCGGAGCGGTGGGCGCGCGAGTGCCGGGTGCTGCGGCTGACCCCGACGGGGGCGACGGCCGCGCTGCCGGACGGGCCGCTGTCCGAGGCCCCGCTGCCCAGCCCGGCGACGACCCGGCGCGCGATGCCTGCGGCGCTTCCGCGGCTGCTGGCCCGACGGGGCCGCAAGAAGTAACGGCCCCGGGCCCCTGTCAAGGCCGTATGGACTCCGCGGGTCCGTGCGTGGTTGCTCGCGCAGTTCCCCGCGCCCCCAAAAGAACAGGGGCGCCGGGAACTGCGCGGGCACCACGCACGGACCCGCACAGGACCGAACCCGTCCGTCAGGACGTAGGGAGCTGCGCTCCGTAGTCCACTGTGTCGCCCGCCGCCGGCACCCGCACCGTGAACGACTTTCCCCAGTCCGAGAACCGGAGGGCCCCCGCCCCGCCCCCGCGCTCCAGCCGGAGCGGATACGGCTTGCCCTCCAGGGAGACGTCCAGCGTGCCGCCGGTGCCCCCGTCGCCGGTGATACGGATCGTGCGGGTGCCGGACTGCTCGTGATGGCCGTCCGCGGCAAGCGTGCCGTGCAGCGTCAGCAGCGACTCCAGCAGCACGTCCTTGTCGGTGAACCCGCTGAACTTCTTGTACGTCGGATCGTCCTTCGGCACCTTCACGTACTTGCCGTCGAGCGAGTCCGCCGCCCCCGAGCCGCCGCTGTCCTTGCCGTCGTCGGCGTGGTTCCAGAAGTCGGCGTTCGCCTTCAGGTACAGCGCGTCGCCCGTCCGCAGCAACCGGAAGGTGGCCCCCTCGGAGGTCACCGACCCCGTGCCGCCGTCGGCCTTCAGCCGCATGTCCAGGGTGTAGCTGCGCCCGCTCGTGACGACGGTCCCCGACAGCCGTACCGTCGACGCGGCCTCCGCGGCCGTGCGCGTTCTCGACTGGATGGTGGCGGGCGCCAGTTTGCCGACCCCGTTGGTTCCCGCGTCGGGATCCCCCTCACCACAGCCCGCGAGCACGGTCACGGCCAGTGCGCACACCGAGCTCACCAGCACGGCCCTGCGGGTGCGTCCCTGGGGCATCACAGTCACAGGTGGGGCTGCCTTTCTCTCGGGTGACCTGAGCGGCGTACGGCAGCGTACCGGGGCCGTGGGACCCTGGCGGAGCCAGTCCGTCCGGACCGCTCACCAGGGCGTATCCGAACGGGACGGGCTAGCCTGAAGCCCACCCGAGCGGGCAATCGACCCAGAACGGCAAAGAGCCACCGAGCACCACACACGCCACCACCGAACCGAGCCAACAGCCCACCGAGCAGAGGCAACAGGCAAAGGAAACCGAGTCCATGGCAGCCGGCGTCCCGCGGATCTTCGTGTCGCACCTCTCCGGAGTCGCCGTCTTCGATCCGAACGGCGACCAGGTGGGCCGGGTGCGCGACGTGGTCGTCGTGCTGCGCGTAGGCCGCCGACCGCCGCGCGTGCTCGGCCTGGTCGTCGAACTCTCCACCCGGCGCCGCATCTTCCTGCCCATGACCCGGGTGACCGGCATCGAGTCCGGCCAGGTCATCACCACCGGCGTGCTCAACGTCCGCCGCTTCGAACAGCGGCCCACCGAGCGGCTGGTCTTCGGCGAACTGCTCGACCGCACGGTCACCCTCACCGGCAGTGGAGGCGGGAACGGAAGCGGCAGCGGGAGCGGCGAGGAGGTCACCGTCCTCGACCTGTCCGTGCAGCAGCTGCCCGCCCGCCGGGACTGGGAGATCGACCGCGTCTTCGTGCGCCGCGGCCGCAGGACCGGCGCCTTCCGGCGGGCCAAGGGCGAGACGCTGACCGTCGACTGGTCGGCCGTCACCGGCTTCTCCCTGGAGGAGTACGGGCAGGGCGCCGAGAACCTGCTGGCCACCTTCGAGCAGCTGCGCCCCGCCGACCTGGCCAACGTGATGCACCACCTCTCCCCCAAGCGGCGCGCCGAGGTGGCCAACGCCCTCGACGACGACCGGCTCGCCGACGTACTGGAGGAGCTGCCGGAGGACGACCAGATCGAGATCCTCGGCAAGCTCAAGGAGGAGCGCGCCGCGGACGTGCTGGAGGCGATGGACCCCGACGACGCCGCCGACCTGCTCTCCGAACTGCCCACGGAGGAACAGGAACGGCTGCTGTCCCTGATGGAGCCGGACGACGCGGCCGACATGCGCCGTCTGATGCAGTACGAGGAGCACACGGCGGGCGGTCTGATGACCACCGAACCGATCGTGCTGCGGCCCGACGCGACCGTCGCCGACGCGCTCGCCCGGGTCCGCAACCCCGACCTGTCGCCGGCGCTCGCCGCCCAGGTCTACGTCTGCCGCCCGCCCGACGACACCCCCACCGGCAAGTACCTCGGCACGGTGCACTTCCAGCGGCTGCTGCGCGACCCGCCGTACACCCTGGTCAGCGCGCTGCTCGACGACGACCTCCAGGCGCTCGCGCCGGACGCCGCGCTGCCGGTCGTCGCCGGGTTCTTCGCGACGTACGACATGGTCGCGGCGCCCGTCGTCGACGAGGCGGGCTCGCTGCTCGGCGCCGTCACCGTCGACGACGTGCTCGACCACATGCTGCCCGAGGACTGGCGGGAGACGGAGTTCCATCTCGACGACGGGCTCGACGAGGGGCAGGGGGCGGCCATCCATGGCGCCTGAGCGCGAGACGCCCGCCCGCGACCGGGCCTCCTCCGGCGCCGCCGCCCGCGACCGCGCGCCCTCCGGCGCCACCGCCGCGCCCCGCCCGCGCGCGCGGCTGGACCAGCCGCGGCCGCCGCGCCGCCGGCTGCTGCCCGAGTGGGACCCGGAGGCGTTCGGGCGCCTGTCGGAGCGCATCGCGCGCTTCCTGGGCACCGGACGGTTCATCGTCTGGATGACGATCGTCATCGTGGTGTGGGTCCTGTGGAACATCTTCGCTCCCACGGCCCTCAGGTTCGACAGCTACCCGTTCATCTTCCTGACGCTGATGCTGTCCCTCCAGGCGTCCTACGCCGCCCCGCTGATCCTGCTCGCGCAGAACCGGCAGGACGACCGCGACCGGGTCAACCTGGAGCAGGACCGCAAGCAGAACGAGCGCTCGATCGCCGACACCGAGTACCTGACCCGGGAGATCGCCGCACTGCGCATGGGCCTCGGCGAGGTCGCCACCCGCGACTGGATCCGCTCCGAACTCCAGGACCTGATGAAGGAGCTGGAGGACCGCGGACACCTCGACGGGGAGCGCGGACATGCCGTATTCCCGGCGGAACGGTCACGCAGGCGTGACGCAGACGACCGCTGAGGGGCTGGCCGAAGGCCCCCACCGGCGCCGTACCATCGTCACTATGGCTACGGAAGACGCGGTGCGCGAGGCACTGGCGACGGTGAACGACCCCGAGATCAACCGGCCCATCACCGAGCTCGGGATGGTCAAATCGGTGGAGATCGGCGCGGACGGAGCGGTCGCGGTCGCCGTGTACCTCACGGTCTCGGGCTGCCCGATGCGCGAGACGATCACGCAGCGCGTGACCGAGGCGGTCGCGCGGGTCGAGGGCGTCAGCCGCGTCGACGTCGAGCTGGACGTGATGAGCGACGAGCAGCGCAAGGAGCTGGCGACCGCGCTGCGCGGCGGCCAGACCGAGCGCGAGGTCCCCTTCGCCAAGCCGGGCAGCCTGACCCGCGTCTACGCGGTCGCCTCCGGCAAGGGCGGCGTCGGCAAGTCCTCGGTGACGGTGAACCTGGCGGCGGCGATGGCCGCCGACGGCCTGAAGGTGGGCGTGGTCGACGCCGACATCTACGGCCACAGCGTGCCGCGGATGCTGGGCGCGGACGGCCGTCCCACCCAGGTCGAGAACATGATCATGCCGCCGTCGGCGAACGGCGTGAAGGTCATCTCCATCGGCATGTTCACCCCGGGCAACGCGCCGGTCGTGTGGCGCGGCCCGATGCTGCACCGCGCGCTCCAGCAGTTCCTCGCGGACGTGTACTGGGGCGACCTGGACGTGCTGCTGCTCGACCTGCCGCCGGGCACCGGCGACATCGCGATCTCGGTGGCGCAGCTGGTCCCGAACGCGGAGATCCTGGTCGTGACGACGCCTCAGCAGGCGGCGGCCGAGGTGGCCGAGCGCGCGGGCTCGATCGCGGTGCAGACCCACCAGAAGATCGTCGGCGTGGTCGAGAACATGTCCGGCCTGCCCTGCCCGCACTGCGGCGAGATGGTCGACGTCTTCGGCACGGGCGGCGGCCAGACGGTCGCCGACGGCCTGACCCGCACGACCGGCGCCACGGTCCCGGTCCTCGGCTCCATCCCGATCGACGTCCGCCTGCGCGAGGGCGGCGACGAGGGCAGGCCGGTGGTACTGACCGACCCGTCGAGCCCCGCGGGCTCCGCGCTGCGCGCGATCGCGGGCAAGCTCGGCGGCCGCCAGCGGGGGCTCTCCGGCCTGTCGCTGGGAATCACGCCCAAGAACAAGTTCTGACGGGGCCGCCTGCAGCGGGCTCGGCGGCAGCCCCCTCAGGGGCGCGGGGAACTGCGCGACCAGCCACGACGCGCCCGCACGGGGGCAGAGCGTCGATTCGCGACCGCGGCCCGGTGGGGGCTGAGCGCGCAGTTCCCCGCGCCCCTGAGGGGCCCAGGCTCGGCCCCCTCACCCCCCGGACGGGGTCACGCGTAGCTCGCCACATCCTTGATCACGGCGAAGCCGAGCCCGTACGCGCTCATGCCCCTGCCGTACGCCCCCACATGGACCCCCGCCTGCGTGGAGCCCGCGAGCACCCAGCCGAACTCGGACTCGCGGTAGTGGAAGGGCGTGGGCACGCCGTCGACCGGGAGGGACAGCGTCGACCAGTCGGGCCCGTCGAGGTCGTCCGCGAGCACCCAGGCGGTCTCGGTCTGCTGCTCCAGCCAGTCGTCCCGCAGCGTGTGGTCCATCTGGCCGGGCCAGGTGAACGACAGCAGGCCGACCCCCGCCAGCCAGGCCGCCGACGACACCGACGTGGCCTCCAGCAGCCCGGTGCCGTCGGCGCTGCGCCGGTCCGGGTTGGCGGCGACGGTCACGACCACCGCGAACCGCTCCTTCGGCTCGTCCGCCGAGCCGACCGCGTACTCGTTCTTCACCGAGGGCTCGTCGCCGTGCCCGATCGAACCGTGCTCGACGGCCCCGTCGGCCGCCGTCCCCACCTGCATCAGCCAGCGCGGCCCCGTGAACGCCTCGTCGAGGCCGTACCAAGGAAAGGGCGCCAGCAGGTAGCCGTCGACCGTGCGCCGGGCGGAGGGAAACTGTTGTTCACCCTCCGCGGCCGGCGCCTGCGCGACCGCCCCACGTGTCGTCTCCATGTGCCCGGACGCCTCCTCGCTCTCGTCGGACCGGGGCGGCCCGCCCCCCTTCGGGCGTACTCGTCCGGTCCGCGCAACAACTTGGCAGCATAGCCACACCGGTTCGAGCAGCGGCGAAAGCGCCCGGCGCGTACGACGCGCGGGCGGCCGGTTCGCGCCCTGCGCGGCGCGGGCGGAGTATGAAACGCGTCACGCGCGGGCGTGGCGCCCGCGCGTGAGGTGCAGTTCAGAGACGTACGACCGACAACGACCGCCTCGGTGTACGGCGATCAGCGTGCCGTACGGCGATCAGGCGGGCGTCGGCTCAGGTGGCGTCCGCGTCGAACGGCGGGCGCTCGTCGGGCTCGGGGCCCTCGGGCTTCTTCGTCATGTCGATACGGCCGCCGGCGGAGCCGTTGACGGCCGGGGTCGCGGCCGCGGCCGACGCCTCGACGTCGTGGCCGTTGACCGCGTCGGTCACCTCGGCCATCTCCTTGCGGAGGTCGAAGCCGTTGCGGATCTCCTTGAGGCCCAGCTCGTCGCTGTCGAGGTGCTTGCGCACGAACGTCTTCGGGTTCAGGTCCTCGAACTCGAAGTCCTTGAACTCGGGGCCGAGCTCGGCGCGGATGTCCTGCTTGGCGCTCTCCGAGAACTCCCGGATCTTCCGGATCGTCCGCGTGACGTCCTGGATGACCTTCGGGAGCTTGTCCGGACCGAAGACGAGCACGGCAAGGACGACGATCGTCACGAGCTCGAGAGGCCCTATGTCATTGAACACCTGAAAGCTCCTTGCGATGTCCTCGGTCGGTCAACCGTACCCGGCGTACCTGTCCGACCGGTACCGTCCCGAGGTGTCCGGGTGCAGGCATGGGGCTGGTTTTTCGCGTTGTTTGCCTTGCGGTACCGGGTGAGGCCATCTGCCCTGTGACGTATCAGTCAGTTCTCGCCGGAGCCGAACACCCGCGGTCGTGCCCACGCCGGGCCGCAGGTGAGGACTCGTCGGTCAGGGTTGCTGGTGGGGGGTGGGGACAGGGACGTCAGGTCGAGGGACGACTCGTTCAGCGGACGCACCAGGGGGGACACCACCGCCGCACCCGCGACCACGGGAGCCGTCAGCGCATGGATGCTCTGCCCGGAGGCCGGTGTCGGCACCCCCGGCAGCAGC
>NZ_LAVA02000115.1 GCF_000974985.2 Streptomyces mangrovisoli | reverse complement strand
CCCTGCTGACGGGCACCCCGTACGACGAACCGTTCGCCCGCGAGACGCTGCGGCGGGTGCTGGCGGGGGCGGGGGCGGGGGCGACGGCGGGGTGACGTCGGGGGCTGGGCGGGAGCGGGCAGCCTGGGGCTGGGGGCTGGGGGCTGGGGGCCGCGGGCCGGGGCCTGGGCCCGCAGCCGGCGGCCGGGGGCCGGGGGCCGAGGGCCGGGCAGCTGTGGGCCGGCCGTCGGGTCAGCGTGCGTCGCCGGGTGAGCGTGTCGTCGGGTCTCCGTGCCGGGCGGGCGTCGGCTGTCCGTGCCGGGCGCGGACGCGTGCGGTGGCGGGGCCGGGCGGGGGTGTCCTCGACCGGCACATGAGACGCGGTTCGCCCGGGCGGCCCCGGGGGAGTTAGGTTGCCCTCATGACCGAGAAGAACGCACCTCGTCCCACCGGCGCCGCGGCCGCCGGGCTTGCCACGATCGCCGCCGACGGCACCGTCCTCGACACCTGGTTCCCCGCGCCCGAACTGGTCGCCGAGCCCGGCCCCTCCGGCACCGAGACGCTCTCCGCCGAGCGCGCCGTGGAGCTGCTCGGCGAGGGCGCCGCCGCCGCGATCGGCCCGGACACCCGCCGCAACGTCGAGGTCGTCGCGGTCCGTACGGTCATCGCCTCGATCGACGAGAAGCCCGTCGACGCCCACGACGTCTACCTCCGTCTGCACCTGCTCTCGCACCGCCTGGTCAAGCCGCACGGCCTGAGCCTCGACGGGCAGTTCGGCTTCCTCGCCAACGTCGCCTGGACCTCGCTCGGCCCGGTCGCCGTGGACGACCTGGAGAAGGTGCGCCTGAACGCCCGCGCCGAGGGCCTGCACCTCCAGGTCACCTCGGTCGACAAGTTCCCGCGGATGACGGACTACGTGGCCCCCAAGGGCGTGCGCATCGCCGACGCCGACCGGGTCCGGCTCGGTGCCCACCTCGCCGAGGGCACCACGGTGATGCACGAGGGCTTCGTCAACTTCAACGCGGGCACGCTCGGCACCTCCATGGTCGAGGGCCGCATCTCCGCGGGTGTCGTCGTCGGCAACGGCTCCGACATCGGCGGCGGCGCCTCCACGATGGGCACGCTCTCCGGCGGCGGCAACGTGATCATCTCCATCGGCGAGCGCTGCCTGATCGGCGCCGAGGCGGGCGTCGGTATCGCGCTCGGCGACGAGTGCGTGGTCGAGGCCGGCCTCTACGTCACCGCGGGCACCCGGGTCTCCCTGCCCGACGGCCAGATCGTCAAGGCCCGCGAGCTGTCCGGCGCCTCCAACATCCTCTTCCGCCGCAACTCGGTCACCGGCGCGGTCGAGGCCCGCCCCAACAACGCGGTCTGGGGCGGCCTGAACGAGGTTCTGCACAGCCACAACTGACGTCACGTCACCTGCCGACGTCACGTCGCACGTCGCACGTCGTATGTCGTATGTCGCACGACAGGGAGCGCCCCGTCCGTCACCCGGACCGGGCGCTCTCCGCGTACGGGCCTCCGCTCCCGCCGCGCGCGACGGTCCCGCTCACTCCGTCTGCGCCGCCGCGAACTCCGCCAGGGCCGTGAAGTCGTCCTCGCGCAGCCCGATCCGCGGGTCCACGTGATGGAGCAGGGCGGGCGCCGGGTGGTGGGCGGCGACATGGGCGTGGTCCGCGGGCGACTGCTCGTCGTCGACCCAGGCGAACGCGCGCCCGGCGGCGTACCGCAGGATCGCCTCCGTCTTCCAGTGGACCCCGTCGGGGCGCTCGGCGAACAGGGAAGTGCCGAAGTCGACCCAGGGCAGCTCGGGCAGCCCGATCACCGGGGCGATGTGCTCGTTGGCGGCGGCCATCCAGGTGGTCGCCCAGCACAGCTCGTAGCCGAGGCCGAGCAGCGCCGCGCCGTGCGACGGGTTCAGCCAGACCCGCAGCGGGCGGTCGGGATGCAGCGTCACCCGGATCGTGGTGTAGCCCTCCGGACGCCGCTGGGCCTGCGCCGCGTACGGGTTCAGCGGCCCGTCGACGTCCAGGAAGAGCAGGGGAGGGGTGGGGTCCGCCGGTCCTGCCCGGCTCTCGTCGCGCACCCGCTCACCGTACGGCAGCGGCATCCGCGATACTCCTGGAGTTTTCCCGCCGGACAGGCATAGCGGCAGGCGTCCGCGCGCGTCACAGCAGACACAGGGGCGGGACACGGGGACCGCCGGAGAAGAGAAGGTGACGATGGATGCCGAAGGACTGGAAAGCTTCAGACACTTCGTGGCCGGTCGGTCCGCCGCCCTGCTGAGGACCGCCGTGCTGCTCAGCGGTGGCGACCGGCACGCGGGCGAGGACCTGTTGCAGGGCGCCCTGGCCAAGGCCGCCGGCCGCTGGCACCGCATCGAGGAACCCGAGGCGTACGTACGGCAGGTGCTCTACCGCCAGCAGGTCAGCCGCTGGCGGCTGAAGTGGCGGCGGAGCGAGGTCAGCGTCGCCGAACCGCCCGAGACCGGGCCACCGGGCACCGACACGGCGGCCGCCGCCGACCTGCGCCTTCTCATGCGGCAGGCGCTGTCCCGGCTCACCGCGCGCCAGCGCACCGTGCTGGTGCTGCGCTACTTCGAGGACCTGCCGGAGGCCGACGTGGCCCGGCTCCTCGGCTGCTCGGTGGGGACCGTGCGGTCCACCACCCACCGCTCGCTGGCCCGGCTGCGCACCCTCGCACCCGAACTCGCCGCGCTCGACCCGGCCGCGGGTGAACGGCCGTCGCCCCGTGACTACTCGCCCGTGGAGGTACGGCCGTGAACGTCGAGGAACTGGTGCGCGCGGCGCTGCGCGAGCAGGCCGACGAACAGCCGCCGCCCGGCGCCGGCCTGGCCGACCGGGTGCTGACCGTACGCAGACGCCGCCGCAACCGCCGTATCGCGTCCGTGGCGGGCGCCGCCGCGGCGGTGATCACCGTCGCGGTCGGGGTGCCGCGGCTGACCTCCGGCGGGCACGACGTACGGCCCTCGGGCGTGGTCGACTCCCACACCGTCTCCGCGCATCCCAAGCAGTCGCCGCCGACCGAACTCGTCGCGGCCGGCCGGACCGCGCTGGCCGCCTACTACACCTCGAAGTCCGTCTTCTCGAACGCGCACGACGGCGTCAGCACGCGGACCTACTGGCTGCTCGACCCGAAGAGCGGCCGTTACGAGAAGACCACCCGCTGGTCGTGGGTCGCGGTGGCCCCGGGCCTGCACACCGCAGCGGTCCTGGAACAGCACCTGCCGGTGCGCCGGATCGGCCTGCTCGACCTCGCCAGCGGAAAGATCAAGCGCTGGATCCCGGTCGACCATCCGGTCGGTGGGCTCGCGTTCTCGCCCGACGGCACGAAGATCGTCGCGACGACGTACGGCGACAACCCCGACCGGTTCTACCAGGAGGACAAGAGCGGCAACGCCTTCCGGGAGGTGCCCTGCTCGCGCACCGGCTTCTACGTCCTCGACGCGGCCTCGGGCAAGGGTTCCTGGGCCGCGGTGGACACGACGAGTGACGATCCCGACGCCGAACCCGTCAACACGCGTCAGGACTTCGCCTTCAGCCAGAGCGGCGGCTCGATCATGACCGCGACGTCCACCGCCCCCTGGATCGGGTTCTACGACGTCCACGGCAGGCCGGTCGAGGCGCCCGCGTCCGAGGCGCACCGGTCCTGGTACGTGCTCGCGGGCCTCTCGCCCGACGGCACCAAGCTCGCCGGGGACTTCGCGGGCAAGAAGTGGCACACCTCCTCGTGGCTCCTGGACCCGGTCACCGGGAAGCCGAAGACCGAGATCCACGGCCAGCAGCTGCTCGCCTGGGCGAGTGACAAGTCCCTGATCGCCTGGGATCTCACCAAGGGGGAGAAGAACGAGTTCCACCAGCGGCTGGTGCTGGTGACCATCGGCAGCGACAAGGAGGTGCCGCTCAGCGGCTTCCGCAAGGGCAACGACGGCGCGGCCGGGCGCTGGCAGCCCATCTTCGCCGACCGCTGAGCGGGCCCGTCAGACGGCCGCGGGTTCGCCCGTGACCCCCGCCAGCACCGCCCGCAGCCCGTCGGCCGTCTCCCGGTCGGCGGGCCGCAGCGGTGCGCGGACCGGGCCCGCCGGCAGCCCGAGCCCGGCCAGCAGCGCCTTCGCGGTGACCGTGCCGGGCAGGCCCGCGTCCATCACCGCCTCGATCAGCGGCACGGCCCGCCGCATCAGCCGCGCGGCCCGAGCCGTGTCGCCCGCGTCGAACGCGTCCAGCACGGACCGCATGAGTCCCGGTACGACGTTCGCGACCGTGCTCACATACCCGGCGCCGCCGACCGCGTACAGCGCGAGCGCGTGCTCGTCGCAGCCCGCGTAGTACGCCAACCCCGTTTGCGCGAGCACCTTCTGGGTGCCGAGGAGGTCGTAGGAGCAGTCCTTCACGGCCACGATCCGGGGGTGCGCGGCGAGCCGGATCATCGTGCCGGGCTCGATACGGGTGCCGGTGCGGCCGGGGATGTCGTAGAGCATGACCGGCAGTTCGCAGGCGTCGGCGACCTCGGTGAAGTGCGCCTCCAGCGCGTCCTGCGGCGGCCTGCTGTAGTACGGCGTCACGATGAGCACCCCGTCGGCGCCCGACTCCCCGGCGGCCAGGGCGAGTTCGACCGTGTGCCGGGTGTCGGCCGAGCCGACGCCGGTGACCAGGCGCGCCCGGTCACCGACCGCCGCACGCACGGCGCGGACCAGCGCGGACTTCTCGGCGTCCGTGGTGGTCGGCGACTCGCCCGTGGTGCCGTTCAGCACGAGGCCGTCGCAGCCCTCGCGCACCAGGCGGTCGGCGAGGAGTGCGGCACCGTCGAGGTCGAGCGCGCCCGCCTCGGTGAACGGGGTGACCATCGCGCAGAGGGCCCGGCCGAAGGGCGGGAGTGAGGGGTCGGCGTTCGTCATGGACGTAGTCTCGGCGCGACAACCGTACAGCTCCACTTAAATTTTCTACGGCGTATCGATAAGCATTGCTTCGCAAGGGGGGTCTTCGTCGCGTGCGGGCCGGTGGAGGCCGTTCGCGCAGTTCCCCGCGCCCCTCGGGAATGGGGCCCGGCCGCACCTTCAGGGGCGCGGGGAACTGCGCGAACGAGCCCCACCGACCCGCGGTCGGACATCCGGCGGAATGCCCCCGCCTCCCGCCTCCGGACCGGGCCGAACATTCTGTCCGTCTGGACAAGAAAATTGTTCGGTGAGAAGGTGGAGGCATGTTGGACGTGACCGTGATCGAGGACGCCGAGGCGGCAGCCGTTTCACTGGATCCCATACGGGCCAGGCTGCTCGCCGAGCTCGCGGGCGGCCCCGCGTCGGCCGCCATGCTGGCCGGCAAGGTCGGCCTGCCCCGGCAGAAGGTGAACTACCACCTCAAGGCGCTGGAGCGGCACGGCCTGGTGGAGCTGGCCGGGGAGCGGCGCAAGGGCAACGTCACCGAGCGGCTGATGCGTGCGACCGCGGCGTCGTACGTCATCTCGCCGCTCGCCCTCGCCTCCGTCCAGCCCGACCCGGACCGCTTCCGCGACCAGTTCTCCGCCCGCTGGCTGCTGGCCCTGGGTGCCCGACTGGTCCGGGACGTGGGCTCGTTGATCACCGGCGCCACCAAGGCCCGCAAGCCGCTCGCCACCTTCGCCCTGGACGGCGAGGTGACGTTCGCCTCGGCCGCCGAACGGGCCGCTTTCGTCACCGAGTTGACCGCGGGGGTCACCGCCCTGATCAACAAGTACGACGCCCCCGGGGCCGCCGGCGGGCGCGAGCACCGGATCGTCGTCGCCGTCCACCCCACGCTGAAGTCCCCGGAGCCCGGACCGTCGGACGCCGGACCCGAGAACCCCGAACTCACCGAGCGGTGAGCGCAGTCGAGGAGCCCGAACCATGGCACAGGACAAGGAATTCGAGATCGTCCGCGAGTTCGAGGTCGACGCCACGCCGGAGGAGGTGTGGACGGCGATCACCGAGGGGACGGGCGGCTATCTGTGGCCGATGCAGCCGCCGGAGCCCCGGGTGGGCGGCGCGGCCGCCTTCGGCTCCACGGTCACGGCGTGGGACCCGCCGCACCATCTGACCATCCGCAGCGAGGACGTCGGCTTCCCGACGCAGAGCGCCAACCAGCTGGAGCACACCGTCGAGCCGCGCGACGGCGGCCGCGCCTGGGTGCGCTACGTGCACAGCGGCATCTTCACCGACGACTGGGACAACCAGTACGACGGGGCGAGCCGGCACACCGACTTCTATCTGCACACCCTGCGCGAGTACCTGGTCCACTTCGCGCCCCGCCCGGTCGCCTTCGCCACGGTCGACGGGCCCGCCGCGTCCGCCGTCCCGGAGGGCCTGGAGCCCGCCGCCCGCGCCCTCGGCCTGACCGCCGAGACGGCCGTGGGGGAGCGGGTCACGGTCCGCGGACCGCACGGGCGGCCCGTCGAGGCCGTACTCGACCACCGTGACGCGTATTTCATCGGGCTGCGCACCGACGACGCCCTCGTCCGGTTCTTCGGACGGGGTCACTGGGGCGCGCCGCTCGGGATCAGCGTCCACGACTTCGCCCCGGACGCCGACGCCAAGGAGAACGGGGCCGCGTGGCAGGAGTGGTTGGACGGGGCCTACGCCTGACGGGAGCGGCCCACGCCGGAGACGGGCGGGGGCCGCCCGGCCAGCACGCCGGCGACGGGCGGCCCCGGCGGCGTTCGCCGGGCCCCGGACCTACGGCCGGAAGCGCAGCACCTGCGGGTCGTGGTCGCTGATCTGGTCGCTGAACTCCGAGTTGATGTGCACGGAGTCGTAGGCGAAGCAGTCGCGACGGATGTCCGGGCTGATCAGGATCTGGTCGAGGACCTGCTCGTTGCCCTGGTAGTCGTAGGTGTAACGCTCGTTCCTGGGCAGCGACTTGATCGCCGACCACAGCTCGCCGTCGCCCTCGAGAAGCTTCGCGGTGTCGGAGAACTCGAAGTCGTTCATGTCGCCGAGAGCGATGACGTCGGCGTTCTTCTGGACCGCCAGGATGTCCTTGACGAACGCGTTGACCAGCGTCGCCTGCGCGTGCCGCTGGGTCTCCGAGCTGCGCGTCGGCGGCTGGTACTGCGCGGTCAGACCCTGGTCGCCGCCCTTGGAGTTCAGGTGGTTGGCGATCACGAAGACCGTCCTGCCGCGGAAGACGAACTCGCCGGCCAGCGGCTTGCGGCTGGCCGACCACGCCGAGTCGGCCGGCTCGACGCGGCCGGGGGAGGCGGTGAGCTGCGCCTTGCCGTGCACCTTGGTGACGCCCACGGCGGTGGTGGAGTCGCCGCCCGCCCGGTCGGTGAAGGACACCCGCTCCGGGTTGAACAGGAACACCTGGCGGATGTTGCCGCCGGGCTCGCCGCCGTCCTGGTCGTTCACGGGGTCGATGGAGCGCCAGTCGTAGCGCGGGCCGCCCGCCGCGACGATCGCGTCGATCAGCTTGTTCACCGTCACGCTCGCGTCGACGACCCCGTCGTCGGTGGCGCCGTCGTTGTCCTGGATCTCCTCCAGGGACACGATGTCGGGCGACTTGAGGTTGTTCACGATCGCGGAGGCGTGCGCCGCGAACGTGGCGTCGGACGGGTCGAGGTTCTCGACGTTGTAGGTGGCCACGGCCAGCTCGTCGCGCGCCTGCTTGCGCGTGGTCTCCCGCTGGAGGCCGCCGCCGCGCAGGGTGCCCAGGGTGTTGGCCACGACGGTGTAGCCGCCGTACGAGTTGTAGTCGAAGGGGCCGGCGGTGGTGCCCGCCAGGGTGTCGCCGACGTTCGCGACGGGGAAGTCCGCGGTCGCGCCCAGGGACTGGATCTGGATCCGGCCGGTGTTCTGCGCGTCGTAGGAGCCGTAGAGCGAGCCGCCGCGGGCAGTGCGGTTCTCCCGGGGCTTCACGGTGACCCACAGCTCGGCGTAGGGGTCGGTGGCGGTCGTCACGCGGGTGTCGGAGACCTGGACGTTCATGCCCTCGAGGGACTCGTAGTAGTCCAGGGCGTACGCGGCCGGGCGGAGCGTCAGCGCATTGATCGAGCCCGCGGCGGCGGTGTCGCCCGCCGGGGTGTAGGCCGCGGGCACCGAACGGGAGTCGATGACGGTCGGGGCGGGGACCGCGTTGCCGCTGGAGACGACCGTCACGGTCGGCTTGCCGATCTCCGTGACCGACTGGTTGCCGGTGGAGGCGCCGCCGGGCACGTACTCCGAGACCGTGCCGGCGACCGTGACCGAGTCGCCGACCGCGACCGTCGGGGTGGAGCTGGTGAAGACGAAGACGCCCTCGCTGGTGGCCGGGTCGGCGTCCGGCGTCGGGTCCTGGATCCAGAAGCCCTTGGAGGAACCGTAGGTGCGCACGCCGGTGACGATGCCGGGCACGTCCGTGACCTTCTGGCCGGCGTACGGAGAGGTCCGCGTGGTGCCCTGGATGTCGTGGATGCGCACGGAGGCCGCGTGGGCGGGCGAGGTCAGGGCGACGGTGGACGCCGCGGAGCACACGGCGGCGACGGTGAGCGCGGCGAGACGCGCGGAAGACTTGCTCGGCAACGGAATCCCTCCGGGGATGTGCATGGGTGGCGGGACGAGTGAGGGTGCATGGCGGTGCGGGTGACGACGCATGGCGGTGCGGGTGGGGCGGGGTGATGCGGTGGTGCGGGTGACGCGCGTAGACAGTCCGGAGACGGACGCCCGCGGAGGCCTGGTCCGTGATTCCGGTGAACAGATGTCCCCCGACTTCTACGCGCGTCAATCTCCTGTGTGGACATGTCACTTGTCAAGGTTTCGGCCATGTGCGCCGGGCGGCGGGGACGGGAACCGGGCGGCATCGGACGAAATCCGTCTAGGCTGAGCGGCTGAGCCCCCGCGACGGCCCCCGGCCTCCCGGACGGCCGTCAGGGGCTCAGTCGTCGTACGGGATTCAGGTTGCCGTACGCGATGGAGAGGCCGTACGCGATGGAGCCGTACGGCCTTCGAGGCGCCCGAGGAGAACCAGCCGATGTCAGACAGCTCCCCCCTGCCGCCGCTGCGGCTGCACCCCGAAGCGGAGCTGGCGCGCGACGCGCTGTCCACGCCGTTGCTGTCCCGGGCCGCCCGCCTCGCCCGCTGGGCCGGGCCCGACACCCGGATCGACGCGGGCGGCGGGCTGGTGGAGGAGCAGCTTCCGGCCGCCGCCGAGGTGCTGGAACTGACCGGCGAGGACGCGCAGGCCGACGCGGCGCTCGCCTGGCGGGTCGCGGTCGACACCGGTCTGATCGAGATCGCCGACGAGGAGAGCGGCGCCGTCGCGGCGGGCGAGGAGTTCGCCGTGCTCACCGGCGGCGCGCCGCACGACGTGCTCGCGCTGTGGCTGACCGGACTGGAGACCGTGCTCGCCGACGCGAGCCTGCCCGATCTGGACGATCTCGCGGCCGCCCAGCAGGAGGGCGGCGAGGTCGATTTCGCGTCACTCGACTGGCAGCGGGAGGCGGAGGCCGAGGCCGCGTTCCTCGACGGGGTGCTGGCCAACCTCTATCTCCTCACGGTCACCGAGGACGGCCCCGAGGGCCCCGTGCCGCTGCCCGCGCTCGCCGCCTCCATGCTCGTGCCGAGCGACATGGGGGAGCCGACCAACGACGTCCTGGAGCAGGTCTCGGACGCGATGGTCCGGCTCGACGACCAGTTCCGGCTGCTCGCGCCGATGGGCCTGGTGGAGTACCGGCCGGTCGACGAGGCGCTGATGGCGGAGGCCGCGGGCGCGGAGGACGCGGGCGGCCCGGACGACGACACCGACGTCTCCCGCTACGGCATGGTGCGGCTCACCCCGCTCGGTGGCTACGGGCTGCGGGCCCGGCTGCTGGACGCCGGGTTCGGCGCGCCCGCGGTCGGCGACCTCGCGGACGAGGGCGCGGACGTCCTGCTGGACGGCACGTCCGGGTTCGGGCCGCGGGCCGCGCTCGCGGAGACCGACTTGTGGCTGGCCCGCCGCGAACCGCTCGCGGCCGCGCGGGAGTTGCTCACCGCGGCGCGCGGCTCGGACGCGGGGGCGCCGTTGCGGCGGCTGCGCTGCCAGCAGGCGCTGTCGCTGGTCGGCGCGGAGGCGGAGCCCGCGCTGCGGGAGGTCCTCGCGGATCCCGAACTCGGCGGTCTCGCCCGGGTCTGGCTGAGCGAGCAGGGCCTGCCGGACGTGCCCGCGCCGTCCGAGCAGATGGTGTTCTGGCTGACCATCGACACGCTGGCCGCCCAGCTCGCGGCCGAGGGCAACTCCGAGGAGCTCCAGGGCCTGGTCGAGGGCCTGGCCGCGCAGCACGGCGGGTTCTTCGGGGTCGCCTGGCGGGTGGACCACCCGGCGACGGCCGACGTCCTCGACGCGATGGGGCGGTTGCACCCGGACAAGAAGATCGCGAAGGAGGCCCGCAAGGCGGCGTTCAAGGCGCGGTCCCAGCGGGGGTGACCTGCGGTCGGCTCGGCGGGGTGTGCCCCTGAGGCACGTTCAGGGTTGCGCCCTGAAGGGCCGCGGGGCACTGCGCGGCCCTTCAGGGGCCCGAGGTCGAAGGTCGTGGTCGTGTGCGGCTGGGCGGGGCTCGTTCGCGCAGTTCCCCGCGCCCCTGAGGGGGTTTGCCCTGAGGCGGGCTGTGGGGTGTGCCCCGTCAGGGGCGCGGGGAACCGCGCGATCGGCCCTCCACGGGCCCGCGGTCGAAGGTCGTGGTTGTGTGCGGCTGCGTGGGGGTCGTTCGCGCAGTTCCCCGCGCCCCTGGGGGTTTGCCCTGAGGCGGGCTGTGGGGTGCGCCCCGTCAGGGGCGCGGGGAACCGCGCGACCGGCCCCCACCGGCCCGCACGTGCGAGCGGCCGGTACGGGTCCGCGGCTCAGGATCGGGGCCTGACAGGCCGTGGGTGGCGGGGCCGCTTGGGGAGTTCGTGGGGGTGGCTGTACGGATTCATGGAAGAGGGGGCGGCGCGGTCGCCCGGTGTTCAACTGGCGTTCAGCGGCGAACGGCACGGTGGCGGCGAGCTGAGGCACGCCCGCCACCCTCCACGGCACACCCACCGTCACAGGAGACACCATGTCGCTCACCCGCAGGGACTTCGCCAGAAAGTCCGCGATCACCTCGGCCGGCGTAGCGCTGGCGGGCAGCGTCGGCGCGCTCGCCACCGCGCCGAACGCCCTCGCGGCCACGGACACCGAGGTCGTGGGGGAGGAACAGGGCCGCGGGCAGAGCCGGCTCGGTTACGGGCCGCTGCTGCCCGACCCCGACGGCATCCTCGCCCTCCCCGCCGGGTTCGACTACCGGATCATCACCTACAGCGGCCGCACCACGCTGGAGTCGGGCGAGTTCACCCCGTCCAACCATGACGGCACCTCCACCTTCGAGGGCCCCCGCGGCGCCACCCTCCTGGTCAACAACCACGAGCTGAACGGCCCCCGCGCCAAGTGGCCGCACCCCGTCCCGCTCACCGACGGCCTGGTCTACGACCCCGCGGCCTCCGGCGGCTGCACGGTCGTCGAGGTGCGGCGCGACCAGGTCGCCGAGTGGGTGGGCATCGCCGGCACCTCCACCAACTGCGCGGGCGGCAACACCCCTTGGGGCACCTGGCTCACCTGTGAGGAGACCGAGGACAAGGCCGGCCAGAACGGCATGACCAAGGACCACGGCTATGTCTTCGAGGTCGACCCCGAGGACCGCCGGGCCAACCGCGACCCCAAGCCGCTGAAGGCGCTGGGCCGTTACGCCCACGAGGCCGTCGTCGTCGACCCCAAGCGGGGTCATCTCTACCTCACCGAGGACGCGGCCGGACCGAACGGCTCCCTGTACCGCTGGAGTCCGCCGCAGGGCTTCCACCACGGCCGCGGCCGGCTGCGCGCCCTCGCCGACGACGCCGGCACGCTCCAGGCGTTCAAGTGCTTCGATTCCGGCGGCCAGTTCGTCGACGACCTCTCGCGCGCCACGAGGATCGGCACCGTCTACGGCGTCGACTGGGTGACCGTGCCCGACCGCGACGCGCGGTCCACCTCCGTGCGCAAGCAGTTCACGGACGGCCAGGTCACCCGCGCCCGCAAGCTCGAAGGCATGTGGTGGGGCGACGGCGGCACCTACATCGTCTCCTCCTACGCCCGCGCGGAGAGCCCCCTCCAGCACGACGGCCAGGTGTGGTTCTACGACCCCCGGCGCCGCACCCTCACCCTGAAGGTCCTCATCGGCGTCAACCCCGACCCTGCCGTGGACGGCGCCTTCGACGGCCCCGACAACATCACCGTCTCGCCGTACGGCGGCCTGGTCATCGCGGAGGACGGCGAGGGCGTCCAGCACCTGTTCGGCGCCACCGACAGCGGCCGCACCTACCCGATCGCCCGCAACGAGCTGAACATCGGCACCGAAGAGGCGCCCGAGTACAGCGAGTTCACCGGTGTCACGTTCTCGCCCGACGGCCGGACCCTGTTCGCCAACATCCAGGTCCCCGGCATCATGCTCGCGATCACCGGCCCCTGGAAGCGGCAGAAGCGCGGCTGATCCGCCCCCGAATTCCCGGCGGGCCGGCGGCATTTAAATCGTTGGCCCGCCCCACGGCACGCCTCCTAGAGTGATGCACGTCCAGGTGCGAAGGCAGGACCTACTTCCACTCATAATGGGGCGGCCGCGGGTTCGAGTCCCGCCACCGGCACCACGCGCCGGTGTAGCTCAGGGGTCAGAGCACCTTGTCGGTTCCGCCGGCCTCGATCTCTGGACACCACAACTTCATGCACCTCCCGGTGCGCGGGCGGCGGCTCCTTCTTTCTCAGAGAATCCCAGGCCGCAGCCGATCTGATCTCGGGAGGCGCAACTCCGGGTGGGTGCCCGGTGCGCGGGCAGCGGTTACTTCGGGGCACGGTATGTTGCGGGTTCGAATCCCGTCATCGACTTCGGGTCGATGTGGCGGAACCGGAAGACGCGCCGGGTGAACAGAAACCGTCGCCGATCCCTGTTCTCGGGCACCCTCCCTTTGTCGCGCCTCCCTACGAAACACCCACGAATTCGGGGGAATTCACCATGGCGCGATTCAACACCAAGGCCGCCCGCGCGCGGCCCACTTCGCGAGTCACCTCCACCGGCCGGGTGCTGCGCACCTACGAGGGCGGCCGCGGTCACGAGCGGGACGCGCGCTCCGAGCTGTTCCTGCTCGCCATCGGCAACCTCGTCACGCAGCAGACCTTCTACGAGAGCGGCGCCGACCGCGACGACCGGTTCGCCGCGCTCGTGCGCGAACTCGCCGTCTCCGACCCGGCCTGGACGGCCGGCCTGCTGCGCTGGCTGCGCGGCGAGGGCAACATCCGTACCGCCGCGATCGTCGGCGCCGCCGAGTACGTGCGGGCGCGCCTCGCGGCCGGAGCCGACGACGGCCCCACGAACCGTGAGGTCGTCGCCTCCGTGCTGCGCCGCCCGGACGAGCCCGGCGAGCTGCTCGCCTACTGGACCACGGCCTACGGCCGCACCGTCCCCAAGCCCGTCAAGCGCGGCATCGCCGACGCCGTACGACGGCTCTACGACGGCAAGTCGCTGCTGAAGTACGACACCGCGGCCAAGGGCTACCGCTTCGGTGACGTCCTCAACCTGGTGCACGCGTCGCCGGACCCCGCCAAGCCGTGGCAGGGCGAGCTGTTCCGGTACGCGCTGGACCGCCGGCACCACCCGGAGTCCGCGCTGCCGCCCGGCTCCAGCCCCGTGCTCGGCGCGCACCGCGAGCTGATGGCGGTGCCGGTCGAGGAGCGCCGGGCGCTGGTCGCGTCGGCCGGCGGCGCCGAGCGGCTCGCGGCGGCCGGGATCACCTGGGAGGCGCTCGCCGGGTGGCTCCAGGGTCCGATGGACAAGGTGGCCTGGGAGGCCGTGATCCCGTCCATGGGCGCCATGGCGCTGGTGCGCAACCTGCGCAACTTCGACGAGGCCGGGGTGTCCGACGAGGTGGCCGCGCGGGTCGCGGCGCGGATCAGCGACCCGGTCCAGGTCGCCCGCTCGCGCCAGTTCCCCTTCCGCTACCTCGCCGCGTACCGGCACGCGCCGTCGCTGCGCTGGTCGTACCCGCTGGAGCAGGCGCTCGGCCACTCGCTGGCCGCCGTGCCCGCGCTGCCGGGCCGCACCCTGGTGCTCGTGGACCGCTCGGGCTCGATGTTCTACTCGCGGATGTCGGACCGCTCGGAGCTGACCCGGGCGGACGCGGCCGCGGTCTTCGGCACGGCGCTCGCGCTGCGCGCGGCCGACGCGGACCTCGTCGAGTTCGGCACCACCAGCAAGAAGGTGCGGCTGCGGCGGGGCGAGTCGGTGCTGAAGGCCCTCGGCCGCTTCGGCGACCTGGGCGGCACCGACACGACCGGGGCGGTGCGTGCCCACTACCGGGGGCACGACCGGGTGCTGATCGTCACCGACGAGCAGTACGCGCCGAGCCCCCACGGCGAGCCGACCGCCCAGGTCCCCGCCGACGTGCCGGTCTACACCTGGAACCTGGCCGGCTACCGCGCGGGCCACGGTCCGTCCGGCGGCCCCGGCCGGCACACCTTCGGCGGCCTGTCGGACGCGGCGTTCCGCATGGTCTCGCTGATCGAGAGCGGGCGGGACGGGGCCTGGCCGTGGACGGTGCCCGAGCGGGCGTCCGACGGCCGGTGACGCCTCAGTCCGCCTTCCGGGTCCGGCCCCTGATCGTCGCCGCCGTCACCACCAGTGCGGTCAGCGCGATCAGGGCGCCGACGCCGAACGCGCGGGCCGCGCCCTGCGTGAGGACGGCGGACGGGGAGCCGTGGGCCTGGCGGGTCGCGGTGCCGTAGACCGTGACCAGGACGGACAGTCCGAGGGTGCCGCCGAGCCACTGGAGGGTCTGCAACAGCCCGGAGGCCGCGCCCGCCTCGCGCGGCCGCACCCCGGCGAGCACGGTGGCGTTCAGCGGCATGAAGCTGAGGCCGACGCCCACGCCGAGCAGCAGCAGCGGGCCGAGCAGTCCGGCCGCGTAGCCGTCGCCGGGCGCGAGCCGCCACAGCCATGCGGCCGCGCCGGCCAGCAGCCCCATGCCGGTCAGCAGCAGCGGCTTCGCGCCGGTGCGCGGCAGCAGCCGGGGCACCTGCCGCACCGTCGCGAACATGGTGAGCGTCATCGGCAGGAAGGCCAGTCCGGCACGCAACGGGCTGTAGTGCAGCACCTGTTGGGTGATCAGGGTGAGGAAGTAGAACGCCCCGAACATGCCCGCGGGCAGCAGCAGGATCCCGGCGTAGGCGCCCGCGCGGTCACGGTCGGCGAACAAGCCGAGCGGCAGCACCGGTTGACCGGCCCGGGACTCGATCAGGGTGAAGCCCGCGAGCAGCGCCGCGGCCGCGCTGAACGCCAGCAGGGCCCGGGTGTCGCTCCACCCGGCCTCGGAGACCCGGATGAACGCGGCGACCAGCGCGGTGGTCCCGGCCGTGCCGGTGAGCGCGCCCGCCGTGTCGAAGCGGCCCGCGTGGCGCGGGGTCTCGGTGACGAAGCGGGGCAGCGCGGCGGCGACGGCGACACCGATCGGCACGTTGATCAGCAGGGCCCAGCGCCAGGACGCCCACGAGGTGAGCATCCCGCCCACGACCAGGCCGAGGGAGGCGCCGATGCCGGCCATGGACGAGTACACGCCGAGGGCGTGGTGGCGGCGCGGGCCCTCGGGGAAGTTGGTGGTGATCAGGGCGAGGGTGCTCGGAGCGGTGAGGGCGGCGCCGACGCCCTGGAGCGCGCGGGCGGCGAGCAGCCAGGCGCTGTCCGTGGCGAGCCCGCCGAGCAGCGAGGAGCCGGCGAACAGCAGCACGCCCGTCGCCAGGGTGCGGCGGCGGCCGAGCAGGTCGCCGATCCGGCCGCCGAGCAGCAGCAGCCCGCCGAACGCGAGCGTGTAGGCGTTGAGGACCCAGGACAGCCCGGTGCGGCTGAACCCGAGGTCCCGCTGGATGTCGGGTAACGCGACGTTCACCACGGTGGAGTCGACGCCCACCATCAGGTACGCGGTGACGATGACGGCGAGCACCGCGCCGAGCCGGGCCGGTGGCCCCGCCTCCCGCGCGGTCGGGCCGGTCGGCGCGGCGGTCGGGCCGGACGGCGGGGCGGGGCTGGACGACGTGGACATGGGGCGCTCCCTGTCTGGAGTCACTGTCTGGTGTCCCGGGGCGGGGGTGGAGGAGTATGCGGGCAGCACGGACAAGCCCGCAGACGGGCCGCATCAGGCGGAGACAGAAAGCGGGGACTGTCTCCGTTTAATGCCAGGTACGATACGGAGAGGGTCCCCGGTTCGCAAGGAGTAACTGGATGACGCAGGTCAGGCCCATGCGCGCGGACGCGCGGCGCAACTACGAACGGCTGCTGAAGGCGGCGGCCGAGGCGTTCGCCGAGCATGGGGAGAACGCCTCCCTCGACGACATCGCCAAGCGCGCGGGGGTCGGCTCCGGCACGCTCTACCGGCACTTCCCGACCCGGCAGGCCCTGCTGGAGGCGGCGTACGTCGACCGGATCGAGGCGCTCGGCCTGCGCGCGGACGAGATCGCGCGGGAACTGCCCCCGGGCGAGGCGCTCATCGAGTGGCTGTACGAGGTGTGCGTCGGCACCATCGAGGTGCGCGGCCTGAAGACCCTGTTGGGCTCGGCCGTCACGGACGGCAGTTCGGCCGCCGTCACCGCCTGCGGGACCTTCATGAAGGACGCGGCCGGCCGGCTGGTCGGCGCCGCGCAGAAGGAGGGCACCCTGCGCCCGGACCTGGAGCCGGTGGACGTGCTGCGCCTGGCCCACGGCATCTCGACGGCCTCCGAACTCGCCGACGGCCGGGGCGCGCACATCCGCCGCTATCTGCTGCTGCTGACGGAGGGGCTGCGGCCGTAGGGCCGACCGCCGCCGTCGCGGGGCGCGAGCGGGCGCGCGCCGTCACGCGGGAACGGGCGCCCCGGCCGGGGCGCCCGTTCCCGCGTGACGGCGGATCGTGAGGGGTGCGGCTACAGCGCCTTCGCGCCCGGGTCCACCATGTTCCGGACCGTGCGCGCCTTCACGAAGTCGCCGAGGCCGGTCATGTCCCACTCGCCGGAGAACTGGCGCACCAGCTTGGCCATCAGCACACCCGTCTGCGCCTCGGCGTTGGTGAGGTCGAAGCGGACCAGCTCCTCGTCCGTGGCGGCGTCCACCAGCCGGCAGTACGCCTTGGCGATGTCGGTGAACTTCTGTCCGGAGAACGAGTTCACGGTGAAGACCAGGCCTGTGACCTCCTGCGGGATCCGGCCGAGGTCGACCACGATCACCTCGTCGTCGCCCCCGCCCTCGCCGGTGAGGTTGTCGCCGGAGTGCTTGACCGCGCCGTTCAGGATGGACAGCTTGCCGAAGTAGCAGCTGTCGACGTGGTTGCGCTGGGGGCCGTAGGCGATGACCGACGCGTCGAGGTCGATGTTGCCGCCGCGGTAGGCGGGCTCCCAGCCCAGGCCCATCTTGACCAGGGAGAGCAGCGGCCGGCCGCCCTTGACCAGCGACACCGTCTGGTTCTTCTGGAGGCTGACCCGGCCCTTGTCCAGGTTGATCTTCCCGGCGCCCGGGGCGGGCGCGGCCGGCGCGGCGGGCGGTGCCTGCGGCGCGACGGGAGCCGGGGGGACGGGCTGCGGCGCGGTCGGCTGCGGCGGGGCCACGGGCTGCGGCGGCGCGACCGGGGCCGCCGGGGCGGCGGGCTCCTCCACACTCACGCCGAAGTCGGTGGCGATGCCCGCCAGTCCGTCGGCGTACCCCTGGCCCACCGCGCGGGCCTTCCACTGGCCGCCGCGCAGATAGATCTCCACCACGACCAGGGCCGTCTCCGTGCCGAGCTGCGGCGGCGTGAACGTGGCCAGCACGCTGCCGTCGCCCGCGTCGCGGATCGTGGCCGTGGGCTCGATGCCCTGGAAGGTCTGGCCCGCGGCGTCCGGGCTCGCCGTGACGACGACCTTCTCGATGCCGGGCGGCAGGGCGGCCGTGTCGACCGTGATCGAGTCGGGGGCCGCGCCGCCGCCCGACCGGTACGTCACGCCCGGTCCGGAGGGCTGGTTGTAGAAGATGAAGTCGTCGTCCGAGCGGACCTTGCCGTCGGAGGTCAGCAGCAGGCCCGACACGTCGAGCCGCACGGGAGCGGCGACGTCCACCGCCACCCGGGAGGCGGTGAGAGGGATGTTCGAGCCAGGGGTCATAGCTGTCATGCCCCCAAGAACGAACGAACCCGCTTTACCGTTCCCTTACCAGGACCGGTGGTGTGAACCGCCCGCCCGCCGGGGCGCGCCCCGCCTTTTTCTGCGGCACCACCACCTCCCCCACGGCACCCCGCCTCCCCTACGGCACCACGACGATCTTCCGCCCCACCCCCGCCCGGAACTGCTCCAGCGCCTCGGGGTAGCGCTCCAGCGGGATGCGGTCGCTGATGAACACGTCCGGGTCGAGGATCCCGTTCGCGAACAGCTCGGCGGCCCGCTCGAAGCTGTGCAGCACGGCCATCGAGCCGGTGATGGTGATCTCCTGGTTGTAGATGCGGTACGGGTCGATGCTCACCCGGGTCGCGTAGTCGGCCACCCCGAACTGGAGGAAGGTGCCGGCCTTCGCGACCCGGTCCAGGCCGTCCTGGATCGCGGCCGCGTTGCCGGTCGCGTCGACCACCAGGTCCCAGCCCTGCGGCCGGTCCAGCTCGTCCGCGCCGCCCGCCGCGGCCGACACGCCCAGCCGGCGGGCGGTCGCCAGTCGGGCGGGGTTCACGTCGACGACGTCCACGCTCGCCGCGCCCGTGCGCTTGGCCAGTTCCAGCATCATCAGCCCCATCGTCCCGGAGCCGTAGATCAGCACATGGGCGCCGAGGCGGGAGGCGAGCACGTCGTAGCCGCGGACCGCGCACGACAGCGGTTCGATCAGGGCCGCGTCCTCGGTGCGGACGTGCTCGGGCAGCTTCACGCAGTTGGCGACCGGTGCCACCGCGTACCGGGCGGCGCCGCCCGCCGTGGTGACACCGATCGCGGCCCACCGCTCGCAGAGGTTGTTGTGTCCGCCACGGCACTGGCGGCACTCGAAGCAGTACAGCGACGGGTCCACGGCGACCCGGTCGCCCACCGCGACCTCCGTCACCCGGGTGCCCACCCCGACCACCTCGCCCGCGAACTCGTGCCCCGGCACGATCGGCAGCTCGGGCGCGAACTCGCCCTGGAGGATGTGCAGATCGGTGCCGCACAGGCCGCAGGCGGCGACCTCCACGACCACCTCGCGCGGCCCTGGCGCCGGGTCCGGGACCTCGCCGACCACGGCGCGGCCCACGGACTCGATGACGGCGGCCCTCATTTCACGGCTCCCAACGACAGGCCCTGGACCAGTTTGTCCTGGGCGGCGAACCCCGCGGCGAGCACCGGCAGGGAGACGACGAGCGAGGCCGCGGCGACCTTCGCCAGGAACAGGCCCTGGCTGGTGATGAAGCCGGTCAGGAAGACAGGCGCGGTCTCCGCGACCACACCGGTCAGCACGCGGGCGAACAGCAGCTCGTTCCAGCTGAAGATGAAGCAGATCAGCGCGGTCGCGGCGATGCCGGGCAGGGCGATGGGGGCGACCACGCGGGCGAGGATCGTGGGCAGCCGGGCCCCGTCGACCCGGGCCGCCTCGACCACCGCGACCGGGACCTCCGCGAGGAACGACTGCATCATCCACACCGCGATCGGCAGGTTCATCGACGTGTAGAGGACGACGAGCAGCCAGATGTTGTCCAGCAGCCCGGCGTTCTTCGCGAACAGGTAGACCGGCAGCAGCCCCGCCACCGCCGGGAGCATCTTCGTGGACAGGAAGAAGAACAGCACGTCCGTCCACTTGCGCACCCGCCGGATCGACAGCGCGTACGCCGCCGGCAGCGCGAGCAGCAGCACGAGCAACGTCGAAGTCACCGACGCCACAGCTGAGTTGGTCAGCGCGGGCCAAGGGCTCGCGCCGCCGCCGGTGCCGAAGAACTCGCGGTAGCCGTCCAGGGTGAGCGAGGCGCCGAAGGACGGCGGGTTGGTAGCCGCGTCCTGCTCGGAGTGGAAGGACGTCAGCGCCATCCAGGCGAGGGGGAGGAAGAACACGATCCCGGCCACCCAGGCCGCCAGCGCGAGGCCGGTGCCCCCGCGGCGGCGGCCCCCGGCCCGGCGGCCGGCCCCGCCGGGACCTGCCCCGCGGCCGGCCCGTTCCGGTCCGCCGTCCCCGGTACGGCTCTTCGGGCGGCCGGCGTCTCCGGCCGCGGCTGCTGTGCTCATGCGCGCGACACCTCCTCGCGGAACAGGGACGACACCACGCGCAGGGCGAGGGTCGCGATGACGATGGAGCCGATGACCACCAGCACGCCCGCGGCCGAGGCGAGGCCGTTCTCGTGGGCCTGGTAGAAGCTCTGGTACACGGTGTAGGGCAGGTTGGCGGTGCCGAGCCCGCCGGAGGTGAGGGTGAAGACGGCGTCGAAGTTCTGCACGATGTAGATCGAGCCGAGCAGTGCGCCCAGTTCGAGGTAGCGGCGCAGATGCGGCAGGGTCAGATACCGGAACACCTGCCAGTCGCTCGCGCCGTCCACCCGGGCCGCCTCGAGCTGCTCGTGGTCGCGGCTCTGCAGCCCGGCGAGCAGGATCAGCATCATGAACGGAGTCCACTGCCACACCAGCGACGCCTCGACCGCGAGCAGCGGGGTGCGCGAGATCCAGTCCGGCTGCGGGCCGCCGACATAGTGCAACAGGCCGTTGAACAGCCCGTATTCGGGGTTGTACAGGATGTGCTTCCACAGCAGCGCCGCGGCCACCGGGACCACCAGGAACGGGGCGATCAGCAGGGTGCGGACCACGCCCCGGCCGCGGAAGCGGCGGTCGAGCAGCAGTGCGAGGCCGAGGCCGAGGACCAGGCTGGCCAGCACCACGGCGACGGTGAGCAGGACCGTCGTCCACACCGAGTGGCGCAGGTCGGCGTCCGTGAGCACCTGGTGGTAGTTGTCGAGGCCGGTGAAGCGGCGGGCTTTCGGATAGAGGGCGTTCCAGTCGAAGAAGGAGATCACCACCGTGGCCACGAACGGGAGTTGGGTCACGACGATCATGAAGACGAGGGCGGGCATCAGCGGGGCGCGGGTGGCCCACGCGCGCAGCCGCGCGGAGGGCGGCCGGCCGGCCCGGACGGCGGGAGCGGCCACGGGGGCCGCGGTCGTGGCGGTCATCGTCCCTGGTACTCCTCGGAGATGCGCTCGGCGAGCGCCTGCGACTTCTTCAGGGCCTCCGCGACGGACTGGCGTCCGGCGACGGCCGCGCTGATCTCCTGGGAGACCTTGGTGCCGAGGTCGGTGAACTCGGGGATGCCGACGAACTGGATGCCGGGCGCGGGCCGTGGCTGCACCCCGGGGTCGTTCGGCCGGGCGTTCTCGATGGCGTCCTTCGTCATCTCCTGGAAGGAGGCCGCGGACGTGCGGTAGTCGGCGTTCTCGTAGGTCGAAGCCCGTTTCCCGGCGGGCACGTTCGCCCAGCCGCTCGTCTCGCCGACGAGCTGCTCGTACCCCTTGCCCGACGCCCAGGAGACGAACTGCCATGCCTTGTCGGCATTGTGGGACGCCTTCTGGATGCCCCAGGCCCAGGTGTAGAGCCAGCCGGAGGACTCCGTCTGCTCCACCGGGGCGGGCACGTAACCGAGTTTGCCCTTCACCGGGGAGTCCGCCGCCTCCAGCAGTCCGGCCGCGGACGTGGCGTCGTACCACATGGCGACCTTGCTCTGGGTCATGTCGTTGAGGCATTCGGCGAACCCGGACTGGGCGGCTCCCGACTCGCCGTGCGCGCGCACGAGACCGACGTAGAACTTCGTCGCCTTCTCGAAGGCGGGGGAGTCCAGCCGCGCCTTCCACCGGGTGTCGAACCAGGTGCCGCCGAAGGTGTTCACGACCGTGGTCAGCGGTGCCATCAGCTCGCCCCAGCCGGGCAGTCCGCGCAGGCAGATGCCCTTCATGCCGGACTCGGCGCCGTCCACCTTCGCCGCGAGGTCCGCCACCTGCTGCCAGGTGGGGTGCGCGGGCATGGTCAGGCCCTTCTTCGCGAACACGTCCTTGCGGTACATCAGGAACGACGACTCGCCGTAGAACGGCTGCCCGTAGAGCTTGCCGTCGTCGGCGGTCAGCGACTGCCGCATCGGCTTCAGGATGTCCTGCTCGTCGTAGCCGGGGTCCTTCGCCACGTACGAGTCCATCTCGTGCAGCCAGCCGTTGCGGGCGTAGATCGGTATCTCGTAGTTGGACAGGGTCGCCACGTCGTACTGGCCGGCCTGGTTGGCGAAGTCCTGGCTGATCTTGTCGCGGACGTCGTTCTCCGGCAGCACGGTGAAGTTGACCTTGATGCCGGTCTCCTTCGTGAAGTGGGCGGCGGTGAGCTTCTGGAGCTCGGTCATCTGGGGGTTGTTGACCATCAGGACGTTGATCGAGTCGCCGCCGGAGCCTGCCCCGCCGGCCCCGGCCCAGCAGCCGGAGAGCAGCGGGGCGAGCAGCGTCCCTGCGGCGGCGCAGGCGAGCAGCGCTCGCGGTGGCCGTCGTCGGCTCGGGGTTCGCATGAATCGCTCCTGGACTTGGAGGGGGTGAATGTGTGCATATGGGGCACAGTCGGGCGTGCCGTGCGTCGTGCGTGGTGTGTGGTGCGTGGTGTGTCGTGCGCCTTGTGCCGTACCCGGGTGGGCCGCCGGGGTCGGACCCGTACGCGGGTGGGCCGCCGGGTCAGACCCGTACGACCTGCGGCCCCAGCAGCGCGTACCGGTGCGCCTCGGCCGCGGGCAGCAGGGTGCTGGTCACGATCGCCTCCAACGCGCCGACCTCGGCGAACCGGCAGAAGCTGACCGCGCCGAACTTGGTGTGCACGCCGACGAACACGGTCCGCCGCGCCGCCCGCACGGCCTGCGCCTTGACCTCGCCGACGGCCGGGTCCGGGGTGGTCAGGCCGTGCTCGCGGGAGATGCCGTTGGCGCCGATGTACGCGAGGTCGACGACGAAGCCGGCCAGCATCTTCGTCGTCCAGTGGTCGACGGTCGCCAGGGTGCCGGGCCGCACCCGGCCGCCGAGCAGCAGCACGGAGACGTTCCCGGCCCCCGCGAGCGCCCCGGCGACCGGCAGGGAAGCGGTGACCACGGTGAGCGGGCGGTCGGTGGGCAGCGCCTCGGCGATCAGCTGCGGGGTGAACCCCTCGTCGACGAAGACCGTCTCCGCGTCCCCGAGCAGGTCGGCCGCCGCGGCGGCGATCCGGCGCTTCTCGGGGACATGGCTGGTGGCACGGTAGGCGAGCGTGGTCTCGAACCCCGCGCTCTCCACGGGGTAGGCGCCGCCGTGGGTGCGGCGCACCAGTCCGTGGTCCTCCAGGGCGCGCAGATCCCGTCGCACGGTCTCCTTCGCCACGCCCAGGTCGGCGGCGAGCGCGGTGACGTCGACCGAGCCGGTGGCGCGGGCGGCCCGCACGATCTCCCGCTGACGCTCCTCCGCCGTCCGTGCGCCCATGGTGTCGCCTCCCTCGCCGCGGAGCTGCCCGTTCGGACTCATGGGGGAAGTTCTACAGCGGGCACACCGCACGGACCAGGCCTGTTGCGGGCCCGATGCTGCCCGGGTGTGCCCGTTCGCGCGGCGGCGTGCCCGTCGTGGACCTGCGCGGCCACGGGGTGCGGCGGGAGAGCGGGCAGGTTCCGTGCCCGAATGCGGGAGCGGGCGGGCCCGTTCGGTGCCCGCCCGCGGTCGGCCCGGTCCGGGCCACGCCGTCCTTCGGTCGGCCCGGCTCGGTCCGGGCCACGCCTTCTCTCGCTCGGCCCGGCTCGGTCCGGGCCACGCCTTCTCTCGGTCGGCCCGGCCCGGCTCGGTCCGGGCCGCTCCGTCCGTCAGTACGGCCAGATCGGCGGGTCGGTCACGAAGTGCCCGCCGAGGCAGGCGTGCGCCGGGTTGCCGTCCTCCAACTCGCCGTGCTCGGCGATCAGTTCGGCGGCGTACGGCTCCGAGTCGTCCCGCGGCTCGTAGCCGAGGGCGCGCGCGCTCGAAAGGTCCCACCACAGGCGGGTGTTGGCGGAGCTGCCGTAGACGACGGTGTGGCCGACGCCCTCGGCGGTCAGGGCCGCGTGGAAGAGGCGGGCGCCGTCGGCGGGGCTCATCCACACCGAGAGCATCCGCACGCTGGTCGGCTCGGGGAAGCAGGAGCCGATGCGCACGGAGACCGTCTCCAGGCCGTGCTTGTCCCAGTAGAGCTGGGCGAGGTCCTCGCCGAAGGACTTCGACAGGCCGTAGAAGGTGTCGGGGCGGCGCGGGGTGTCGACCGGGATCAGCGGGTCGTCGCCCCGGGGGCGCGGGGTGAAGCCGACGGCGTGGTTGGAGGAGGCGAGGACGATCCGGGGGACGCCCTCCTCGCGGGCCGCCTCGTAGAGGTTGTAGGTGCCCTCGATGTTCGACTTCAGGATCTTCTCGAAGGGTGCTTCCAGGGAGATGCCCGCGAGGTGCACGATCGCGTCGACGCCCCGGACGGCCTCGCGCAGCGCGTCCTTGTCGGAGAGGTCCGCGGTGATCGCCTCCGGCGCGTCCTCGATCGGGCGCAGGTCGAACAGGCGCAGGGTGTAGCCGTGGCCGGGGAGCAGGCCCCGCATCAAGGTGCCGAGCCCGCCGGCGGCGCCGGTGAGCAGAACGGTGCGGGGAGCGGGCATCGTCGGCCTCCTGGTGTCGGCTGCACGGCCGTGGCGCTGTCCGGGGTGCGGGTGGCCGCATTTGTGCACAGCATTCACATTCATGGACACGCTAAGGAGTGCGAGCCCGTCCCGTCAAGGGCGTGCGGGGTGCGGCGGGGTGCCGCGGGCCGCTTCCCGGGGGTGCGCGGGGCATCTCCGCCCGCGTGGTGGGAGGGGCCGGTCCGCTCCTCGGGAGGATTCCGCCCGCTCCCAGGGGTGCACGCCGGGGGCGGGCGGGGGATCCGATCCGTCCCTCAGGAGCGGGTATGCCCGCTTGACCGGCCCTCTGGCGCGCTTTAGCGTGGCTCCGTTCAGGAATATGGACACCGATCATAGGCGTGCACCAACAGGGAGAGCCCGTGACGTCTGCCCCCCTCGCCGCTCGGCTCCGCAACCCCAGCGGGCCGCTGTTCTTCCCCGTCACCGCCTACGGCCCCGACGGCGCCCTCGACCTGGACGTCTACCGCGCCCATGTCCGCCGAGGGGTGGACGCCGGGGCCGCCGCCGTGTTCGCCTGCTGCGGCACCGGCGAGTTCCACGCGCTCACCCCCGAGGAGTTCGGGGCCGCGGTCGGCGCGGCCGTCGAGGCCGCGGACGGACGCGTCCCGGTCGTCGCGGGCGCCGGGTACGGCACCGCGCTCGCCGTCCGCTACGCCCGGCTGGCCGAGGAGGCGGGCGCCGACGCCCTGCTCGCCATGCCGCCCTATCTCGTCCTCGCGGCGCAGGAAGGGCTGCTGCGCCACTACCGGGAGCTGGCCGCCGCGACCCGCCTGCCGCTGATCGTCTACCAGCGCGACAACGCCGTGTTCACCCCGCGGAGCGTCGTCCGGCTCGCCCGGACCGAGGGCGTCATCGGCTTCAAGGACGGACTGGGCGACCTCGACCTGATGCAGCGGATCGTCAGCGCGGTGCGCACCGAAGTCCCCGGCGACTTCCTCTACTTCAACGGCCTGCCCACCGCCGAGCAGACCCAGCTCGCCTACCGCGCCCTCGGCATCACCCTCTACTCCTCGGCCGTCTTCTGCTTCGCCCCCGAGATCGCCCTCGCCTTCCACACGGCGCTGCGCACCGGCGACGACACCACCGCGCACCGCCTCCTCGACGGCTTCTACCGCCCCTTCGTCGAACTGCGCGCCCAGGGCCGCGGCTACGCCGTCTCCCTCGTCAAGGCGGGCGTACGGCTGAGCGGCCTGGACGTCGGGGAGGTGCGGCCGCCGCTGCACGAGCCGCCCGAGGACCACGTCAAGCAACTCGCCCTGATCATCGAGCGCGGCCAGGCGCTGCTCAAGGAGGACGCGTGAGGACCTCGGCCTTCCTCTACCCCTGGGACGTCGTCGGCGACCCGGACGCCGCCGCGCGCACCGCGTCCCTCGGCGTGGCCCAGGTGACGCTCGCCGCCGCCTACCACTCCACCCGCGCGCTGACCCCCCGGCATCCGCGCCACCGGATCGTCACCGCCGAGCACGCCGCCGTGCTCTACCCGCCGGGCGAGCGGTGGTCGGGCCGCGCCCTGCGGCCGTACCCGGCGGGCGACTGGGCGCCGGGCGACGCGTACGGCGAGGCCGCCGCCGCGCTCGCCGACGCGGGCCTCGACGTGCACACCTGGGTCGTCCTCGCGCACAACTCCCGCCTGGGCGCGGAGCATCCGGACACCTCGGTGGTCAACGCCTACGGCGACCGCTACCCGTGGGCGCCGTGCATCGCGCAGCCCGCCACCCGCGCCCTCCTCGTCGACCTCGCCGCCGAGGCGGCGGTCCGCCCCGGCGCGCGCGGCACCGAACTGGAGTCCCTCGGCTGGTACGGCCTCACGCACCTGCACGCCCACGACAAGACCAGCGGGGTCGGACTCGGTGACGCGGGCGCCTACCTGATGGCGCTCTGCTTCTGCCCGCGGTGCCGGACCGGCTACGGCGAACAGGGCCTGGACGCCGACGCGTTGGCCGCCGCCGTACGGTCCGCGCTGGAGCCCGTCTGGCGCGGCGCGCCGTCCGACGGCGGCTGGCCGGGCGTGGAGAAGCTGCTCGGCGAGGGGCGCGCGGCCGCGATCCGCGCCTGGCGCGACGGCACCGCGCGCACCCTCCAGGAGGCGGCCGTGGCGGCCGTGCGGGCCGCCGCGCCCGAGGGCTTCCGGGTGCTTTTGCACGCCGACCCGGTGTCGTACCACTGCGGCGCCAACGCCGGCGTGGACCCGGCGCACATCCTGTCCGTCGCGGACGGCGTGGTCGTGCCCTGCACGGGCGGGGCCGGACTGCTCACCCCGTTCGCGGAGGCCCGGCGCGGGGGCGCGGTGCTCGCCGCCAACTTCACGATCGTGTCCGGGATGGGCGGCCGGCCGGCCGCCCTCGCCGCGGACGCGGCCCGCGCCCGCGACCTCGGCGCGAACGAACTGCGGCTCTATCACGCCGGGTTGGCATCGGACGACGACCTGTCCGCGGTACGCGAGGCCCTCCGGGCGGGGTGAGCGGACGGCCACCCGGCCGCGGGGGACCGCGGTTCGCCGGGCGGTGCGGTGGCCGGTGGCCCGGCGCCGGTGCGGGCCGACGGCGGGGCCGCGGTGCGGGGCGGCTCCCCGGAGGTCGTACGGGCGGCGGTCGCGGGCGGGCGGGTGAGGGCGGCGGCCACGGTGAGCAGCAGGGCGCCGGTCGCCACCGACAGCAGCCGCTGGTCCACGACCGCGACCAGCCACGCCCCGCCGCCGAGACCGAGCACGGTCGGCGCGTTGACCACCGTGCCGGCCGTGGCCGACACCCGGCCCAGCAGCTCGACCGGCGTCTCGCGCTGCACCTCCGTGAACGCCGCGACGAGCACACAGGGCAGCCCCAGACCGACCCCGGCGCTGCACGCCACCGTCACCACGTCGTAGGGCACCGCGCGGGCCGCCACACAGAGCGCGGCCACGGCGATGCCCGCCGCCGCGAGCCTCAGCGCGCCGAGTCGCCGCAGCGCGGGCCCGGACAGCAGCCCGGCCACCGCCGAACCGGCGCCCTGCGCCGTGGACAGCACACCGACGAAGGCGGGGGAGCGGCCGAGCGCGTCGACCACGGCGTAGGTCGTCGCGGCGTTCACCCCGGCCAGCAGCATGGTCGCGCCGCCCGCGAGCACCAGCGGGCGCAGCCGCGGGTGCCCCCACAGCTGCCGGGCGCCCTGCGCGGTCGCCTCCCGCCAGGTCCCGTCGGCCGTCGGCCGGGGCGGCTCCTTCGCGACCCGCACCAGCAGCCACACCGCCGCCGCGACCGCGCAGCTCGCCGCGTCCACCCCCGCCACCGCGGGGCCGCCGTACGCCGCGTACAGGCCCGCGCCCACCGCCGGGGCGAGCAGCCGCACGCCCTCCGCCGCGGTCGTCCGCAGCCCGTTCAGATCGCCGAGCAGCTCCCCGTCGACGACGGACGCGAGCAGCGCCGACTCCGCGGGGTCCTGCACGGCGAGCACGGCGCCGTAGACCAGCAGGACCGTGAACAGCAGCCACACGCGGTCCGGGGAGCGCACGGCGAACAGCGTGAGCAGGGCGGCGGCGAGGGCGAGGTCGGTCGCGATCAGCAGCGGCCTGCGCCGGACCCGGTCGGCGAGCAGGCCGAGCGCCGGACCGGCCAGGGTCGGCAGCCACATCGCGAGCGTGCACAGCGCGGCCAGCGTGTTCGAGCCGCTGAGGTCCTTCACCCACACCCCGGCGACCGTCCCCAGCGCGGACGTGCCGAAGGAGGAGACCACCACACCGGCGAGATACGGCCCCGCGGCGCGGTCCCCGAGGACCCGCGCCACCGTCCGGTTCTGCTTCTTCATGGCACGTCATCGTGGTTCTGAGGCGGGGGCCGCGGCATCGGTCAGGTGCCCTATTTCCTCCTGCGGAGGGGGTCGCGCCGATGAGTTCCCGCGGCCCCGCCGGTCACCCCTCGTAGGGCGACCGCGCCCTCCCGCGGTCCCGTGCGCGGCGGTCTCCGCGCATCCCGAAGGAGCAGGGCATGACCGACACGATGTTCGACCTCGGCCCCCAGACCCGTGTGGTGGCCCGGCTGGCGGAGGGCGTGCGCGACGAGCAGCTCGCGGACGTCACACCGTGCCCGGGGTGTGCCGTGCGCAATCTGCTCGGGCATCTGACCGGCCTCGCGGGTGCGTTCCGCGACGCCGGGCGCAAGCGGCTCGGCGCCACGACCGACACCGCCCCCGACGCCCGTACCCCCGACATCGGCCCCGGCTGGCGGCGGGAGCTGCCCGAGGTGCTCGACGGACTCGCCGAGGCCTGGCGCGACCCCGCGGCCTGGGACGGCGTGACCCGTGCGGGCGGGGTGAGCCTGCCCGGTGCCGTCGCCGCCGCGGTCGCGGCCGACGAACTGGTGATCCACGGCTGGGACCTGGCCCGTGCCACCGGCCAGGAGTACGACCCGGACCCGGTGGCGCTGGAGGCGTCGTACGGCTTCCTGCGCGCGGCGGCCGAGGACCCCTCGCGCGGCGGCGGCATCTTCGGGCCCGTCGTGCCGGTGCCGGACGGGGCGCCCCTGCTCGACCGGGCGGTCGGCCTCAGCGGACGGGACCCGGCCTGGAAGCCGTAGCCATTCAGGGGCTCTGGTGGTCGACCGCGGCCCGGTGGGGGGGGCTGGTCGCGGGCGGAGGCGGCGAAACCGGCAGCGGGCCAAGGGGACGAAACCGTACGCTCCCCACCATGCCCCTCAGCCTCACCGTCCTCGGCACCGCCTCCCCGCACCCCGGTCCGGACCGCCCGTGCTCCGGCTATCTGCTGCGCGGCGGAGGGGCCGAGGTGTGGCTGGACGCGGGGCCCGGCACGTTCGCCGCGTTGCAGCGGCACACGGATCCCTCCCGGCTCACCGCCATCTGGATATCCCATCTGCACGCCGACCACAGCGCCGATCTGCTCGCCGCGGCCTACGCGTTCGCGTTCGGCGGCCTCACCCCGCCCGCGCCGGTCCCGGTGTACGCGCCGCCCGACTGCGCGCGCCGCCTCGCGGGCTTCTTCGGCCGGCCCGACGTCGGCTTCCTCGGCCGGGTGCTGGACTTCCGCCCCCTGTACGACGGCCACGCCGTCCGGCACTGGAACCTCGGGCTCACCGCCCGCGCCGTCGCCCACGACACCGAGAGCTACGGGCTGCGCGCCGAGTCCCAGGGCAGCGTCCTCGCCTACTCCGGGGACAGCGGACCGTGCGACGCGCTCGTCCAACTCGCCACGGGAGCCGAGGTGTTCCTGTGCGAGGCCGACATCGACGCGCATCGCGAAGGCGAACAGGTCCATCTGACCCCGGAGGACGCCGGCCGGATCGCCCGCACCGCCCGGGTGCGGCAGCTGCTCGTCACCCATGTCGGCCCCACCCTCACCCGCGAGGCTGCGGCCGCCCGCGCGGCCGCGGTCTCCGGCCGGCCGACCGACGCCGCGCGCGAGGGCGAGACCCGCACCTTCTGAACCGCACCCCAACTCCGCGGCGAGTGGGGCGACTTCTTGTGCGCAAGGCGTTGACGAACCCCCCGGGCGCTCCTACCTTCGTCCCGTCGTACCTCGTACGTCATATATGAGACGCGATACACGAGATCCGAAACGCGACCGACGAGAGGCGTGCATGACCTCCGTGCCCCTGCCGATCCCGTCCCGCACGCAGTTCGTGCTCGACGCGATCAAACACCGCATCCTCACCGGACGGCTGACACCCGGTCAGGCCCTGGTCGAGACCGACCTCGCCGCGCAGTTCGGGGTGTCCAAGACCCCGGTGCGCGAGGCGCTCAAGACCCTGGCCGGCACCGGACTGGTCGTGATGAGCCAGTACAAGGGCGTCACGGTGCGCATGGTGGACGCGGACATGGCGCGCGAGGTCTACGACGTACGGCTGCTCCTGGAGCCGGAGGCGGTGCGCCGCGCGGTGCGCCGCGGCGCCTCCCTGGAGGCCGCCCGCGACGCGCTGACCCGTGCCGACGGGGCCGCCGACACCGCCGAACGCTCCCTCGCCAACCGGGAGTTCCACCGCGCCCTGTATCTGCCCTGCGGCAACCCGCTGCTCGGCCGGATGCTCGACGAGGTCCGCGACCAGGCCGCCCTGGTCTCCGCCGTCGCCTGGGCCACCGACCCGTCGTGGGAGCGGGAGGCCGGCGAGCACCGGGAGATCCTGCGGCTGGCTTTGGCGGGCGACGCCGACGGCGCGGCCGACGCGGTCCGCGCCCACATCGCCTCGTTCGTCGAGCGGGCGTTCCCGCGGACCGCCACCGAGGAGGGCCGGGCATGAGCGGCACGGCGTTCGACGCCCAACGCGCGGCCCTCGCCGACGTGGTGGCGATCCCGGTGACCCCGTTCGCCGCGGACGGCGGCATCGACCGGGACGCCCACCGGGTGCTGCTGCGCAGGCTGCTCGACGGGGGGATCACCACCCTCACCCCCAACGGAAACACCGGCGAGTTCTACGCCCTCACACCCGACGAGCGGCGCCTGGTCACGGAGTTGACGCTGGAGGTGGCGGGCGGGCGCGCGGCGGTCCTCGTCGGCGTCGGCCACGACCTGCCCACCGCCGTCGCCTCCGCCCGGCACGCGGCCGAGCACGGCGCCGGCATGGTGATGGTCCATCAGCCGGTCCACCCCTATGTGGCGCAGGCCGGCTGGGTCGCCTACCACCGGGCCGTCGCGGCGGCGGTGCCCGACCTGGGCGTGGTGCCGTACATCCGCAACGCGCAGCTCACCGGCGCCCGGCTGGCCGAACTCGCCGACGCCTGCCCGAACGTCGTGGGCGTGAAGTACGCGGTGCCGGACGCGGCGCGGTTCGCCGCCTTCGCCCGGGACGCGGGCCTGGAGCGCTTCGTCTGGGTGGCCGGGCTGGCCGAGCCGTACGCGCCGTCGTACTTCTCCGCGGGCGCCACCGGCTTCACCTCCGGCCTGGTCAACGTGGCCCCCTCGGTCTCGCTGGACATGATCGAGGCGCTGCGGTCGGGTGACTACCGGGCCGCCATGACGGTCTGGGAGCGGATCCGCCGCTTCGAGGAACTGCGGGCCGCGCACGGCTCCGCCGACAACGTCACCGTCGTCAAGGAGGCCCTGGCCTCGCTGGGCCTGTGCCGCCGCGACGTCCGCCCGCCGAGCCACGAACTGCCGCACGAGGCGCGTGCCGAGGTCGCCGCCATCGCCGCGGCCTGGTCGGCGCGGACGACGGCCGGAAGGTGGTCGGCATGACCAGCACCGAACCCCCGGCCCGGCCCACCCCCGACCGCCCCGCCCGCAAACGTCCGGAGGACCTGCGCAGTCATCAGTGGTACGGCACCGGCGGGCTGCGCTCCTTCAGTCATCGTGCCCGTACCCGGCAGCTCGGCTACCTGCCCGAGGAGCATCTCGGCAAGCCCGTCATCGCGATCCTCAACACCTGGTCCGACATCAACCCCTGCCACGTGCATCTGCGCGACCGGGCGCAGGCGGTGAAGCGGGGCGTCTGGCAGGCGGGCGGCTTCCCGCTGGAGTTCCCCGTCGCGACCCTCAGCGAGACCTTCCAGAAGCCCACCCCCATGCTCTACCGCAACCTTCTCGCCCTGGAGACCGAGGAGTTGCTGCGCTCGTACCCGGTCGACGGCGCCGTCCTCATGGGCGGCTGCGACAAGTCCACGCCCGCGCTGCTGATGGGCGCCGCGTCCGTCGGCCTGCCGGCCGTGTTCGTGCCCGCCGGGCCCATGCTGCCCGGCCACTGGCGCGGCGAAGTGCTCGGCTCCGGCACCGACATGTGGAAGTACTGGGACGACCGGCGCGCCGGGATCATCGGCGACTGCGAGATGGGCGAGCTGGAGAGCGGACTCGCCCGCTCGCCGGGCCACTGCATGACCATGGGTACGGCCTCCACGCTCACCGCCGCCGCCGAGGCGCTCGGCGTGACCGTGCCGGGCGCGTCCAGCATCCCCGCGGTGGACTCCGGGCACGACCGCATGGCGGCCGCCTCCGGACTGCGCGCGGTCGAGCTGGTCCACCGGGACCGGAGGCTCTCCGACATCCTCACCCGCGAGGCGTTCGAGGACGCGGTCACCACCGTCCTCGGCCTCGGCGGCTCCACCAACGCCGTCATCCACCTCATCGCGATGGCGGGCCGGGCCGGGGTCCGCCTCACCCTCGACGACTTCGACCGCATCGCCCGCACGGTCCCCGTCCTCGCCAACGTCCGCCCCGGCGGCGACCGCTATCTGATGGAGGACTTCCACTTCGCGGGCGGCCTGCCCGGCTTCCTGTCCCGCATCCCCGACCTGCTGCACCTGGACCGGCCCACGGTCGCGCACGACACCCTGCGCGAACAGCTCGCCGGCGCGCGGGTCCACGACGACGACGTGATCCGGCCCCGCGACCACCCCGTCGCCCCGGAGGGCGGGGTCGCGGTGCTGCGCGGCAACCTCTGCCCCGACGGCGCCGTCATCAAGCACATCGCCGCCGAGCCGCACCTGCTCAAGCACACCGGCCCCGCCGTGGTCTTCGACGACTACCGCACCCTGCAGCGCACGATCGACGACCCCGCGCTCGGCATCACCGCGGACAGTGTGCTGGTGCTGCGCAACGCGGGCCCCAGGGGCGGCCCGGGAATGCCCGAGTACGGGATGCTGCCGCTCCCCGCCCACCTGCTGAAACAGGGGGTCCGCGACATGGTGCGGATCTCCGACGCCCGGATGAGCGGCACGAGCTACGGCGCCTGCGTCCTGCACATCGCGCCCGAGTCGTACGTCGGCGGCCCGCTGGCGCTGGTGCGCACCGGGGACCTGATCACCCTGGACGTCGAGGCGCGCACCCTGCGGCTCGACGTGGACGACGCCGAACTGGCGCGCCGGCGGGCCGCGTGGACGCCGCCGCCCGCCCGCTTCGAGCGCGGCTACGGCGCGCTGTACGAGGAGCACGTCACCCAGGCCGACACCGGCTGCGACTTCACGTTCCTGGCCCGCCCCGGCCAGGTCCCGGACCCCTACGCCGGCTGACCCGGGCGACCCTGGTCCCGCACTCACCGGCACCGACGCACGTGTACGTAGCAAGCGCTTCCTGCACGGCCCGTACCCGCCCGCCCCCGCCCCGTGATCGCC
>NZ_LAVA02000114.1 GCF_000974985.2 Streptomyces mangrovisoli | reverse complement strand
GGCGGGGGCGGTGGGCCCTCCTGCGGGCCGTCGGTACCGGCCGGGTGCCCGCCCGGCCGCGGTCGCGGCGGCCGCGGTGGCGGCCCCACCGGCGTGACCATGGTCGGGGCGCCGTACACGTCCGGCGGCGGCGTCGTGGCGGCACCGGACGCCGGACCGCGGCCGTCGCCGTCGCGCGGACCCGCTCCCCGGCCCGTCTCCCGCGCGGCCGGCCCCCGGCCCGCCGCCGGGTCGCGCACCTCGTCCGGCACCCGCAGATAGGGATTGGTGGCCGCGTTCGGCGGCCGGTACGGCGCGCTCGGCACATACGGCCCCGCCTCCCCGGCCGGATCGCCCGCACCCACCCCGGCGCCGACGGGGCCCACGGCGCCCGTCCACGCGGGGCCCGCGCCCGCGCCCCCCGCGTCACCCAGTGCCAGGGGCGCCGCCCGCCGTCCCGCGGACCCCGCCGCGCAGGCCAGCAGGGCCCCCACGGCGCCCGCGCCCGCGCCCCACGCGGCGCCCAGCAGCAGCGCGAGGCCGAGGTTCCCGGTCAGCTGCACGCCCGCGCCGAACGCGGGGAAGCCGAGCACGGACAGCGACGCGCCCACCGACACCTCGGTCAGCCAGGCGAGCAACGGCAGCGCCAGCGCGGTCACCACGCCCAGCCGCACCGCGCACCGCCCGGCGAACCCGAGCGCGCCCGGAGCGCCGCCCCCGGCCGGCCCGCCCTTCGGTCCGGCCGGCCCCACCGGCGTCCGTACGGCGGTGAGCACCCCCGCCAGCAGCATCATCAGCGCCGCCGCCACGCCGAGCAGCCAGACCCGGCCGTCGAGGTCGGCCAGCCGCCCCAGGGTCACCGGCCGGTCGGACTTCCCGCCGAGGAGGGTGTCCAGCGGGGCCGGCAGGAAGTGGGTGAGCACGCCCGTGGCCTTCCCGTGGAACGGGACGAACAGGCCGACGGGGATGGCGAGCCAGGTGCCGTTCGGGGCGCCGAGCAGCGCCGCCCCGGCGATCCGCCGCGGATGGTCGTCGCCGATCGCCGCGTACAGGGCGGCCGCCAGACCGGCCGCCACACAGAGCAGCAGTACGGCGACGAGGGCCGACACGGCCGGCCGTACGACCCGGTGCACGGCCTGCCAGCCGCGCGGCAGCGGGGTGCGCCGGGAGGCGAGCAGCGCGATGAGCAGGATGCCCGCGCACCAGGCGAACCCGCCGAGCAGCGTCGGACCGGTCCGCACGGTGAAGCCGACGGCCGCCTTGGCGTCGACGAGTTTGCCGACGTTGTCGGGCAGCAGTCCGCCGATGTTCCCGAGGTCGCCGAGGCCGGGGATCTTGACGCCGGTGGAGCCGGAGCCGCCGGAGATCTTGTCCAGGCCCAGCGTGGACCCGTCGATGGTGATGACGTCGTGTCCCGCCCAGGCGAGCCCGCCGAGCATCGCGACGAACAGCACGACCACCGAGCCGACGCGCGCGAGGAGTTCGGCCGGCGACACCTCGACTCCCGCCGCCCGCAAGGACCTCAGGAAGAACCACGACAGCAGCAGGGCGCCGACCAGGCCGACCCCGAGCGGTGTGAGGGAGACGGCGGTGTGCGCCTCGGCGCCCTTGAGCCCGAACGCGGCGACGTCGCCCGAGGGTTGGACGGAGCCGCCCGCGCCGAGCGCGACCACGGCGGCGGTCATCGGGCCGAGCGAGCCGGCCGAGTCGGCCTGGAGCAGATGCAGGCCGAGCGCGGCCGTGCCCGCCATCCCGATCAGCGCCCAGCTCACCGCGGCGATCGCGGACAGCAGCACGTCCCCCCAGGGCACTTGGGTGCCCCGCGGTGCCGTCGCGACGCCCGTGGCAGTGCTCATGGCAGACCCCCCGATCCGCGGCACGGCCGGCCCCGTGCCTGTCCCTCTCGCGTCGGATTACCACTCTCCGGGCCGGTTTCAACCCCGTCAACGGCAACGGCCGACGCGTTGTTGTGCGGTCGCGGTCGGGTTGTGGCGCGGTCGCCGCCGGGTTGTAGCGCAGTCGTCGCACGGCCCGGCTTTCGGACAGGGGGCCGGGCCTGAAATAGTTTCCGACGATGTTCGACATCCCTAGACTCCCTGCGACGGGGGTAATTCGGGGGACTACGTAGTGGGGCTTGGAGTGCCGGAACTCGTACTGGAATCAAACGGACGGACCTGGACGCTGGATCCGTCCAGGACCTATGCCCTGGGGCGCGACCCGCAGGGCGACATCGTCTTCGACGACGCCAGGGTCTCCTGGCGGCACGCCACGGTCAGCCACAACGGCCGCAGTTGGGTCATCGACGACCACGGCAGCACCAACGGCACGTTCGTGCAGGGGCAGCGGATCCAGCAGACGGAGATCGGCCCCGGCTCGGCGGTGCACCTCGGCAACGCGACCGACGGACCGCGGGTGAGCCTGTCCGGCACCGCGGCCGCCGTGGTCACGCCGCAGGCGCAGCCCCAGCAGCCGGTGGCGCAGGGCGCCGGTCCCGGCCTGCCGCAGGCGCCGCAGGCCGGCTGGCAGCAGCCGCAGGGCACGCCGTCGATCCCGCAGCAGCAGGGCCTCGGTGGCGGGCAGCCCGGCGTGGGCGCGGGGGCGCCGCCGGTGTACGGCGACCGCAGCCCGACGACGTTCCACCACTTCTCCCTCGGCCGCGTCATGCGCATCGGCCGTGCCCTGGAGAACGACCTGGTCGTCTCGGACCTCCAGGTCTCCCGTCACCACGCGGAGTTCCACTCCACGCCGGACGGCCGCTTCGAGATCCGCGACCTCGGCTCGCACAACGGCACCTACGTCAACGGCCATCCGGTCCCCAAGGGCGGGGCGGCGCAGCTCGGTCCGACGGACATCGTGGGCGTCGGCCACTCGACGTTCCGGATCGTCGGGGACCGCCTGGAGGAGTTCGTCGACACCGGCGAGGTGTCGTTCTCCGCCCGCCATCTGACGGTGACCGTCGACGGCGGCAAGCAGATCCTCAAGGACGTCTCGTTCGGTGTCCCGGAGAAGTCGCTGATCGCGGTCATCGGCCCGTCCGGCTCCGGCAAGTCCACGCTGCTGAAGGCGCTCACCGGCTACCGGCCGGCCGACCAGGGCGAGGTCCTCTACGACAACCGCAACCTCTACAAGCAGTTCGCCGAGCTGCGCCAGCGCATCGGTCTGGTCCCGCAGGACGACATCCTGCACAAGGAGCTGACCGTCAAGAAGGCCCTCAAGTACGCGGCCAAGCTGCGCTTCCCGGCCGACACCACCGGCGCCGAGCGCGAGGCCCGGATAGACGAGGTGCTGCGCGAGCTGAAGCTGGACATCCACAAGGAGAAGAAGGTCACCTCCCTCTCCGGCGGCCAGCGCAAGCGGGTGTCCGTGGCCCTGGAGCTGCTCACCAAGCCGTCGCTGATCTTCCTCGACGAGCCGACCTCGGGCCTCGACCCGGGCATGGACCGCGATGTGATGCAGCTGCTGCGCGGCCTCGCCGACGACGGCCGCACGGTGCTCGTGGTGACCCACTCGGTGGCCGAACTGGCGATCTGCGACAAGCTGCTGGTGATGGCGCCGGGCGGTTCGGTGGCCTACTTCGGCCCGCCGGAGGAGGCTCTCAACTTCTTCGGCTACGAAACCTGGGCCGATGTGTTCTCCGCCTTCGAGAACTACCGCGACTACGACTGGGCCGGTCGCTGGAAGGGCTCGCAGCACTACCAGATGTACGCCGCGGACATCGACGCGGTCGCGCCGCAGTCCGTACAGCTGCCGCCGATGCAGGCGATGAAGCCGCCGAAGCCGCAGGGCTGGATGTCCCAGTTCGGCACGCTGGTGCGGCGGTACGCCACCGTCATCGCCTCGGACAAGGGCTTCCTGGCGCTGACGGTGATCCTGCCGCTGGTGCTCGGCGCGGTCAGCCTGCTGATCGACTCGGGCAAGGGTCTGCTGCCCAACCCGATGATCAACCGGGCCACCGGTCAGCCCGTGCCGAACGGCACGGCGACCACCGTGCTGCTGATCCTCGCGGTGGGCGCCTGCTTCGCCGGCGCCGCGAACTCGGTCCGTGAGCTGATCAAGGAACGGGTCATCTACGAGCGGGAGCGCGCGACGGGCCTGTCCCGCTCGGCGTACCTGATGTCGAAGGTCTTCGTGCTCGGCGTGGTGACGATCCTGCAGGGCCTGATGGTCGGCGTGATCGGCTTCGCCAGCCGGGAGATCCCCGACAAGGGCCTGGTCCTCGGCCATCTCACGCTCATCGAGCTGTCCGTGCCGATCATGGCGCTGGGCTTCACCTCGATGATGTTCGGCCTGATCATCTCGTCGCTGGTGAAGACCGCCGAGAAGACGATGCCGCTGCTGGTGATGTTCGCGATCATCCAGGTGGTGTTCACCGGCTGCCTGTTCACCCTGAACGGCTCGATCGGCGCGAACCAGATCTCGTATCTGATGCCGTCCCGCTGGGCGGTCGCGGCGGCGGGCGCCACGCTGGACTTCAACAAGATCGCCCCGCCCGGCAAGGGCAAGCCCGACGACCCGCTGTGGGCGCACACGGTCGGCGCCTGGAGCATGGACATGCTCGCCCTGGTCGTGCTCGGGGTGGTGTGCGGCATCTTCGTGGCCCGCTTCCTGCGTCGCCACGAGCCGGAGGTCATGCGCAAGTAGCGCCTGCTCCGCGACGCCCGAAGGGCGGCACCCTCTCGGAGGGTGCCGCCCTTCGGCTTCCACGTTCCGGGGTCCGCGCGGCCCCGGTGCGCGGACGACTCAGTAGGCCGAGTTGACGTTGTCGATCGTGCCGTAACGGTGCGCCGCGTAGTTGGCGGCGGCGGTGATGTTGGCGACCGGGTCGTAGATGTCGTTCGACGTGCCGGACACGTGGTACGTGTTGAACGTCGGCTGGATCACCTGGAGCAGGCCCTTGGACGGGATGCCGTTGATGGCGTTGATGTCCCAGTCGTTGATCGCGCGGGGGTTGCCGGACGACTCACGCATGATGTTCTTGTACAGGCCGTGGTAGCTGCCCGGGATGCCCTTGGCGTGCATGATGTCGAGGCTCTCGTTGATCCAGCCGTCGAGGTTGTTCGCGTAGCTCTTCGTCGAGGCCTGCTTGACGGCGGGGCGCTCGGCGGACCGGCTCACGGACTTCTTGGAGTGGTGCGCGGCCTTCGCCTTGTGGGCGGCGGCGGCCTTGTGCGCGGCCGCGGCCTTGTGCGCGGCGGCGGCACGGTGCTGCGCGGCGGCCTTCTTGACGGCGGCGGCCTTCGCGGCGGCCTTCACGGCGGCCTTCTGCTTGGCCAGCGCGGCGGCGGCCTGCTGCTTGGCGTCGATGTAGCCCGTCTTCAGGCTCTGGCCGGCCAGCTGGTCGGTGATGCTGGCCTTGACGTCCTTGATCTGCACGTTCTTGACCTGCGCGTCCTTGACCTGCGTGGTCGTCGGCGCGACGGCGGCCGTGGTGTGCGTGGTCTCGGCGCTGCTGGGCACCGCGGAGAACGCGATGGCGGCGGTACCGAGGGCGGTGACACCGGCAATGGCGATCTTGTGATGTCGGGTAAGACCACTGAGTCGGATGGAGCTGGGCATAACAGATGAACCTCTTCGAGTAGCGCGGATGCCGCTCGCGTCAGGCGGGGGTCTCGGGCCCTTCCGCAAGAAGGCCGCGGGTTCGAACCCGCGGCGCCGAGCGACATGAGCAATTCTTAGCGAGCGCAAAATGCCCTGGCAAAGGTGTGACGTACTATCCGGCATAGTGGATCAGGCACGGACAAAACGGGGCAGACAGGTATGTCTGCCCCGTTCACGGGGAAATGCATGTCTTCTATGTTCGGTAGTAGGTGATCTGGGCCTCATGCGCGGCCTCACATCGGCCGCCAGATTTGCTCACCACGTGTTCATTAAGAAATGCGAAGAGTGAGTGTTTACGACGGGCCGGACAAGCCGGGCAGGATGAGGTGCACGTCGCCGAACTCGTGCCACAGATAGCGCCCGCGCAGCGCCTCCCCGTAGGCCCGGTCCACCGCCGCGCGCCCCGCCACCGCCTCCAGCATCAGCAGGTGCGACGCCTCCGGCTCGTGCAGCCCGGTCAGCAGCCCGTCCACCGCGCGCACCCCGCGCCCGGGCGTCACCACCAGGTCCGTCCACCCCCGTGCGGCCCGGACCGTCCCGTCCGCCCCCGTCGCCGACTCGACGGCCCGCACCGCCGTCGTCCCCACCGCCACCACCCGGCCGCCCCCGGCCCGCGCCGCGTTCACCAGCCGCGCCGACGCCTCCGGCACCGCGAAACGCTCCGGGTACGGCGGCTCGTGCGCCTCGGCCGAGGCGACCCCGGTGTGCAGCGTGATCGGCGCGAACTGCACCCCCCGGCTCACCAGCTCCGCCACCAGCCGCGCGGTGAAGGGACGCGCGGCGCTCGGCATCTCCGCGCTGCCCGCCCCGCCGGGCTGCGGCAGCGCGAACACCGTCTGGTACGCCGCCAGCGGCTGGTCCCGCTCCGTGTACGCGTACCGGATCGGCCGCCCGTGCCGGCGCAGCAGCCCCCCGACCGCGGGGCCGTCCGCCCGCGCCCACCACAGCCGCGCCCCGCCCGGCGCCAGCGGCTCCTCCAGGACCAGCCGTCCGCCCCCGGGCAGCCGTACCCCTGTTCCCGCGGGCCCGCCCGCGCGCGGGCGCGTGGTGCCGCCGCCGTCCGGCTCGCGCAGCTCCACCGCCCACCGGCCGTCGTCCCCGCGCGTGGAGAAGTGCACGACCACCCGCGCCCGCCCGATCCACCCGTCCACCGCGGCCGCCAGCGTGGGAGAGGTGTTCACCACGAGCAGGTCCCCGGCCCGCAGCAGCCGCGGCAGCTCCGGGAACGCGTGGTGCGACACCGCCGTACCGTGCGACACCAGCATCCGTACGGCGTCCCGGTCCAGCCCCGGCCCGCGCTGCTCGGCGGGCACCCGCGCCGACAGCTCCGCCGGCACCCTGATGGCCAGCGTCATCGCCGCCCCTCCAGCAGTGACGGGGCCGCGTACCGGCCGGTCGCCGGACGCTCGTCGAGCAGCCGCAGGAACGCGGGCGCCACCTCCGCCGGATCCGGCCGCGCCCCGTGATCGTCGGGTACGGCCGCCGCGTACAGCTCCGTCGCCATGTCCCCGGGGTCCACCGCCCACACCCGCAGACCCGGCTCCTCAGCGCCCAGCACCGCGGCGAGCTGGTCCAGGGCCGCCTTCGACGCCCCGTAACCGCCCCAGGTCTCGTACGCCTCCGCCGCCGCGTCCGAGCTGACCGCGATCACCGCGCCCGCCTCCGACGCCCGCAGCAGCGGCAGCGCCTCCTGCACCAGACCCAGCGCGGCGACCACGTTCACCTCCAGCGCCCGCCGCAGCCCGTCCAGGGCCAGTCCCGCGAGCGGCACCAGCGGCTCGGCGCCCAGCGCGCTGGCGTTGTGCACCAGCAGATCCAGCCCGCCGAGCCGGCCCGCGGCCGCCACCAGTTCCGCCCGGTGCCCGGCGTCCGTGACATCGCCGGGCAGCCCCTCCACCCGTGCGCCGTGCCCGGCCACCGCCCGCGCGACCGCGGCCAGCGCGTCACCGCCCCGCGCGTCGAGCACCAGATCCCAGCCCCGCGCCGCCAGGGCCTCGGCGAGCGCCCGGCCCAGCCCCTTCGACGCACCCGTGATGATCGCTACCGGCATGACATCCGTCCCCTCGTCCACTGCCGCCCTGTGCCCGGCGGTGCCCCCAACGTAGGAACCGGCACCCCGCCACCGCGTCGGACGCGAGCCGCAGCCGCACGGGCCCTTCGACCTACACCCCGGTACCGGCGACCGCGGTCCTAGGTCCGCCGGGCGGCGGAGGAGAAGGAGCGGGACCGGGCGGGGGACCTGCGGCCTAGGTCCAGCGGCCGGTGCGGCGGGCGTCGCCGGTCCGATCCGGGCCGCGGCACCCCGCCGTTACTGTGAGGACATGAGTCACGGCCCCAGGTCCGGCCTCGCCGCGGTGAGCTCCGCGCTGCTGGCCATGAGCAGGCATCTGGAGGTGCGCGACGTCCTCAAGACGATCGTCGCCTCGGCCCGCGAACTGCTCGACGCGCAGTACGCCGCCCTCGGCGTCCCCGACGATCACGGAGGGTTCGCCCAGTTCGTGGTCGACGGCGTCAGCGACGAGCAGTGGAAGGCCATCGGCCCGCTCCCACGCCGGCACGGCATCCTCGCCGCCATGCTCGACGAGGCCCGCCCCGAGCGGCTCGCCGACGTCCGCGCCGACCCGCGCTTCGAGGGCTGGCCCACCGCCCACCCGGACATGTCCGACTTCCTCGGTCTGCCCGTGCGCGACGGCGACGAGGTCATCGCGGCCCTCTTCCTCGCGAACAAGAACTGCCCCAAGCCGGAAGGCGGCTGCGGCTTCACCGAGGAGGACGAGGAACTGCTGTCCATCCTCGCCCAGCACGCGGCGATCGCCCTCACCAACGCCCGGCTCTACGAACGCAGCCGCGAACTCACCATCGCCGAGGAACGCTCCCGCCTCGCGCACGAACTGCACGACGCCGTGAGCCAGAAGCTGTTCTCGCTGCGGCTGACCGCACAGGCCGCCGCCGCCCTGGTCGACCGCGATCCCACGCGCGCCAAGGGCGAGTTGCAGCAGGTGGCCGCGCTCGCCGCGGAGGCCACCGAGGAACTGCGCGCCGCCGTCGTCGAGTTGCGGCCCGCCGCGCTCGACGAGGACGGTCTGGTCGCCACCCTGCGCACCCAGATCCAGGTCCTCGACCGCGCCCACAGCGCCCGCGTGACCTTCGCCGCCCACAGCTTCCGCGCGCTGCCCGCCGCCCAGGAGGAGGCCGTGCTGCGGGTCGCCCAGGAAGCCCTGCACAACGCGCTGCGCCACTCCGGGGCCGAGCGCGTCGACGTCACCGTCGACCGCCGCGGCTGCGGAGCCGTGCTGCGCGTCACCGACGACGGCGGCGGCTTCGACCCGGCGACCGTCCGCAGCGCGGGCCGCCATCTCGGCCTGGTCTCCATGCGCGACCGGGCCGGCGGGGTCGGCGGCCGGCTGACCGTGGAGTCGGCGCCCGGCAAGGGCACCACGATCGAGCTGGAGGTCCCCGGTGGCTGACGCAATCAAGGTTCTGCTCGTCGACGACCACCAGGTCGTCCGCCGGGGCCTGCGCACCTTCCTGGAGGTGCAGGACGACATCGAGGTCGTGGGCGAGGCCGCCGACGGCGCCGAAGGAGTCGACCGCGCCGAGGAGTTGCGGCCCGACGTGATCCTCATGGACGTCAAGATGCCGGGCACCGACGGCGTCGACGCGCTCCGCATGCTCCGCGAACGCGACAACGGTGCGCGCGTGCTGATCGTCACCAGCTTCACCGAGCAGCGCACGGTGGTCCCGGCCCTCCGCGCGGGCGCCGCGGGGTACGTCTACAAGGACGTGGACCCCGACGCCCTGGCCGCCGCCATCCGCTCGGTGCACGCCGGTCACGTGGTGCTCCAGGCGGAGGTCGCGGGCGCGCTGCTCAGCCAGGAGGAGACCAACCCGGGCCAGGGCAGGACCGGTTCGCTCACCGACCGGGAGCGCGAGGTGCTGGGCCTGATCGCCGACGGCCGCTCCAACCGCGAGATCGCCCGCGCGCTGGTGCTGTCCGAGAAGACCGTCAAGACGCATGTCTCGAACATCCTGATGAAGCTCGACCTCGCGGACCGCACCCAGGCCGCGCTGTGGGCGGTACGGCACGGGGTGGCCGGCTGACACGCCCCGGCGGGGGACAGTACGGCGAGCGGCGGGGCGGGACGGCCGGGCGGCCGGGCGGCAACATGGAACGTCGCGTTCCGGGATGAGATTCATACCGTCGTGGGAATGTCACCCGGATGGCGCATCCTCCCGGAGCCGCCCGCGTTCTCAGTGCGTGCTGCGGCGACTGCCGCGGCGCTCGCAACGAGAGGGCTGAGAAGTGAAGAACCTGAAGAAGGCCGCCGCCGTGACGATGGTGGCGGGCGGACTGATCGCCGCCGGGGCCGGGATGGCCTCCGCCTCCACCGCCGCCGACGGCCAGGCCCAGGGCTCTCCGGGTGTCGTCTCGGGCAACCTCGTCCAGGTCCCGGTGCACGTCCCGGTCAACGCGGTCGGCAACAGCGTCAACGTGATCGGCCTGCTGAACCCGGCGTTCGGCAACCACGGCCTCAACCACTGAGCGCCACCGACGCGGCGCTGACGAAGCGCTGACGAAGCACTGAGGCCCGGTCGCGGTCCCCCCGCCGCGACCGTCGCCCCACCGGCCTCCCGGCCCGCCCCGGGAGGCCGGTCGTTTTGTCGCCCGAATGATCCGAACGGGCAGTTGACGATCCGAGGCCGTTGCCATTCCGCCCCTCCCGCGTTCACCAGGCACGACCCGCGGCCGGGTCGGTATCGCACACGCAGGAGGAACGCTTCTCATGAACATCGCCAAGAAGGCCGCCGTGGCCCTCACCGTCGCCGGTATCGCCGCAGGCGCGTCCGCCGGTGCCGCTGTCGCCGACGCGGGTGCCGACGGCGCGGCCGTGCAGTCGCCGGGCGTCGCCTCGGGCAACGTCGTCCAGGTCCCCGTCCACATCCCCGTGAACGTGGTGGGCAACAGCGTCAACGTCATCGGCCTGCTCAACCCGGCCTTCGGCAACCAGGCCGCCAACGGCTGACGCCCCGCAGTCAGAAGGGCCCCGCGGCCAGGGACGACCGCGGGGCCCTTCGCCGTGCCGGAACCGGCCCGCCCAGCGCACCGCGGGCCCTAGCGCGTCCCGCGCTCCCGCTCCTCCACCATCGCGTTGTACGCCGCCACCTGCGCCCGCCGGGCCGTGCGCTCCACCGGCCGCAGCGCCTGCGTGCGGGCGCCCATCTCCGCCGCGCTCACCGCGCCGCCGTGCCCGCTGTCGTACGCCATCGACACCAGCAGACCCACCCGCTGCGCCAGTTCCAGCACCCGCACCGCCCGCGGCGGATAGCCCGGCGCCAGGATCTCCCGCCCGCGCTCGGCCCGTGCCCGGTACGCGTCGATCGCCGCCTCCGCCACCGGCCCCGAGCCCGCCACGTCGAGGCGCGACAGCACCTCCGTCGCGTCCCGCAGCGCCTCCGCCAGTTCCCGCTCCGCCTCGCCCAGCGACGGCACGTCGGCCGGCGGCGCCTCCCGCACCGGCAGACAGTGCCAGACCACCTCCACGTGCACATCGCCCTCCGGACCGGCCTCGGACACCTCGGGGACCAGCCCCAGCGCGGCGCCGTGGCAGACCGCCGCCTCCTCGGCCTCCAGCGCCCGCGCGTTGAACTCCGGCGGCCCGCTCAGCCCGAGCGGATGCCCCGGCGCGGGCAGCGCCACCCGCAGCCCGGTCACCCCCAGCGCCCGCAGCCGCCCGAGAGCCAGCGTGAGCCCGACCGGCCCGCTCTCCCCGGGGAGCCCCTCCACCCGATGCACCGCGTCCTCGCCGACGATGGCGAGAGCGGCGTCATCCGGAGAGACAAATCCGGCCAACAGGGCATTTCCCCAAGCGGCAAGGCGTCCGGCGCGCGGTTCAGAAAGCATGGGACCACCCTAAGGACCGGACCGATGGAACGGCTTGCCCGGCTCGTGGCGTAGATTTCCTTGAGGACCGCGCCCACCGGCGGCGGACCCAGCCACAGGCGCACGCGACAGCCGAGACCGGCCACACTGCAAGGGGAGACAACGGGCTCATGAGCGATGTTCTGGAACTTCAGGACGTATCCGTGGTCCGCGAGGGCCGGGCTCTCGTGGACCAGGTCTCCTGGTCGGTCAAGGAGGGCGAGCGCTGGGTCATCCTCGGCCCGAACGGCGCCGGGAAGACCACCCTCCTGAACGTCGCCTCCACCTACCTCTTCCCCAGCAAGGGCACCGCCACCATCCTCGGCGACACCCTCGGCAAGGTCGACGTCTTCGAGCTGCGCCCGCGCATCGGCATCGCCGGCATCGCCATGGCCGAGAAGCTCCCCAAGCGCCAGACCGTCCTGGAGACCGTGCTCACCGCCGCCTACGGCATGACCGCCACCTGGCGCGAGGAGTACGACGAGGTCGACGAGCAGCGCGCCCGCGCCTTCCTCGACCGCCTCGGCATGAGCGACTACCTCGAGCGCGCCTTCGGCACCCTCTCCGAGGGCGAGCGCAAGCGCACCCTCATCGCCCGCGCCCTGATGACCGACCCCGAGCTGCTCCTCCTCGACGAGCCCGCCGCCGGTCTCGACCTCGGCGGCCGCGAGGACCTCGTGCGCCGGCTCGGCCGGCTCGCCCGCGACCCGATCGCCCCCTCCATGATCATGGTCACCCACCATGTCGAGGAGATCGCCCCCGGCTTCACCCACGTCCTGATGATCCGTCAGGGCAAGGTCCTCACCGCGGGCCCCATCGAGCTCGAACTCACCTCCCGCAACCTCTCCCTCTGCTTCGGCCTGCCCCTCGTCGTCGAGCAGGTCGGCGAGCGCTGGACCGCCCACGGACTGCCGCTGTCCTGAACTCCCCGGACGTGCCCTGTCGTTGGCACCGGCACGGCCCTACCATGACCATGTGAACGACATCGACGCATGGGTGTGGTGGCTCGTCGGCGCGGCAGCGCTCGGAATCCCGCTCGTGGTCACCGCGATGCCGGAGTTCGGCATGTTCGCCGTGGGCGCCGTCGCCGCCGCGGTCACCGCGGGACTCGGCTTCGACGTCGTGCCCCAGGTGCTCGTCTTCGTCGTCGTCTCCGTCGCCCTCATCGCCGTCGTACGGCCCCTCGCGAACCGGCACGGCACCTCGCGGCCCGGGCTCGCGACCGGCATCGACGCGCTGAAGGGCAAGCAGGCCGTCGTACTGGAACGGGTCGACGGCGCCGGCGGCCGCATCAAGCTCGCCGGAGAGGTCTGGTCGGCCCGCTCGCTCGACACCGACCGCGCCTACGACGTCGGGCAGGCCGTCGACGTGGTGGACATCGAGGGGGCCACCGCGATCGTCATCTGACCTCGCACGACGACAAGTCGGCCGAACACCCCACGAGGCGGGCGACCGTCTGCCAGACTCGACCAGCAAGATCTTCAACAGCCATAAAGATCTTCCGAGAGCGCCGAGGCGGAGAAGGGTACGGGGAGCACGATGGAACCGGTCATCATCGTCTTGATCATCCTGGTGGTGTTGGTCTTCATCGCCCTGATCAAGACGATCCAGGTCATCCCACAGGCCAGCGCGGCCATCGTGGAGCGGTTCGGCCGCTACACGCGCACGCTCAACGCGGGCCTCAACATCGTCGTCCCGTTCATAGACACCATCCGCAACCGCATCGACCTGCGCGAACAGGTCGTCCCGTTCCCGCCGCAGCCGGTGATCACCCAGGACAACCTGGTGGTCAACATCGACACGGTCATCTACTACCAGGTCACCGACGCCCGCGCGGCCACCTACGAGGTCGCCAGCTACATCCAGGCCATCGAGCAGCTCACCGTCACCACGCTGCGCAACATCATCGGCGGCATGGACCTGGAACGGACCCTCACCTCCCGCGAGGAGATCAACGCGGCCCTGCGCGGCGTCCTCGACGAGGCCACCGGCAAGTGGGGCATCCGCGTCAACCGCGTCGAACTCAAGGCGATCGAACCGCCCACCTCCATCCAGGACTCGATGGAGAAGCAGATGCGCGCCGACCGTGACAAGCGCGCCGCGATCCTCACCGCGGAGGGCACCCGCCAGGCCGCGATCCTCACCGCGGAGGGCGAGAAGCAGTCCCAGATCCTGCGCGCCGAGGGTGAGGCCAAGGCGGCCGCGCTGCGCGCCGAGGGCGAGGCCCAGGCGGTGCGCACGGTCTTCGAGGCCATCCACGCCGGCGACCCCGACCAGAAGCTCCTCAGCTACCAGTACCTCCAGATGCTCCCGAAGATCGCCGAGGGCGACGCCAACAAGCTCTGGATCGTCCCCAGCGAGATCGGCGACGCCCTGAAGGGCCTCTCCGGCGCCATGGGCAACTTCAACCCGCTGGGCGGCAATTCGGGCGGCGGAGGCTCCGTACCGCAGCAGAACAAGGGCGCGGAACGCCGGGAGCGCCCCCCGATCGACTGACCCGCACCGCCTACGACGTGGGGCCCGCCTTCCCGGAAGGCGGGCCCCACGTCGTACGTCCGGCGATCAGGCGTCCGGGGATCGGGCGTCCGACGATCAGGCGGCCGGGGCCGTCGCCTCACGCGACAGCCACTCCGGCAGCGCCGCCAGGTCGTCCTGGGCGAGCGTCAACAGCATCGCGTCCGCCGGCGTCGGCTCGAACGGGTGCCGCAGCAGCGGCATCCCCGCCTCCTCCGGAGTCCGGTTCGCCTTGCGGTGATTGTCCTCGGCGCAGGAGGCCACCGTGTTCAGCCAGCTGTCCGCACCACCTTGCGACCGCGGCACCACGTGGTCCACGGTCGTCGCGCGCCTGCCGCAGTACGCGCACCGGTGCCGGTCCCTGACCAGCACCCCTCGCCTCGACCACGGGGCTTGTCTTCGGAACGGCACTCGCACGAACCTGCACAGCCTGATCACCCGCGGCGCGGGTATGTCCACGTCCGCGCCGCGCATACGCAGTTCGGGGTGGGCCTGCTCGACGACGGCCTTGTCCTGGAGCACCAGAACGACGGCCCGATTCAGCGTCACCGTCGACAGCGGCTCGAAGCTCGCGTTGAGAACCAGCGTGTCACGCACCCAGCCCACCTCCCCTGTGCATCGGCCCACCCCCTGGCGGGCTTGGATCAACTCTGGACGGGCACGCCGAGATGGACAACGCAATAAAAAATGCCCGCCCCTGATCACTTCCAAGACCAGAGGCGGGCAAACGTTCCATGAACGCTCGACTGAATTGAGCCGGGGCGTCAGCCCTTGTCGGGGTTCTCGTACTCCCCGATCAACTGGGCCCGCGCGATCGCGTGGAACCGCAGATTGAAGCCGACGACGGCGGGCGAGACGTCCGAGTCCGGACCCAGCTTCTCCTGGTCCACCGCGTACACGGTGAACACATAGCGGTGCGAGCCGTCCCCGGGCGGCGGCGCGGCGCCGCCGAACTCCTTCGTGCCGTAATCGCTCCGCACCTGTACGGCGCCTTCGGGCAGCCCGTCGAACGTGCCGCTGCCCGCGCCGGCGGGCAGCTCGGTCACGGACGCCGGGATGTCGAACACCACCCAGTGCCAGAAACCGCTGCCGGTCGGCGCGTCCGGGTCGTAGCACGTCACGGCGAAGCTCTTGGTCTCCGCGGGGAAGCCCTCCCAGCGCAGCTGCGGGGAGGTGTTGCCCGCCGCGTACACCTGGGCGTCCTTGAGAGTCGCCCCTTCCTCGATGTCCTCACTCGTCACCGTGAACGACGGCACGGGCGGATGGAAGTCGTGGGGGAGCGGCCGCCGCTTGAGCTCGGTCACCTCGGTACCTCCTGGATCGGATGCGTTGCCTGGCTCCGAGCCTAGAACCAGTTGCGCTTGCTGCCGACCTCGGAGATCCACTGGTTGAGGTATCCCGCCCAATCGGTCCCGTGGAAGTCGTGCAGACCCACCTGGAACGAGCGGAAGGTGTCGCTGCCCTCGCTGAACAGACCCGGCTTCTTGTCCATCTCCAGCACCACGTCCATCGCGTGCTCGTCCGCGACGAAGGTCAACTCGACCTGGTTCAGACCCCGGTACTGCGACGGCGGGTAGAACTCGATCTCCTGGTAGAACGGCAGCCGCTGCCGCGTCCCCCGGATGTGGCCGCGCTCCATGTCAGCGGTCTTGAAGCGGAAGCCCAGCTGGATGAACGCGTCGAGGATCGCCTGCTGCGCCGGCATCGGGTGCACGTTGATCGGGTCCAGGTCGCTGGAGTCCACCGCGCGGGCGATCGCCAGCTCGGTCGTGACCCCGATGTGCATCCCGCGCAGCGCCTGCCCGTCGATCATCGTGATCGGCGTCTCCCACGGGATCTCCAGCCCGAACGGCACCGAGTGCACCGCGCCCGCCTGGAGCTCGAAGGCACCGCCGAGCCGCTGCTTGGTGAACTCGATGTCCTGCTTGTACTCCTCGTCGCCGTGCTCGACCTCGACCCGCGCCTGGAGACCGACCGAGACCCCCTCGACGTCCTGGTTCACCGAGCCGCCCTGGATGCGCACCTCACCCTGGACGACGCCACCCGGAACCGCGTTGACCTCGGTCAGCACCGTTTCGACCGAGCCCCCGCCGGCCCCCAGACTCGCGAGCAGCTTCTTGAACCCCATGACTCTCCCTTGACGAGTGATCCTTGATCCCTACAAACGCGATCCGGCCGCGCCCGGTTCCGCGCCACACCCTGGCAACCGGACGGATTCTTGACCACCCTTTGGTACGACACTTCTGGACTAGGCTCGGGCGCCATGATCGCGCCACCGGACCGTACAGGCCTGCCCAGGGAGTTCTCCGACCGCCCTGTCGGTCCGCCCGGTCACGGGTACGTCTACTTCACCTACGACGTCTCAAGGCAATCGGCATGAACGTCGATCTCCTCGCCCACCCCGCCGAAGAAGTCGCCCCCGAGCTCCTCGGGACCGTACTCACCTGCAAGAGCCCGGAGGGAACCGTGAGCATCGCCATCACGGAGACCGAGGCGTACTCCGGCGCGGCCGACCCGGCCTCCCACGCCTACCGAGGCCGGACACCCCGCAACGCGGTCATGTTCGGACCCGCGGGACACCTGTACGTCTACCGCTCCCACGGCCTGCACTGGTGCGCCAACGTCGTCACCGGGACGGAGGGCATCGCCTCGGCCGTCCTCATCCGGGCAGGTCGGGTCATCAAGGGCGAAGACCTGGCACGCAAGCGACGAGGGGAGACGATCGAGAGCCGACGTCTCGCCCGGGGCCCGGGAAACTTCTGCCAGGCACTCGGCATCACGGCGGAGCACAACGGAGCAGACCTCCTGACAGGTGCCTCGGTCGTGCTGTCCGAGGGCGAGCCGGTACCTGCCGCGCTCATCCAGGCCGGTCCTCGGGTAGGCGTGAGCAAGGCCCACGACTGGCAACACAGGTTCTACCTGGCCGGTGATCCGACGGTGTCGGCGTACCGACTGAGCCCGCGAGCCAAACCCTCCGCATGAACCTGAGCCGCTGTGCCCCTTGCTCACGGCTCAGCGGTACGTCGGCGTGCTAAACGTCGACTTTCGGCCCGGAACGACAAGGAACTGGCCAAAGGTCCGGCCCGCCTGGCCACCGCTCCGGGCGTGGACCGGGAGCTGAACGGAGTCGACGCGTGCGCCGCCGCCGACCCCCCGCTGCGGATGCTCTCCGGCACCCCGGTCGCCCGCGACCAGGTACGCAGTGGTTCGCGCACCGGAGTCTCCGGAGCGGGGGGTGTCCACCCGTGGCGCTTCTGGACGGCCGAAGACCCCACGGTCGGCCCATACCGGGCGCATACGCCACGCCGCCGCTCAAGTTGACGCTCCCTTGCGGGGTGCGTAATGTAGCCCGAGCCGCTTGAACCGGGTACGGCATTCGCCGGCAGCCGGAAGCGGCCAAACCACTACCTACGACCACCCCTTCGGCGGGGTCGATTCCGTGTGTCCGCATGCGTGAATTCGAACTCGCGGGGCTCGATTATGAGTCCGCCACGGGAATGGGCTAACGTAGTGAATGTCGAAAGGCCGACGGAGAAATTCCTAAAGCCGGAGACGAATCCCGCCGACAGGGAATCGGACGCCGAAAGGGTCTGATAGAGTCGGAACCGCCGGAAAGGG
>NZ_LAVA02000113.1 GCF_000974985.2 Streptomyces mangrovisoli | reverse complement strand
AACAGGGACTCCCTTTGCCACAACGCACTGACTCCAGCCGCCGCTGAGAACACAGCCCGGTCAGCCACTCGTGGCGACAGAATCTGTCACGCGGCCGTGGACCTCCAGGCGCCGGTGACGCACCCCTCTTCCCAGTGCCACCATTCCTTGGCCGCGCCATGCTCCAAAAGCCTGCGCATCTGCTGAAGGTCGGCACCCGGCGGAACGTCCAGAGCGACCATGCGGAACTGCTCGATGCCCTCACCGGTCGTACCGAGGCGGTGAAAGACGTCCAGCACGCTCTGCCGGGCCGCGGCAGAGCCACCGTCCTTGAGCACGATCAGCCGGATCGTACAGTTCTGCGAGGCCCGAACCGTCTCTGCGGCCCAGCGGACGCCGTCCTCGTCGATCTCCACGCGGATGATGTCGCCGCTGGCGACTGCGCGGACGAACCACGGAGTGTTGTCCAACCGGACTGTCCCGTCACCGAGATCGACCGCCCACAGGCTCTCCACGCTCACCGGCGGCCAGCCGTCCTCGTCCACGTCCATCCGGAAGCAGACCTTCACATGGTCATCAGTCACGCTCGTCACGGCACCATCATCCTCATTGTCAGACCCCCGAACTAGCCTCCGCCCGTGACCCCTGAACTGCTTGCCTCTCTTGCCGTACCGCTCCCGGCGGGACGGATGATCACTTCCGGTGAAGGGCACGGTGCCGTGCAGCCGCTGTGGCTGAGCGACGCCCCGGCTTCTGCTGAACTGTGGGTGCGGCTGCTCGCCGAGCACAGCACCTCAAGGCTGTGGCCACTTCTTCTTGCTGCCCGTGACCCGCACGACGCCGAATTGCGGCCCTGGGCATCCGGCGAGCTGTTCCCCGAGCGCATGACCTCACCCCACGCGCACAACCCGGCCGACCTCCTGGCGCAATGGTGGAGCGCGTACACGGAGACCGACGAAGACGACGACCTGCTGACGCCGCAAGAGCGGCTTGCCGTCACCGCACCGTTCACACAGATCTGGCCGAGCCCACTCCTCAGCCGTGAACCTGCCACGGGCGCCGACGAGATGGCCGCCGAGTACGCGCACGTCTTCGCCGACCAGCACCCCAGAGCGCGCCTCGGGCTCGTCGCCGCTGCCTGCGGCGCGGACGCGCTCACCACCGTCGGCTGGGACGGGCCTGCCAACTATGACAACGACACGGCCAAGTTCTCCGCCGTCGTCCACGACTGGGAACGCCGCTTCGGCGCGCGTGTCGTAGCCGTCGGCTCCGACACCCTCCACCTCAGCATTGCGGCACCCCCGACCAACACCCAGGACGCCCTCCTGGTCGCCGCCGAACACTTCGCCTTCTGCCCGGACAACATCTGGCAGGGCCCGCACCCCTGCACCCTGGCCGCCTACGCACAACGCATCGCCGGCATGAACAACTGGGACTTCTGGTGGGACTGACCCCGACACCAAAACCACGGCAACCGACCACCCGAGCCCCGGAAAGAGACCTCCACCACCCTGCGCCAGCACAAGGTCACCCCCACTCGTGAACACCCCAGACCTGCCCGGCCCGGCACACGACACCGCCCACGGGACACACCCCGCCCCGGCCGGGGTGAGCACACGCCCCGGGCACGACGGACATCAGACACGGACAGGACAAGCACACACCCCATCCCCGGCCCACGCTGTTCCCCCCCCCGCCCGGACATCCACCTCACCCGCAGCCGACAGGCTGCAGCAGCCGGCCGGGGAACACCTCGACGGGGCGCGGCTGGTCGACGCGGTGCTCATGCCCGGCCGGGGCACCGCCCGGGCGGCCATCAACGCCAACGTCACCGGCCCCGAGCTGGACGAGCAGAAGGGCCTGGCGAACCTGCTCAAGGGCTTGTTCAGCATGTACCGCAATCCGGCCGCACACGAGCCGCGCCTTCACCGCACGGTGACCGACGGGGAGTTGCTGGAGTTGCTGACCACGCTGTCGATGGTGCACCGGCGCCTCGACGGCGCGCACGTCACGCCCCAACTGAGCGACCGCGTCCGCCGTACGGCGCTGTGCACCCCCACGGTGAAGCCGGTCGACGTGATGTGGTGATCGGTCTGGCGCTCACCCCGCCCGGCGGGCTGAGCGCCTACGAGCCCGGCACCGCCCCGGGTGGGTTCTCTCCCTCCGGGCGGCCACCCGGCCATCCCGTTCACGGGGTCGTCGCGCTCACCGGCGACCGGCAGCGGCGCAGCGGCGGTCTGGCTCGACGACCTCACCGATGACGAGCTCGAGGGGCTGCAGCAGCCGGCGCGGGACGCGGCCGGCACAAGGGGGGCAACGCAACTTGCGCGCCGACTCGCCGCAGCCACCCGGGCGGCCGGCGAGCTGACGGCTGGCGGCCGCCGGGGCCGGTACGGCTGCGCATGCTGAGTCGGGCCGGGCCAGTGGATCCTGGGCCCGGCCCGACGTGGGGGTGGTCAGCGGGTGGATGTCAGGCGAGGTGGTCCAGGAGCCACGTGACGACGGCGCGGAGTGCCCCGGAGACGGCACCGGCCAGGGCTGTTCCGGCCAGAGCGAGTCGCTCGCGGCGGGTCAGACGCGTACGGGACATGACGTCCTCCACATGTGTGGTGGGTGGATGGGACAGCCGGCCGGCTTGCTGTCCACCTTCAGCCCCTGGAGAAGAGCGACTCCGAGTTGCGACAAGCTGTCAGCGCCCGTGCGTATCCGCGCTGTTCACGCTGTGGTGGGACGCGGGATCCGGGACGATGGTGCGATGAGTGGCGACACGGGGGGCGACCGTCCGGAACCGGAAGTGGGCACGAGACGGCCGCGGGAACTGGCGCGGGCACGGGTGGGATGGCCGCCGGCACTGCGCGAGCTGAAGGACCTGCTGTACGAGGTGTACCTGGCGGCAGCCGCGCCCAGCCTGGACGAGATCACCGCGGGCATCGACGACATGGACGACGAGCTGGACGGTTCCCCGCGCCGGGACACAGTGCGCCGTGTCATCTCCGACAGCGAACGGCCCAAGAAGCAGGCCGACGTGGTTGCCGTCGCCACGGTGCTGGCCCGCCATGCCGCCTGGGATGCGCCGGATCTGGCGTGCCGGGTGCGGGAGCTATGGGTGCGGGCCCGTATGGCACAGGGGGTCGGACGCCCGATCGGCGATCTGCGCGGCCGTCCCGAGCTTGGCCTGGACGGCGGTCTGGGCATCCACCCGGCGCTGGACACCGGGGGCGCCCGCGACCGGTTCGGGATCCTGCCTGCGTACGTTCCCCGGGATCACGACGCGGCCCTGAAGGCCGTCGTTGAGGCGGCGGCAAAGGGGCGCAGTGGGATCGCGGTCCTGGTCGGGGGATCCTCCACGGGCAAGACCCGCGCCCTGTGGGAGGCCGTGGCCGAATTGCCGCAGAGCTGGCGTCTGTGGCATCCCCTCACTCCCACCGCCCCTGAGGCGGTGCTCGCCGCACTGCCGGATATCGCCCCGAGGACGGTGGTGTGGCTCAACGAGGCCCAGAACTATCTGACCCCGACACCGCTCGGTGAGCAGGTCGCGGCGGGGCTGCGGGAACTGCTGAACGATCCCTCGCGGGCCCCGTTGGTCGTGCTGGGCACTTTGTGGCCGGAGCACTGGGACACCCTGACCACCCGCACCGAACCCGACCGGCACGCCGGCGCCCGTGAACTCCTGGGCGGACACAAGATCGATGTGCCGGACGCGTTCACGCTGGCCGACCTGGCCGCACTCGACGCCGCTGACGACGGTGATCCCCGGCTCGCGCAGGCCGCCCATCACGCGCAGGATGCACAGATCACCCAGTACCTGGCGGGCGTGCCCTACTTGATGGACCGTTACAACGCGGCCCGGGGCGCCACCCGGGCCCTCATCCACGCCGCAATGGACGCCCGCCGGCTGGGTGCCGGCCTCCGCATCCCCCTGGACTGGCTCGCCGCGGCTGCTCCTGGCTACCTCACCGACGCCGAGTACCGCGGCCTCGACGGCGACTGGCTGGACAAGGCCCTCGCCTACGTCACCACACCCTGCAACGGCGTCCCGGGCATTCTCACCCCAGCCCCCGCCCGCGGCCCCCGCAACCAGCGCACCCCTGCCCGGCCCGCCACCAGCGGCCGGCCCCGCTACCTGCTGGCCGACTACCTCGACCAGCACGGCCGCCGCCACCGCGCGACACAGATTCCGCCTGTCGACTTCTGGACCGCGGCCGCCCGCCACGCTCCCCCCGCCGACCTGACCGCCCTCGGCGACGCCGCCTGGAACCGCGGCCTGTACCGCGACGCCGCCCAACTCCACAAGAACGCAACCGCCCACGGCAACCCCCATGCCACGGGACGACTCGTCAAGAACCTCCACCGCCTGCACCCCACCGACTCCCGGCCCGCCCAATGGGCCCTCGCGCACGCCGCCCTTGATGACCTGAAAGCCGTCGCCACGGTATTGACCGCGCTGCGGGCAGTCGGGGCGCACGAGCAGATCACCGAGCTGGCTGAGCTGGTCGTCGCCCGTGCCGGTTTCGACGACCCGCACGCCTTGTCATGGCTGTTGCGCGCGCTGCGGTATGTCGCGGCGCACGAACAGATCACCGCGCTCCTGGCCCGCAACCCCGCCGCGCACACCCCCCTCGACAACCCGGAGCACGTCGCAAAGCTGCTGGGCGCTCTGCGGCAGGCCGGGGCGGACGAGCAGATCACCGCACTGCTGGCGCGCGATCCCGCCGCGCACACCCCTCTCGACAACCCGCACGCCGTCGCAGGTCTGTTGAACGAGCTGCGGGCGGTCGGGGCGCACGAGCAGGCCAGCGAACTGGCCCGGCAGGCCGCCGCACGCACCCCCCTCGACACGCCGTACGCCGTCTTCAGCCTGCTGTCGGACCTGCGCAGGGCCGGGGCGCACGAACAGTTCACCGAACTGGCCGAGCGGTTCACCGCGCACGTTGCCCTCAACTATCCGCGTGGCCCCCGCGCAGCGTGGTTGAAGGAGCTGCGGGCGATCGGTGCGCACGAACAGGTCACCGAACTGGCCCGGCAGGCCGCCGCACGCACCCCCCTCGACGACCCGAATACCGTCGCGGTTCTGTTGAGCGAGCTGCAGAAGGTCAGGGCGCACGAACAGATCACCGCACTGCTGGCCCGCAACCCCGCCGCGCACACCCCCCTCGACGACCCGCGCGCCGTCGCGGCGCTGTTGTACGCGCTGCGCAAGAACGGGGCGGAAGAGCAGATCACCGCACTCCTGGCCCGCAACCCCGCCGCACACGCCACCCTCGACAACCCGATATCCGTCGCAGATCTGTTGTACGAGTTGCGGGAGAACGGGGTGGATGAGCAGGTCACCACACTGCTGGCCCGCAACCCCGCCGCACACGCCACCCTCGACAACCCCCATGCCGTCGCAATTCTGTTGAGCGAGCTGCACAAGACCGGAACGGATGAGCAGGTCACCGCGCTCCTAGCGCGCGACCCCGCCACGCACGCCACTCTTGACCACCCGATGGCCATCGAAAGGCTCCTGGGCGTGCTGCGGGAAATCGGGGCGCACGAACAGGTCACCGCACTCCTGGCGCGCGACCCCGCCACGCACGCCATTTTCAACAATTCGATCGCCGTCGAAGGGCTGTTGGGCGTACTGCGAGAGGTCGGGGCGCACGAGCAGATCACCGCGCTGACCGGGCGGCTCGCTACCGAAGGACACTTCGATGCGTTCATCGAGTTCGGCGGACACCAGGATCAGTTTCCGTTCGGACGTGAGCCTGATGGAACTGCCGCCCCAGCATGGTCCTGGAGCGACTTGGACTGAACCAGTGCAGGCAGAACCGACGGAGCCTGGCCCGAGGAGGACGAGCCGCACGAGATCACTGCCGGAGCGTTGGGCGAGGCGTACCGGCAGCCACCACGCGCACAGGGAGCAACTCCGGGGGCTGCCCACTTTCCAGGCCTATTCGAAGACCATCCCCGCCATCCCCGCGTACGCAAGGAGCAGGACCCGAGCGACACCGACCGCGTGAGCGACGCGGGACCATCCCCGCGTACGCGCGGAGCAGGCGCTTCGGGTACCGGTGGCACCCGCGGCGCCTGGACCATCCCCGCGTGCGCGGGGAGCAGACTCAATGACCTGCACCTCTAACGGTGTTCAGGCATCGTTTCCAGCACTTTCAAAGACTCCGACATATAAGCTATTTAACCCTTTCGGGACTGAGATGCACTCGCCAGCCGGCCACGTGCGAACCGTCAGTCAAAGCCCTTCGCCGACACAAGCAGCCGACCATCACCGTCCGCGCCAGGACCGGCAGTCGCCGGTCCCTCCGACCGAGCGAGGGCAGCAGCAGAGGCTTCCGAGCGTCGGCGAGATCCTCTAGCCCCAGCCGTCCAGCGAGACCTGCGGACCACCCGCAAGGTACCGGCGCAGAGCGCTCGCGGTGGTGTCCACAAAATCCGCAGGGACGGCGTTCGCATCAACCCAGCAGACCTGGGCGTGCTTGCGCGGTTCGCGGTTCTCAGGCTCTCCGCTCCACTCGTGGGCGGCGAACACGACCGTGAGAAAGCCGTTCGGGGCCTCCACGCCCCAGGCGCCGTGGATGATGTGCGCGACCTCCAGAGCCTCCGGCTTCACGGTCAGGCCGGTCTCCTCGTACAGCTCGCGCACCGCCGTCTCGGTGATGGGTTCGCCCGGTTCGCTCTTGCCGACGGGCAGGTCCCACATGCCTTGGGCGAACTTGGCGTTCTCGCTGCGTTGGAGGAGGACGACGCGGTTGGTGGCCTTGTCGTGGACGATGACGGCCGCGACCAGCAGGGTCATCGATTCGAGCGCCGGCTTGAGGGCTGGGGAGCGGTCATCAGTCTGGTGGGCCACGGGTTTCCCTTCGTCAGACGGGTTGTTGGGCATGCTAGGCGAGTGACTCGCGGGCGCGGCGGGCGAGTTCGGCGGCGCCGGGGACGCGGCGGCGCTGGTAGACCGCGAGCGTGGAGCGGATCGATGTGATCGCCTTGCGGGTACGGTCGGAAGTCATGCCTTCCATCAAGACCAGGGCCTGGGTCCATGCGGCGACCGCTTCGTCGGCGCGGGCCTGGGCGGCGAGGCTGTCGCCCAGGTCGGCGTGGGTGAGCGCGTGGACGCGCTTGTACTTCTCCGGGTCCCAGCGGGTGAGGGCGTCGCGGTGCTGCTGTTCGGTTCCGACGTGGTCCGCGAGGTCGGTCAGGGTGCGGGCGGTGTGGCTGGCCACGGTGCCGGCTGCGGGGCCGCTCACGCGGGAGTAGCTGGGCTGGGGGCCGTCGTCTCGCAGGAGAGCGTCCTCGGCGGCGAGAAGGGCGCGTGCGGCGGACGGGTTCTCGGCGGTGGCCGCGTAGGCGCGGGCGTGCGTGATGTGCAGGAGTGCCTCGGTCTGGCCGTCGACGTGGCCGAGGCCGCGTCGCAGCGCGCCTTCGACGAGGTCGACGCAGTGGTGGGGCTGTTTGAGGCTCAGGGCCTGGTGCGCGAGGGCGCGCATCATCCAGGCGGCGTGGCCGTGGGGGTCGGCCTCGCAGGCGAGTTGGTAGCCGACCTGGTAGTAGCGCTGGGCTGCGCCTTCCTGGCCCAGGCCGTGGTGCTTCCATCCGGCGAGGTAGGCGAGTTCGGCGACTGCTGCGAAGGCGGCGCAGCGTAACGGCTCCGACGGGAAGCGTCCGCGGAGCATCGGAGCGGCGGTGTCGGCGAGGTACGCGGTGACGGTGGTCAGGCCGTGGCCGCCGCCGAGGCGCTCGTCGGCGGCGCTGAAGGCCGCGGTGATCTGGTGCACTACGTCGATGTCCTCGGCGCCGACCACGGAGCGGCCAGTGCGGGCGCGGAGCATGCGGGCGGTGGCCTCGTGGTCGTAGCCGAGTGGCATCGCCACGCCGGCGGCGGTGAAGGCCGCGATCGCCAAGAAGCTGCGGCGCTCGACGTCCGCGCGGCCGAGGTCGGTGACTGCCGTGACCGGGTCACCGTCCGAGGAAGGTTCGGCGTCCGCCGGCTTAAGGCCGATCTCCGTCGGGGTGACGATGCGGCCGAGGCGTCGCGAGAGGGCCTCGGCCAGGTACTGGCCGGCCCGACCCGAGGGTGTGCGGGTGCCGCTTACCCAGTGGGAGACCGCTGACTTGTTGGTCTGGAGGAGTTCGCCGTTCTCCGCGCCGATGCGGCGGACGTCCTTGGCGAGGGCTTCGTACGTGCATCCGGCCGCTTGGATCGTCGTGCGCAGGCGGGAGTTGGGGTCGTTCGGCACTGGCACGTTCCTCCGTCCCGGAGCGTAAACCGCGTATACCGCTTGGCTTCGGTCACACCGTACCCACTCTGCGTAGCGGGCGGTTCACTGGTCGACAGCCGCCCGGAACCGGCGCACCACCGCGACCGGGCTCCCGCTGGGACGGGCGGCATCCACGTTCCGTACGCCCTGTCCGGGCTCGGGCATTCCCGTGCCCGAGCCCGGCCGACCAGAGACGGAGAACCGGTGACCATCATCGACACCACGGCCATCACGGTCGAGCTCCCCGACGCCTTCGACCCGCGCTGGAGCCGCCTGCCCGGCATCCAGGCCGACGGTCGGCGCATCACCATCGACCCGGCCGAGTACTTCTTCCGCTTCGAGTCCCACACCTGGCTCGTCGCCGACTGGGAGCTGGTCAAGGCCCAGCTCCTGGGCGTGGACGAGTCGACCGAGAGCGCGGTCGAGCAGCTCGCCCTCGACTTCATCAAGGAGCACGGCGAGTCCACCTCCGACGCGGCCCGCGTGCTGGCCACCGCGTACGAGGTGTACGCCTACCTCTTCCGCGACGAGCACCTCGCCGGCCTGGGCCTGCCGCAGATCACCGCCGACCACCTGCGGATGCTCCGCGAGGCCGCCACGCTCATGGCGCTCAACAAGGTCGAGCTGGACGGGCACATCTCCAACGTCGGCCCGTGCTGGTTCTTCCCGGCCGCCACCTCCGTCGTCTTCGATCTGGACGACGCGATGGGCGGCATGCTCGACGAGGTGTACCACGGCGGCTGGTTCAACGGGCACCGCCGGATCGAGTCCATCAAGGCCCACGCCGCGCTCGGCGGCCGACTCGTGCACGGCTGCCAGTCCGTGCCGGACCAGACCGGCGGTGTCGTCGCGCCCTACGGCGCCTCGATGGCCAACCTCCGCGACGACCTCGCGGCGTTCAAGGCGGGCTGGATCGAGCAGGTCTACGCGCACCGCGTGACGCCCGCCGCGTAGTCCGCCCACACCATCAGGCTCCGGGGCGGGCCGACATGTCCCGCCCGCCCCGGACGCCACCATCCCCCCCGGAGCCCTCACGTGACGACGAACCCCAGCGCCGAACTCCTCGACAGCCTGCTCACCGTGGCCGGCCAGGCCGCCGCCGTACGGGAGGAGGTGCGCGTGTGGTCCATGTCCGGAGTCGAGCGCGTGACCTTCCCCGACGGCTCCACCGCCATCTTCAAGTACGCCAAGAAGCCGTTCGACAGCGAGGACCAAGCCCTCCGCCTGGCCCACACCTTCGGCGTCCCCGTCCCGCAGGTCCACGCCTCCGCCGTACTCGACGGCTGGCTCGGCATGCTCATGGAAGATCTCGGGCCGTCCGTCCGCGACGCCGACGACCTCGACGGCGTCGCGGCCGCCGTGATCCTGCACGGCACGCGTACGGCTCGCCCTTTGCTGGTCCTCGACGAGGAGCGCCTGCGCGCACTGCCCGCCCAGGCGCTGGAGCATCTCGAACGGTTGCGCAAGGCCGACCGGTGGCAGGACGCCGACGACGTCGAGGCCGCGCTCGACCGGATCGCCCAGGCCGCCGAGGCCCGCTCGGCCGGAGCGACGCTGGAACCCTTCGGCTGGGTGCACTCCGAGTTCCACCCCACCAGCCTCCACATCGGGGACCGCGGGTGGCGGCTGCTGGACTTCGCCCGCGCCTTCACCGGTCCCGGGCTCCTCGACCTCGCCAGCTGGCACGGCACCATCGAGCCCCCGCACCCCGTCCGCCTGCGCGTCCTCCTGGAGCAGTACGTCACCGCCGGCGGCACCCCCGACGCCCTCGCCCCGCGCGGCGGACTCACCGCCGAGAACTGGGCACTGGGATGGCACCGCATGTGGATCACCGAATGGTTCATGGACCAGGCCATCCGCTGGATCGACGACCCCACAACCGACCCCGCCTACCTCACGGCCGTCCGCCGGCACCTCACCGACGCCCTGCGCCTCCTGGAGGTCTGACGTGCTCGCCCAGGCTTCCCCATGGCACGCGCACGCCGCGCAGCGCACCGCCGCCGGACTCGCCGAACCCCTGTCTGTTCCCGCCCGGATGGAATGGACCACGCGACCAGGCCAGGGCCCCGGAGCCGACATCCTCGGCGCCGACCTGCGCGGCCGCCGCCGCCTCGAACTCGGCTGCGGCCCCGGGCACAACGCCGCCCACCTCGCCACCCGCCACGGCGCCCACGTCACCGGCGTCGACCTGGTCGGCCTCCAGGTCCGGCGCGCCCGCTCCCACTACGGACGACTGAACAACCTCACCTTCGTCGCCGGACACGCCCTGCACTACCTGCACGCCTCCGGCCAGCAGTTCGACGCGATCTACTCCGTCTTCGGCGCCGTAGGACTCGTCGCCCCCGAGCTGCTGCTCCCGGCCATCGCTCAACGCCTCAACCCTGGACGGGTGTTCGCCTTCTCCGTACCGCACCCGCAACGCGGCGGCCGCAGCCCCTCCGGCGACGACCGGCCCCGCCGCGACCACGTCACCCTCCCCGACCGCACGCGACTCCCGGTCGCGCGCTGGGAGTTCGACACCGACCGCTGGGAGAGGCACCTCAGCCAAGCCGGCCTTTGGCTCACCTCGGCCCAGGAGTTCCACGACTCCCGCATGGGCCACTGGCCCACCACCCTGCTGATCCGCGCACGCAGGCTCTGACAGTCACCCGCCCCGGCTTCTTCCGGAGGAACCCATGCGCCAGCCCTACCTGCTCCTCGACATCGACGGCGTCCTCATACCCTTCCCCGACGCAGACGGCTCGACCCCGGCCACCCACACCCGCCACGACGTCGTCCCCACCGGCCGCAGCGCCGACAACCCCGTCACCGTCTGGCTCGACCCCGACCACGGCCGCTTACTCATGGACGTGATCCGCACCGGACTGGTCACCCCCGTCTGGTGCACCAGCTGGCGCCGAGATGCCACCACCCTCATCGGCCCCCTCCTCGGCCTCCCACCCCTGCCGTACGTCGACCTGCCACGCCCCCGGATCACCACCAGCCACCCCAACGGCTACCTGTGGAAACGCGACCACGTCGACGCCTGGCTGGGTGACGCCCCCGCCGTCTGGGTCGACGACGACTTCACCGGCCTCGACCACGCCTGGGCGGCGGAGCGCTCCGCGGAGGGAGCCCCGACCCTCCTTGTTCAGCCCGATCCACGCCACGGACTCCGGCCCGAACACCTGGCCAAGGTCACGACGTGGGCGTCGCGGCTCCCCACAGCCCGAATTGCCTGACTGCCGGACCTCTCAGCTGCAGACCCCAAGGCACGGGCCCGCCGCGCCGACTCACTATCCGCCCGCGCGGTCGGCTGGGTCCGAACAGCGTCCCGTCCCGGATCGGGTGGGGCCGATGCCGCAACGGGACCGTCTAACGCACCCTGCTGTAGGCGTAGATCCCCTTCACGGCGCGGTCGAGGTAGGTGCCTTTGCTGGGGGCGCTGACAAGCCTGGTGTACACGTGCACGGGGACGCCGCGGTACTGATACACGCTGCCGTTGTGGAACTCGACCTCCAGGATGCCTCCCGCGTATCCGACCGATCGGACGTGGGAGGAGCGGACCGCTGTGCGTTCCAAGGGGGTTTCCTTTCGCTTCGCGCCGTCACGGCGCAGTGCCGGTGTGGTCAGACGCGGATTCGTCCTGGAACGTCACTGCGGCGTGGAGGAGTTCGTCCGCGTACCTGTCGGCGGCATCCCGTACGCGCTTCTTCGACGGCAGGAGGAACCACAGAACGAGGCAGAACCCGCAAGCCGCCAAGCCGAAGAGATTTGCTGCCGAGATCCGCGGCCGGCCCGTCATCGGGGCGAGCCACTTCATATAGCCCGCCAGGGCAAGCACGGACAGCACGCTGACACCTCGTGCCGCCCAGCGCAGACCGTAGATGTTGCGCTCGTAGCCGTAGTTGCGGTTCTCGTTGAACAGAAGGGCGAACTTCTCCTTGTCCCGGGTCCGGTCACGTACGCGCTTGACGGCGAGCTTGATCGCGTTGTCGGCCTTGGCACTGTCCCGTCGCTCCGCACGCAGGGAGAGCAGAGGCACTCCGGACACGGTTTCGACTGCGGTGCGCCACAACTGCCGCTGGCCTTCGTCGTCGCTGGGTGCATCGAGTCTCAGCCAGGCGGTCGTCGGCGGCCCGCCCCAGCTGTCCCACAGCTGACGTTCGGCCGCTTTGCCGAAGTGGCGCACCGCGCCCGCAATCAGGGCGGGACCCACGCCTGCGAGGGCGAGTGTCCCGGTGACGTAGGTCGCCGCCGGTATCTGGCGCAGCCCCAGGACGGCGAACAGGACGACGAGGGGAAGGACCGCGAGCAGGCCGGGGACCAGCCGGGCGCGGCGCTCGTAGTCATCGAGTAAGAGCATGTTCACGCGCCTCCGTCGTCCTCCACCATGTGGTGGAAGGGGAGGGACTGCGCGGGACCATATCCAGCGCGGTTGGGGGCGTCGTGCCGGCGCGTGAGAGTGGCGCCCTGGGTGGCGTAGACCGGGTAGCCGCGCCGTAGGAACGCATTGGTCACCTTCTTCGCCGGGTGACGGTGGTCCGGGTTCTTCCTCGGTGCCGAGACGCAGGCAATGCCTCGGGTGACGCCGTTCTCCATCGGGCCGAGCAGCCGGTCGAGGATCGTCGGGCCGACGTTTCTGCGGCTGCCGTGGTGCGGCACCTGCACCAAGTCGAGGTCGCCCGGGGCGAATCCGATGTCCTCGAGTGCGTCGGCCACGTGGGTGAGTGCAGGGATCCCGGCGTCGCCCGTCAGCAGCATCTTCATACCGTCGGTCTCCAGCAGGGAGACCACGCTGGCGTTGTTGGCGGGAGTGGTCGTCCCGTCGTCGCGCAGCGACTCGGCCAGCCATGATTCCGGGACGAGCTTCTTCGCCGCCTCCAACATCTTGCGCACCAGGGCCTCGTAGGCCAACTGGGCCGAGGAGGCGGCCGTCCGCCCGAGGAGGTCGGACAGCAGTTGCTCGTAGTACGCCGCAGTGGGACCAAGCACGTTGAAGACGCCGTCCTTGCTGCCGACACCGGCGAACGGCTCGACGATCTCGACTCCTCGCCGACGGGCGACAGCTTCCAGCTCCATCGCGGCCTCAAGCATCCGGCGCGCCGGATCATTCAGCCGCCCCCGCCAGTAGGCCGAGGTACGGGCGCGTTCCATCGCCTCCGAGTGGTCCCAGGGCAGATGCATGAGCAGCTGTCCCACGCTCATCTTCTCCAGCACCGTCTTCAGGCCGCAGATGTGGTCCTGATCAGTGTGTGTCGACACCACGATGTCGATGCGATCGGTGCCGTAGTGCTTCTTGATGTGCTCGACCAGGGCGTCCCCACAGTCGGTGTATCCACCGTCGACGACCATGACGGTCTGCTCTTCGCGCCGGCCCCGCAGGTTGCCGAAGCGGAGCGCGATGGCGTCGCCGCCCTTGGACTCCTCCCCCACCGGAAGAAAGTCGATCTCGTGTCCCACTGATGTTCCTTGACTCACGGGCGCCTTGGCGCATCACACAAAAAGGCGTCCGCCGCACACATGTGCCTTCGGTCAACCTTCAACACAGAGTAGCGATCTACGGCGGACAGATCATCACGCTCCGTCAAATCTTCGGCAGACAAAAGGAGTAGACCACCAGATGCACGTGACCGTTTGTGATCACTTCTGTCTCCAGCGACTCCCCGCGGCACGCCTTCGGACACAGACAGAAAGGCAACCCTCCCTTCAGGAAAGACGCAGCCCGGACGAAGTCCTGTGACGATCAGAGCCCGGGCATCTACACAGAGTCACGGAGCCATGGGCATGCAGGAGGCCAGGCCGACTACCTCTGCTCACATCCGGCGAATAACGCATCCGCCGTACCGAAGTTCATCTTTACAATTCCTGGCCCGGCAGCAGGCCGAGCGGCACCGCCCGACTCCGGGCCGGCTTTCTCAGACGAACCACGACCGGCCCGCTTCACCCGCAGCCAGACCAACCGCAAGAGCACACAACTCCCGGCACAGGCCAGACCGGAGCCGGAAGCGCGCCGACCCCAGGACTCCCGACAGGCCGCGAGCCTGCGCGGCCGTTCTCACGGCGAGGTGCGTACGCCGACGCCGGCCGGGAGCAGCACTCAGGGCGCAGCCGGGCGCGGTGTACAGCACGGGCCGGCCGCGTGACGCGCCTTGCCCGGGCCGCCTTGCAACGCGGGCCGCACCCCAACGGAGAAACGAAATCTTCGGTAGGTGCCTTGCCAACCACCCCACATATATCTAGTATCGAATGATCGAGTCCATGGTGCGCCCGACCGTGCCCCTGTGAAGACCGCACACGCAAGGGAGACACCCGTGCAGCCGGGCAGGGCCTCAGGAGCCGTCACCGCGCCCGCCGGCGGCGAACCCGCACATGCAGGCCTCCCCATCTCCGCGCCCCCACCACACGACCGCTCCCCCTCTCCCCCGCCTTCCCGGAGGAAGACGATGACCGGCACCGTTTCCACGGGGCTGACACAGGGCGCGGCAACACGGTCGACGTGGGCGAGGATTTCGACTTCGAGGACGACAGGGAGATGCGCCGCTGGCTTCCCCGTCTGGCCGCACTGTTCCTGGGCGCAAGCCCCTGAAGAAAGGGCTCCAGCCGTTCCGTGATGCGCATGGCCGGGTGAGGATGCGGGCTCACCCTCCTGGGCCTTTGAGACCGCCCGGCGGTTCGAGACTGCGCATGCGCCGGTCGTACTCCGCCGCCGGCTCCAGACCCACCGCGGCACGGCGCTCATCGGGCCGCGCCCGCAGCAGGGAAAGGGGCGTTGCGCGGTCGTGAAGGGCGGTCGCCTGTACGGCGGAAGACTCCACGAAGCTCCGAACCGGCCGCGGCGTGGCGTACAGCGCAGTCCGCACGATGGCCACCCCGCACAGGCCTGCCACGTGACACGCCCTGTCCGGGCCGCCCTGCGACGCGGGCCGCACCCGCCGCGGAGGAACGAAATCTTCGGCAGGCGGCTTGCCAATCACCTTGCATATATCTAGTATCGAATAGTTGGATTCATGGTGCGACGCACTGTGCCCCCGATGAAGACCACCCACGCAAGAAAGACGCCGGTGCAGCCCGGCAGGGCCTCAACAGCCATCACTGCGCCCGCCGACGGCGAAACCACAGAAACCGGCCTCCCGTACTCCGCGCCCCGACCACACGACCGCCCGCCCTCACCTGCGCCCTCCCGGAGGAAGACGATGACCGGCACCGACGCAGACGAACTCCTCACCGCCCAGCAGATCCACGAGGAGTTCGGTCTCAGCCCCTCACGCCTGAGCGAGCTCCACCGCGACCGCGCCACCACCGGCTGCCCCGAACCCGACGAGACGCAAGGCCGCCGGCGCCGGTGGAAACGCGGCACCATCGGCCCCTACCTGACCCGCTACCGTGCCGCGAAGACCTCCCGGTCCCCGGTACGCCACAGCCTGCTCACCGGGGACCGCGGCCGGCTCCTGTCCACCTCCGAGGTCGCCCAAGCCCTCGGCCACAAACGCACCGTCACCCTCCTCGCCTGGCTCACAGACCGGCCCGGCTACTTCCCCGAACCCGACGTCACCGAAACAACCGCCGGCGGCCGCCGGCGCCGCTTCTGGTACGCGGGCACCGTCGCCGACTGGACCGGCCAGCGCCCCGGACCCGGCAACACCCAGCCCAAAACCCGCACCACGCCAGCGGCCGCCCCAGCCGGGGACGGCGACCCGGACGAACTCCTCGACACCAAACAGGCCGCCCCCCTGCTCGGCTACCGCAGCCACCTCGAACTCCACCGCGCCATCGCCCGCGGCATCCTGCCCGAACTCACCGAACCCGACGACATCACCCGCAGCAGCCGGGGACTGGCCGGCAACCTGTACAAGCGCCGCCGCATCACCGCCCTCCAACACGCCCGCCAACACGCCCCCTCCAGCACCGAACTCGCCCGGCAGCGCCTGCACGCCGCCCTCGACGCCCTGCGCACCGCCGCAGACCCCGCGACCGTCACCGTCACCGCCCTCGCCCGCGCCCACCCCGGCCACGGCACCACCACCGCATGGAACGAGAACCTCGACGAAGCCCGACACACCCTGCAGGAAGACTGATCGCCCGGCGAATGCGGGCGCAGCGGCGCCGCTATCCTGACGGGGTACGGCATCCGGCTGCGGGCTCCCTTCGTGTCGCCCAGGCGGGCCGGATGGGCCGGCCGGTGGCCGGAGGAGGCCGTCAACCTCCCACCGGGACCCACCGGGCCCCGGACCGGCCACCGTCACCCACAACCACTCCCCCGGCGGCGGGCGGTTCACGTCACTCCGGCAGCATGGCGGACTGTGAACACGTCAGGGTCCGGGCCCGGAACAGCGGGTGACTGCGGCCCTCGGCCCCGCGGCGCCGTCCCCGGCCGGCCCGCCGGCCTCCAGCAGTGCGAGGATCCCGCCACGGCCGCCGTCCGGCGTGCCGAGACCACCCGCCAGGCGGTGATGTGCGGACAACCCGCCCGGTCTCACCCAAGGCACTCTCCGAGACAGCCGCGCGAGCGCTGCCGCACGCCCCGTGGAGGCATCACAAGGCCCGCTCCCCACCGCCGCACCAGATCTTCAGCACCGTGACGTCAACAGCTCCGGATACAAGCGCAATACCTCGCCACGACAGCTGTGTCCTCATCGTGACCGTGGTCAGTACCCCGTGGTCAGACATCCGGCAAGGAACAGCCGGTTTCCTCCAGGCAATCACCCCCTCCTGGCGAAGCCGAAGGAACCCCGTGCCCACCCCCTCCGACGAGCCCACCCCGACCACCGCCACCGCGCTCCCCGAGCCGCTGGCCCACCAGGTGCTGACCGCGCTCGCACAGCACCGCATGGCCACCACCAGCCAGCTCCACCAGATGCTGCGCCCGGAGGCCGGCCGCCGCAGAATCTCCGCCCCCCTGAGCACACTGCGCCGCACGGGACTTGTCGACTACACGGTGCTGCCGCGGAGCAACGGGATCCGCGCCTGGTACCTCACCGGCGAAGGCGCCCGCCTCACCCGGGATCTTCCCGCCCTGCGCGGCCGCCCGCCGTACCCGATCACCTCCGCCAGCGCCGCCTCCCTCAAAACTCCCCACACCCTCACCGTCGTCCAAACCCATCTGGCCTTCGCCGCCGACGCCCGCCGCCACGGCCACGAACACGGCCCCCTCGACTGGACACCCGAAGTCACCCACCCCATCGGCGACAGCCAACGCCTCATCGCCGACGCCGTCATGCACTACACCACCGGCCACAACCAACACCGGCACAAATACCGCGCCTTCATCGAAGTCGACCGCGCCACCATGAGCAGCGAACGCCTCGCCCTCAAACTCATCGACTACGCCCGCCTGTTCCACCACCACACCCCAACCGCCGGCCGCCGCAGACAAGCCGCCGCAACTCCGGGCTGGCAGCGCTGGTACCCCGTCTTCCCCCGCGTCCTGTTCGTCCTCACCGGCGCCTCCCGCACCACACTCGACCACCGGATCAGCGACCTCCAGGCCATGACCGCCCAACACCCCCACGCCGCCGACCTCGCCCGCCACACCCCCCTCGCCGCCGCCGTACTCGAAGACCTCCAACACCAGGGCCCGACCGCAGACGTATGGACACCCCTCACCGGCGGACAAAGGCGGCCATGGACCGAACTGTAGAACCCGGGCGGGCCACAAGGAGCAGAGCATCCCGCATGCTGCTCACCACACACCAGGCGGGCACAGGGAGCAGCACTCGCCGCACCCGGGAGTGCAAATCCAACGGCGGATCCGGCGATCACGGGCGGGACGTCACGTGACGGACAGCGCAGTGGAATTGGAGACCGTGGGGCCTGCCGGGAAGGCATTGTCCGGGCCGCCTGTGCCCGTGTCGGACGAGCAGCTGGTGGCCATGCCGGCGGACCGTGCCCGCTCGGAGGGACTGCAGCCGACCGGACACGGCGGGCTGCTGCAGCAGCTGGCCAAACGGGTCCTGGAGTCCGCCCTGGAGGATGAGATCACCGACCACCTCGGCTGTGAGAAGCACGACGCGGCCGGCCGGGGCAGCGGCAGCTCCCGCAACGGGGGCCGGGCCAAGACCGTGCTCAGCGACGTCGGGCCGGTCGAGGTCACGGTCCCGCGTGACACGTCGGACACGTTCGAGCCGCAGACCGTCAAGAAGCGGCAGCGCCGTCTGACCGGGTCGACGAGATGGTTCTGTCGTTGTCCGCGAAGGGACTCCCGCACGGCGAGACCGCTGCCCATATCGCCGAGGCGGGCAGCCGCAGCAGGGGCGTGCCGCGCGAGACGGGACTGCGGGCGCCCGCCGACGGTGTGGCCGCCTGCAGCCACCGCCTGCCCGGCACCGCCCCCGGCATCATGGACTGATCAGCCCTCAGGGGGCAGGACCGTGCGGGCCTCCAACCGGATGCACACCCGGGGGCCAAACCAGTGGTGCGCAGCCGAACCGCAGGCCGTGGCCGCAAAACGGCACGGCCTGCGGTTCAGGTCAGTCAGCCGCAGACTCGGCCTCCGGCAGTGTCGGATAGTCGGTCGGATAGAGACCGGCCGCGAACCCGTACACCACATCGCCTCCGCGGGGCAGTTGCGCGTAGTCGTTGGCAAGCTCCAGCACCCGCGCCCAGAACTCGCGGGCCTGCTCCCGCGGGATCCGCACATGCCGCACGATCGAGGAGAGCTCATCCGCCCGATGAGCGGAGGCCGACTCGGCCGCGGCCGTTGCGAGATCGTTGTTGCAGCAGGGCTCCTCGGCCCCGTCCGCGGTAGTGACCGTGCCGACGCGGAAAATGCGCGCGGTGCGGCCGTAGTAGCGCTCTTCGATGGCCCGCACCCGGCGGGTCCGCACGACTTTCAGCAGCTGGGCATCCACCAGCACGCTCACGTGGTGCGCCACCGTGCTCTTGGGGCGGCCCAGTGCAGCGGCCAGTTCGCCGACCGTCGCGGCGCGTTCCAGGAGCAGCTCGAGGACGGCGTTGCGCAGTGGGTTGGCCAGCGCGCGGAGCTGGGCCGGGGCTGTTACGTCGGTGACGTCGCAGACGTCGTAGTCGGGAAGACCAGAATTGTTCGACACTCTTCGATTATTCTAGACTTCCGGATCATTCGCTACCCGCAGACAAGGGGCCGGGGCATGACAGAGGTCGTACTCTTCCATCACTCGCAGGGACTGACGCCCGGAGTCGCCGCTTTCGCCGACGAACTGCGCGCGGCCGGCCACACCGTCCACACGCCCGACCTCTTCGACGGACGCACCTTCGACTCCCTCGACGAAGGCCAGGACTACGTCGGACAGCTCGGCTTCGGCGAGATCATCGAGCGCGGCGTCCGAGCGGCCGAACCCCTCTCGCCGGACGCCGTGTACGCCGGCTTCTCACTCGGCGTGCTGCCCGCCCAGAAACTGGCCCAGACACGGGCGGGCGCGCGCGGCGCGCTCCTGTTCCACGCCTGCATCCCCGTGCCGCAGTTCAGCGCGGCATGGCCTGACGGCGTACCGGTACAGGTGCACGCCAAGGAAGCCGACCCGTTCTTCGCCGAGGACATCGACGCCGCCCGCGCGCTCGTCTCCCACTGCCCTGACGCGCAGATGTTCCTCTACCCCGGAGACCAGCACCTCTTCGCCGACCACACACTGCCGTCCTACGACCCGGACGCCGCCAAACACCTCACCCGGCGGACCATCGAATTCCTCGGCACACACTGAAACCTCCGGACAAAGCGGGGTCCCATCAGCGGAGGGGGGACGCCCGGTGCGCGCGACCACAAGACGCCGCAAGGTCCTGGCAGCTCAGCTGCCAAGACCTCCACGGGCGCCGGCTCCTTCCGCGACTACCCCAGTTCACCAAGACGCAGGGCATCCCTCATCCCGCTGAGCTTCGCGGCCGCGGCCGCCGTCCGCTCCTGCGCCCGTTCAGCGAGTCGCAGGGCGTCGTCGATCTCGCTGAGCTTCACGGAGGACAGGCCGGCCGCCCGCTCCATCAGGTCGTCCCGGGACACAGTGGTCAGCCACGTGCACGGGGTGAAGCCCGGACACGGGAACGCGAACCGCAGCACGCCTTCGAACGGCAGTCCTTCACCGGCACCGACCGCCACTTCGATGCCCAGACCGCTGATGTCGACGCCCGCCGGAGCGACGACCTGCATCACCCGGATCCCCAACGTGTCGTCTCCCGACAGCACTACGACCAGCCTCCGCTCGTCGAACCGGACCCACCAGACTTCACCACGTTGCACAAGCCCTCCCCGCACACGCCGGCAGGCAGAAACTGCGCGACCCTCACGCGCCGCCGAGACGGGTACGGCCACCCTTGATCATCGGTGTGTGAAGTGCCGGAAGATCCTGCACGACTGCCGCCTCAGGGGCGACGGTGTCCACCACACGCCGCTCGGCACCGCACGCCTGCACAACCCCGCCCTTCAACGTCAATAACATCACCTCGCCCCACGCCGTGCTGAACGATCGGCGGTCCGGCTCGTCACCGACCCGCCGGACCCGCCCTGCTGCAGCGGCCCGCCGCCGGGTGCCACTCGCGGGCGTCCGATGCCCGCTTCTCCGCCTTGACCCGGCACAACGGGCGAGGCTTGCCGAGATTCGCGACAACGTGACTGCCCCCCTCACCGAAGCCGGGACACAAGGCTGGACCGGCGAGGCCGGAGGTCTCCGGGTCAGCCCGGCCGGCGCCCAGAAGAAGCCCCGCCGGCCCGACCGAAGCCAGGGGCAGCACACCGCCGTGGACCCTGGCATCCCCACGACCCGTGGTGACCGATGAACCGACGAAGACGGACGGCCGCACCGCCCTCGACCAAAATTCGAGAGCCGGTTCAAAGAAGCGCGCATCACACGCCCTTCAGGACACGATCAATAGCCGACCGGCCGACAGGTCCCCAGTGCGGCTTGCCGCCGGGAAGACCCCGATCTCCGTTCTGCCCCATGAGCATCAAAAAGAGACTCTTCATCGCGGCCAGCCCACGGGCGCGCCGGACCGCCGCCTCGTCCGCCTGCGCGTACATGCTGAAGAACCGTGAGGCCGTGCCCACGGGCAGCAGCACCCATGCGGCGGCAAGGTCCCACGCCGGGTCGCCGGCGAACAGGTCACCGAAGTCGACGATCCCCGAGAGCGTTCCGACCGAGACGACGACGTTCGCCGGATGGAGATCGCCATGCACCCACACCGGCGGGCCCTCCCACGCACGGGCCGCAACCGCGTCGTCCCAGACGGCACGGACATCGGCGGCGATGCCGCCGAGGTCAACGGCCCGGAAGAAGTCTTCGAAACCATCCGTGCAGTCTTTCGGATGAGCACCGCGGTCCGTGGCAACCGGCGCCCCGGCAGGCGCCTCCACATGGAGCGCCCGCAGGAAGCCCGCCAGTGTGTCGGCCGCGTGGGCGCCCCGGCTGATCGAGCCGTGGTCCAGCGGCTCGCCGTGAACCCACGTCATCACCGTCCAGTGCCTGGGAAAACGCTCGGACGGTTCGCCGAACCGCACCGGAGTCGGCACCGGGAGCGGAAGGCGCGGAGCCAGCACGGGCAGCCACCGCCGCTCCTTGAGCTGGCGCTTGGGGGTGGGGTCCACACGCTGCATGCGCACCGCCAACTCGTCTCCGAGACGCCACATCTGGTTGCCCCAGCCGCCCGCCACCTCGCGGACGGCCAGCCCTGCAAGGTCTGGATGCTGCTCCTGCAGCAGGTCACGAACCAGGTCTGCGGTGATCTCGATCTCGGTGCCGGTCATGCGAAGTCACAGTACCGAGGCGGCAGGCGAAGCCGCCCACGCCCTCCGGGACATCTCGCTGCGACGCCTGCGGCATCACCGATGCGGTTTCACACGCTATCCGCTTTCCGATCAGCGGGTTTGTCGGTCGAACAAGGGTCTTGATCGGGTGATCGCGGTGCGGTCGGTGCATGAAGACGCGGGCCGGCAGGCCGCCGCAGCTCGCCGCCGTGCCGACAGCGAGGCGTGCCGACAGCGCGTACTGGACGTCATCGCCGGTATGCGCAAGACCCGCAGGGCGCTCTCCGACGCGGAGATCACCCGGCGTGCCGCGGTCAATCCCCAGTACTTGCAACGGCACCGGGACCTCAAGGCCGAAGCGGAAGCCGTCCGCGCGCACCTCGCCGGCGGCCGGCCCCGGGCTGCGGCCGCCGCAGCGGCCCGCCAGGACGCGGGCCTGGCGGTGGAGAACCGAGCTGCGCGCCGTCCGCGTACGCGACCTCGCTGCCAGCGTGCTGGGCGATCTCGCGTCGACACCGGGCCGGGTCGGTGAGGTCGAGGCTCTGCGCGGGGAGCGGGACCAGGCCCTAGCTGCGGTGCGGCGCGCGGACAACGAGCTGCTGGCACTGCGCAACGTCGTTCAGCGCCTCATGGTGGAGAACACTCGGCTGCTCGGGAGCGGGCATCAGCCCTCCAGCGACAGCTGAGCCGGGCCCGCTCTGCGGCCTCTGAGCGACCTGGATGCCGTCGAAGACCCCCAGAAACAGGCGACGGGTCAGCGGTCGAATGCTCGGTGGCCCTGGTACTCCGCCGGGTCCAGTGCGTTCGTTTCGCTGGTGGCGGCCCAGCTGGCGAGCAGTCGCAGGGCGTCGTGATCGGGGGTGCCGGGGGCGGCACTGTAGGCGGTCAGGGTCAGACCGGGCTGGGCCGGTAGCTCCATGGCGTCGAAGTCGAGGGTGAGGTCACCGACGGCCGGGTGATGGAACGCCTTGCGGCCGGTGTGGTGCAGGCGCACGTTGTGCTTGGCCCAGGCGGTGCGGAACTCCTCGCTGCGGGTCACGAGCTCCCCGATCAGACCGGTCAGTTCGGTGTCGTGCGGAGCGCGCCCGGCCTCGGTGCGCAGCAGGGCGACGGTGGTGTTGACGCCGGTTTCCCAGTCGGGAAAGAAGTCGCGGCCGGCGGGGGTGAGGAACTGGGCGCGGGCGATGTTGGTGGTCGTCGCGGTGGGGTCGGGGAACAGGGGGGCGTAGAGGGCGCGGCCGAGGGTGTTGGTGGCAAGGATGTCCAGGCGGCCGTTGCGGATGAAGGCCGGGGAGTCCGCCATGGAGGCCAGGACGCGCAGGACGCTGTCCGGGAGGGCCGCGGCGGGGCGCCGGGTGCGGCGGGTAGGGCGCTTGGCGGCGGCCCGGGCGAGGTCGAACAGGTGGGCACGCTCGGCGTCGTCGAGCTGGAGGGCGTTTGCCACGGCGTCGAGGACTTCCTCGGATGCGCCGGCGAGGTGGCCGCGCTCCAGGCGGACGTAATAGTCGATGCTGACGCCGGCGAGCAGGGCGACTTCTTCGCGGCGCAGGCCGGGCACGCGCCGGTTGCCGCCGTAGGCGGGCAGCCCCGCCTGCTGCGGGGTGATCTTGGCGCGGCGGGAGGCCAGGAAGGCGCGGATGTCGCTCTCGGTGCTCATGCCTTCCACGCTAAGCCGGACGGCGCAGTCGTGGGGGGTCCTGTCAGTACCTGTAACGGCAGACCCTTCCCGGCTCGGTTGACCTGCGGTTTCCTCGATACCGGAGGCCACCGGCGCCGCCGGGACCCGGCCGGAGCCAGCTGCGGCGACTGCCGCGGAACCCGCGCCGACAGACCGTGGACCTACCCGGCCCGCGCCGCCCGATCAAGGAGTCACCCCGTCATGCCGAAGCAGTCCGCCCCCCAGGACCTGGCCCTCATCGCCCCGAAGCTGGTCGAGGTCACCAACGAAGTCCTCTTCGGTGACGTCTGGGAGCGCCCCGGGCTCTCCCCGCGCGATCGGAGTCTGGTGACCGTGAGCGTGCTGGCGGCGCTGTACCGCAGCGAGCAGCTCGGCTACCACCTCGGGGTCGCCCTGGACAACGGGCTGAGCGTGGAGGAGCTGTCGGAGGCGATCACGCACCTGGCGTTCTACGCAGGCTGGCCCAACGCCATGACCGCGATCACGCAGCTGAAGAAGATCGCCGACGAGCGAGCCGCCTGACCCTCGGCGCAACCGACGCCACGATCTCCCGCACGCCGGGGCCTGCGGGACCAGAAAGAGAGAACGCCATGACTGCCAGCGGATTCGATCAGATCTTCCCCCTCGGGGAGAAGAACGACGCCTTCGCGCAGTACTTCACCGGCCAGAGCTACCTGGCCCCGCTCGCTGCGGGAAGCGTTCCGGTCAGCAACGTCTCCTTCGAGCCGGGCTGCCGCAACAACTGGCACATCCACCACGGCAGCGCCGGGGGCGGGGACCAGGTCCTGCTGTGCACGGCCGGCAGCGGCTGGTACCAGGCCGACGGCGAGGAGCCCGTCAGCATGGAGCCGGGAACGGTGGTCCGCGTCCCGGCGGGCACGAAACACTGGCACGGCGCGAAGGCCGACTCGTGGTTCTCCCACCTCGCCTTCATCACCCCGGGCGAGAACGTCAGCAACGAATGGCTCGAACCCGTCACCGACGAGGCGTACGGGAACCTGCCGAGGAACGGAGCGAACGCATGACCATCCTGGACGAGACCTACACCCTGACGAACGGTGTCGAGATCCCCAAGCTGGGGCTCGGCACCTGGTTCATCGACGACGACAAGGCCGCCGAAGCGGTCCGCGCGGCCGTCGGGGTCGGCTACCGCAACATCGACACCGCCCAGGCGTACGGCAACGAGCGCGGCGTCGGCGAGGGCGTGCGCAGCGCGGGAGTGTCCCGCGACGAACTGTTCGTCTCGACCAAGCTCGCCGCCGAGATCAAGGACTACGACCAGGCGCTCGCCGCGATCGACGGCTCCCTGGAGAAGCTGGGCCTGGACCACGTCGACCTGATGCTGATCCACAGCCCGCAGCCGTGGGACGACTTTCGCGGCGGCGACTACGCCCAGGGCAACCGCGACGCGTGGCGGGCACTGGAGGACGCACACCGGGCCGGCAAGATCCGCTCTATCGGCGTCTCCAACTTCCAGCAGCACGACCTGGAGAACATCCTCAAGGGTGCGAGCGTCGTCCCGCACGTCAACCAGCTGCTCGTGCACGCCGGAAACACCCCCTCCGAGCTGCTGGCCTACTGCGCGAGCAAGGAGATCCTCGTCGAGGCGTACTCGCCGATCGCCCACGGCGCGATCATGAAGAACGCCGAAGTCCAAGCGATGGCGCACAAGTACGACGTCTCCGTCCCTCAGCTGTGCATCCGCTACACCCTGCAGCTGGGCACGGTGTCGCTGCCCAAGACGGCGAACCCCGAGCACATGCGCTCCAACGCCGAGGTCGACTTCCAGATCTCCGGCGATGACATGGACGCCCTGCGCGACCTGCGCGACGTGGACTACGGCGAGCACAGCGCATTCCCCGTCTACAGCGGCAAGTGACGCCAGGCCGGCGCCACCTCGCGCCGGCACCGGCCCGATCGCAACCGTGCTGAGCCCTGCCCCACCCCGATACGAGGAGCTGCCGCCATGCACCACGCCGCGCTCACCCGCCCCGACGCCGCGCCGACCAGGCCGACCGCGCAGGCCACGCCGGCCGGTGCCGGTGCGGCGCTGGCGGCGGCGGTGCTCGGCTTCTTCGTCATCACCTTCGACGCCGTCGTCGTCAACGTCGCCCTGCCCTCCATCCGCCACGACGTCGGCGGCGGCATCACCGGCCTGCAGTGGGTCGTCGACGGCTACACCCTGATGTTCGCCGCGCTGCTGCTGTCCGCCGGCTCCCTGGCCGACCGCATCGGTGCCCGCCGCGCCCTCGCCGCGGGCATGACCGTGTTCGCCGCCGCATCGGCCGCCTGCGGCCTCGCCCCCACCCTCGGCACCCTGGTCGCCGCCCGCTTCGCCCAAGGCGCGGCGGCCGCGGTCATGATGCCGGCCTCCATGGCCTTGATCGGCCACGCCTACCCGGACCCCCGACGCCGGGGGCGCGCGGTGGCGATCTGGGCCATGGGCGGCGCCGTCGCATCCTCCTCGGCCCCGGTGCTCGGCGGACTGCTCACCCAGCTGTCCTGGCGGTGGATCTTCTTCATCAACCTGCCCGCCGCCGCGACGGCCCTGCTCCTGCTCGCCCGCACCCCGCGTTCGCCCCACCGGCGCGTCCCACTCGACTGGACCGGGCAGACCACCGCGGTGGTCGCGATGGGCGCCCTGACCTATGGAGCGATCGAGACCGGCACCGCCGGCTTCACCGCGCCACCGGTGATCACCGCGTTCGCGGTCGCCGCTGTCGCAATCGCCGCGTTCCTCGCCGCCCAGGCCCGTGGCCGCCACCCGATGATGCCGTTGGACCTGTTCCGCTCCCGCACCGTGAGCGTCGCGGTCGTCATCGGGTTCGCGTTCATCGTCGGCTACTACGGCCTGCCGTTCGTCATCAGCCTCTACCTCCAGCAGGAGCGGGGCCTGTCCGCCCTGGCCACCGCCGCCGCGTTCCTGCCCATGATGCTGATCGGCGCCGCCCTGACCCCCTTCAGCGCACGCCTCGCCGAACGGGCCGGCACACGCAGCCTCGCCGTCGGCGGCCTGGCCCTCATGGCCACCGGCCTCCTCCTGCTCGCCCTCCTGCCGGCCTCCGCACCTGTGTGGGCGATCGCCGCGCTCATGATCCCGGTCGGCCTCGCCGGGCCCCTGGTCATGCCACCCGTCACCGCCGTCCTGCTGAACGCCGTCCCCGCCCACCGCGCCGGCGTCGCCAGCGGCGTGTTCAACACCAGCCGCCAGGTCGGCGGCGCCCTCGCCGTCGCCGTCTTCGGCGCCCTCCTCACCCAACCCGCCGGCTTCCTGACCGCCATGCGCGAAAGCCTGCTCATCGCTGCCACCGTCGCCCTCACCGCCGCAGCAGTTGGCACGCTCCTCAAGCCAACTCCCCACCCATGACACCAAAGCCTCCCGAGGCCGGGGCTCGGTAGGAGACCGCCCAGTCCATCAATGCGTCGACTCACAGACCACGCACGATGTGACCTGCTACGACGACGGCGCCCGGTGCGCAGCATCAGCCGTACACGCAGGCAGTCGAGAGTTCACGCTTCGTGCTTCTGGATGCATGCCCCGGCAATGCGGAGTCGTGGTTCCTCGCCCGCTGTTTCGAGGCGCTGCTCGCCGACGGGGTGCGGGGCATCGTCTCGTTCGCCGATCCCGTCCCGCGTCGGACCAGCTCCGGGGTCCTGGTGATGCCCGGGCACGTGGGGACGATCTACGCGGCTTCGAACGCGGTGTACACCGGCCGTGCAACCGCCCGCACGGTGAAAGTCCTGCCGGACGGCACCGTCTTCGACCGGACGGCGCAGAAGATCCGCCGCCAGGAACAGGGACACGAGTACGCCGTCGGCCAACTCGTTGCGCTCGGAGCTCGACGGCCTCAGCCCGGCGGAGACCCGGCCCTCTGGCTACGCGAGGCCCTGACCACAGTCGGGGCCCGCAACGTGCACCACCGCGGCGCGCACCGCTTCGTGTTCCGGCTCGGCCGGACGCGGCGGGAGCGGGAGGAGATCGAACTCGGGCTTCCCGCAGTACGGCCCTACCCCAAACACCCAGACCCTGAGCCGGCAACAGCGCACCCGCCACTGCCTCGCGCCTGAGAAGCCGTATCTCAACCGAACGTGATCCCTTGATTATCGCTGGTCAGGCATGGTTTCACTCGGTGTGAGGGAGGCATGCGGCGTCTTGTGTCCGCTTCTTGGTCGAGGGGTGCGCGGTGGCGTCGGTGCTGGGAATGCTGGAGGAGCGGGAGACGGCCGCACGCGTGCGGGTGGAGAGCTTGCGGGAGGAAGTCGCGCGGCTGGCTGAGGTGTTGGAAGCCGCGGAGATCGAGCTGGAGCGGCGCGTCATCGCGCGGGAGGAACTGGTCGAGGCCCTGGCAGTCTCTGCGGCCGAGTCCACTGCCGTGACCGAGGTCGAGGCCGAGGAGGAAGCGGTGCTGTCGCTCGCGCCGGTGCCGGGCTCGACGGTGCCGGCCTGGCGGGAAGGGTTGCCGGTGACGGTTCTGGCGCCGGACTATCAACGGATTGTGGGCGTGCTGGAACAACGACGATCCACGGGTCACGGGCCGCTTCGTGCCAACGAGATCGCGGTGGAGCTGGGCCTTGGGGCGACGCCGGCGAAGGTCGAGGGGTTGCGGTCGAAAGCCCGGCGCCTGGCGGAGCGCGGGTGGCTCTTCCTGGAGGCGTCAGGGGCATTCAGTGCGTTGTGGCAAAGGGAGTCCCTGTT
>NZ_LAVA02000112.1 GCF_000974985.2 Streptomyces mangrovisoli | reverse complement strand
GGCCTGGGCTTCGGCCTGGGCTTCGGCGGAGGCGGAGGAGGGGGCGGCGGGGTCGGCGTGGGCCGGGCGACCGGCCGGGGCTTCGGCGGCGCGGGCCGCGGCACGGGCCTCGGCGTCGGCCGGGGGACCGGCCGCGGCCGCACGGTCGGCGTGGGCTTCGGCGGCGGTGGCGGAGGCGGCGGTGGGGGTGGCGGTTTCGACGGGGTCGGCGTCGGGGTCGGGGTCGGCGTGGGCTTCGGGCAGACGGGCGGCGTGGGCCAGGAGGGCGAGGCGGGCGGCGTGGGCCACGCGGACGAGCCGGGCCAGGGCCCACCGCCCGCGATCGCCACCGCGTCCGTGCCGCCGGGGCCGGTGGAGGCGTACGCGCAGGCGTCGGCCACGGCCGCGCCGGACGGCGCGCCCACCACCAGCCACCCCAGCACCACCAGCGCCAACAGCCGTGCGACCGGCACGGATTGGGTTCTTTCACGTCCATGCACGACGGAGATCATGAGCGCCCGCGGCCGCGCCCACGCCCGAGCCCCGGGTGATTGGCCCGAAGGAGGGACGGCTGCCGTACGGCGGTTTGAGCGCCGCACGGCGTGTCCCCGCGCGATGCGCACGCGCGTGCGGCCGGCGGGGTGCGCGGGGCCGTCGGGCGGGGTGTTCCACACTCCGTCGAGCGGGTGTTTCACAGGGCCGTGACAGGGCTGCGCACAGTGTTCCGAAAGAAATTCGTGCGGCCGTTGAACACACCGCCCCCCGCCGTGCGTACCTAGGGCCGTGCGACGGCGCGGCAGCTGCGCTCGCAACTACCAGGCGACTATCGGGAGTTCAAGATGAAGACCTCGTGGCGGAGCGCCTCGCTCGTGGCGACGGCCGCGGCCGTACTGGCGCTCACGACGGCGTGCGGTCAGGAGAACGCCACGACCCCGTCGTCGGCGGCCCAGAACATCGGCGCGACGGCCGCGGCGGGCGCGAGCGCGAGCACCGGGGCCGGCAACGGCTACGGCGCCGACGGCAACCAGGCGTCGGCGAGCCCCGCGTCGCCCGCCGGAGCGCTCACCGTGGTCGACAACCCGCAGCTCGGCAAGGTGCTCACCGACAGCCAGGGCCTGACCCTCTACCGCTTCGACACCGACACCGCGAAGCCGCCGAAGTCCTCCTGCAACGGCGACTGCGCCACCACCTGGCCACCCGTCCCCGCGGACGACGCGTCCGCCGGCGCCGGCATAGACAAGTCGCTGCTCGGCGAGGTCACCCGCGCCGACGGCACCAAGCAGCTCACCGTGGCCGGCTGGCCGGCGTACCGCTACGTCAAGGACGTCAACGCGGGCGACGTCAACGGCCAGGGCGTGGGCGGCAAGTGGTTCGCGTTCTCCCCCGACGGCAAGAAGGCCAGCCTCGCGGACCTGCCCGGCCTCTCCGTCCGCAAGGACCCCAAGCTCGGCGACATCGTCGTCGACAAGAACGGCATGACGGTCTACCGCTTCCTCAAGGACAAGGCGTGGCCGAAGTCCGTCTCCAACTGCACCGGCGCGTGCCTGGCCAAGTGGCCGGCGGTCGCCGAGGTGGACGCCAGTGACACCAAGGGCGTGCAGAAGAAGGGGCTGATGGGCTTCACCCGCTCCGACAACGGCTTCAAGCAGATGACCGTCAACTGCTGGCCGATCTACACCTTCTCCGGTGACAAGGCCGCCGGGGACACCAACGGTCAGGGCGTGGGCGGCACGTGGTACGCCGTCGCGCCCGACGGAAAGCCGGTCGGCGCCCCTCAGTAGGGAATCACCTCCCCAGGGTTGATCGCCTTGCCCGAAGTGCCGGAGACGGAACGCGGAAGGGAGGGGTGAGAGCCAGCACAACTGCCGGACGCAACGACACGGGCGCGCGACCACGGTCCGCCCCCTCCGACCGCACGGAGGGGGCGGACCTACGCGTGCGTAGGCACCGGAGGACGGACGGCGGCGGACCGGGGAGCGGTGCGGCGGCGGGACCGCGGGACGGGCGGCGGGGAACCGGTCGACGAGCCAGGCCATGACCGGGAACGGATGGTCAATTTCCGTTTCGGCTCGCCCCATTGGCGGGCGATCAGTAGCCTCTGCTCGAACACCGGATCGCCTACGCCTTGGAGAGATAGATGGAGCGTCCCGCCTGGGCCCCGCGGAGCATCGACATCTCCGTGCCGAGTGTCTCCCGGATCTACGACTTCTATCTGGGCGGTTCGCACAACTTCGAGGTGGATCGGGAGGCGGCCCGCAAGGTCATGGAGTTCCTGCCGGGACTGCCCAAGACCATGCAGGCCAACCGGGCGTTCATGCGCCGCGCGGTGCGTTACGCCGCCGCCGAGGGCATCACCCAGTTCCTCGACATCGGCTCCGGCATCCCGACCTTCGGCAACGTCCACGAGGTGGCCCAGTCCGCCAGTCCCGGCGCCCGGGTCGTCTACGTCGACCACGACCCCGTGGCGGTCGCGCACAGCGAGGCCGTCCTCGGGGGGAACAGCGACGCGGCCGTGGTCGCCGCGGACCTCCGCAAGCCCGAGGAGATCCTCGCCAGTCCCCAGGTTCTGGACCTCATCGACCTGAATCGGCCGGTGGCACTGCTTCTCGTTGCCATACTTCACTTCGTGGAAGACGCGGACGACCCGTACCGGGCGGTGGCAGAGCTGCGCGAGGCCCTCGCGCCCGGCAGCATGCTCATCCTCACCCATGCCTCGTACGAGGGACTCCCGTTGCCGTCCGAGCGGGCCGGGGGCGCGGTCGACGTGTACCAGGACATCCGCAACCCGCTGATCATGCGCTCGCGTGACGAGATCGCGCGGTTCTTCGAGGGGTACGACATGGTGGAACCCGGACTGGTGCCGATGCCGCTCTGGCGGCCGGAGTCGTCGCCCGAGGACGAGGATCCGTACGCCTTCTCCGGCTTCGCCGGCGTGGGGCGTACCGCGTGATGGGGGAGCCGGACGGGCCGGAGGGCAGACTCCGCAGGTTCGCGACCATCTGGAGCCGGGCCGTGTTCCCGGTGACCTCCACCTCGCTGACCCGCGTCGAGTTCGAGGCTCAACTGCTGCCGCTGGCCCGCCGGTTGAGTGAGGCGCTGCGCGCGCGCAACCACACGGCCGACGAGGCGCGCGCGGTCGGCGCCGCACTGGTCGCGGCCCACTGCACCGACCCCGAGGCGCTGACCCGCACCCTCGACTGCATCGACGCCTACCTCGTGCTGTACTGCGGCGGCGACGGCCCGCAGGAGGACCTGCGCGCCCGCTCGTCCCGCCTCCAGCACGCCATGGCGGCCGGTTACGCGCAGGCGCTGCGCGAACGGACCCTGGCCGAGCAGGAGTCCATCGCCCAGGCCGCGCTCGCCGCGCAGGGCGTGGTCGCCCAGGCGCTGCACGCCAGCGAGGCCCGCTTCCGCGCGGTGTTCGAAGGCGCGGCCATAGGCATCTCCATCGCCGACCTGGAGGGCAACATACTCCAGGTCAACGGGGCCCTGTCGCGGATGTTCGGCGGCGCCGAGCAGAACCTGCGCAGCCGCAACGTCACCGAGTGGACGCATCCCGAGGACGCCCCCCAGGTGTGGCGGCTCTACGAGGAGCTGGTGCGCGGCGAACGCGAGCACTACCACGTGGAGAAGGCGTTCTACCGGCCCGACGGCACGGTGCTGTGGACCAACCTGACCGTCTCCCTGCTGCGCGACGCCGACGGCAACCCCCAGTACCAGCTGGCCCTCATGGAGGACACCACCGAACGGCGGCTGCTGAACCTGCGGTTGCGCTACGAGGCCACCCACGACGCCCTCACCGGACTGCCCAACCGCACCCTGTTCTTCGAGCGGCTGGAGAAGGCGCTGAACGGCGCCGAGGGGCAGCGCTTCGGCCTGTGCTACCTCGACCTCGACGGGTTCAAGACCATCAACGACAGCCTCGGCCACGCGGCCGGCGACCGGCTGCTCGTGGAGGTCGCCGACCGGCTCCAGGCGTGCGCGACCGCGCCCGGCGAGATGGTGGCCCGGCTCGGCGGCGACGAGTTCGTGGCCCTGACCACCGGCCCGGACACCGAGCGCGAGGTCGACGAGCTGGCCGCCCGCATCATGAACGCGCTGCTCGCCCCGGTCCGCATCGACGGGCGCGAACTGACCGTGCGCGGCAGCATCGGCGTCGTCGAGGGCCCGGCGGGCGAGCGCGGGCCCGCCGAGGTGCTGCGCAGCGCCGACATCACCATGTACCGGGCCAAGTCGGCGGGCGGCAACCGCTTCGAGCTCGCCGACGAGGAGGCCGACGCCCGCGCCATCACCCGGCACGGGCTGACGACGGCGCTGCCGACCGCCCTGGAGCGGGGCGAGTTCTTCATCGAGTACCAGCCGCTGGTGCACCTCGGCGACGGCAGCGTGCGCGGCGCGGAGGCCCTGGTGCGCTGGCTGCATCCGCAGCACGGCGTGCTCGGCCCGGACCGGTTCATCCCGCTCGCCGAGCACACCGGCCTGATCGTGCCGCTCGGCCGCTGGGTCCTGGAGGAGTCGGTGCGGCAGGCCCGGGTCTGGCGGGAGCGGCACTCCGACACGGGTCCGATGCGCATCAACGTCAACCTCTCGCCGTGCCAGCTCAGCCACCCCGGCCTGGTGCAGGACACGGTGGAGATCCTGGAGCGCACCGGCGTGCGGCCGGACGCGCTGTGCCTGGAGGTCACCGAGTCGGCGCTGATCGGCGCGGACGACGACCTGCTCAAACCGCTGCGCCGGCTGGCCGAGATGGGCGTCGACATCGCCCTGGACGACTTCGGGACCGGCTACTCCAACCTCGCCAACCTGCGCCGGCTCCCGGTGAGCGTGCTGAAGCTGGACCGCTCCTTCACCCAGAGCATGCAGCAGTTCCCGGCGGACCCCGTCGACCTGAAGATCGTCGAGGGTATCGTCACGCTCGCGCACAGCCTGGACCTCACGGTCACGGTCGAGGGCGTGGAGACCGGAGCGCAGGCCGAGCAGTTGCGGATACTGGGCTGCGACACCGCCCAGGGCTGGTACTACGCCCGGCCGGGCCCGCCGGACCGGCTGCACGAACTGGCGCTGGTGGACGCGACGGCCTGACCGTCGGCCGGGTCGGAGGGCCGGACACATGCAAGGAGGCGGACGCAGGAAGGCAAGGGACGTGAACACAGCGCTCAGCGTGGAGGTCGCCGTACGGCATCTGCTCGGCGAGAGGACCGAGGGCGGCGTGGTGACGCCGCGGCGCCGCACGGTGACCTGGGCCAGCCGGCAGTACCGGCTGACCCGCCCGGACACCGGGCGGGAGACGGTCGAGCTGGACTGCCCGGTGTGTTCGGCCGCCCTGCTGGCCGAGGTCCGCGACCCCGGTACGACCCGGCGCGTACGGCTGGTCCTCGGCGCTCTCGCGGTGCTCGCCGTCGTCGTGCTGGTCGCCGCCCTCGCGTACGCCGTCCACGAGGGCGGGCGGACGCTGCCGGAGGGCGAGTCGCTGCCCGTGCTGTTCCCGGTCAGCCTCGTCGCGGTGTTCCTGGGGTTCGTCTCCGCGCCCGCCCTGTGGGCCGGCCGCCGCAACTACACCGGCGTCAGCCTGCTGGAGGCGCCCAAGCCGCGCCGCGGCCACCGGATCGTGCCGGTGCGCGTCCCGCGGGGCCGGCGCCGCTGAGCGTGCCGTGGAGCCGGCGCCGCTGAACGTGCCGTGGGGTCGGCGCCGCTGAGCCGCTGCCGCCCGCGCTGCCTGCCCGCGGTGATCAGCGCTCCAGCAGCATCCGCTGGAGCTCCCGGGCCGCCCGGGGCGGCGCCACGTCGCTGCGGTGGGCGAGCGCGATGGTCCGGAACAGGCCGGGCCCGGCCAGCGGGGTGACCCGCAGTCCGCGCCCGGCCCGGGTGGCCACCATGCGCGGAACGACGGCGACGCCGAGGCCCGCCCGGACGAAGCCGAGCACGGCGTCCATCTCGCCGCCCTCCACCGTGAAGTCCGGTTCGAAGCCCTCCGCCCGGCACGCGGCCACGGTCAGTTCCCGCAGGTCGTAGCCGTGCCGGAACATCACCAGGCGCTCGCCCTCCAGGTCGGCGACGCGCACCGCGGGCCGCCCGCCGCCCGGGACGGGCGCCTCCGGGGAGGAGACCAGCACCAGGTCCTCGCGCAGCAGCTCCACCGTGGTCAGCGCGGGGGAGGGGGTCGGCAGCGGCAGGACCACCAGGGCCAGGTCGAGGGCGCCGCGCGCGAGCTGTCGTACGAGATCGTGCGAGCCGCTCTCCTCGATCAGCAGCCGGATGCCTGGATAGCGGTCGTGGAAGGCGCGCAGCACGTCCGGCAGCAGGCCGGTGCAGACGCTGGGCGTCGCGCCGAGCCGGATCCGGCCGCCGCGCAGCTGCACCAGTTCCTGCACCTCGAAGCGGGCCGTCTCCGCGTCGGCGAGGATGCGCCGGGCGAGCGGCAGCAGGGCCTCGCCCGCGTCGGTGAGCGTGATGTTGCCCCGTGCCCGCAGGAACAGATCCGCGCCCAACTCCCGCTCCAGCGAACGGATCTGCTGGGACAGCGACGGCTGCGCGACATGCACGGCCTCCGCGGCGCGGGTGAAGTGCCGGGTCTCGGCGACGGCCACGAAGTACTGGAGCTGCTGGAGCTGCATAAGCCACACAATAGCCTGTGGCTATGGAAACGAGCCGGACCATGTCTTGGACCGATCGGGACCTTCGGCCCTACCGTCGGGTCCCATGGCACTGGCAACGCGGACGGACCGACGGCCGTCCCTCGCACGCACCGTGTGGGACTCCACCGTCGGCAAGAAGACCGTGATGGCGGTCAGCGGACTGATCATGCTCGCCTACCTGGTGGTGCACATGATCGGCAACCTGAAGATCTACTTCGGGGCCGCCGAGTTCAACCACTACGCGCACTGGCTGCGCACCATCGGCGAACCGTTCATGCACTACGAGTGGACGCTCTGGGTCATCCGGATCGTCCTGGTCGCGGCCGTCGCCCTGCACGCCGTCTCCGCCTACCAGCTCAGCCGCCGCGACATCAGGGCCCGGCCGAGCACGTACGTGCACAAGCGGCCGCGGGCGACCTACGCCACCCGCACCATGCGCTGGGGCGGGATCATCCTCGGCCTGTTCATCGTGTGGCACATCCTCGACCTGACCACCGGCACCGTGCACTCCGGCGGCTTCCAGGAGGGCCACCCCTACCAGAACGTCGTGGACACCTTCTCCACCTGGTGGGGCGACGTCATCTACATCGTCGCGATGCTCGCGCTCGGCCTGCACGTCCGGCACGGCTTCTGGAGCGCCGCCCAGACCCTCGGCGCCGGCAGCCGCACCCGCGACCGCGCCCTGAAGACCGTCGCGAACGTCCTCGCGCTGCTGCTCACGGCCGGCTTCATCGCCGTCCCCGTGGGCGTCATGACCGGAGTGGTGAGCTGACCATGACCTACACCGACTACGCCACCGGCGAGCCCCTCGCCGACACCAAGGCCCCCGCGGGACCCGTCGCCGAGCGCTGGGACACCCGCCGCTTCGAGGCCAAGCTGGTCAACCCGGCCAACCGCCGCAAGCACACCGTCATCGTCGTCGGCACCGGACTCGCGGGCGGCTCGGCCGGCGCGACCCTCGCCGAACAGGGCTACCACGTCGTCCAGTTCTGCTACCAGGACTCCCCGCGCCGGGCCCACTCCATCGCCGCGCAGGGCGGCATCAACGCCGCCAAGAACTACCGCAACGACGGCGACTCCGTGCACCGCCTCTTCTACGACACCGTCAAGGGCGGCGACTTCAGGGCGCGCGAGTCCAACGTGCGCCGCCTCGCGCAGATCTCCGTCGAGATCATCGACCAGTGCGTGGCGCAGGGCGTGCCGTTCGCCCGCGAGTACGGCGGCCTGCTCGACACCCGCTCCTTCGGCGGCGTCCAGGTCTCCCGCACCTTCTACGCCCGCGGCCAGACGGGCCAGCAGCTCCTGCTCGGCGCCTACCAGGCGCTGTCCCGGCAGATCGCCGCGGGCAACGTCGAACTCCACCCGCGCACCGAGATGCTGGACCTGATCGTCGTCGACGGGCGGGCCCGCGGCATCGTCGCCCGCGACCTGGTCACCGGGAAGATCGACACGTACTTCGCGGACGCCGTCGTCCTCGCCAGCGGCGGCTACGGCAACGTCTTCTACCTGTCGACGAACGCCATGAACTCCAACGCCACCGCGATCTGGCGGGCGCACCGGCGCGGCGCGTACTTCGCCAACCCCTGCTTCACCCAGATCCACCCCACCTGCATCCCGCGCACCGGCGACCACCAGTCCAAGCTCACCCTGATGAGCGAGTCGCTGCGCAACGACGGCCGCATCTGGGTGCCGAAGGCCAAGGGCGACGACCGCCCGCCGAACAAGATCCCCGAGGACGAGCGCGACTACTACCTGGAGCGCATCTACCCGTCCTTCGGCAACCTGGTCCCGCGCGACATCGCCTCCCGCGCCGCGAAGAACGTCTGCGACGAGGGCCGCGGCGTAGGCCCCGGCGGCCAGGGCGTCTACCTGGACTTCGCCGACGCGATCCGGCGGATGGGCCGGGCGGCCGTCGAGGAGAAGTACGGCAACCTCTTCGACATGTACGCCCGGATCACCGCCGAGGACCCGTACACCGTGCCCATGCGGATCTACCCCGCCGTGCACTACACGATGGGCGGACTGTGGGTCGACTACGACCTCCAGACCACCGTGCCCGGCCTGTTCGCGATCGGCGAGGCCAACTTCTCCGACCACGGCGCCAACCGGCTCGGCGCGTCCGCGCTGATGCAAGGCCTCGCCGACGGCTACTTCGTCCTGCCGGCCACCATCAACGACTACCTGGCCCGCAACCCGAACCAGCAGCCCGTCACCGACGAACACCCCGCGGTCCAGGAGGTGCTGGCCGAGACCGAGGACCGCATCAACCTGCTGCTGGCCGTCGACGGCGACCGCACGCCCGACTCCTTCCACCGCGAAGTGGGCGAGCTGATGTGGGAGTTCTGCGGCATGGCCCGCACCGACGCCGGACTGCGCAAGGCGCTGGAACGCATCCCGCAGATCCGCGAGGAGTTCTGGCGCCGCATCAAGGTCCCCGGCAGCGGCGAGGAGTTCAACCAGTCGCTGGAGAAGGCCAACCGCGTCGTCGACTACCTGGAGCTCGCCGAGCTGATGTGCCTCGACGCGCTGCACCGCGCCGAGTCCTGCGGCGGCCACTTCCGCGAGGAGTCCCAGACCCCCGACGGCGAAGCCGCCCGCCGGGACGAGGAGTTCTCCTACGCGGCGGCCTGGGAGTTCACGGGCACGGGCGAGGCCCCGGCCCTGCACAAGGAAGACCTGGTCTTCGAGTACGTCCACCCCACCCAGCGGAGCTACGCATGAGGCTCACCCTGCGCGTCTGGCGGCAGAAGAACGCCGACGCCGAAGGCGCCATGTCCACGTACGAGGTGGACGGCATCTCCTCCGACATGTCGTTCCTGGAGATGCTCGACACCCTCAACGAGGAACTCATCCTCAAGGGCGAGGACCCCGTCGCCTTCGACCACGACTGCCGTGAGGGCATCTGCGGCGCGTGCAGCCTCGTCATCAACGGCGACGCGCACGGCCCGGAGCGCACCACCACCTGCCAGCTCCACATGCGGTCCTTCAAGGACGGCGACACGATCGACGTCGAGCCCTGGCGGGCGGCCGCGTTCCCGGTCATCAAGGACCTCGTCGTCGACCGGTCCGCGTTCGACCGCATCATCCAGGCCGGCGGCTACATCACCGCGCCGACCGGCGCCGCCCCCGAGGCGCACGCCACGCCCGTGCCCAAGCCGGACGCGGACTTCGCGTTCGAGCACGCCGAGTGCATCGGCTGCGGCGCGTGCGTGGCCGCCTGCCCCAACGGCGCGGCCATGCTGTTCACCTCCGCCAAGGTCAACCACCTCAACGTGCTGCCGCAGGGCGCCCCCGAGCGGGAGACCCGCGTGCTCGACATGGTGGCCCAGATGGACGCCGAGGGCTTCGGCGGCTGCACCCTGACCGGCGAGTGCGCGACCGCCTGCCCCAAGGGCATCCCGCTGTTCTCCATCACCGGGATGAACAAGGAGTGGCTGCGGGCGACGCGCAAGGTGTCCAAGCGGTAGTCGTGCCGGGGCCGTTCACGGCCGACGGTCCGTCGTGGCCGTTCGCGCAGTTCCCCGCGCCCCTGAAGGGCACCTGGTCGCCGACATCCCAGGGGCGCGGGGAACTGCGCGACCAGCCCCCATCGGCCCGCGGTGAACGCACGACCTGCCCCCACCGGCCCGCGGTGAACACCTCAGGCTCAGGCGGGATGTCACAGCCGCCTTGTAGGCTCCCCGCATGATCTTCGGACGCAAGGGGAGGGGGCGGTTCCTCGAAGCCGTGACCGGTTTCGAGGCCGCCGTCCGCGAGCGGGACGGCGCCCGCTCGCAAGCGCATTTCACCGACATGCAACGGCAGTTCAAGGACGCCACCGACGAGGACTTCGCCGAGGCAGGTCCGCGGCTCGCCGCACTGCTCGCGGACGTGCCGCCGGGCCCGCGCGCCACCGTCGCCGTGGCGGTCGGCGCCTGCGTCGAGCGCGGCGCCGACCCCGCGCGCTGCGCGCCGTACGTCTTCGACGGACTGGCCCAAGTCCTCGCGGGCGCCCAGGACTTCTGTGAGCGCTGGACGGACGGCGGCGGAGGGGACTTCCCCGACCCGGAGGCGGGCGAGCCGCTGCCGGAGGTCGTGGAACGGGCCGGCGAGCAGGCCACCCTCGCCTGGTGGACGCTGCCCCAGTGGGAGATGGCGACCGTCGCGATGCTCGCCCACGCCGCCGTGCGCACCGCCCTCGACACCGACCGCCGGGCCGAACTGCTGCGGACCGCACGGTCGGTGCAGGAGGCGTCCGGCCAGAACTTCAAGTGCCTCGTCTACGCGCTGCTCGTGCTCGACGACGAACCCCTCGTCGTCCTGCACCGCCCCACCGGCACCGGATTCGCGCTGCGGATGTCCGGCCTGGGCGACAACTTCCAGCTGCACACCCTGCTCGCCGACGTCCTCGCGGGCGGCGGGCACGTGCCCGGGTACGTCCCGTCCGCGCAGGAGGCCGCGGTCTGCCGCGACCAGCCCGGCCAGGTGCCGACCACCGGCTCGTTCAACCTGCTCACGCCCGGCGGGGACTGGGTGTGGAACGAGGGCACGCCCACCGACATCCCCGTGGTCGACGGCGTACGGCTGCTCGTCCTCGACCCGCCGCCGTATCAGCGGGGCTGGCCCGCGGGCCGGTTCTTCCCCGGCATGCGGGGCGACCTGGTCCTGGAACGGGTCCTCGCCCCGGGGGAGGCGGGGCGACTGCTCGCCGGCTGCGTGACGAAGGACGGCTGAACGGGGGCGGGGAGGGGGGAAGCGGGCACGCGGGGCGACACGGCGACCACGCGCAGAGACCGGCGCGCGCCGTTCAACAAGCGCACATCCACACTCCCGGCACAGGTCACGCACACGCCAACCGGCGTCGGAAGAACAGGACCGGCGGTCCGACCACGGGCCGCCGACCCCGCCGACCCCGGCCCGTGACCAGGAGAGACCCATGACCGGCGTCACCACGCTCGACCGTCCTCCCCAGCCCGACGCACCGACCCGCTACAGCGTCTCCCTCGCCCGCGACGAGGCCGACGTGCGGGCCGCCCAGCGGCTGCGCCACGACGTCTTCGCCGGGGAGATGGGCGCCCTGCTCACCACCCCGCAGCCGGGCCACGACATCGACGCCTTCGACGCGTACTGCGACCACCTGCTGGTCCACGACACGGTCACGGGACAGGTCGTCGGCACCTACCGCATGCTCCCGCCGGAGCGCGCCGCGGTCGCCGGACGCCTGTACTCGGAGGGCGAGTTCGACCTCTCCGCGCTGGACCCGATCCGGCCCGGCCTGGTCGAGGTCGGCCGCTCCTGCGTGCACCCCGACCACCGCGACGGCGCCGTCATCGGCCTGATCTGGGCCGGCATAGCCCGCTACATGGTCGACCGCGGCCACGAGTGGCTGGCGGGCTGCTGCTCCATTCCGCTCGCCGACGGCGGCGCCCTCGCGAGTGCCACCTGGGAGCGGGTCCGCACCAAGCACCTGGCCCCCGACGAGTACCGGGTACGGCCGCTGCTGCCGTGGACCCCGGCCGAGCCCGCGGCCGCGCCCGCGCCCCAGGGCCGGGGCGAACTCCCGGCCCTGCTGCGCGGCTACCTCCGCCTCGGCGCCTGGGTGTGCGCGGAACCCGCCCACGACCCCGACTTCGGCGTCGCCGACCTCTACGTCCTGCTGTCGATGCGCCGCGTCAACCCGCGCTACCTCAAGCACTTCCTCTCCCTCGTCCCGGCCTGATGAGCGTCTGGCTGCCCAGCGCGCCCTGCACCCCCGGGGCGTGCGTGGAGCGGACGGGGTCCGTCACCGCCGTACCGCGCGCCGTGCTGCGGCTCACCGCGATGGCGGTCCTGGTCCTCACCGGGATCGCCCTCGCCCCGTTCGGCTGGGGGTGGCGCCGCCTGGGCGGCCGGCTCCCGGCCGGGCTGGTCGGCCGGTGGTGCCGGGCCGTGGTCCGGGCCGCCGGGGTACGGGTGCGCATCACCGGCGCCGCGGTGCCGCGGGGCGGCCTGCTGCTGGTCGCCAACCACATCTCCTGGCTGGACATCCCGCTGCTGGCCGCCGTACGGCCGGCCAGGATGCTCGCCAAGAGCGAGGTGCGCGGCTGGCCCGTCGCGGGCGCGCTGGCCGCCCGCGCGGGCGCCCTGTTCATCGAACGCGACCGGCTGCGCGCCCTGCCGGGCACGGTGGCCCGGATCGCGCAGGCCCTGCGCGACGGCGACGCGGTCGTGGCCTTCCCCGAGGGCAGCACCTGGTGCGGCCGCGGCCGGGGCCGCTTCCACCGCGCGGTCTTCCAGGCCGCCCTCGACGCCGGCGTACCCGTCCAGCCGGTCCGCCTGCACTACCGCCGCACCGACGGCACGGCCAGCACGATCCCCGCCTTCGTCGGCGAGGACACCCTGGCGGCGTCCGTGTGGCGGGTGGTCACGGCGCACGGCCTGACGGCGGAGGTCGACATCCGTCCCGCGATCCCGGCCGGCGCCCTGCCCGACCGCCGTCTGCTGGCCGACACGGCGGACCGGGCCACGGCGGGGGTTCCCGCGGTGGCGTCCGGCGCCATCTGGGACGAACCGCCCTTCCTGATGCGGCACACGCCGTATGCTCCAACCCGATGCGCCGCTACGGATCCGTGATCCGAAGCCGGCACCCTCGGGGGAGGTACGTTGGAACAGTGGGGGCCGCTGGTGCCGGCCGTGGCGGGGGTCTGGCCGCGCGTCGAAGACCGCCTCGCCGGGCACGAGTTGAGCGCACTCGAGGACGAGGTGCTGGCGGGTCTGCGCGCCTACGAGGCGGCGACCGAGCGGGCGGCGGCGGAGGCGCCCGGCGTGACGCCCGAGACGTTCGACGCCGTCGACGACGCGGCGCGCGCCGTGGAGGCCGCGTTACAGGCCCGTCCGCCGCTCGGCCGCTGGCTCGGCGAGGAGTTCGACCGGCTGGCGGACGGACGGGAACGGTTCGGGCCGGAGGCGGCCCCGGACCACTGGACCCCGTTCCTGCGCTCGCTGCTCGTGCCCGTCATGTACGCCACCGACCGCGCCGAGCCGGACGAGGGCGTCGGTCTCGCGGGCTACGGATCCAGGCGCGGTGAACTGTCGTACGGACAGGCCACGGTGAGCGTGCCCGACGACCGCCCGGTGGGCTCGGCCGGCAAACCCCGCTGGTGGCGCCTGCGGTTCCGCCCCGATCCGGCCAAGGACGTGGTGCTCGGCGCGACCGACCGAGCGGACGCCGACGACTTCGCCCGGCGCGTGCGCACGCAGCTCGACCACGGGACCGACCGGAAGGCGCTGGTCTTCGTCCACGGCTACAACGTCACCTTCGCCGACGCCGCGCGACAGGCGGCCCAGATCGCCTACGACCTCAATTTCACCGGCGTGATCCTGCTCTACAGCTGGGCCTCGAAGGGCGCGCTGCTCGACTATCCCGCCGACGGGGAGGCCGTACGACGAGCCGTCCCGTTCTTCCGGACCTTCCTGCGGACCCTCCTCACCGGGACCGGTGTCCATGAGGTCCACGTCATCGCCCACAGCATGGGGAACCGGCTGCTGACCGACGCCCTGGCCGGCCTGGACACCTCCTCGCTGCCGACGGGGTCCGGGCGGCTCGGACACGTCGTGTTCGCCGCACCGGATGTCGACCGCGACGTCTTCTCGCAGCTGCTGCCCGCGATCCTCGGCCAGTCCCGCACCGCCACGCTGTACGTCTCCGACAAGGACCGGGCGCTGTCCGCGGCCCGCAGGCTCGCCGACTTCCCGCGGGCGGGCCAGGGCGGAACCGGCGTGATCGTCGTCCCCGGCCTGGACACCGTCGACGTCACGGAGCTGGGCGCCGATCTGCTCGGCCACTCCTACGTGGCCAACCACGCATCCGTACTCGCCGACCTCCAGGGCCTGTTCCGGCACGGCCGCCGACCGGACGAACGCTTCGGGCTGTCCCGCTCGCCCCATCCCGCGGGCCACTACTGGTCGTTCTCGCCGCAGAACTGACCCGCCCCGACCCACGACCGACGAACAACGACCGACGAACAACGATATCGAGTGACGGACGATGACCCACTTCGTGGACAGCGCGCCCTTCCGATGGACCGAGCCCGGCGCTCTGGAGCTGCGCGATCTGCTGGCCTCGGCGTACTCCCGCTCCGTGCAGGCCGAGCAACTGGCGAAGCGGGCCGGAGTGGCGACGGGGTACGTCAACTGGGAACTCCCCATGATGACCGTCTGGTTCGAGCTCATCGAGACCTCGGCCCACCAGAAGCGGCTGCGTCCCCTGCTGGAAGCCGTCCTCGAAGGGCCCGACCGGGCGGTCGCCGACCGGGTGCGCGAACTGCTGGACACCGAGCCCGTGGTGGCGGCCCCCGCTCCGCCGGCCGGCGCGGCCGACTTCGCGCACTTCGAGGAAGTCGGCGGGCTCGAACGCCAGATCTTCCGCGCGGGCACCTTCCAGGACGTGGCCTTCCTGCGCCGCGGCACCGAACTGGCCACCGCCGTCTGCCGGTTGCGGGTGACGGCGGCCGACGGCACCCGCTACCACGGCACCGCGTTCCGCATCGGGGACGACCTGCTGCTGACCAACCACCACGTGCTGTTCGACGGGACGGGCCGCCCGGCCACGGCGGTGGAGGCCTGGTTCGGCTACGAGGCCGATCTGCACGGACGGGCCCTGGAGCATGTGGCGGTGGACTGCGATCCGGCCACGGCCGTCGGCGAGTCCGGTCCGGACTGGGCCGTCGTCCGCGGCGCGGCACCCCTGCCCGCGGACGCCCTGTGCGTCGCCCTGCCCGAGCGGGTGTCGGTGTCCGTGAACGACAGGGTGTACATCGTCCAGCACCCGCACGGCGGTCCGAAGAAACTCGCCGCCCGTCACAACGTCGTGCGGTACGTGGACGACACCGTGGTCCAGTACTGGACGGACACCGAACAGGGGTCGTCCGGCGCACCGGTCTTCGACGAACGCTGGGAGCTGGTCGCCCTGCACCGGCGCTGGCGCCGAAGCGGCGCGGGTGACACCCCGGCCGAGTTCCGCAACGAGGGGCTGCGGGTCGAGCGGGTCCTCGAAGGGCTCGCGCGCGAGCGGCTGGTGTGAGCCGATGTCCGCGTTGATCGACCAACGCACGTTCGATCTGGGGGACGAACGTGCGAGAAAACTGCTCGATGCGTGCATCAGGGTCTTTGCCACCCCGCACACGGCCCGTCAGATCATTCTCGCCGCCGGCCTGCCGGAGGCCGAGTTCCCGTGGGGCGCCGCCAGCATGGCCGACATCTGGCCCCGGGCCCTCGAACTGGCCGCCCCCGCAGGGCTCCTGCGGGCCCTGGTCGAGGGCGCCGCGCGGCACCCCGAGACCGAAGCCCACCCGGTCTTCGGCTACCTGCTGACCGAGAAGCCGTCCCCGCGGGAAGCGGACCCCTGTTCCGCGTATCTCGTCGCCCACCGCCAACGCACGTTCATGAACCGCCTCACCTTCAGGAGCACGCTGCGCCGGATGGTCCGCGGTGAGGGCGGACGGGTGCTGGCCGTCCAGGGAGCCGACGGTTCCGGCAAGACGCACAGCTGGTTCCTGATCGCGCACGTGCTGGGCAGCCACCCCGTCCGGTGCTGCCGCATCAGGGCCGGGGAGTACCACCCCTTGGTCCGCGTCGTGGACATCGGAGCGATCCTGCGCGAGGAACTCGGCTGGGACATCTCCCTCGACACGAACACCTCGGAGGACAGCCAGGCGCGAAGCCTCGTGAACCAGATCAAGCGAGTGGTGAACGACGAGCACCTCACCTCGGTGCTCGACCAGAGGCGCGGCAGGGAATCGAGGCCGGCCGGGCACTGGCTCGTGATCGACGACTCGATGTCCGTGCGGTTCACCGAGCCCGCCCTCAGAGCCCTCACCCGGCTGGTGGCCGGCGTCGTGGAGGGGGAGTTGGCGGACCGGCTCCGGATCGTGCTGCTCGCCTACGACGGCTGGCTGCCCGTCGATCTGCGGTCCTACGTCTCCTGCGAGGAGTTGGGTCCGCTCACCGGCAAGGACCTGCACGACTACGTCCATGCCGTCGCGAAGGAGACGGGCACACCCCCCGACTTCGACGAGGTGGCCCGCATCGCCAACGAGCTGAGCGGCCTGTCCGGCGGTGCCGACATCGTCGCCGACGCACCCCTGCGCATGACCGACCGGATGCAGCTCGAGATCGCGAAGTGGGCCTGTGCGCGGTACGAGCTGAGCGGCGGTGCACGTGACCGGTGATCAGGACGGCCCGCACGGGGGGAGGCCCGGCCTCGACCGCGACACCTTGCGGCAACGCACCGCGCTGCTCGGCTCGTTCGCCGCGCAGGACCTGATCTCCGGCAGCCTGCGGGATCTGCCCGACGTCGAACCGGACCTACAGGACTTCCTGTTGGAGGACTGCACGCGCGTCACGACCCCCAGGGGTCGGCGGTGGCGCCTGGCGCCGGGGCCCCGCGCCCGCACCCTGGACGGGCTGTGCACCCGCGAACGGCTGCTGGCCGCGGTGCGATCCGCGCCCGAGGTCGACGGGGACCTGGCGCGCTCGTGGACCGAGCGGCTGCTCGAACGTGCCGCTCCACCCCTTGCCGTACAGAGCTTCGACGAGCTGTACACCGCTCTCACGGTCGTCGACTGGTTCGACGACGCCCCGCTGGCCCGGGACGAACTGATCCGCGACGGAGTGGTCTTCCCGGACTCCCGGGACATCGAGCACGCCCTCCATCGGGCCCGGCTGCTCCAGCCGCTGCGCGCCCTGGTCGAGCCCGCGTTCACCGGGCGCTCGGACGAACTGGCCCGGCTCTCGGCCCACCTCGACGACCAGGCGCAGACCGGGCGGCCGCAGCGGCGGGGCGGTGACGCGCCCGGGTCCTGGTTGTTCGTGCACGGGCCCGGCGGCGTCGGGAAGTCGACCCTCGTCGCCCGGTTCGTCCTGGACCGCCTCGACGGCCCCGGGCGCCCGGACGCGGGCAACCGGAGCGATCCGCCGACGCCGACCTCGACGCCGAAGCCGAGCCCGCCCCCGGCCCCCAACGCGGCGCCGACCCCGATGCCCTGCCTGTATCTCACCTTCGACCGGCACGACCTCGTCGCCGAGCGGCCGCTGACCCTCGTCGCGGAGGCCACCCGCCAACTGGGCCTGCTCTACCCCGAACTGGCGCATCGCACCGCGGAGTTGGAGCGGGAACTGGAGATCACGCTCTCCGCCGACCGGCTCACCCGCGCCGAGGACAGCCACTTCAGTCCGCGGGCGGCCCAGCAACGCGACGAACTGACCCTGATCGACGCCTTCGCGGCGCTCGTCACCTCGATCACCGGCGACACCGTACGACCGTGGCTGGTGGCCCTGGACGCCTTCGAGCACGTGCAGCGCAGTGGGCCGGTCGCCGTCCAGCGCCTGGCGGACTTCCTCACCCTGCTCCACCGGGCGCACCCCGGCCTCAGGGTGCTCGCGGCCGGTCGCGCGCCCTTCGAATCGGCCGCGTTCACCCGGCTCCCGCTGGAGGGATTCGACTCCGACACCGCCCGGGTCTTCCTGCGCCACGAGCTGACCCGCGACGCCCCGGCCGGCGAGGACCTCCTGGACACCGCGGCGGACGGGAGGATCGAGGCCATCATCGGCGTCGTCGGCACCAGCCCGCTCAACCTCAAGCTCGGCGCCGCGCTCGTACGGCGCGAGGGCGCCGAGGTCCTCGACGACCGACGGCTGCACGACCGGCTCCACGTCCGCCTGGGGGCCGAGGCGGTGCAGGGTGTGCTCTACCGGCGCATCCTCGACCACCTCGACGATCCCGACCTGCGCCGCATCGCCAGCCCCGGCCTCGTCATGCGCACCCTCACCCCGGAGATCATCCGCGAGGTGCTGGCCGCGCCCTGTGGGCTGGGACACGTGGACGGCGTACGCGCGCGAACCCTGTACGACGCCTTCCGGGCCGAGGCGACGCTCGTCGACGAGGTGCCCGGCGGGGACGCCGTCGTCCACCGCAGCGACGTCCGCCGGCTGATGCTGCCGCTGCTGCGCTCGGAACACCGCTTTGTGGTGGACCGGATCCACCGGACGGCGGTCAGGTACTACGCGCTGCTCGACACGGGTGGCGACCGCCTGGCGAGCCAGGTGGAGGAGCTGTACCACCGCCTCTCCCTGGCCCAGTCGACCCGCACGCTGGACCGGCGCTGGACCGACGCGGCGGGCCCGCTCCTGGAGAGCGCGATGGAGGAACTGCCGGCGCGCGCCCAGGTCTACCTCGCCGAGAAACTGGGCAACTCCGCCACGGCCGACCTGCGGGCCACGGCGGACGACGAGACCTGGGAGCGCCAGGCGCTGCGGGTCGGCAAGGCGCTACTCGCGGCGGACAACCCGGCCGAGGTGGAGGAACTGCTGGCCGAACGGCCCCGGCGCGCCCGCGCCAGCCTCGATCTCACCCATCTGAGCCTGCGGTCCATGCTGGCCCAGCGCCGTCCGGCCCAGGCCTACGAGCTGGTCGGCCGCGCGCTCGAACTCGCCGCGGAGTTCGCCGACCCGGGCGTGTTCATCGACGTGGCCCTCCTCGGCGCCCGCAGCTGCGAGGACCTGGGCCGGTTCGACGAGGCCCTGAACCGTCTGGGCGAGGCGCGGCGGGCGGCCGAGCGGGCGGAGATGGAGATCCGGCTGCTGTCCGTCGCCGCGGCACAGCTCAGGATCCATCGCCGCGCCGGTACGGCCGCCACCGCGGCGGCGAAGGCCCTGCGCGCGGACACCTCGGTGCGGGTGGCCCGCCTGGGCAGGGAGGTCTACCCGCGCCATCCGCTCCTGATCCGCGAACTCGCCGCCGAGATCGGTGACGAGCGGCCGGACCTGGTGTCGTACACCGCGAGGGCGCTGGGTGTCGGGGGCACCGAGAGTGCCGACGACGTCCTGCTCGGCTCCCTCACCGGGGCCGTCCTCGCGGCCCCCGCCGAGGACGAGGGCGCGGCGGGCCCGGGTCACGGCGCCGCCCGCCGGGACCCGGACTCCGACAGCGCGGCGGGCAGGGGCACGGTGCGCGGGAGCGCGTTCACCGTGAGCAGCGTCGGCCGGGGGTATGCCGTCGGAAGCTACCTGGACAGCAATCCCGACGGCGCCGAGCCGTTCAACCGCGCCCTGGTCGACTCCTACCGGCACGAGGTGGACAGCCCGTACACCGCGGACGCCGTCGTCGTCCTGCCCGGATTCGGCGGCAGCACGCTGGTGGACGACGACACCGGGGAGACCGTCTGGGGGACCGGCTCCCGGCGCCTGCTCGACCTGGTCCGGCAGGCCGGCGGCATGGAGCGGCTGGCGGTGACCGCACAGGAGCGGAAGGCGGGGTCCGGGCGGCTACGGCCCGCCGGGCTGCTGCGGGGCCCCGCGTGGGTCCCCCGGGTCGGCGGTCTGGCCCCCTACGATCCGTTGGTCCGGGGGATCCGCTCGGTGGTGCTGCACGACGACGCCGTGCTGGAGTTCGCCTACGACTGGCGGATGTCGGTGGAGAGCTCGGGGCGCCGTCTCGCCGAAGCGGCGCTGCTCCATCTGACGAACTGGCGGGCGCACACCGCGCGGCGGGCCGCCGCCTCGCGCGGGCCCCTCGACGACGGACCCAAGCTGGTGCTGATCGCCCACTCCATGGGCGGCCTGGTCGCCCAGGCGGCGCTGGCCGCACACCCCGAACTGACCCGGTGGACGCGGAACGTCATCACCATCGGCACACCCTTCCGGGGAGTGCCGGGGATCCTGGGTCTCTTCGCGCCGCCGGGCCCCAGGCCGTGGCGGGAGCGGGTCGCGAACCCGCTGGGGAAGGCGGCCCGTTCCATGCCGGGCGTGCACGACCTGCTGCCCGACATGCGCTGCGTGATCACCGACGAGGGGGAGGTGCGCAGGCTCACCCCGAGCGACGTGGTGGCGGCCGGCGGAGACTATGCGCTGGCCCGGGCGGCCCTGACCACCCGTCGAGTACTCCGCGCGGCGGCGGGGAGCCTGCCCCGGCTGCATGTCGTGGTGGGCGTGTCCCAGCCGACGGTGCAGAGCCTGGCCGTGGAGAAGGGCGGCGTCCGGCTGCTGCGCCATGTGCCGGGGCTGCGTGCGGACGGCACCGTGGCGCGCGACGAACTGGGCCGGCCGATGCTCGTCGACGACGGGGGCGACGGCCTGGTGCCGAGGGAGTACGCCGTGCCGGCCGAGGCCGTGACCTGCGTGCCGGTCGTGGGGCAGCACAGCTCGCTGCCCACCAGCAGCACGGTCGTCGACGTGGTCCGCGACATCCTCACCGGCAAGCCCGGCCGGGGTCCCGCGGGCGCCGCCGGTTCGGCCGGGACCGCCGGGTCCGCGCACACCGCGGGGGGCGCCGGTGGGCGTACGCGTCCGGATCCCTCCGAGGGCGGTGCCCCGCTCGCCGCTGCCTTCGGGATCAGCGCGCCCTCCGAGGTCGTCGCCGGTCGCGAGTGGACCCTGACGGTCCTGGGGGCGGAAGCCGGGGCCGTGGCCTGCCGGCTCGTCCACGTCGAGACCGGGGAGGTGGCGGCGCGCCCGCTTCTGGTGCAGGTGGGCGGACAGGCCGGCACCTCGACCGCACGGGTCGTGGTGACCGCTCCCGGGTTCTACGAGGTCGTCGCCCAGACGGCGGGACGGTCCGCGACGGCCCTGGTGGTGGTCACCGACTCCGTGCAGGACGGCTGACCGCGCGGTGGTGGCGGCCGGCCCGGTCAGCCGGAGCCGGCGAGGAAGACGACGAGCAGCACGATGGCCAGGGCGATCGCCGCGGCCACCAGTGCCAGTTGGGTCCGTCCGGTGGGGGTGGGCGCGGCGAGCGCGATGTGCGGGATGGCGAGGGGCTCGGGACCGTCGGCCTGCTGCTCGTCCGCCGTCGGCACCGGTACCGGTACCGGCGTCGACACGGGCACGGACACCGGCGTCGAGACGGGCGTGGACATCGGTGGGGACGGGGGCGTCGACACGGGCGTGGACAGCCGCGGGGCCGGGGGCGGTGGAGCGGGCACGGCGGTCGGGGCGGCGTCGGGCCGGGCTCCGTCGTCGTAGCGCCACCAGCCGCCTTCGAAGAACTCCGGTTCGGGCTCGGGGTCCTGGACGGGGAGGGGGACGGTCGGGGCCTCGCCGTGGTCGGCCGGCGCGAACCCGGTGAGATCGAGGAGGGGCCGCCCGAGGTCGTGTCCCGAGAGGGGATTGTCCAGGAGGGGCCGACCGAGGTCGTGCCCCGCGAGGGGATTGCTGACGAGCGGTCTCAGCACGTCTTCGCCCGGCTCGGCCTCGGGCTGTGGCACGAGGTCCGCCTGCAGATGCACCGGGCAGTCGAGCATCGCGCGGAGCTTCTCCGCGGCGCGACGCACCTGGGGGGTCTCGTGGTGCAGCAGCACCCCCCAGTTGCGGGACTGCGCCGGATCGCGGAAGTCCTTCCGGGACAGGAGCAGGTGATCGGCTCCGGGCCGGTGCAGCCGCGTCCAGAGCGACGCGTCGTGACTGAGGATCACCAACGCCGTGTGGATGACGTGCGAGGGGAAGCGGTCCCGGTGGATGGCCGTGAGGGCGTCCGGCTCCTGGAGCGGCATGCCGGTGGACGTGCTGGCGGCGAACACGGTGCCGCCGGTGCCGGTGGCGGCCGCGGTGTGCACGATCTCGGTCGCGCCGTCGGGGCCGCGCTCGCCCTCCCGCGGCAGCCGGAAGTCGGGGTGCCCGTCCTCGCGGCGCGGCGGCGCCGTCCAGCCCGGAACCGTCATGGCGTCGTAGTCGACGAAGCGCACGGCGCACCCGGGCGTCACCAGGACATTGCCGCTCTGCAGGTCACCGTGGCTGATGCCGGACCGGTGCATCTGGTGCACCTCGCTCGCGAACGAGTGCGTCAGACGGCGCAGTTCGTTCCCGGCCCGGCCCGGCCGCTGTTCGAGCAGGGCGTCGATCCAGTCGGTGAGCCGCGCCCCCGGGACCCACTCCATGAGGACGACCGGCCACCACCGCTGGTGCACCCACAGGCCGTTGTCCATGTAGTGGACCTCGGTCTGCCAGGTTCCGCGGGCACCGCCGAGGCATTCCGAGATCCGGCGGTAGCGCCGCCCGCGGCCGGGCTCCTCGCGCAGGAAGCACTTGAGCGCCCAACTCCGGCCGTCCTCCGGGTCGTCGAGACGGTAGACCGCCCCGAAGCTGCCGCCGTCCGCCCCCGGTTGCCCGTCGGCGCCCAGCCGGGGCACGCACCGCTTCAGGCGGGGCTCCTCGCTGCACTGCTGCAGCCGGGCCACGGCGGACTGGTAGTCGCTCAGATTGGGCCGCTGGCCACCCGGTGTCAGCATGGTCCGCACTCCGCCCGGAGCAGGGTGATGTCGTCGTCCTGGAGCATCCGCCTGGTCCGCTCGGCCTGCACCCAGGCGGTGAACCGCTCGTTCGAGCCGCACACCGTGTCCAGCACCGTCCAGGGCAGGCCGCCTTCCTCGGCGTTCCGCCGCCACCACCGGCCGAGCGCGTCCGTCATCACGTAGAAGACGTCCCGGTCGTGCCAGTGGCCCTCCCGGAAGGCCGGCTTCGGCGCCGCCGGCCGCGGATCGGCCCGGACCACCGGCGGCCGGCGGGGCTGTACGGCCACCGCGTCCACCACACGGTCGGTGCGGACCTGGAACATGCACGCGTCACCCACGGCGACCACCTGCCACTGCCCGCCGCCGGGGACGGCCGCCGGGTCGTCGTCCTGCGTCGCGGCAGGCAGCAGCCGGATGCCCAGGATCGTCGTGGCAGGGCCGCTGTCGAGGCGGCGCAGCGCGATCCAGGACTTCTGGCCGGGGGCCGCGAAACGCTCGGAGAGCGCCTGCCGGCGGCTCGGCCACCGCAGCGCGGCACCGCTTGCGACCGTGTGGAACGCCTTGGCGCTGTGGAAGGCCCGACCGGGGGCGGCACACAGGTCGTCGGCCAGCCGCGTGGCCCACCAGCCGCTCTCTGCCGACCCGCTGCTGCCGTCCGCCACGACCAGGCGGGCCTCTCCCGCGACGCCGGGGGCCGGCAGCACGATCCGTGCGGCGTCCTCGGTCTGCCGCGCGTCCAGACGGGACTTGGGTGCCTGCACCATGACCGAGCCCGCGATCATGCCGGGGTGCCGACGTTCAGGAACAGCATGACCGACTGCATGCTGGCGTTGAAGACGAAGCCGCGGGCGCCCTGCTCCACCTTCATGCCCAGGTCGACCGCGGTGTCGCGCATGTCGGGCGGCAGCACGTCCGAGATGGAGAAGAGCTTCGCCCCCGTCGGGGGAAGGCCCTCGGCGGTGCTGGGGTAGTAGGTGGGGGTCGCGAACTCCGAGGAGATGTGCAGGTTGAACAGGAGGGTGCTGCCGTCGTTGGTGCCGATCGACCGCAACTGCTGTGCGGGGCCCGCCGGGTCGCCGTCCATGGAGTCGCCGTCCGTCAGGTTCAGCACGATCGGCGGGAAGCTGCCGGGATACTCGCTCACCCAGTCGTCGAGCACCCCGTGCGCGTAGCGCAGGGCCTCGCACATCGGGGTGCTGCCGGCCGCGGCGGCCTCCAGCCAGATCGGCAGCTCCGCCACGTGGGTGGTGGTCGTGCCGTCGGGAAGCACGTCGGTGCGGGTGATCCGCTCGTTGCGGATCCTGCCGTGCGGCAGGGCGCTCGCGGGTACGAGGTCACGGCCGGCGAGCGGGCCGCCGAGTGCCGGGCCGACCTTGGCCCCGTAGCCGATGACGGACACGTGGAAGAAGTCCCAGACCTCGTCGATGCCCCGGCAGCACCGGATGATCAGCTCGCGGAGCATGCTGTTGATGGCGTCGGCCAGCGCCATCTGCTTCGACTGGGTCGTGCTGGGCATGGCCGCGCGCATGGAGCTGGACTGGTCGATCAGGAAGACGATGCAGGCGGGATTGGCCCGGCTGATTTCTGCCTCGTACAAGGCGGTTGTTCCCTTCGGTGGTGTGTGTGGAGATCGCTACGGGTGGTGGTCGGTGCGGCGCCACGTGGTCAGGCGGCCGTCGACGAGGCCGACGTGCAGGCGGTCCTGTGCGACCGTCACGTGCACGGGGCGCGTCCCGTCAGGAGGGAGCGGCCTCAACTCCGCACCGCTGCGGACGTCCAGACACCGCACGCGGTCCGCGCCGCAGACGTACACGACCCCGTCGTGGACGGCCGGCGCGCTGCGTCCGTCCGCGTCGGTGGCGGTCCGCCACAACGGCTCCCACCGCTCGACCGACCGCGCCATCACGACGCCCGCGTGGTCGATCACCAGCAGTACGTCGCCGTACAGCACGGGTGGCGCGGTGATCGGCTGGGCGGACGCCTCCCAGCGGCGGCGCGAGGTCCCGCGGAAGTCCAGGCAGTGGACCGTGCCCCCGGCGTCGCCGACGCAGACACCGTCCGGCGTGGTCACCGGGGTGCAGCCGGCGGAGTCCCAGCCGGGCAGCGGCGAACGGGTCTCACCCGTGTGCGGCCGTACGGAGATCAGGCCGCGGCGTTCGGTGGGGACCCAGACCTGCGAGCTGTCGGTGGTGAGCGGGGAGACCACGGGCTCGTCCAGCGCGAGCACGCGTTCCCCGCGGTCCGCCGGGCCGGTCCGGCCCCCCGGGAACCGGAACAGGCCGTGGGTGGTGCCGACCAGCAGGGTCTCGTCCAGGACGACGGGGGAGTGCGGGCCGGGATCGCCGTCGAGCTCCAGGTGCGTCTCGTGGCCGGCCTGCTGGAGGTCGTATCCGCTCAGCAGGCCCTCCCGCTGCGCGAACCACAGGCGGCCGCCCCATCGGACGGGCCGTGACTCGGCGGTCCCGCGCAGCGTGAGACCCGCCAGGAGTTCGCCGGTGTGGGCGTCGAGCAGCTGCGCGGTACCGCCGCAGGTGACCAGGAGCTGTCCCCCCAGCAGCGCGGGCGGCGACAGCAGCGGGCCGCCCGTTCTCCTGGACCACAGCGGCTGCCAAGCCGTTCCCGTCCCTGTTCCTGTCCCCGGTCCCGTCCGCGTTCCCGGTCCCGTCGCCGTCCCCGATCCTGTCCCCGGTCCTGTGGGGGCGGCCGATGTCCGGGTCGGTGCGGCGGAGTTCGGGGTCGGGTCGGGACGCGCGGGATGCGTACGGTCGTGGCGGGCGGGCCCGGTGTCGGCGAGCGGTCCGGCCTGGGTCTGTGCCGGTGCCTGGGCTTGCGCTGCTGTCTGCGCCGGTGCCGGTGCCGGTACCTGGGCCTGCGCCCGCGCCGGTGCGGTGGCTGCCGGGGCGCGCGTCACCACCGTACGGGGGTCGGGGTCCGTGCCCGGCGCGGCACTCTCGCGTGGCGGCCCCTGCCGCGCGGACACGGTGCGCAGGTACTCGGTCCAGGCCAGCTGGTACCGGACCAGGCGCCTTCGGCTCCACAGGGGCGCCCCGGACAGCCACCGCAGTCTCCGGGTGCTCGGCCGTGCCCAGCGCCGGTGCCGGAGCGAGCGCCGTACGGCTCTGCGCGCCCGCGCGCCGGCGTTCCCGTACTTCGACGCCCAGGCGGCGAGGGCGTCGGCCGCCTCCCGTGACACGGTGCACCGGGTCAGGGCGTCGATGAGATCCGTGGTGGGGAAGAGCAGACGCCCGGTGCAGGCGAAGGACAGGAGCGCGCCCACCGCGTACACGCTGCTGGAGCGGCCCGCCCGGGATCCCGAGCGGCGCAGTTCCGGCGCCAGCCAGTCGGGGTCGGCCCACAGCAGCGGCGCCCGTCGGCCGGTCCCCGGCCGGCCCTCCGGCTCGTGGAGAAGACCACGGAGCGTCAGCGCGATGTGTACGTCGGCCACGAAGACCCGCTCGCCGGTGAGGAAGACGTTCGACGGCTTGAGGCCGGCGAGGGAGAGACCGTGGGCGTGCAGATCCCGGATGAGCCCCGTGAGTTGCCACAGCAGGTACAGGGCCGCCTCCGCCGGAAGCGGAGCGACGGCGACGGCGCTGCTCAGGCTGACGGCGGGACGGCAGTCCGCCGCGTCGGTCACCGGGCTGGCGGTGAGCCAAGGGGTGGCGATCCACGCGCGCTGCGCGCCGTCGTCGTATCCGACCCTCAACGGCCGTACGCACCGGGCCCATGGCGTGTCGCGCGCCTTGCCGAGCCGCTGGAGTTCGGCGAGGGCCACCTCCGCTCTCGCGGCGGTCGTCCGGGGCGGTCCCCAGCCGGGGTGCAGCGCCTTCACCGCCACGTATCTGCCGTCCTCGGCGACTGCCAGATAGGTGTCGCCGAGCGTTCCTCCGCCCGCCCGGTGCACGAGGCGGAACCCCCCGAGTGAACTCATCCCTGTCTCCCCCTGTGGCGGTGGTGCCGGATCATCCGCTCCACGGCGTCCGGCCGAATCCGCTCGCGTCGCGGACCGGGCCGTTCTCGTTCTCCCGCGGGTGCGGACGTGGGGGCAGCAGGTCCGTGGGCGAGGACGACGGGTCCGGGATGCGCAGCGCCTCGACGGTGCGGTTCCAGGTGCCGATGTAGGCGTGGCCGCGTGCGATGAGCGGCGGCGCATGCACCGTGCCCGGGGCGCGATGCGTCCAGCGCACGGCGCCGGTGCGGGCGTCGACCGCCGTCAGCACGTCGTCGACGCTGACGTAGAGGCCGCCGTCGTACGGGACGGGAACGCACCTGAGCCGCCCGGAGGTGGTCAGTTGCCACTTCAGGGCGCCGGTGCGGGCGTCGTGGGCCCACACGGTGCCGCCGGCCGTGCCCAGGCAGACCAGGTCCCGGACGACGACGGGCCCCGTGCAGGCGGCGGTCCTTCTCTCGTGCCGCCACCGCTCCTGTGCCGTCCGTGCGTCGATCGCGTACAGCGACCCGGTCCGGTCGGCGAGGAAGAGGGTGTCCCGGTCCAGGGCCGGGGCGCCGACGATGTCCCGCAGTTGCGGGAGGGCTTCGGCGCTGTCGCCGGTGTCCAGCGCCAGGGCCTGGAGACTGCCCTGCCAGCCCGAGGCGTAGCCCCGGTCGGCCGCGACGACGGGGCGGTCGAAGACCGGTCCGTGCCCGCGATCGCTGATCCAGAGCGGGGCGCCGGTGTGGACGCTGATGCAGTGGATCGCTCCGTCCCGCGCGCCGGCCAGTACGCGATCGCCGCGGACGACCGGGGCGAAGAGGGCGTTGTCGCCTGCGGGGTAGGTCCATCGCGTGGACCCGTCGCGCGTGTCCAGGGCCAGCAGGGTGCGGTCGGAGCAGGGGACGAACAGCATGCCGTGGCCGGCCGCGGGCGTGGACTCGATCCGCGCCGCGAGGTCGCGTTTCCATGTCGGCGTGCCGTCCCGCGCGTCGAGCAGTCGGACGGAGCCGTCCAGGGAGCAGACCGCGATGCCGTGGCCCACGTCCACCGGCGAGGTGAAGTAGGCGCGCCCGCTGAGTTCATGGACCCACCGGACCTCCGGCTCGGCCGGGGCGGCGGTCAGGGGGCGGGTCGGCCGGCCCGGGATGAAGGCCCGTGAGCGCTCCGCGTGCTGGAGCACCTGGGCGCGGGCGGTGTTCGACAGCCAGGTGGCGCTGCCCGTCGCCTCCTTGCGCGGACGCACTCCGATCCGCGCCAGGCGGTGCAGGAGGTCGCGCGCGGTGATGCGGTCCTCGGGGTCCGCCCTGGTGCACTCGACCACCAGCTCGCGCAGTGAGCCCGCCAGCCCGTCGAACGCGTCGTCGGGGAACCGGGCCGGCCGTCCCAGCCGGCCCTGGTGCAGATCGGGCCGTGGCGCCTGCACACCCGAGGCGGCGTAGGCGAGCGTCAGGCCGAGGGCGAACATGTCGCTGGGGTGCCCCGCTTCTCCGTACTGCTGCTCCGGTGCCATGTACGCGTCGGTGCCCACCGTCATGGCCGGATTCGTCTTCGTCCGGTCCAGCTTGCGGGCCACACCGAAGTCGATGAGGCGCAGGGATCCGTCCGCCGCGCTCAGGACGAGGATGTTGGACGGCTTGAGATCGCGGTGCACGATGTTGTGCGTCTTGAGGCGGATCAGGATCGAAGCGATCTCGGCGGCCAGGCGGAGCACCGCCATGGTCTCCAGTGGACCGTGAATGGACACCAGTGACCGCAGATCGAGGCTGGGAAAGTATTCGGTCGCGAACCAGGGCGAGTCATGGTCCGGATCGCAGTCGAGAAGCCGGAGCGTACCGGACGCATTCAGCTCGATAAGGGCTTCGATTTCCAGGCGGAAGAGGCGTCGGACATATTCGTCGGACGACTGGTCCCGACGCAGCACCTTTACGGCCGCGAGCAGGGAACCGGTCGTCTTCCGTCCGGTGCCGGCCAGATAGACATTGGCCATGCCGCCGGAGCCCAGTACGGCAAGCATGGTGAAATCACCCAGATGTGACGGGTCGTCAGCGCGCAGACCTTGCACGTCCTCTTCACTCCCCCTTGCTGAAAAGGACAACCTTTTGCTGTTGTGCGATGCCGCAATAAAAGGGGTGTGCGGGCGGACCGAATGCGACGCATTTCCCCTGGGCGCAGCGAGGATACTTCACTCCGGGCCGGTCCGTACGGGGAATGAGGGATGGGTGCGCGGATATGGAAGGAGATGAACGTACGGTCGACGAATGGGGGCAGGTCCGGCGAAAATGAGATGCGCTTGAGCTAGAATATGATCATTGCTGATCGTTTTTTCGCGGTCGGGCCGGTCCATCCCCCGTCGGGGTGCCGGTCGATCCCTCCGGCGGAGCGATGCGGTCGGCCGGCCCGGCCGGGGCACCCAGGGCCCGCGCCAGATACGGTGCCGTCGTGCTCCCCGGGGCCGCCGCCACCTGTGCCGGAGTGCCCGTCGCCACCACGCGACCGCCCGCGTCGCCGCCGCCCGGGCCGAGGTCGATCACCCAGTCCGCGTCCGCGACCACCGACATGTCGTGTTCGACGACGATCACCGTGCCGCCCGCGTCGACCAGTTCGTGCAGCCGGCCCATCAGCACGTCGACGTCGGCCGGGTGCAGGCCCGTCGTCGGCTCGTCGAGCAGGTAGAGGGTGTGGCCGCGTCGGGCGCGCTGCAACTCGCTCGCCAGCTTGATGCGTTGGGCCTCGCCACCGGACAGCTCGGTGGCGGGCTGGCCGAGGCGGAGGTAGCCGAGGCCCACGTCCAGGAGGGTGTCGAGGCTGCGGGCGACCGCCGGGGTCTCGGCGAAGAACTCCGCCGCGCTCTCCACCGTCAGGTCCAGCACCTCCGCGACGGTGCGGCCCCGGTAGGTCACCTCCAGCGTCTCCGGGTTGTAGCGGGCCCCGCCGCAGTCCGGGCACGGCGCGTACGTGCTGGGCAGGAAGAGCAGTTCGACGCTGACGAACCCCTCGCCCTGGCAGGTCTCGCAGCGCCCGCCCGGCATGTTGAAGGAGAACCGGCCCACGCCGTAGCCGCGGGCACGGGCCTCGTCCGTCGCCGCGAACACCTTGCGTACCGTGTCGAACAGGCCCGTGTACGTGGCCAGGTTGGACCGCGGGGTGCGGCCGATCGGCTTCTGGTCGACCCGCACCAGCCGCCCCACGCCCGGGAGTTCCTCCGTGATCTCGCCGATCAGGGTTGACTTGCCTGATCCCGACACCCCCGTCACGGCGGTCAGCACGCCGAGCGGGAACGCGGCGGTGACCCCGCGCAGGTTGTGCCGGGTGACCGGGCCGACCGTCAGCTCGCCGTGACCGGAGCGCGGTGCGCGCCTCCGCCGGGGGGAGCGGTCGAACAGGTAGCGGGCCGTGGCCGATTCGGCGACGTCCGCCAGCGCCTCGACCGGCCCGCTGTGCAGCACCCGCCCGCCGTGCTCGCCCGCGAGCGGGCCCACGTCGACCACCCAGTCCGCGCCGCGCACCACGTCGAGGTGGTGCTCCACCACGAACACCGAGTTCCCGGCCGCCTTCAGCCGTGCCAGCACGGTGACCAGGGCCTCGGTGTCCGCCGGGTGCAGTCCGGCGGACGGCTCGTCGAGGACGTACACGACACCGAACAGTCCCGAGCGCAACTGGGTCGCCAGACGCAGCCGTTGGAGCTCGCCCGCCGAGAGGGTCGGGGCGGACCGGTCCAGACTCAGGTAGCCGAGGCCGAGTTCGACGACCGGCGCGATACGGGAGACGAGGTCCTCGGTGAGCACCCGTGCGGTCTCGGACCTCCCGCGCGGCGCGCCCGCGTCGTGCGCCCGCCGCGCGAGCTCCGTGAGCTCGGTGAGTGGCAGCGCGGCCAGCTCGGCGATCGTACGGCCCGCGAACGTCACCGCGAGCGCCTCCGGACGCAGCCGGTGCCCGTGGCATTCCGGGCAGGGCGCACTGGTCAGGAAGGACTCCGCCCGGGTCCGCAGGGCGGCGCTCTTGGAGTCGGCGAACGTCTTCATGACGTAGCGGCGCGCGCTCATGTACGTGCCCTGGTACGGGCGTTGGATGCGGTCGGCGTCGCGCACCGGATGCACCGTGACGACCGGCTGTTCGTCCGTGAACAGGATCCACTCCCGTTCCGCGGCGGGCAGTTCGCGCCAGGGCCGGTCCACGTCGTGGCCGAGCGCGGCCAGGATGTCCCGCAGGTTCTTGCCCTGCCAGGCGCCCGGCCACGCGGCGATCGCGCCGTCCCGGATCGACAGCGACGGGTCGGGGACCAGCGACTCCTCGGTCGTACGGTGCACGCGGCCCAGTCCGTGACACGCGGGGCACGCTCCCGCCGCCGTATTGGGGGAGAAGGCGTCCGAGTCGAGGCGTTCGGCGCCGGGCGGGTAGTCCCCGGCCCGGGAGAACAGCATCCGCAGGTAGTTGGAGAGGTTGGTGACGGTGCCGACGGAGGAGCGCGAGGTGGGCACGGAGCGGCGCTGCTGGAGCGAGACGGCCGGCGGCAGACCGGTGATCTCGCCGACCTCGGGCGCCCCGACCTGGTGGATCAGCCGTCGGGCGTACGGCGCCACCGACTCGAAGTAGCGGCGCTGGGCCTCGGCGTAGATCGTCCCGAACGCCAGCGAGGACTTGCCCGAGCCGGACACGCCGGTGAAGACCGCCAGCACGTCCCGGGGGATGTCGACGTCCACGCCCTGCAGATTGTGCTCGCGGGCACCGCGGACGCGGACGCAGGGGTCGTGGGCGGCGGTCATGACGGCGGCTCCGGTTGCGTGTGGGGGAGGGAGGAGGGGGAGGGGGAGGGACAAACTCCGCAATTCTATGCGGGCCCCTGGGGGGGAGCCGCGTCGACGTGGTGCGGACCCGGGCCCGCTGTGGGAGGTTGGGGCGGGGGTGCCGATTTGTTGCGCCATGCCCGTTTGTGCGCGGTACGGAAGGCCCGTGAACATGACTACTCCCGGTTTCGGTTTCGGACGCAGCCCCTTCGAGGATTTCGACGAGCTGATGTCCCGCTTCTTCGGCGGGACCGGCGGGACCGGCGGCCCCGGCGGCACCGGCGGAGCGGGCGGCGCCTCGCCCGGCCGCCGCGTGCAGCGCGTCGACGTCGGCAGCCTCCTCTCCGAACGCGCCCGCGAGCTGGTCGCCCAGGCCCGGGACATCGCCGCCGCCGAAGGCAGCGCCGACCTCGACGCCCGCCACCTGCTCGCCGCCGCCACCGAGCACGAGTCCACCCGGCGCCTGCTCACCGAGGCCGGCGCCGACCCCGACCGGCTCCGGGCCCGCCTCACCACGGACACCGCCGCCGAGCCGACCGACCCCGTCACCCTCACCCCCGCCGCCAAACGGGCCCTGCTCGACGCCTACCAGCTCTCCCGCGCCGAGGGCTCCTCCTACATCGGCCCCGAACACCTGCTGCGCGCGCTCGCCGCCAACCCGGAGTCCAGCGCGGCACGCGCCCTCGCCGAGACCGGCTGGGAGCCGGTCAGGATGCCCCCCGAGGGCGCCGCCCCCGAACGCAAGAAGCCCAGCAGCACCCCCACGATCGACGAGTTCGGCCGGGACCTCACCGAGGACGCCCGCGCCGGCCGCCTCGACCCGGTGATCGGCCGCGACGAGGAGGTCGAGCAGACCATCGAGGTGCTCTCCCGGCGCAGCAAGAACAACCCCGTCCTGATCGGCGACCCCGGCGTCGGCAAGACCGCCATCGTCGAGGGCATCGCCCAGCGCATCGTCGCCGACGACGTGCCCAAGACCCTCACCGGCAAGCGGCTGGTCTCCCTGGACCTGGCCGGCATGGTCGCGGGCACCAAGTACCGCGGCGAGTTCGAGGAACGCCTGAAGAAACTCCTCGACGAGGTCCGCGAGCACGGCGACGAGCTGGTCCTCTTCCTCGACGAGATGCACACCGTCGTCGGCGCGGGCGGGGGCGGCGAGGGCGCCATGGACGCCGGGAACATGCTCAAGCCCGCCCTCGCCCGAGGCGAACTGCACCTCATCGGCGCCACCACCGTCGACGAGTACCGCAAGCACATCGAGAAGGACGCCGCCCTGGAGCGCCGCTTCGCGCCGATCCTGGTCGGCGAGCCCTCCGTCAACGACACCATCGAGATCCTGCGCGGCCTGCGCGACCGCTACGAGGCCCACCACCAGGTCCGTATCACCGACGAGGCCGTCGTCGCCGCGGCCGAGCTCTCCGACCGCTACGTCACCTCCCGCTTCCTGCCCGACAAGGCCATCGACCTGATGGACCAGGCCGCCGCCCGGGTTCGGCTGCGGGCCCGGACCCCGCTCGCCGACACCCGCGAGGCCGAGGACCGGCTCGCCGCCCTCAACCGGGAGAAGGACCAGGCCGTCGCCGACGAGGAGTACGAGCGCGCCAAGGAGCTGCGCGACCGGATCAAGGAGGCGGAGGCCGACGTCGCCAAGGCGGGCGAGGCCGAGGAGCGCACCCCCGAGGTCACCGCCGACGACATCGCCGAGGTCGTCTCCCGCACCACTGGCATCCCGGTCGCCCAGCTCACCGAGGAGGAGCGCGAGCGGCTGATGAAGCTGGAGGAGCATCTCCACGAACGCGTCGTCGGCCAGGACGAGGCGATCACCGCCGTGGCCCGCGCGGTCCGCCGCGCCCGCGCCGGGATGAGCGACCCGAACCGGCCGATGGGCAGCTTCCTCTTCCTCGGCCCGACCGGCGTCGGCAAGACCGAGCTGGCCCGCGCGCTGGCCGCCGCCCTCTTCGGCGACGAGAACCGCATGATCCGCCTCGACATGAGCGAGTTCCAGGAGCGGCACACCGTGTCCCGCCTGGTCGGGGCCCCGCCCGGATACGTCGGCCACGAGGAGGCCGGCCAGCTCACCGAGGCCGTCCGCAGGCAGCCGTACGCCGTCGTGCTGCTCGACGAGGTCGAGAAGGCGCACCCCGACGTCTTCAACACGCTGCTGCAACTGCTCGACGACGGCCGGCTCACCGACTCCCAGGGCCGTACCGTCGATTTCAAGAACACCGTCGTGATCATGACGTCGAACATCGGCGCCGACCGCATCCTCGCCGCGGGCGTCGACGACTACGCGAAGGTCCGCGACTCGGTGATGCCCGCGCTGTCCTCGCACTTCCGCCCCGAGTTCCTCAACCGCATCGACGAGATCATCGTCTTCCGCGGCCTGGAGCGCTCCCAGCTGCGGCAGATCGTCGAACTGCTCCTCGACGCCACCCGGCGCAGGCTGCGCGCCCAGGACGTCTCCCTGGAGGTCACCGACGCGGCCGCCGACCTGCTCGCGAACATCGGCCACCAGCCCGACTTCGGCGCGCGGCCGCTGCGCCGCACCATCCAGCGCGAGGTCGACGACCGGCTCGCCGACCTGCTGCTGTCCGGGCAGCTCGTCGCGGGCGACCGGGCCCGGGTGGACGCGGCCGACGGGCAGGTGATGGTCGGCGCGGAGAAGCCGGCGGAGGTGTCGTAGCCGCGGCCCCGCGGGCTCAGGCGTGGAACACCCGCGCCAGCCGTCGGTAGGAGTCCAGGAGGGCTTCGCGGTCGTACGTGCTGGTGGTGACCAGGACCTCCTGCGCCTCCGTCTCCTTCAGCACGTCCTCCAGGGCCTCGGCGACCTGCTCCTCGGTGCCCGCCGGCTGCCCCGCGAGCCCGGCCTCGTAGAAGCCGCGCTCCTTCGCGGACATCGCGCCGGACGACGCGAGGGACTCGACCTCCTCGGCGGGCGGCAGCGGCGGGAAGGTGCCGCGGGTGCGGGCGTGCGCCATCGACCACGCCTCCGGGAGCAGCAGCCGCCGGGCCTCCTCGGGCGTCCCGGCGACGGCGACCGTCCCGGAGACGACGACGTACGGCCGCGCGGCCCACGGCGAGGGCCGGAACAGGGACCGGTAGCGCTCGATGCCGCGCAGCATCCGGTCCCGGTCGCGCAGGTCGCCGATGACCATGGGCAGCCCCGCCCGCGCGGCGATCGCGGCGCCCTCGCCCATCGCGAGCACGAACGGCGGTACGGCGAGGCCCTCCGCGGGGCGGGCGCGCACCCCCGTGGGGTCCGTGCCGCGGAACCAGCCCAGCAGCTCGTCGAGCTGGGCCGCGAAGTCCCCGGCGTCGTCCTTGTCGCGGCCCAGCGCCCGGCGTACCCCGTCGGTGAACCCCACGGAGCGGCCCAGGCCCATGTCGATGCGCCCGGGGAACAGGGACTCCAGCACGCCGAACTGTTCGGCGACGACCAGCGGGCGGTGGTTGGGCAGCATCACCCCGCCGGTCCCCACCCGGATGGTCCGGGTCGCCCCGGCGACGGCCGCGGCGAGCACGGTCGGCGCGGACCCGGCGACCCCGGGCACGCCGTGATGCTCGGCCACCCAGAACCGGTGGTACCCGAGCGCCTCCGCCTCCCGTGCCAGCCGTACGGTGTCGCGCAGCGCCTCCCCGGCCGGCCGCCCCGCACGGATCCGAGAGCGGTCGAGGACGGAGAAGCGGGTGCGGGCGATCAGTGGGTTCACGTTCGTGTCAACGCGCTGTGGGGCCGGGGATTCCCGCCGCGCTGCGGGGCCGGGGTCTCCCGCCCGCGTTGAGCGGCCGGGGATTTCCGCCGGTGTTGAGCGGCCGGGGATTTCCGCCGGTCACCGCTCCGGCAGGCCCTCGTTCTCCTCCGGCGGGCCCTCGGCCGCTTCCGGCGGGCTGTCGTCCTCCTCCAGCAGGCGCTCGTCCTCCTCCGGGTCCTCGCCCTCCATCAGGCGTTCCGCGATGTCGTTCGCCCAGTCCTGGGCCCAGCGGCGGAGTTCCGGTACGGACTCCGGGGGCAGCCCGCAGGCGGTGAACTCGCGGTCGTCGATCCAGTCGAGGCCGGTCAGCCGGGACTGGAGGTCGGCGAGGTCGAAGCTGTCGGGGGCGTGGCGGCGGCCCAGCTCCTCCAGTTCGGGGTGGCTCCAGTGGGCGGCGGCCGCGTGGGCGTCGACGAGGTCGCGGGCCAGGCCCCGGTCCGCGAGCGCCCTGACCGCGGTGCCGACGACGTCGTCCACGGAGACCACCGGCCCGAACGGCGTCGGCACCGGCGGCCGCCAGAACGTCTCCTTCGCCACGGACACCGCGCGCCGCTCCTCCGTCACCGGGTCGGTCACGGACAGCAGCGCGCCGAGCGGCTCCGTCTCCACCTCCCGGGCCTGCCATCCGCGCACCGTGAGCCCGCCGAGGAGCGCGTCGACGATCGCGGCCATGTCCGCGGGGCTCTCCGTGGCGAGGTCGACGCCCGGCCCCGCCCGGTCCACCAGGCCGTGGGCGAGCGCGGCCAGCTGGCCGCTGAGCGCGAGGCCGTACGGCGCGCCGGCGGTGAGGACGTCGGCCGCCAGCCTGCGGAGCGGCTCGCCGGGATCGGCGGCGGGCGCGGCGCCGGGCCGGGGGTCCGTGGGGTCGTCCATGGTCATCGGCTCAGTATGTCGGGCTGTTGTCCTTCTCGGTGGTCGGCGTGAGTCCGGAGGCCGTGCCGGAGGCCAGGCCGAGGACGAGGAAGAGCACCACCAGCGCCTTGCCCGCTCCGGAGAGCAGCAGGGGGCGGGTGGACGAGAGCGCCGGTTCGGTCCGGGCCTCGTCGGGCCGGTCCCCGAAGAGCCGCTTGGGATAGGCGGACGTCAGCAGCATCACGTACGCGTCGAACCGTACGGAGAAGCGCACGACGGCCGCGGTCGCCTCGAACAGGGCGCGCGGCATCCGGCCGAGGATCAGCGTGATCAGCCACCACACGAACGACGCCACCCACCAGCCGGAGCCGAGCAGGCCCTGCACGATCGCGGCCGGGATCAGCAGGATCAGCCGGAAGAACACCGCGAGCCGGTTCAGCCGCCCCGGGCGCAGCTCGATCCTCACGGGGAAGTCCGCCGGGGGAGTGAGGGCGAACGGCGGGTAGGCGCCGTGCAGCAGCATCAGGCTCACCAGGACGCGTACCCGGTAGGCCAGGTAGGAGGAGAGGAAGCCGGCCAGGGAGTCGGGCAGCCGGCCGAGCACGAGCGCCGCGAACCAGCCCGCCACCACGGCGAAGAACGCGGCGATCGACAGCACGAACAGCACGATGTAGTGCGGGACGAGGATGAGGGCGCGCAGCAGCACGGTGAGCCGCTTCTGCGGTTCGGGGCCGGGTACGTCGAGCGCGGGCAGCCACTCCCGCGGGGCCTCTGCGGGCACGTTCCACGTCGGGTACCGATCGCTCGCCACGGGTGCGCCTCCTCGCCGGTTCGGCCGTCGCGTCGGGCGGCGGCCGTTCACGTTCTAGGGTGGACCGTGTGACGCGTGACAGCGCACGGCCGGTGGCCGTCTTCGACCTCGACAACACCCTCGCCGACACGGGGCACCGGCAGCGGTTCCTGGAACGGAGGCCGCGGGACTGGGACGCCTTCTTCGCGGCGGCGCCGCAGGACCCGCCGATTCCGCAGGGTGTCGCGCTGGTCCGGAAGAGTGCCGAGGAGTGCGAGGTCGTCTACCTCACCGGCCGCCCCGAGCGCTGCCGTGCGGACACCCTGGACTGGCTCGCCCGGCACGAACTGCCCGAGGGCCGCGTCCACATGCGCCGCGACGGCGACCGCCGCCCCGCCCGCCGCACCAAGCTGGAGATCCTGCGGCGCCTGGCCCGGACCCGGCGGATCCGGGTCCTGGTCGACGACGACGAACTGGTCTGCGCGGACGCCGAACAGGCGGGTTTCCCCGTCGTACGGGCCCGCTGGGTCACCCCGTCCGCGGAACTCGGCACGGCCCAGGAACGAGAGGGCCGGACCTGAGGGTCGGACCTGACGGCCGTACCCGAGGGTTGTACCGGAGTGCTGTACCGGAGGTCCGTACCGGAGGTCTGTTCCAGGGACGTGCGCGTCGTCAGTCCGTCTCGTCCAGGCGGAAGCCGACCTTCAGGCCGACCTGCCAGTGGGCGATCTGGCCGTTCTCGATCTGGCCGCGCACCTGCGTCACCTCGAACCAGTCCAGGTTGTGCAGGGTCTGCGAGGCACGGGTGACGCCGTTGCGGACGGCCTGGTCGACGCCCTCCGGCGAGGTGCCGACGATCTCCGTGACCCGGTAGGTGTGGTTCGACATGCGGGTGCGCTCCTCTCGGCGGTGACGCGGCACGCCCGGGTCCGCCGGGGCGGACGGGTGCCACGTCACTCCACCGTGCCCCATGCGGCCCCGGTCCGCGAGGCAGCGCCGTACGGCCGTGCGACCTCCGCTGCCGTACGCGGCCTCATCCGTACGGTGGGCGCCGGTTCAGCCGGTGGCGCCCGCCGCCCGCAGTGGGCAGCCCGTGCCGACGCGCGCGTCCAGGGCACGGTCTCGTCGTCACGGCGGGTTTCGCGACGCCGTGGACGTACGCGTTCGTGCACCAGGCGCTGTCGTCGCTGGGCCGGGGCGCCGGGCTGGGCGCCCTGCCCGCGCTCGACCCGATGCAGACCCTGTACGCGAACCTCATGGGGGTCGGTCGTGGTCGTGTGGGCGCTGCTGCGGATCGTCCGGCCACTGCCCGTGCACGGGTTGCTGGACGGCGTCGCCCGCGTGCTGTTCGCCCTGTGGCAGGGCTACGCGCTGGCGCACGGCGTGACACGGGTGCTGGTGCCGTTCCTCGCGGTGGAAGTGGCCTTCGGCGTCGTGCAGTTGCTGCCGTGGTGCGGGGCCGGTGGCCGCCGCCCGGACCCTCTGCCCCGCATGACTCGCCCGGCCTGAGCGGACCGCAAAGGCCGGGCCCGGTCTGAGCGGACCGAGAAGAGCCGGGCCTGGCGGGGGCGGACCGCAAAGGGCCGGGCCCGGCGGGAGATCCGCCGGGCCCGGAAGGCGTGCCGCGAGGCTCAGCGCGCCATGCTCAGCGACAGCGCGAAGCGTCCCTCCCGGTCCGTCCACCAGTGGGACAACTCAAGCCCCGCCGCGGAGAGTTCGGACCGAACGCCGTCCTTGCGGAACTTCGCCGAGATCTCGGTGTGCAGTTCCTCGCCGGCCGCGAAGTCGACGGCGAGGTCGAGGACGGGGATCTTCACGGTCTGCGCGACGCGCGAGCGCAGCCGCATCTCGATCCACTCGTGTTCCCGGTCCCACAGGGCCACGTGGTCGAAGGCGTCCGGGGCGAAGTCGGCGCCCAGTTCACGGTCGACGACCGCGAGGACGTTCTTGTTGAACGCGGCCGTCACCCCGGCCGCGTCGTCGTACGCCCTGACGAGCACCTGTTCGTCCTTGACCAGGTCGGTGCCGAGCAGCAACGCGTCGCCGGGGGAGAGCAGTTCGCGGATGTGGGCGAGGAACTCGGCGCGTTCGGCGGGCAGCAGATTGCCGATGGTGCCACCGAGGAAGGCGACGAGCCGGGGCCCCGGTGTGTCGGGGAGTTCCATCCGGGCGGTGAAGTCGGCGATCAGCGCGTGGACCTGGAGCCCGGGCCGGTCGGCCGCGAGCGCCTGGCCGGCCTGGGTCAGCGCGCTCTCGCTGACGTCGACGGGAACATAGGTCGCCAGACCCGTGAGCGCGTCCAGTAGATGGCGGGTCTTCTCCGAGGATCCGGAGCCCAGTTCGACCAGGGTGCGCGCGCCGGTCGCGGCGGCCACCTCGGTCGCCCGGTCGACGAGGATCTCCCGCTCGGCGCGGGTCGGGTAGTACTCGTCCAGCCGGGTGATCTGTTCGAAGAGGTCGCTGCCGTGGGCGTCGTAGAACCACTTGGGCGGCAGGGTCTTGGGGGTGCGGGTCAGTCCGAGGAGGACGTCGGCGCGCAGCGCGGCGTCCGTGGCGTCCTCGGGCAGGGTGCGGGTGATCAGGAACGGACTCACGTACAGGGCTCCTTGCGTGGTGCGGGTGCCGAGTCGTACTTCAGGTCCTTGAGCGGGGTGAGGAGCACGTCGGTGCGGCTCGCCACCAGCAGGGTGCGGTCGGGGACCTCCTGCCAGCGGGGGTCGTCGTCGTACGGCTCGGAGGCCACGACGGTGCCGTGGCCGGGCTCGGCCAGATGGAAGAGGGTGTCGCCCCAGGCGGTCGCGGCGATCGTGTCGCCGTCGGTGAGCAGGAGGTTGAGGCGGGATCCGGGGGCTGCCTCGGCCACCTCCAGGACGGTGTCGGCGAGGGCCTGGCCGAGGTCGTCGCCGCCGCGCAGACGGTTCACGACCAGCGCCCAGATGAGCGCCGAGTCGCTGCGGGCCTCCAGCGAGAGCAGGTCCCGCGCGGGCAGGGTGCTCACCAGGGACGCGAGCGAGCCCGGCCAGCCCGCGACCGCGCCGTTGTGGCTGAACAGCAGGCGGTCCGCGGCGAAGGGTGCCGCCGCGGCCTCCGCGTCCGCGCCCGCCAGCGTGGCGTCGCGCACCGCCGCGAGCACGGCGCCGCTGCGCACCACCCGCGCCAGGTCCGCGAAGGACAGGTCCGCCCAGATCGGCCCGGCCCGCCGGTAACGGGCCGGCACCGGGTCGCCGTCGGCGTACCAACCGACGCCGAAACCGTCGGCGTTGACCGTGCCGTGCCGCTGCCGGCGCGGGGCCCACGACTGGCGGTACAGCGCGTGCGGCGGCTCCACCAGCAGCCGCCCGAGCGGCAACGGCGGCCCCAGGTAGGCCAGATGACGGCACATCAGGCCGCTGCCGAACGGGCCGTGCGGAAGCCGGAGAAGATCTGCCGCCGGATCGGGTAGTCCCAGTTGCGGAAGGTGCCCCGGCAGGCGACCGGGTCGACGGCGAAGGAACCGCCGCGCAGCACCTTGTACTCGGGGCCGAAGAACACCTCCGAGTACTCCTTGTACGGGAACGCCCGGAAGCCCGGGTACGGCAGGAAGTCGCTCGCCGTCCACTCCCACACGTCGCCGATCAACTGCCGTACGCCCAGCGGGGACTCGCCCTTGGGGTAGCTGCCCGCCGGGGCCGGGCGCAGATGGCGCTGTCCGAGGTTGGCGTGGTGCGGGGCCGGTTCGTCGTCGCCCCAGGGGTAGCGCGTCGAGCGATCCTGCGCGGGGTCGTGGCGGGCCGCCTTCTCCCACTCGGCCTCCGTCGGCAGCCGCCGTCCGGCCCAGCGGGCGTAGGCGTCGGCCTCGTACCAGCACACGTGCAGCACCGGCTCGTCGGGCGGTACGACCTCGGTGGCGCCGAACCGGCGGCGCAGCCACTGCCCGGCCTCGCGGTGCCAGTACAGCGGCGCGGTGAGGGAGGCGCGGCGCACGTGCCCCCAGCCCTCGTCGGTCCACCAGCGGGGGTCGTCGTAGCCGCCGTCCTCGATGAAGGCGAGGTAGGCGCCGTTGGTGACGGGGGTGGTGTCGATCCAGAAGGACTCCACCTCCCGCCGGTGCGCGGGCCGTTCGTTGTCCAGCGCCCACGGCTCGGTGGAGGTGCCCATGGTGAACGGGCCGCCCGGCACGAGGACTTCGGCCGGTCCGGTGAAGGCGCCCGCGGGTTCCGGGTCCGGGGCGGTGAGCACCTGCGGCCCGGTGCGCAGCTGATGGGTGATCAGCATGGTCTCGTCGTGCTGCTGTTCGTGCTGGGCGATCATCCCGAAGGCGAAGCCCGCCTCGGTCAGCAGCGACCCGTGGAAGGCGGTGCTCTCCAGCAGGTCGAGCGCGCGCCCGCGGACCTCGGCCGCGTACCGCCGGGCCTCCTCGGGCGGCAGCAGCGGCAGCCTCGGGCGCTCGGCGCGCGGGTGCTCGAAGGCGTCGTAGAGACTGTCGATCTCGGGCCGCATCGCCTCCCGGCCGCCGACGTTGCGCAGCAGCCACAGCTCCTCCTGGTTGCCGATGTGCGCGAGGTCCCACACGAGGGGCGACATCAGCGGGGAGTGCTGCGCGATCAGGTCCGGCTCTTCGACACAGGTGGTCAGCAGGGTGGTGCGGTCGCGGGCGGTGATCAGCGAGGCGAGCGCCCGCTCGCGGACGCTCTCGGCGTCGAGGGCGGGGTCGGTCATGTGCGGATGTCCTTCCCGTGAGCGCGCGCGTCCGTGTCGCGCAGCTGGTCGAGCAGGTCGTCGGCGGGACAGCGGCCCCTGCGGACATAGCGGTCGAGATGGTCGGCGACGGCGGCCGTGACCTGCTCGCGGGCGCCGATCCGGGGCAGCGCCCCGAGCGCGGCCGTGAAGCAGATCTCGGCGGCCTCGCGCAGCTCGGGGTCGGCCAGGCCGTAGCGGGCCGCGTCCAGGTACAGCGGGTTGTGCGGCGCGGGCAGGTTCAGGGCCCGCTCGGCGAGCGGCTTCACCGCCCGGTACGCCGTCTCGGCGGCCTCCGGGTCGTCGAAGAGCGCCGCCGTCACCGCGAGCGGCACGATCCACCCGTCGTCCCCGGGCTGCGCGTCGATCATCCGCAGTTCGAGGTGGCCGCGCGGTCTGACCGGTGGGAACAGCGTGGTGAGGTGGTAGTCGAGATCCTCCTGGGTGGGGGGTCTGGGCGCGCCCGAGCGGGTCCATTCGCGGAAGGTCAGCCCGTCGGGCACCGCCCACGGGCCGCCGCTGTCCTCGCGGACGCACATCACCGGCGAGTCCAGCACATGGCGGGCCCACGAGGCCCGCGGGTCGCCGTCCAGCGGCGGGCCGCCGGCCCGGCCGGTGCCTATCTCCATCCACAGCAGCTGGCGGGTGGAGACCCAGCCGGTCGGCTCGCCGCCCAGCAGCGGCGAGTTCGCGAACGCGGCCACCAGGACCGCGCCGAGCTGGTGGGAGAGCCACCAGCGGCGCCCGTGGCCCAGCGGGCCGGGCTCCTCCTGCCCGGCGTCCAGGCACACCTGCACCGAGGCCGAGGTGCACATCATGCGACGGCCTGCCGGGCCGGTGCGGTCCAGGCAGGCCTCCATCGCGTCGTAGCGCGGCTGGCGCAGGAACCGGCGGGGAGGGTGCCAGGGGTCGTGGCCGAGGCCGACCAGGCCGAGGCCGTCGCCGCGGAGCACCGCGCGGACGGCGGCGAGGTCGGCGGAGACGGTGTCGATGCACTCGGTCAGGGAGGCGGCGGGGGGCGAGCTGAGCTCCAGCTGGCCGCCGGGCTCGACGGTGAGCGCCGACCTCAGAGGCACCGATCGAACGGCGGCGTAGGCCGCCTCGAGTCGTTCGGGTGGGACGGGGAGCCGCGGATCACGCAGCTCGTGGATCAGCCATTCCACTTCCACACCGAGGAAGCGGGGCGGTCCGGTCTTGAAGCAGATGCCCCTGACCAGGGCCTCCACCTCGGCTGCGGAGAGTGCGGTGCGGGGCGCCGTACAGTCGCCGCCGTCGCTCTCCGATGCTGTTGACGTTTCCGGCATGTCGGGATCCTCTCTGAGCTTCCCGTTGGCAGCACTCGTCCCAGACAAGCCCCTCGCATCGAATCGCACAAGGGTGCCCCACGGGACGTCCGGGGTTCGTCACCTCCGTTTCGACGGTGTTTCCTCTGCCGGGAAACTCTGTTGCACGGCACGTCCAGCATCGCTCACGATGCGTTCATGAGCACGACGGGGGACGCCGCGCGGCGCGCGGGCATGGCGCACACGGGGGTGGCGCCATGAGCGCGCGTCTGCACGGCGTCGCGCACACGGGGGTGGCGCCGTGAGCGCGCGGCTGCACGGCATCGCGCAGGAGAACGAGCGGATCGTCGCGGCGGGGGAGTACCGCGCGCCGGACGGCCGCACGGTCTCGCTGAAGGCCGCGATCGACGCGGCACGGGCGGGCACGCGGGTGTACGGCCCCGAACCGGTGGCGCTCGACGCCTCGGCCGCTCCCGGGTCCTACGACACGGTCTTCGAGGTCACCGCCGAGAGCAGCCTCCAGGCCGCGCGCCGGCTGACCGGCCGCGGGCCGCGCGGCCCCGTCGCGGTCGGGTTGCCCGGCCCCGTCGCGGTGCTGAACTTCGCCTCGGCCCGCAACCCGGGCGGCGGCTACGTCAGAGGCGCCAAGGCCCAGGAGGAGGACCTGTGCCGCGCCTCCGCCCTGTACACGTGCCTGCGGGAGGCCGACGGGTTCTACGCCCACCATCGGGCCCACCGCGACCCGTTCTACACGGACCGTGTCGTCCACTCACCCGCCGTGCCCGTCTTCCGCGACGACCGCGGCCGGCTCCTCGACGAGCCGTACGCCGCCGGATTCCTGACCTCGCCCGCACCGAACGCGGGAGTCGTCCTGCGTACGGCGCCGGAGCGCGCGCCGCTGCTGCCGCGCGCGCTCGCGGCACGGGCCGAACGGGTGCTGGAGACCGCCGCCGCCCACCGCTACCCGCGGCTGGTGCTGGGCGCCTGGGGCTGCGGGGTGTTCCGCAACGACCCCGCGCAGGTCGCGGGCGCCTTCCGCGGGCTGCTGGGCCCCGGCGGCCGATTCGAGGGAATGTTCGAGCAGGTGGTGTTCGGGGTGCTGGACCGGAGCGAGGGGGCGGTCGTGCGAGGGGCTTTCGCGCGGGCGTTCCCGGAGGGCTGAGGGGGCCCGCCGGGCGTTCGGGTCGCGTCAGGGTGCCTTCGGGAGAGGACCGATCGCCGGGGTGCCGTGTGCCGTGCCCGCGGACTCGGTCTCGGACTGGGACTTGCTCTCGCTCTCGCTCTCGGTCTCGGTGAGTGAGAGTGCGGCGAGGAGCCGCATCTTCTCGTCGCTGTCGCTGTCCTTGTCGGGGTAGTAGACGACGAGGATGACGTCGTCGACGGGGAGTTTGTCCCGGTGGAGGCGCAGGTCACCGACGACGGGGTGGTGGACCGTGGTCGTGCCGCCGTCGAGACCGCGGACGTCGTGGCGCGCCCACAGGGTGCGGAACCGCTGACTGGACAGGGCGAGTTCTCCGACGAGTTCGACGAACCGGGGATTGTCGGTGTCGTCGCCGATGGTGGTGCGAAGGGCGGCGACGAAATCCGCGGTGGCCTTCGCCCAGTCCTGGTGGAATGCCTGCTCCTCGGGGTCGAGGAGGAGCGAGCGCAGCCTGTTCTGGCCGGGCCGCAGTCGGGGGGAGAGCGCGACGGCCATGGGGTTGGAGGCCAGGACATCGAAGGCGCGCCCTTCGACGAACGCGGGGATCTGAAGGTGGGCGAGCAACTCGTGCACCCGCGCCGGTACGTGCTCGGGCCGCTTGCGGCGTGGCGTCCGGGGACGCGCCGTCGCCAGGCCGAGGAGATACGTCCGCTCGACGTCGTCGAGCCGCAGGACGCGCGCGAGTGCTGCGAGGACCTGGGCCGAGGGGTTCCTGTCACGGCCCCGCTCCAGGCGCAGGTAGTAGTCGGGACTGATCCCGGCGAGCAGGGCGACCTCCTCACGGCGCAGGCCCGGCACGCGGCGGTGTCCGCCCGGCGGGAGTCCTGCCTGCTCCGGGGAGACCAGCTCACGCCGGGCGCGTAGATAGCTGCCGAGCCGGTTGCCGGATTCCTCGTCCTTCATACCGACACCGTAATGCGGTGGGCGCAGCTCAGCGGGGGCCCTGGCAGGACCAGGGAAGACGGAGGCCCTGCCACATCCGGCGCATGCCGCCAAGACTGCGAGGACACCGCTTCGCAGGAGACGGGGAACACCACCGTCCGCGCCGGGCCTGAACGCCGTCGGCGCTTCGCACTGAAGGGAAGATCTCGTGGATCTCTCGAATCGCACCGTTCTCGTCGTCGGCGGAACCTCGGGTATCGGGCGGGAGCTGGCCCGCCGTTTCGCCGCGGCGGGCAGCGTCGTGGCCGTCGCCGGCCGCAGCGCGGAGGCACTCGCGGAACTCGCCGCAGACGGCTTCGGCACGTTCGCCATGGACGTCACCGACAGCGCTTCCGTCGCCTCTGCCCGTGACGCCGTGCTCGCCCGGTACCCGGAACTGGACACCGTGGTGACCATGTCGGGCGTCATGCTCCTGGAGGACCTGCGCGACCCCGCGCACTTCGAGGTGGCGGCAACGACGATCGACACCAACCTGCTCGGCACCGTCCGAGTCCTCGACGCCTTCACCCCGCACCTGGTCCAGCGGGGCGCCGGCACCTTCGTCACCGTCACCTCCGGCATCGCCTTCCTGCCCTTCCCGCCCATGCCCAGCTACGCCGCGTCGAAGGCGGCCGTGCACTCCTACACCGAAGCGCTGCGCGCGCAGCTGGAGGGCACCGGCGTCGGCGTCGTCGAGCTCGTCCCCCCGGCCGTTGCCACGGCAGGACAGGAGAAGGTGAACCCGCACGCGCTGCCGCTCGGCGACTTCGCCACCGAGGTGATGGACCTGCTGGGGACCGAGCCCACTCCGCGCGAGATCCTCGTCGACCGGGTCCTGATGCACCGGTGGGCCGAGCGCGACGGCACGTACGACGAACTGGTGGCGCAGCGCTCACAGGCGCTCTCGATGCTCCCGGGCCGGAGGAACGCGGCCGTGGTCGCCGACTTCTGAGGGACGACTGTTGCACGGCGTGCCGGGCGACGGCCGATGGCTTCCCTGCCGTTCTCTGCCGCTCTCTGCCGTTCCCTGCCGTTCCCGTGGTTCTCATGGTTCTCGTGGTTCCCGCACGAGATGGCACGCGTCCGGCACGGGCACGGCCCCCGTGGGCCCCGCTAGTCTCCGATCATGGCCTTACGACCTGATGAGTTCTACGACCATGCACGCGCGGCCGCGGACGGTGAGCTGAGGCTTCCGTTGGCGCGGATGACCAGTTGGGAGATAAGTCCCTTCGAACCAGAGGGGCTTCGCGTCGCGCCGCTGCGTGCGCCCACGCTGCCCGAGCCGGAACGGCACGGCGAGGATCCGGCGAACTGCGACCCGTGCCGCGAGCGGGACGAGGGCATCTGGTTCGACGAACGCTGGCGGCTGGCCCGGGTCACGGGCGTCGGCGTGCCCTTGGTGCTGATGCTGTTCCCCCGCGACCACTACGACATGGCGGACCTGCCCGATGAGATGGCCGCCGAACTCGGGGTGCTCACCACGCACATCGTCCGCCATGTGCAGGCACTGCCACATGTCTCCCGAGCCCACGTCTACCGGATCGGCGACGGAGCCGCGCACCTGCACATCTGGTTCTTCGCCCGGCCCGAGGGCCAGGCCCAGCTCTACGGGTCGTGGATGCCCGTCTGGGACGACCTCCTGCCGGAATACCCGGCGGACGTGGCCGACGCGGACGCGACGGCCGTGGCCGACGCACTGGTCGCCTCGTACGGGGGCCGTCGCCAGGCCGCCGCCGACGACCAGACGCCCGCCTGAGCCCTCCGCGCGATCTCATCGGCCGGTGCACTGATCGCCACCGGCGCAACTGACCGACGACACCGAAGAAGCCCTCAGCTCCGACCAGTTCGGATGCTGTGGGCTTCTGTCATTGCGGGCCGGCCACGGGCGGCTGGGTCACGACGATTCGCCATATCACCGAATCGGCTGCCGAGAACTGCCACGCCAGTTCGCGCATATGGGCGTGCGGAATCTCGGCGGTGAACACGCCGCTGCCATCACCGCATTGAGACCCGGCGAGTGGCTTTCCGGTGGCGACGATGTCGAACTTGGACGGGCCCGCGCAGGTCCACCTCACGGTGATGGAGGAAGCCTTCCCCGCTGACGCGGGAAGCGTGACCCCGCCTGCACCGTGACCCGATCCCGTGTACAGCGTCTTCGTTCCGACAGGGAGCGGCGACTGGAGCGGATTGGGCAGGCGATCCGGACTGGTCGGGGTCTGTGCCTGGGAGGGGGGCGCGCTTGGCTTCGTCGTCGTCCCGTGGGTCGCGGTTGCCCGTGCGTGAGCGCCACCGGAACAGGCCGACACGAGCACGAGGGCCGAAAGGCCGACGGCCAGCAGGGAAGGCTTCATCAGATCGTCCTTGACTCACGAGTGGGCGATGTAGGGCGAGAGCGCCGGGAGCTTGGCCGTCCCGTGGTTCGAGACGATCCACTTGCAGCCGCCGTTGTAGGAGCCCCGTTCCCAGTTGAAGGAGTATCCCTTCGAGCCGAGGGCGAGCCATCCGTCCCGCTGACTCGCCGGAACCTTCCACGTTCCGCCAAGGGTGACGGTGGTGGTCTTCGCGTAGGAGATCGAGCCGCTGATGGTCTCTTCAGCGGAAGCAACGATGATCGACTCCTCGATCTTTGCCGCATAGGTGAAGGTGCCGGTCCAGGTGTGCCCCTTGGCGACCTCAACCTTGAGCGTGATGCCGGACTGTCCGTAGACGGTCTTGCTCTTGTCGCCGACGAACGTGCTCTTGACCTTCGTGAATGAGACAGTCGGATCGGGCGGGCAACCGTCCGGGTGCACCGGACCGACGCCGACGGCCGGACCGTCGACGTCGGCGTCGTCGGGCGCCTGAGGGATCGGGCTCCCGTCCTGGTCGGCATTGACCGCCGTCGGGGCGTCTTCGGCGAAAGCGCTGCCCGACCCGCCGGCTCCCACGATGAGAAAGGCGGTCAGAGTGGTGGCGGTGCACGAGCGAGCTATGGCGTTCATGGTTCCTTCCATTTCGCTCCCTCCCCCGGGAGCGGCATGGACATAACAATCATGGATCCATGGGTGATCATCAAGGAAAAGCGATCAAGTCTGAGCAAGGCTTGAGCTTGCCGACTGCCGCGGGTCATTGGCCATGCAGTGACCCCGCGAATATAGGCCGGACTCCGCGCTTCCGGCGGCACGTGTCGATTGCGCCGCCTGGTGAACGTTGTTCATTCGATCATCTCTTAATTCAACCAAGGGGGCCAAAGGCTTGATTCTGGAACCTGGTCCCGAATCTTCGTTACAGTCGCCGGAGAGGCTGACGGACCGATCCGGCTGGTCAGTTGACGCCATCGTGATGATGGTCGGGTGAGAGAAGAGTCGCCCGTACCGGCGCCGGTCATCCTCGGCATCGATGATCTCCGGCCGCTGCCCTGGGCCACGCGGATCGCGCGCAGTAGCCGCGAAGGTGTGGAGCTCCTTCAAGAGCACCGTGACTGCTTCATCGACGAACTCTGGCTCGACCACGACCTCGGCGGCGACGACAGCATCCTGCCCGTGGTGACTCTCCTGGAAGAAGCCGCCTTCGACGGACGGCCCTTCCGCATCGGTACGGTCTTCGTGCACAGTGCCAACCCCATCGGCGCCGAGACCGTCGTCCGGTCGCTCACATTCTGGAACTACCGGGTCCGGCGGGCGACGGTCTAGCCTCGATCTTGCATGACGGCCCGCCAA
>NZ_LAVA02000111.1 GCF_000974985.2 Streptomyces mangrovisoli | reverse complement strand
CACCCTCCGGCCCGCGGACGACCACCGTCGCAGTGCTCGCGGCAGCATCCGCCGTGGTCGTCGCGAGCGTGGCCCTGGTGCTGCTCCTCCTGCACGGGGGCCACCACGCCACACCCCCCTCCGCCGACGCGAGCGCAAGCGCGAGCGCGTCCGGCCCCGCCTGCCGGGGCGCGGCCTGCGACGGCGCCGACCCGATGCGGATGCGCTGCGCGCCCGCGCCGGTCAGCCTCGCGGTGCGCCGCGCCCGCGGCGGCGCCTATGTGGAGCTGCGCTACGGCACGGCGTGCGGCGCGAGTTGGGCCCGCACCTGGGGTGCCCGGGTCGGCGACCGCGTCGAGGTGAGCGCCGCCGGCGCGGTGCGCGGCGCGACGGTCGCCGACCGCGCCGCCACCGACGCGTTCGTCTACACCGCCATGGTGACCACGCCGCCCGGGACCGCGCTGCGGGTCTGTCTCCGCCCCGCGGGCGGCACCGCCGCCGAGTGCTGGACGAGCCGCGTCCCCCGAGCGGCCGGGTGAACGGCCGGGTGAGCCGTTGTCGGTGGGCGGCCCTACAGTCACCGCCATGGCGACACTTCCCAACCCGCTGCCGCGACTGGCGGCCGACCCGAGCGGCGGCGCGCTCGGACTACCGCTCCCCGAGGGGCGGCTGATCGACACGACGGTCGACGGCACCTGGCACGAGCCGCTGCTGTGGCACGCGGAGAAGCGGGCCCGGCCCGGCGACTGGTCGGCACTGGCCGCCGCGGCACCGCGACTCGGCCTGCTGCCGGTGCTGGTGGAGACCGGCGGCCCGCAGGGCGCCCCGGGAGACCTGTGGGAGCTGGACCCGGAGCGGACGTCCTACCCCGGTGACCACGACGCCGAGGACGTCCTGATGGACCTCGGCGGCTACGGCGGGGAGAACGCCGACGGGGAGGAGCCCGAGGAGCGCGAGTGGCCCGGACTCGCCGAGGCGCTGCCGTTCGGCGCCGATCCGGACGAGGCGGCCGCCGCACTCGCCGGCGAACTCACGGACGAGACGCGCGCGGCCAGGCTGAAGGAGCCGTGCCTGGCGCTCGTCAGCGCCCGGCGCAGCGCCGACATACCGGCGGCGATCGGCTGGACGGGCCCGATGAACACCGAGAACGACGTGGCGCGGCTGTGCGCCGTACTGCGCTCCTGGGAGGACCGCTTCGGCGCCCGCGTGGTGGCGCTCGGCTTCGACCGACTCGTCGTGTCCGTCGCGGCCCCGGCCGGCACGCTGGAGCAGGCGGAGGCGATCGCCGCGGAGCACGAGGCGTTCTGCCCGGACATCTGGCAGGGGGGCCACCGCACGCTGCGGGAGTACGCGCAGGCCGCGGTCCTCGGCCGGTCCCGCTGGTCGTTCTGGTGGGACTGACCGGCCCCGGTCGCGGGGCCGGTCACAGGACGGGGCCTACTTCCGCCCCGCCGCCCCGTACACGTTGATGTCGGCGTCCGTGACGTCGTTGATGTCCCGGTAGCGGATCTTCTCGATGTCGTCGAGCTGCTCGAACTCGTCGGGGTCGATGGCCGGAGGGGCCGGCGCCGGGTCCGGGTGCCAGTGGTGGACCGGTACCACGCCGGGCTCGTCGAGGGTCACCCCCGGAATGTCCGTGAACAGCCGCTCCACCTCGGCCTTCGAGCGGAAGACGAAGGTGAACCCGCGCTCGGTGTAGGTCCGTTGGACGGCGCGCGCGGGCTCGGGGTGCAGCTCGTCGGTGAGGTGGCTGAGCACGAGACGGCTGCCCGGGGGCAGGGCGTCGACGAGCTCCCGTACGACCGCGTAGGCCTGATCGTCCTCGACGAAGTGCAGGATCGCGGCGAGGATCAGCGCGACCGGCTGGTCGAAGTCGATGGTCTTGGCGGCCTGTTCGAGGATGGTGGCGGGCTCGCGCAGGTCCGCGTCGATGTAGTCGGTACGGCCCTCGGGCCCGCTGGTGAGCAGCGCGCGGGCATGGGCGAGCACGACCGGGTCGTGGTCGACGTACACGATCCGCGCGTCGGGGTTGATGCGCTGGGCGATCTGGTGGACGTTCTCCCCGGTCGGCAGGCCGGTGCCGACGTCGAGGAACTGGCGGACGCCGTCCTCGGTGGCGAGGCGGGTGACCGCGCGGCGCATGAAGTCCCGGTTGTGCCGCACGTCGAGGTAGCCGCGCGGGTTGGCGGCGAGGCCGGCGGCGGCCGCGGCCCGGTCGATCGGGTAGTTGTCCTTGCCGCCGAGGAAGACGTCGTACACGCGGGCCGGGTGCGCCTTGGTGGTGTCGATCCTCCTTCTCAGCTCGGCGGGATCGTTGCTGAGGGCGTCACCGGGCATGGAGCCTCTCCCTGGGGCTGGCGGTCGAACGTGCGACGAGCAACAACCTAACTTCCAGGGCGACTTGATGGTTCCCACTCGCCCCAGCCGGTTGCCGCCCGCCGCTTCGCCGCCGGTCCTCAGCGCAGCTTCCGCGCGACCTCCGTCGCCCAGTAGGTGAGGATGTTGCGCGCGCCGGCCCGCTTGATGCCGGTCAGCGACTCCAGGATCGCCTGGTCGCGGTCGATCCAGCCCTTCTCGGCAGCGGCCTCGATCATCGAGTACTCGCCGGAGATCTGGTACGCGGCGACCGGCACGTCCACGCTGTCCGCGACCCGGGCCAGGATGTCGAGGTAGGGGCCGGCCGGCTTGACCATCACCATGTCGGCGCCCTCCTCCAGGTCGAGGGCCAGCTCGCGCAGGGCGTCGCGGAGGTTCGCGGGGTCCTGCTGGTAGGTCTTGCGGTCGCCCTTGAGCGAGGAGCCGACGGCCTCCCGGAAGGGGCCGAAGAAGGCGGAGGCGTACTTGACGGTGTAGGCGAGGATCGCGACGTCCTCGCGGCCGATCTGGTCGAGCGCGTCGCGGATGACGCCGATCTGGCCGTCCATCATGCCGCTGGGGCCGACCACATGGGCGCCCGCGTCGGCCTGCACCTGGGCCATCTCCGCGTACCGCTCCAGGGTGGCGTCGTTGTCGACGCGGCCCTCGGCGTCGAGCACTCCGCAGTGCCCGTGGTCGGTGAACTCGTCCAGGCACAGGTCGGACATGACGAGCAGGTCGTCGCCCACCTCGGCCCGCACGTCGCGCAGGGCGACCTGGAGGATCCCGTCGGGGTCGGTGCCGACCGTGCCGAGGGCGTCCTTCTTGCTCTCCTCGGGCACGCCGAACAGCATGATCCCGGAGATGCCCGCCTCGACCGCCTCGGCGGCCGCCTTCTTCAGGCTGTCCCGCGTGTGCTGCACGACGCCGGGCATCGCGCCGATCGGCACCGGCTCGGCGATGCCCTCGCGCACGAACGCGGGGAGGATGAGATCGGCCGGGTGCAGGCGGGTCTCGGCGACCATGCGCCGCATGACGGGGGTGGTGCGCAGCCGCCGGGGACGCGTACCGGGAAAGGAACCGTACTTCGTCATACGCCCCACGCTACGCCTGCCTCAACGGCACCTTTGCCGACGTGACGTCGGAGGAGACGTCGTTCCCCGCGCCCCCTCTTCAGGGGCGCGGGGAACTGTGCGACAAGCCACGACGGACCGGTACCCGAATCACCGCGGCCCGGTGGGGGCTGAGCGCGCGGTTCCCCGCGCCCGTGACGGGGCACGGAACCCGGCGCCGAGCCCCGACCGTCAGGTCGTACGCCGCCGCCGCGCGCCGGGGCGGCGCTCGCTCGGGCGGGTGACCGGGTCGCCGGCCTCCCGCGCCGAGGCGCGGCGCTTGAGGCCGAAGTCCGCGAGGGCCTCCGCCAGCTTGTGCACCGACGGCTCGGGCGCCATGACGTCCACCCGCAGCCCGTGCTCCTCGGCCGTCTTCGCCGTCGCCGGACCGATGCAGGCGATCACCGTCACGTTGTGCGGCTTGCCCGCGATGCCGACCAGGTTGCGGACGGTGGAGGAGGAGGTGAACAGCACCGCGTCGAAGCCGCCGCCCTTGATCGCCTCCCGGGTGTCGGCCGGCGGCGGCGACGCGCGCACGGTGCGGTACGCCGTGACGTCGTCGACCTCCCAGCCCAGGTCGATCAGCCCGGCGACCAGGGTCTCCGTGGCGATGTCGGCGCGGGGCAGGAAGACACGGTCGATCGGGTCGAAGACCGGGTCGTAGGGCGGCCAGTCCTCCAGCAGACCGGCGGCGGACTGCTCGCCGGACGGCACCAGGTCGGGCTTCACACCGAAGGCGACCAGCGCCTTCGCCGTGGACTCGCCGACCGCGGCCACCTTGATGCCGGCGAAGGCCCGCGCGTCGAGGCCGTACTCCTCGAACTTCTCGCGCACCGCCTTCACCGCGTTGACCGAGGTGAACGCGATCCACTCGTAGCGGCCCGTGACCAGGCCCTTGACCGCGCGCTCCATCTGCTGCGGCGTGCGCGGCGGCTCGACGGCGATGGTCGGCACCTCGTGCGGCACCGCGCCGTAGGACCTGAGCTGGTCGGAGAGCGAGGCCGCCTGCTCCTTCGTGCGCGGCACGAGCACCTTCCAGCCGAACAGCGGCTTGGACTCGAACCACGCGAGCTGGTCGCGCTGGGCGGCGGCGGAACGCTCACCGACCACGGCTATCACCGGGCGGCCGCCGTCCGGCGACGGCAGCACCTTGCCCTGCTTGAACGTCTGCGCGATGGTGCCGAGGGTGGCGCTCCAGGTGCGCTGACGAGTGGTCGTACCAGCGATCGTCACCGTCAGCGGGGTGTCCGGCTTGCGGCCGGCCGCCACCAGCTCGCCGGCCGCGGCCGCGACGGAGTCGAGCGTCGTCGAGACGACGACCGTGCCGTCCGAGGCGCCCACCTCCGTCCAGCACCGGCCGGACGCCGTGCGGGCGTCGACGAATCGGACGTCCGCGCCCTGGGCGTCCCGCAGCGGGACACCGGCGTACGCGGGCACGCCGACGGCCGCGGCGATGCCCGGCACCACCTCGAACGGCACGCCCGCGGCGGCGCAGGCGAGCATCTCCTCGGCGGCGTACGCGTCGAGCCCGGGGTCCCCGGACACCGCACGCACCACCCGCCTGCCGCCCCGCGCGGCCTCCATGACAAGATGTGCGGCATCCCGCACTGACGGGGAGCCAGCGGTCGTTGACGCGCCGTCAACGACCGTCAGCTGAGGCGTGCCTGTGCCCGGTCCGACGGCCGCGGGGCCACCGGCCGGGACACCCGAGGTGTCCGCGTCCGTGTGCACCACGGCGACGCCCGGCCTGGCGTGGGTGCGCACGACGTCGAGCACCTCGTGCTCGGCGACGAGAACGTCCGCGTGCGCCAGCGCCTCCACGGCGCGCAGAGTCAGCAGTCCCGGATCCCCGGGTCCGGCACCGAGGAAGGTGACGTGCCCGTGTTCCGGACCGGCGGGAAGAGTGGTGGGGCTCAAAGTGCTCGCTCCCCCATCAGACCGGCCGCGCCCTGGGCGAGCATCTCGGTGGCGAGTTCGCGACCGAGCGCCGTTGCCTGGTCGTCCGTCTCGGGCACGGGACCGGTGGTGGACAGCTGCACCAGCGTCGAGCCGTCGGTGGTCCCGACGACGCCGCGCAGGCGCATTTCGTTGACAATCTGCCCGTCGGCCAGGAGGTCGGCGAGTGCGCCCACGGGGGCGCTGCAACCGGCTTCCAGGGCGGCGAGCAGGGACCGCTCGGCGGTCACGGCGGCCCGGGTGAACGGGTCGTCGAGTTCGGCGAGCGCGGCGATCAGGTCGGTGTCGTGCGCGACACACTCGATCGCCAGTGCCCCCTGGCCGGGGGCGGGCAGAACCGTGTCGACCGACAGGAAGTCGGTCACCTCGTCGGCGCGGCCGATGCGGTTGAGGCCGGCGGCCGCCAGCACCACCGCGTCCAGCTCGCCGTCGTGGACGTACCGGATCCGGGTGTCCACGTTGCCGCGGACCGGAACCGTCTCTATGTCCAGGCCGTGGCTGCGCGCGTACGCGTTGAGCTGGGCCATGCGGCGCGGCGAACCGGTGCCGATGCGCGCGCCGCGGGGCAGGTCGGTGAACTTCAGCGCGTCCCGGGCGACGAGTACGTCGCGCGGGTCCTCGCGCAGCGGCACGGCGGCCAGCGCCAGTTCGGCGGGCTGTGCCGTCGGCAGGTCCTTCAGGGAGTGCACGGCGAAGTCGACCTCGCCGCGCAGCAGCGCGTCGCGCAGCGCGGTGACGAACACACCGGTGCCGCCGATCTGCGCGAGGTGTTCGCGCGAGGTGTCGCCGTACGTGGTGATCTCGACGAGCTCCACGGGCCGTCCGGTCACCTGGCTCACGGCGTCCGCCACCTGCCCGGACTGGGCCATGGCGAGCTTGCTCCGCCGTGTGCCCAGCCGTAGCGCCTTGTCGCTCATGCTGGCCCTCGGTTCTTGCTGTTCTTCTCGGATTCGGCCCCGGCCCGGGAGACGGCGGCCACCGTCTCCTGGTCGAGGTCGAAAAGGGTCCGCAGTGCGTCCGCGTACCCGGCGCCGCCCGGTTCGGCGGCGAGTTGCTTGACCCGTACGGTCGGCGCGTGCAGCAGCTTGTCGACGACGCGCCGCACGGTCTGCGTGATCTCCGCGCGGTGCTTGTCGTCGAGGGCCGGCAGGCGTCCCTCGAGGCGGGCGATCTCGCTCGCCACGACGTCGGCGGCCATGGTGCGCAGCGCGACCACGGTCGGTGTGATGTGCGCCGCCCGCAGGGCGGCCCCGAAGGCCGCGACCTCGTCGGAGACGATACGCCTGACCTGGTCGACGTCGGCCGCCATCGGGGCGTCCGCGGACGCCTCGGCCAGCGACTCGATGTCCACGAGCCGCACACCGGTGAGCCGGTGCACGGCCGCGTCGATGTCGCGCGGCATGGCGAGGTCGAGGAGGAAGAGCGCGGGCGCCGGGCGCTGCGGCTCGGCCACCGGCTCGGGCCTGCGGCGTTCCGGGATGCGGCCCACGGCCTTGACGGCCACGGCGAGCGCGGCGATGGCCTCGGCCTCCTCGGCCGGGTCGGCCGCGGTGAGGACTCCGGCGGGGGTGCGGGCGCCCTTGTCGACCCAGGCGGCGTGCTGCTCCAGCTCGGCCGCGCCCATGCCGGCCACGGCGGCCTCCCCGTGCACGGAGAAGCCGGCGGTGGCCTGGACGGACGTCAGGTCGAGGGGGCAGTTCTCGTCGGCCGCGGCGGCGAGCGGGGTCCCGGGGACGGCGGGGGTGACGGGGGCGACCGGGGCGGCGGGCGGCTGCGCGGTGCGGCCCTCGGCGGCCCGCGCCACCGCGTCCGCCGTCAGGACCAGCCCGGTCGCGCCGGTACAGGAGACGGCCACGTCGGCACGTGTCAGCTCGCTCGGCACCGCATCCATCGGTACCGCGCGGGCCAGCACGTCCGTGTCGTCGCCCTCGGTCAGGATCTGCGCGAGCCGCTCGGCCCGCTCCTGGGTGCGGTTGGCGATCACGATCTCGGCGACGCCGGCGCGCGCGAGCGTCGCCGCGGCCAGCGAGGACATCGAACCCGCGCCGATGACCAGCGCCTTCTTGCCGCTCGCCCAGCCGGAGACGTCCGCGCCCGAGGCCAGCTGCTCCAGCCCGAAGGTGACCAGGGACTGTCCGGCCCGGTCGATGCCCGTCTCGGAGTGGGCCCGCTTGCCGACCCTGAGAGCCTGCTGGAACAGGTCGTTCAGCAGCCGGCCCGCGCTGTGCAGCTCCTGGGCGAGGGCGAGGGCGTCCTTTATCTGGCCGAGGATCTGGCCCTCGCCGACGACCATGGAGTCCAGGCCGCAGGCCACCGAGAAGAGGTGGTGGACGGCCCGGTCCTCGTAGTGCACATAGAGATAGGGAGTGAGCTCGTCCAGGCCCACCCCGCTGTGCCGGGCGAGCAGCGTGGACAGCTCGGCGACACCGGCGTGGAACTTGTCCACGTCGGCGTAGAGCTCGATGCGGTTGCAGGTGCCGAGCACCGCGGCCTCGGTGGCCGGTTCGGCGGCGACGGTGTCCTGTACGAGCTTGATCTGGGCGTCCGCGGAGAGCGCGGCCCGCTCCAGCACGCTGACCGGGGCGCTGCGGTGGCTCAGCCCGACGACGAGGAGACTCATGCCGGCATCACGGCGGGAACGTCCCCGTCGGGTCCCTGCTCGGCGGACGCCTTGCGGGCCGTGGCGGCCGGGACGGCGGCGTCGGCGCCGCTCTCCTCGCCCGCCTTGCGCTGCTCGTGGAAGGCGAGGATCTGCAGCTCGATGGAGAGGTCGACCTTGCGCACGTCGACGCCGTCCGGCACGGAGAGCACGGTCGGCGCGAAGTTCAGGATGGAGGTCACCCCGGCGGCCACGAGCCGGTCGCAGACGGGCTGGGCGGCGCCCGCGGGGGTCGCGATCACGCCGATCGACACGCCGTTGTCCTGGATGATCCGCTCCAGGTCGTCGGTGTGCTGCACGGGGATGCCGGCGACCGGCTTGCCCGCCATGGCGGGGTCGGCGTCGATCAGCGCGGCGACCCGGAAGCCGCGGGAGGCGAACCCGCCGTAGTTGGCGAGGGCGGCGCCGAGGTTGCCGATGCCGACGATGACGACGGGCCAGTCCTGGGTGAGGCCCAGCTCACGGGAGATCTGGTAGACGAGGTACTCGACGTCGTAGCCGACACCGCGCGTTCCGTACGAACCCAGGTACGAGAAGTCCTTGCGCAGCTTGGCGGAGTTGACCCCCGCCGCCGCGGCCAGTTCCTCGGAGGAGACCGTGGGTACCGAGCGCTCCGACAGTGCGGTCAGGGCGCGGAGGTACAGCGGAAGCCTGGCGACGGTGGCCTCGGGAATCCCTCGGCTGCGGGTCGCCGGTCGGTGAGTTCGGCCAGTTGCCACGGTGCTCCTGCGGGTAGAGCGGGGCTGCGGGCGGTCAGACGTACCCAGACCGCCCCGTCGACAGCAGGCTATGTCTTTGTGAACGCGTGCACAAAGATGGTGTCCGATTTGCCCGGCCAACGTGACCGGGGTCACGCATGTCTTTCGCAGGGGCAAAACCCACACTCTCCTCGCGAATCTCGCCCCCCGAGACCGGACCACCCGACGATCCTAGGCGACTTCTGTACCGTCTTGAACTGATCGGTCAGTTCCGGTGGGCGTGACGCGCAGGGCCGAGCCTGTCATGCCGCGGGGTCCGGGGATCTCCGCGAAGGTCCCCGGAGCCGGGCCGATGGTCCCTACCCGGCCAGTTCCCTGCGCAGCCGGTCCTCGTCGACACGCCAGAACGTGTGCTGGCGCCCGTCGACGAGGACGACCGGAATCTGCTCCCAGTACGTGTCGTACAGATCACGGTCCTCGCTGATGTCCTTCCGTTCCCAGGGCACCCCGAGGTCCTCGCACACGCGCTCCACCACCTCCTGGGCGTCGTCGCACAGATGGCAGCCCGGCTTGCGGACGAGCGTGACGAGCCGGTCGCCGGGAGCGGCCTTACGCCGGAAGAGGGGACTCATGTGGGCCATTGTGGCGCTCTTTAACGGCCCGGTCGCGGAGAGTTCACAGCCTCCAAACCTCGCGACTGAGGAAGCACCGAACAGAATGGCTATGCTCACGGTCATGGCCGCTCTCGGATGGCTCACTCCCCGTAGGCGCTCCGCCACGGCGCGAAGCGTGTTGGCAGGCGAAGCCTCGGCGGAGGCAGCCCGCAAGTCCTCGCAGGCGGACGCCTCGGTGTCCGCGCCGGAGGAACCGGACTTCCCCGTGCCGGGCGACGACAAGGCCGCGGCCTTCTTCGACCTGGACAACACCGTCATGCAGGGCGCCGCGCTCTTCCACTTCGGCCGCGGCCTGTACAAGCGGAAATTCTTCGAGACCCGCGACCTCGCCCGGTTCGCCTGGCAGCAGGCGTGGTTCCGGCTGGCCGGCGTCGAGGACCCCGAGCACATGCAGGAGGCCCGCGACTCGGCGCTCTCCATCGTCAAGGGCCATCGCGTCGCCGAACTCCAGTCGATCGGCGAGGAGATCTACGACGAGTACATGGCCGAGCGGATCTGGCCCGGCACCCGCGCCCTCGCCCAGGCCCACCTGGACGCGGGCCAGCGGGTGTGGCTGGTCACCGCCGCCCCGGTCGAGATCGCCACGGTCATCGCCCGCCGTCTCGGCCTGACCGGCGCGCTCGGCACGGTCGCCGAGTCGGTCAACGGCATCTACACCGGCAAGCTGGTCGGCGAGCCGCTGCACGGACCCGCCAAGGCGGAGGCGGTGCGCGCGCTGGCCCACGCCGAGCGCCTGGACCTGGACCGCTGCGCCGCCTACAGCGACTCCCACAACGACATCCCGATGCTGGAACTGGTCGGCCACCCCTACGCCATCAACCCGGACACCAAGCTGCGCAAGCACGCCCGCGCGCGGGACTGGCGGCTGCGGGACTACCGCACCGGCCGCAAGGCGGCGAAGGTCGGCATCCCGGCGGCGGCCGGCGTCGGCGCGGTCGCCGGCGGCACCGCCGCGGCCATCGCGATCAGCCGCCGCCGTCGCTGACGCGGCGCGGGCCCGCAGGTCCTCACGCAGGTCCTCACGCGCGTCCTCACGTACGCCCTCACGCGCGTCTCCACGTACGTCCACCCGCACGTCCGCCCGTGCATCCCCCACACCTCCACGCCGTCGTCGCCGCGCGAACGCCATGATCATTCGGTGTCCGCGCCGACGGCGGCGCTGTCATGTCGCGGCGGATCCGCCGCCCGCCCGCGATCAGTCGTGATGTCGGTGGACGGCCACAACACGCCCTCGCCCGGAGCCCAACCCGGGCTGATTCGATCAACAATCGGTCACTACACGGCACTTGATCGGGCGACAAACGATAACAGTAGTGACGTAATCGGTGATTTGAGCAACTCGGTGTAGCAGCGCCTGTACTTAGCGTTATTCTCCTCAGACGCAATCCGGTACCCCTCCGTCGTCACGACGGGTGAACGGTTCCGCACTGCACGTGATGGAAGCTCTGCCTCTGGGAGTCCCGTGTACCCACACGTCGGGGTTGACGCCTCGGGCCTGGCTACGCTGCGCGCAAGGATCGCTACGGTCCATGCAGTCGTGCGCGACTTCGTCCCCACCGCGTACGCCGCCCCCGCCTTCGCCACCGCCGCGCCCGCGGGCCCGTGCTATGCGCTGGCGGAGGGCAGCGCCACGGTCGGCAGACGGGGCCGCGCCTCCGGCGCCACCACCACGCGCCGCCCCGCCGCCGACAGCGACAGCGCGCGCATGATGGATCTCGTCGAGCGCGCCCAGGCCGGCGAGGCCGAGGCCTTCGGCCGCCTCTACGACCAGTACAGCGACACCGTCTACCGGTACATCTACTACCGGGTCGGCGGCAAGGCGACCGCGGAGGACCTCACCAGTGAGACGTTCCTGCGCGCGCTGCGCCGCATCGGCACCTTCACCTGGCAGGGCCGCGACTTCGGCGCCTGGCTGGTGACGATCGCCCGCAACCTGGTCGCCGACCACTTCAAGTCGAGCCGCTTCCGGCTCGAGGTGACCACCGGGGAGATGCTCGACGCCAACGAGGTCGAGCGCTCCCCCGAGGATTCGGTCCTGGAGTCCCTCTCCAACGCCGCCCTCCTCGACGCCGTCCGCAGACTCAACCCCCAGCAGCAGGAGTGCGTGACGCTCCGGTTCCTCCAGGGGCTGTCGGTCGCCGAGACCGCGCGGGTCATGGGCAAGAACGAGGGCGCCATCAAGACGCTCCAGTACCGCGCGGTGCGCACCCTGGCCCGCCTGCTGCCGGACGACGTCCGCTGACTCGACGCCGCTGACCCGACGCCGCTGGGGCGGCACGCTCAGCGACGACCAACTCACCGTCCGTGAAGGTCCGTTGACTTCCCGATCCGATCATCCGCCGTCCGTAACCCAAGTGCCGCGCCAGTCGTTGTGCGGGATACAGGCTCCCTGTGGTCACGTCCTGGCCGCCCCCGATCACTCGATCGTGTGGATGCGGTCGAGGGCGTGCAACCCCCGAGATCCCCGGGGAGTCGACCGTCATGACGAGAGGAGGTGCCGCCAGTGATCGCGAACGTATCGGCGCACCGGCGGGCGAACGCCTTCGCCCAGGCCCTGGAGGAGCAGTCCGACCGGGGCCCGGCGGCCGAGCAGTCCGAAGGATCGCCACCGGCCCCGGCCGCTGCGGACCAGACCGAGCAGGGCCGACTGCTGGCCCTCGCGACGAGTCTCGCCCAGCGGCCGAGACCGGAGCTCGATCCGGAGGTCAAGGTCGTCCAACGGGCCCAGCTGGTGGCCGCGATGGAGGCCATGCTCCAGGAGGGCGCGATCGGAGGCGAGGCGGCCGACACCGCGCTGCCCGGGCAGCGCTCGCACCGCCGGAGCGGCCAGCGGTCCAGTGGGCTGGGCAAGTTGCGTCCGCGTTCCCGGCTCACCAAGGGCCTGGCCGCGGGCGGTCTGAGCGTCGGGGTCGCCGCCAGCGCCTTCGGCGGGGTGGCCGCCGCCAGTTCCGACGCGCTGCCCGGCGACTCGCTCTACGGACTGAAACGCGGCATCGAGGACTTCAAGCTCAACTACCTGTCCGACGGCGAGGACGAGCGCGGCCGGACCTACCTCGACCAGGCGTCCACCCGGCTGAACGAGGCCCGCAGGCTGATGGAGCGCGGCCGCGGCGGGCAGCTGGACCACGAGTCCATCAGTGAGATCAGGCGCACGCTCTCGGGCATGCAGCACGACGTCACCGAGGGCCACCGCCTGCTCCACGAGGCGTACGAGCGCGACCCGAACTCACTCGGCCCGATCCAGGCCCTCTCCGCGTTCTCGCAGTCCCATCGCGAGGCGTGGGGCACCCTGCGCGACCAGCTGCCGGTGCAACTCGGCGACGTCAGCCGGCAGGTGTCGTCGGTCTTCGACGCCATAGACCAGGAAGTGGCGCCGCTCCAGTCGCTGCTGCCCCCGCAGCAGCCCACCCAGGGCGGCTCCACGAACGACCGCGACACCGGCTCCACCCCGTCCAGCAGCTCCTCGGCCGGCCACCGCTCCACCGCGCCCAGCGGCGACGCGACCTCCGGCAGCCACGGCACCGGCAGCGACAACCCCAGCTCCTCGGCCGGTTCCGCCGGCGACGGCCTGCTCGGCGGCAACACCGGCGGGCTGCTCGGCCAGCAGCCCAAGGACTCCGCCAGCGCCACACCGTCGGCCACCTCGAGCAGCGAACCGGACGTCACCCTGCCACCCCTGCTCCCGGGCCTGCTGCCCGGCCTGGGGATCGACAGCGACGACGCGAGCTGACCCCGCACCCGGTCACGGTCACGGGGGCGCCTCCCAACAGGGGCGTCCCCGTCGCCGTAGCGGCACACGATCCCGAAGTCGCCCGAAGGGGTCCGGAAACAGACCGCAGGGCTCTGGAAAGAGCTCTAGAAGAAGACCGACCGCCGCTGCACCAGCAGCTTGTACAGCGTGTGCTGGATCTGCTCACGCACCTGGTCGGTCAGGTTGAACATCAGCATCGGGTCCTCGGCCGCCTCCGGCGGATAGCCGTCCGTGAGGATCGGCTCGCCGAACTGGATGGTCCACTTCGTCGGCAGCGGGACCGCGCCCAGCGGCCCCAGCCACGGGAAGGTGGGCGTCAGCGGGAAGTACGGGAAGCCCAGCACCCGGGCCAGGGTCTTGGCGTTGCCGATCATCGGGTAGATCTCCTCGGCCCCGACGATCGAGCACGGGATGATCGGGGCGCCCTTGCGCAGGGCCGTGGAGACGAAGCCGCCCCGGCCGAACCGCTGGAGCTTGTAGCGCTCGCTGAACGGCTTGCCGATGCCCTTGAACCCCTCCGGCATCACCCCGACCAGCTCGCCCTGGCCGAGCAGCCGTTCGGCGTCCTCCGCGCACGCCAGGGTGTGCCCCAGCTTGCGGGCCAGCTCGTTGACGACCGGCAGCACGAAGACCAGGTCCGCCGCGAGCAGCCGCAGATGGCGCCCCGCCGGATGGTGGTCGTGCACGGCGACCTGCATCATCAGGCCGTCCAGCGGCAGCGTCCCGGAGTGGTTGGCGACGATCAGCGCGCCGCCCTCCTTCGGGATGTTCCCGATGCCCTTCACCTCGACCCGGAAGTACTTCTCGTACAGCGGGCGCAGCAGGGACATCAGGACCTGGTCGGTCAGCTCCTCGTCGTACCCGAAGTCGTCGACGTCGTAGTCGCCGGTGAGGCGGCGGCGCAGGAAGTTCAGGCCGCTCGCGACGCGGCGCTCCAGGCCGCCGTCGTCCTTCGGCAGGGGCGGTTGCTGCTCGTGGTGCACAGGTTCATCATCCTGCGTGGGGCCGACTCCCGGCAGTGGCTGGACCTCGCGGACCGGCGCGTTCTCGCCGCTCTTGCGCCGGCCGGCCGCGCCACGGCGCCGCTGCGGCCGCTGCACGGCGCCCCCGCGGGACCGGTCGTCGTCGAACGGAATGACCTTGGCGTCCGCCATCGTTGCTGCGCTCCTCAGTTGGCGCTAGGCGTCGGGGGGTGGCCGCTGCCCCGCTGGGACAGCGCCGCGATCCGGTCGACGGCCCCGGCGAGGGTCTCCGGCGGCAGAAGCCCGGGGCCCTTGCTGCGGGCGAAGTCCGCGAACGTCTCCGCGGTGGTGTACTTCGGCCTGAAACCCAGCGTCTCGCGCATCTGGTCCGTCGCCACCACCCGGCCGTGGGTGAGCAACCGGATCTGCTCCGGCGAGAAGTCCGTCACACCCAGCGTACGCACCATGGAACCGGCCCAGGTGACCGCGGGCAGCAGCAGCGGGACCGTGGGGCGGCCGAGCCGCCGGGAGCACTGGGAGAGCAGCAGGACGCCGTCGCCGGCGATGTTGAACGTGCCGCTGTTGAGCGTGCCGCGCACGGGGTCGTGCGAGGCGAGCCGCAGCACCTCGATCACGTCGTCCTCGTGCGCGAACTGGAGCCGCGGGTCGTAGCCGAACACGGTCGGCAGCACCGGCAGCGAGAAGTACGCGGCGAGCGGGGTGTCGGCGGTCGGCCCGAGGATGTTGGCGAACCGCAGCACGCAGACCGCGACATCGGGGCGCCGCCGCGCGAACCCGCGGACGTAACCCTCCACCTCCACCGCGTCCTTGGCGAAGCCGCCGCTGGGCAGCGACTTGGCCGGCGTGGTCTCGGTGAACACGGCGGGGTCGCGGGGCGCGGAGCCGTAGACGTTGGTGCTGGACTTGACCACGAGCCGTTTGACGGTGGGGGACTTCTGGCAGGCGCCGAGCAGCTGCATCGTGCCGATGACGTTGGTCTCCTTGACCGTGGTCCGGCTGCCGCTGCCGAGCGCCATCGCGGTGACGTCCATGTGCACGACCGTGTCCGCGGACGTCTCGGCGAGCACGCGCGCGATGGTGGGCTGCCGGATGTCGGCCTGGATGAAGTCCGCGCCGCCCAGATGGTGCGCGGGGGGTACCGCGTCCACCGCGATCACGCGGTCGACCTGTGGGTCACGCTGGATCCGTCGTACGAACCGGCCCCCCAGCTGACGGGCCACTCCGGTCACGAGCACGACCTTGCCCAAGATCAGCGCCTTCCTTCCGCCGTCGATGTTCCCACGCCCGTACCTTGCCGCGTTCCCCGTATGCGGGCCAACCTAGCCGGTCGATGTTGCGCTGTGATGACCACCCGATGCACGGGGTGACCGGAAACCGCGCCCGGACGGGACGGCTCGGGCGGCTCGGGCGGGTGGAGCGGACGGCGCGGGTGCACAGGGGCATCCTGGCACCGCGTATGCGTGTGGCCCCCCACCACAGCGGTGGGGGGCCACAAAAAACGCTCTCGCGGCGTCGCGTCGTATGTCTTACTTCTTGTTACGACGCTGGACGCGCGTGCGCTTGAGCAGCTTGCGGTGCTTCTTCTTGGCCATCCGCTTGCGCCGCTTCTTGATAACAGAGCCCACGACTACCCTCGCTCACTTCTCATCACTCGGTGTTTGGGCGCCATGGGCCCACACGACCTACGAGGGGCTAGCCTACCCGCCCGAGCGCTGAGGTCGTAATCGAGGGCATTCGTCAGGCGGTTTCCACCCCCACGTAGCTCTCACGGAGGTACTCGTGCACCGCTTGTTCGGGGACGCGGAAGGACCGCCCCACCCGGATCGCGGGCAGATGACCGCTGTGCACCAAGCGGTACACGGTCATCTTCGACACTCGCATCACCGAGGCGACCTCCGCCACGGTAAGGAACTGAACCTCGTTCAGAGGCCTCTCGCCGGCTGCACCCATGACACACCTGAACCTTCCGCACTCGACGGCCACCGGCTTCCCCTTCCGGTGACTCTTCGTCGCTGCGTGCTCACTCCCCAATGTAGGGGCGGGTGATGCGAGTGGGGAAGAGGTGCACCCATCGGCGGCCTACTGTGACAGACACGCTCGATTGAGTACGTAGCGGGTAAGCGGCCGGTAGTAATCGGACCGCACACCGTCATCAAGTGGAACGGCCACGGACACGGACCCCTCTGCCTCCCCCACGAAGAGCGCGGGGTCGTCCGTGTCAGCCAGCCCAATGGCCTCAAACCCCAGCTGACCTGCCCCGCAGACCCATCCGTGGTCCCCCACGACCAGCTCGGGCAGCGGCCCGCCGCCCTCGGCCGCGGCGGCCAGCGCGGTACGAACCGGCAGCGGGGAATGCGTATGTGCGCCGGTCGCACAACCGGGGCGTTCGGTGCCGGCTTTCCGTACGAGCGCGACTCCTCGTACGTAGGAGAGGTTGTGCGTGCGTAGACCGAACCGGGTCGTTATGTCGACACAACGACCATTCGCGGGTGTGAGGACGGCACATCCCGCCGCCGACAACGCGTCCGCGAGGGCGGCGTAGAACCCGAGCAGCCGGTGCGGGTGTCCGGTCCCGAGAAGGACGGGCACCCTGCGTTCCGCGGCCGCCCCGAGCCGCTCGGCGAAGGCGTCGAGCGCGGCCAGCGTACGGTCCGGATCGATCACGTCCAGGCCGCAGGTATGACCGGGATCGGCGGAAACACCACATTTGTCCGCCATCAAAGCGATCAAGTCACGCTGGTTCCAGGTCCATTCGGGATCGAGTCCGATCAGCGCGCGGGGGTCCCGGGCGGCGAACAGCCGGTAGCTGCGCAGGCTCTGCTCCCGTGAGGTCGCCACGGTCCCGGCCAGCCGGGCCGCGAGCAGATGGGCGCGCAGCGTTCCGGTGCTCAGCATGGAAGCGATGCTCCCGGACCGGCCCGCGCGTCACGGCCGGAACGGAGCGAACTCCGCACGGTCGGCGTAACGGTTCGGCGCCCGGACAGCCGGCGGCGGGCTACGCCAGCAGCCCCCGCAGCGGGAACACCGCACGCCGCGTCGCCAGCACGGCCTGGTCGAGGCGGTCCGCGGGGTCGTAACCCGCCTCCCACGCGCCGAAGTCCACCGGCCACCGCCCGTCCGTCATCCGCATCGGCCCCAACTGCCGGGACAGCGCGTACACCTGCTGCCGCCAGCTCTCCGGGATCACCGTCTCCGGCGCGACGGGCCGCCCCGCCGCGATCCCGACCAGATGCGTCCAGGACCGGGGTACGACCTCCACCACCGCGTAGCCGCCCCCGCCGAGCGCGATCCACCGGCCGTCGGCGTGCTCGTGGGCCAGCTCGTGGCACGCGACCTGCACCGCGCGCTGCGCGTCCAGCGACACCGCGAGATGCGCGAGCGGGTCCTCGAAGTGCGTGTCGGCGCCGTGCTGCGTCACCAGCACCTGCGGCCGGAACCCGGCGATCAGCTCGGGCACCACCGCGTGGAACGCCCGCAGCCACCCCGCGTCCCCGGTGCCGGCCGGCAGCGCCACGTTCACGGCGGAACCCTCCGCCGCCCCGGCCGCCCCGGTCTCCTCGGGCCATCCGGTCTGCGGGAACAGCGTCCGCGGATGCTCGTGCAGCGAGATGGTCAGCACCCGCGGGTCGTCCCAGAACGCGGCCTGCACGCCGTCGCCGTGATGCACGTCCACGTCCACGTACGCCACCCGCTCCGCACCCAGCTCAAGGAGCCGGGCGATCGCGAGCGCGGCGTCGTTGTAGATGCAGAAGCCCGACGCGCTGCCCGGCATCGCGTGGTGCAGCCCGCCCGCGAAGTTCACCGCGTGCAGCGCCTCACCCCGCCACACGGCCTCGGCCGCGCCGACCGACTGCCCGGCGATCAGCGCGGACACCTCGTGCATCCCGGCGAACGCGGGATCGTCCGTCGTACCGAGGCCGTACGACTGGTCCGCCGCCTCCGGCCGCAGCGACGCGGCCTTCACCGCGTCGATGTAGTCCTGCCGGTGCACCAGCCGCAGCGTCGAGTCACCGGCCGGCTTGGCCGCGACGACCGCCACCTCGCGGTCGAGCCCGAACGCGTCCACCAGTCCCCGGGTCAGCCTGAGCCGGACCGGGTCCATCGGATGGTCCCGGCCGAAGTCATAGCCCGTTACTGCCTCGTCCCACATCAGCTGTGCGCGGCCGCTCATGTGCGTCACCGTATCGGTCCGCCTTGGGCGCGAACGAATGGGCGTACGCCAACGTCACCAGGACCAACGCCATCGGCACGAGCATCGCCCAGCGGTAGCTCCAGGCGTCGCCCAGCGCGCCCACGAGCGGTGAGCCGATCAGGAAGCCGACGTAGTTGAAGATGTTCAGCCGCGCGATCGCCGCGTCCGAGGCGTCGGGGAACATCCGCCCGGCCGCCGCGAAGGTCTGCGGCACCAGCACGCACAGCCCGAGCCCGACCAGGGTGAACCCGAGCATCCCCACCCAGGCGCCCGGCGCGACCGCCACCACGGCGAACCCGCCCGCCGCCACCACGGCCCCCAGCCGCACCACCGGCACCGCCCCGAACTTCCGCACCCCGAAGTCGCCGATCGCCCGGCCGAGCAGCGTGGTGACCATGTAGACGTTGTACGGCACCGTCGCGAGCTGCTCGGAGCTGCCGAGGGTGTCCTGGAGGTACTTCGCGCTCCAGTTGGAGACGGTCGAGTCGCCGATGTACGCGAACGTCATCACCAGGCACAACGGCAGCAGCAGCCGGAAGACCACGGCCCCCGCCCGGCTCGCCTCGGCCGCGTCCGTGCCCGCGGCCACCTCCGCCGCGTCGCCGTCGACGTACCACCGGCTGCCCACCAGCGCGGCGGGCAGCAGCACGGCCACCACGGGCAGGTACGACACCCACAGCGCGAGATGCCAGTGCGCGCCGACCCAGGCCAGCGAGGCCCCGAGGATGCCGCCCAGGCTGTACGCGGCATGGAAGCTGAGCATGATGCTGCGCCCGTACGTCCGCTGGAGGCTCACCCCGAGCATGTTCATCGAGGCGTCCAGCGCGCCCACGGCGAGCCCGAACACGCCCAGCGCGACCGCCAGCTCCGCCATCTGCCCGCCGGCCCCCACGCCCAGCAGCGCCAGCAGCACCACGGGCTGGGACCAGCGCAGCAGCAGGCTCGGGCGTATGCGCTTCACGAGCTGCTCGGTGGTCACGCTGCCGATCCCCGCCAGGATCGGTACGGCGGCCAGGAAGACGGGCAGCAGCCCGTCGGAGACGCCGTAGCGGTCCTGGATCGCCGGGATCCGCGTCACGAGCAGGGCAAAAGCCGCACCCTGGGCGAAGAAGCTGAAGGCCAGCGAGGCCCTGCCGCGCCGCAGCACATCTGTCATGGCGGCGAGCGTAGGGCCCCGGCGTACCGGTGGGTAGATCCGGCCAAAGATGAATTTGGCTCAAGTTCGGGCGGTACCCGGTTTCCGGCACCGGCAGTGCCCCGGCCGGCACCTGGTCGGGTGCCGGCCGGGGCAGGGTCGGTGCCGGTCAGCGGGCGAGGGCGGCCGCGGGCTGGGCGAGAGGCCGGGCGGGCTCGGCGACGGGCTGGGCGGGCTCGGCGACGGGCTGGGCCTCGGCCTCCGCTCCGGCTCCGGCTTCGGCTTCGGCGCGCACCATGGCCTCCATGGGTCCGGCGGCCAGTCCACCGCTCACCAGGACGCCCACGAGGATCGAGACGGCCAGGACGACCCCGCCCAGCCACACCATGGTGTCCACCGGCAGGCTGTAGGCGCCGATCACCCGCGCCACGCACTCGGCGAACAGCACCACACCCCAGACCACGGAGTAGATCCGCTCCTTGGCGCGGAAGGCCGCCGAGTCGGCCGCGGACCCGGACATCAGCCGCTCCCAGGCGGCTTCCCTGGTCTCGTCGCCCTTGACCAGGAAGGGCTTCAGACCGGCCGTCATCATCGGCCTGCCGAGCGCGACGGAGACCAGGATGCCGATCGCGAGGGTGCTGCTGACCCCGCTGTCCTTGGCGATCATCAGCCGGGGGTCGCCCGAGACGAAGCTCAGCAGCAGCGAGACGACGTTCACGGCGAGGATGAGCGCGGCGAACGCGTTCGCCCTGCGCTCCCTCAGCGCGCTCCAGCCGGTCCGCACGGCCGGCACCACGCTGCTCCAGGCGAGCGCGGCGAAGGTGCTCATCCCGAAGCCGTCCTTCAGGAGGTAGTACGAAGCGAGCGGGACCGCCACGTCGATGATCAGCGGCGTGAAGTTCGACAGCGTGCTCTGGCCCTGGGAACCCGTGTTCTTCGTCATGGCTACAGCTTCGCCGCCGGCCGGGGTCGGCCAGTAGAAACGATCGTCCGGAGCTCCGCATGACAAATGTCAGCGCGCGCCACCGGACACAGGTCATATCAGCAGGTCAGCCAACTGCCCCAGGTCGTCGAAGAGTTGGGTCGCGCCGCTGAGCCGCTCGGCGGGCGTCATGGCGGTGTACCCGTACACGTCCATCCCGGCCGCGACGGCCGCCTGCACGCCCAGCGGGGAGTCCTCGACGACGGCACAGCGCTCCGGCGCGACCCCCATCCGCTCGGCCGCGTACAGGAAGAGGTCGGGGGCCGGCTTGCCCCGGCCGACATCCTGGGAGCTGAAGACCCGCGACTCGTCGAACCAGCGGTCGAGCCCGGTCGTACGGTGCCCGACCCGGATCCGCTCATGGCTCCCGGACGACGCCACGCAGTACGGCACCCCGTCGGCGGCCAGCTTCTCCAGCACGTCCGCGGCCCCCCGTATCGGTGTCAGCTCGCGCTCGAACGCGGCGAACACCCGCGCGTGGAAGACGTCGTCGAACTCGGCCGGCAGCTGCCGCCCGGTGCGTTCCGCGACCAGGTCGTGGATGCGGTGCATGGCGGAGCCCATGTAGTCGCGCAAGGACTCCTCGTAGGTCGTCGGGTGCCCGACCTCGGTGAGGTAAGCGGCGAGCAACCGGTTGGAGATGGGCTCGCTGTCGACGAGCACGCCGTCATTGTCGAAGATCACCAGGTCGTAGCGCATGACGTGAGCGTAATCGAATAGGGGCCCGGAACGCAGAAAACCCCCGTGCTCGA
>NZ_LAVA02000110.1 GCF_000974985.2 Streptomyces mangrovisoli | reverse complement strand
GTGCCAGGGGGCGTCGGAGCTGCGAGGGGCCGGTCGAGCCGGAGGTGTGTCCTGGCCCGGAGCCCCGGCCCGCAGGCTCGCGGAGCCCTCGCTCGCGCTGCGGGAGCGGCGGGGGGTGCCGGGGGCGGGGGCCGGCGTCGAACGCTGGCTCGCCGAACCTCCCGAAGCGCTGCGGGAGCGGCGGGGCGAGGTGGTGCCGGGGGCGGGAGCCGTACCGTCACCGGACGCCTCACCGGCAGGTGCGGCGGGAGCGGCGGCCCCGGCGACACTGGTGGACGGCCCCTCGGCGGGTTCCGGAGCGGCCGTGCCCTCGGCGGCCGACGAGGCCCCGGTCGGCGAGGCCCCGCTCCGCGAGGCGTCGGCTGAGGGGCTGTCGGGCGAGGGGCCGGCGGTCGCCGAACTGTCGGCCGTCGGGTGCTCGGTTGCCGGGCGCCCGGCCGTCGGCTGCTCGACCGCGGCCGTGCCCGGTGCCGCCTGCGTCGCTTCCGTCGGCTCCGGTGTCCTCGTCGGCTCCGGTGTCGTCTGGTCTGTCGGAGTGGCCTGGCTGGCGGAGCCCTCCGCTGCGGTGCGGCTGCGGCGGACCGGGCGGTCGCCGGCGGGGCGGGCCGGGCGCTCGCCGGGGGTGCGCACGGGGCGGTCGCCCGCCGGGCGGGCGGCGCCGCGGGCCGGGCGGGCCGGGGCGGCGGGGAGCCGGCCCTTCTGCGGGCCCCACTCGTTGGGGTCGGGCACGCCGGGCGGCAGCATCTGGCGGCGCTTGGGGCCGCCGTGGTCGGACTCGCCGGGTTCCTTGGCGCCGGGCCAGGCCTTGGCGACGCGGGCGGCGAGGACGAAGTCCTTGCGCAGCGGGTTGCCCTCGAAGCCCTCGGGGAGAAGGAGGTGGTCCAGGGCCGGGTGGCCCTCGAAGGCGACGCCGAACATCTCGTGCGTCTCGCGCTCGTGCCAGCCGGCGCCGGCGTAGACGCCGACGGCGGAGGGGAGGGTGGCGGCGGCGTGCGGGACCGTCGTACGCACGAGAAGGCGGCGTACCGGGGAGAGGGCGACGACGTGGGCGGCGACGCGGAAGCCGGTGCCGGGTTCGTCCACGGCGCTGAGCCAGTCGAAGTAGGTGCAGCCGAGCCGGTCGCGGGCGGTCTCCAGGGCCGCGATCCAGGCGGCCGGGGGGACGTCCACCGTCAGGACGTCGTACGACTCCTCGGCGGTCGCGTCCGGGCCGAAGAGTTCCTCGGCGGGGGCGGGCAGCCAGCCCACGGCCGTCATCGCTCCCCCTCGGAGGCGTCCGGGGCATGTGGGGCGCCCGGCGGCGGGGGCGGCGGGGTCAGGCCGCTCCGGAGGGCCGCGGCGGAGGGCCGCACGGCGCCGTAGCGCTCCCCCAGCGACTCGCGGGCGATCTTCTCCTGGAGCTTGAGGATGCCCTGGAGGAGGGCCTCGGGGCGGGGCGGGCAGCCGGGGACGTAGACGTCGACGGGGATGATCTGGTCGACGCCCTTGGTGACGGAGTAGGAGTCCCAGTAGGGGCCGCCGCAGTTGGAGCAGGCGCCGAAGGAGATGACGTACTTCGGCTCGGGCATCTGCTCGTACAGGCGCTTGACGGCCGGGGCCATCTTGTCCGTGACCGTGCCGGAGACGACCATCAGGTCGGCCTGGCGCGGGCCCGGCGCGAACGGGATGACGCCGAGCCGGATGAAGTCGTGCCGGGCCATCGACGCGGCGATGAACTCGATCGCGCAGCAGGCGAGGCCGAAGTTGAAGACCCAGAGCGAGTAGCGGCGGCCCCAGTTCAGGACCACCTTCATCGGTTCGGGGGCCAGGCGGGCCAGGGCGCCGAGGCGCTTGGGCTCGGGCAGCGCCACGGGCTCGGGCAGCGCCACCGGCTCGGGGGTCACGTCCATGACAGGACGCCCTTCTTGTAGGCGTAGAGCAGACCGACGGCGAGGAAGCCGAGGAAGACGAACATCTCCACGAGGGTGGTCGCGCCGTAGCCGGGGGCCGCGAAGACCGTGGCCCAGGGGAACAGGAAGACGGAGTCGACGGCGAAGATGACGTAGAGGAAGGCGTAGACGTAGTAGCGGACCTGGGTGTGGGCCCAGCCCTCGCCGACGGGGTCGACGCCGCACTCGTAGGTCAGCAGCTTCTCGGGGGTGGGCACGACGGGCCGCAGCAGGCGGCTCGCGCCGAACGCCACCGCGACGAACAGCACGCCGACCGCGGCGAGCAGTCCGACCACCGAGTACGACCGGAAGTAGTCAGCCGCGACGGCGACGGTCGGGCCAGGCAACGTCTCCCGCAACGTCCGTCCCTCACTCCCTGACGAGCACCGAAGTCCCGTGACTCCAGTGAACCCTGTGTTCGACGATCTGTACGCACGGGAGTCTAGGCCCTGATAAAGGGGAGGTAAGCAGCCCGTCTCAGGATGAGACCCGCCGGGGACACAGGGTCGGCCGTGGATCGGGCGCGGGGTGGGGTTTTCCCCAGGAGAGCGCGGCGGCCGACCTCATGGCGCGGGGGCGCGGGGCGCGGCAGGCTGGCCCGTATGACCGATCGCATCCCCGCCACCGGCCCGGTGCGCGCCCCGGCCGCCGACCCCTCGGCCGACCCGGCCCCCCTCCGAACCCACGGGACCGGCACCGGCACCCACGGGACCGGCGTCGCGCACGCCGACACCGGACAGACCGGAGTCGCGCACGCCGGCACCGGGCACGCCGGTGTCGCGCGCACCGGCCCCTCTCTCGTCGAGCCCGCGCGCGCCGGAGCCGACGACCGGCCGCCGCCCGCCCGGTTCGCCTTCGACCGGGCGACCTGGAAGGAGATCGCGTATCTCCTGGCGAATCTGCCGGTCGCGTTGATCGGGTTCGTCTATGTGATGACGGTGCTGTTCGCGAGCAGTCTGCTGACGTTGACGGTGATCGGCTTCCCGCTGCTGGCGCTGGGGCTGGGCGGCGCGCGACTGCTGGGCCGACTGGAGCGCGGGCGGGCGCGCGGGCTGCTCGGTGTGCGGATCGAGGAGCCGAGCCCGCTGCCCTGGGGCCGGGGCGGGGTGTTCCAGCGGCTGTGGCTGGCGCTGAAGGACCCGGTGGCTTGGCGCACGGTGCTCTACTCGTTCATGCGGCTGCCGTGGGGCGTGCTCACCTTCGTGATCACGCTGACCTCGCTGTTCGTGCTGTGGCCGGTGCTGCCGTTCCTCGCGCGGGGCATGGCCAACGCGGACCGGGCGATGGTGCGCGGGCTGCTGTCGCCGTCGGACGAGCTGGAGCGCCGTATCGCCGAACTGGAGTCCGACCGCGGGGTGGTCGTGGACACGGCGGCGGCGGATCTGCGGCGCATCGAGCGGGATCTGCACGACGGCGCGCAGGCCCGGCTGGTGAACCTCGCGATGGGGCTCGGTCTCGCGAAGGAGAAGCTGCTGGAGGACCCCGACTCCGCGGCCGCCATGGTGGCGGAGGCGCACGGCGAGGTGAAGCTGGCCCTTCAGGAGCTGCGGGACCTGGCGCGCGGCATCCATCCCGCGGTGCTCACCGACCGCGGCCTGGACGCGGCCCTGTCGTCGGTCGCCTCGCGGTGCACGGTGCCGGTGCAGGTGACCGCGGACCTGGACGCCCGGCCCGCCGCCGCGATCGAGGGCATCGCCTACTTCACGGTGTCCGAGCTGCTCCAGAACGTCAGCAAGCACAGCGGGGCGCGGTCGGCGACGGTGGACGTGTGGCGGTCCGACGACCGGCTGCTGATCCAGGTGTGGGACGACGGCCGGGGCGGGGCCCGGCTCGACGGCGGCACCGGGATGCGGGGGCTCGCGGACCGGCTGGGCGCCGTGGACGGGCTGTTCGTCGTGGACTCCCCGCCGGGCGGCCCCACGACGATCACGGCCGAGCTGCCCTGGCGGGACCGGGAGACACCGGCGTCCGCCCGCTGAACCGGGAGACACCCGAACCCGCCCGCTGAACCGGCAGGGGGAGACACCGTCGACCGCCCGCCCGGGTGGGCCGGGGTGGGGAAAACCCCCCGTCCGAGACGCCGACGGACTCCATGGTCCACGGCGCCGCCGCGGAGGAGGGTGGAGACAGGCGGAGGGACACGGTACGGCGAAGTGCCGTGGCGGAGGACGACGAGGAGAACGGACGACACCGATGGCCACGCGGTACGGGGACTACGGGCAGTACGAGGTGCGGCGGGGCCGGGTGCCCGCGGTGCTGCGGGCACCGTTCGAGGGACGCAGCTGGCGCGAGTTCGGCTATGTCCTGCTGGGCCTGCCGATGGGGATCCTGCTCTTCACCTACGCGGTGACCATGGTGTCGCTGGGCGCGGGACTGCTGGTGACCTTCCTCGGCGTCCCGGTCCTCGCGGCGGGCCTGGCCGGCTGCCGCGGCCTCGGCTCGCTGGAGCGGGCGCGGGCCCGCGGGCTGCTGGGCCTGGAGGTGGCCGACCCGGAGCCGCTGCGGATGCGCAAGAGCGGGCTGCTGCCGTGGATCGGGGCGGTGCTGGGCAGCGGGACCTCGTGGCGGGCGCTGCTGTACGCGGTGATCCAGTTCCCGTGGTCGGTGTTCTCGTTCGTCGTCGCGCTGAACTTCTGGGCCTACGGCTGGGCGCTGCTGACGTACCCGCTGTGGTTCTGGGTCTTCCCGGTCTACCTCGGCCAGGGCGGCCTCCAGCTCTACGGCGACGAGCAGCACAGCGTCTATCTGGACAACCCCTTCGAGATCACCGTGACGGCGCTGGTCGGACTGCTGTTCACGCTGGCGACGCCGTGGATCGTGCGGGCGCTGACGATGGTGGACCGGCTGATGGTGCACGGGCTGCTCGGGCCGACGAAGCTGTCGGCGCGGGTGGTGGAGCTGGAGTCGGACCGGGGGGTCGTGGTCGACACCGCCGCGGCGGATCTGCGCCGCATCGAGCGGGATCTGCACGACGGTGCGCAGGCCCGGCTGGTCGCACTGGCGATGGACCTGGGGCTCGCGAAGGAGAAGCTCACGGAGGACCCCGAGGCGGCGGCCCGGATGGTGGACGAGGCGCACGGCGAGGTGAAGACGGCACTCCAGGAGCTGCGGGACCTGGCGCGCGGCATCCATCCCGCGGTGCTCACCGACCGCGGCCTCGACGCGGCCCTGTCGTCGGTCGCCTCGCGGTGCACGGTGCCGGTCCGGGTGGAGGTCGACCTCCCGCGACGGCCGGCGGCGGCGATCGAGGGCATCGCCTACTTCACGGTGTCCGAACTGCTCCAGAACGTCAGCAAGCACAGCGGGGCACGGTCGGCGACGGTGGACGTGTGGCGGTCCGACGACCGGCTGCTGCTCCAGGTCGAGGACGACGGGGCGGGCGGCGCCGACGCCGGGCGCGGTTCGGGCCTCGCGGGGCTGGCCGAGCGGCTGGACGCGGTGGACGGGGTGCTGGTCGTGGACTCCCCCGAGGGCGGCCCCACCCGGATCACCGCGGAACTGCCCTGGCGGGGCTGACCGCGAACGCCACCGGAGGGCCGGGCCGCGCGCACGACGGGCACCCGGCCCTTCCCCGTGCCCGGACCGGCGGGTCGGCCGAACCGGCCGGCCCGACAGACCGATTCCCGTCACACCGACCGATTCGCGTCGCGCAGGCGCGCCACCGGCCCGATGCTGGAATGCTGGACCACGTCGTACGGGTGATGTCGGGCGGTGGGGGGCCGAAGATCGTGGAGGACAGGGTGCGGGTGGTCATCGCCGAGGACTCGGTGCTGCTGAGGGAGGGCCTGACCCGGTTGCTGACCGATCGCGGGCACGACGTGGTGGCGGGCGTCGGTGACGGCGAGGCGCTGATCAAGACGATCACCGAACTGGACGCGCAGGGCGAGCTGCCCGACGTCGTCGTGGCCGACGTGCGGATGCCGCCGACCCACACCGACGAGGGCGTACGGGCCGCCGTGACCCTGCGCAAGGCCCATCCCGGACTCGGTGTGCTGGTGTTGTCGCAGTACGTGGAGGAGCGTTACGCCACCGAACTGCTGGCCGGTTCCAGCCGCGGCGTCGGCTATCTGCTCAAGGACCGGGTGGCCGAGGTGCGCGAGTTCGTGGACGCGGTGGTCCGGGTGGCGTCGGGCGGTACGGCGCTGGACCCGGAGGTGGTCCAGCAGCTGCTCGGGCGCAGCCGTAAGCAGGACGTGCTCGCGGGGCTCACCCCGCGCGAGCGCGAGGTCCTCGGGCTGATGGCCGAGGGGCGGACGAACTCGGCGATCGCCCGGCAGCTGGTGGTGAGCGACGGCGCCGTGGAGAAGCACGTCAGCAACATCTTCCTGAAGCTCGGCCTGTCGCAGAGCGACGGCGACCACCGGCGTGTTCTGGCCGTTCTCACCTACCTGAACTCCTGATCGTCTGACACTGTGTCAGATGACGGGCGACCCCGGGAACGGGCGCCCGGACCGGGGAAACCGCACCACGAACGGGGAGCGTCTCAAGAAGAGAGCCGGGGGGCGAAGGGCATCGTGACAACTCAGGGCGACGGGCCGTCTCAGAACGCGGCGCATCTTCCGGATGCGACGCGCCATCCGGGTGTCGATCGGTATCCGAATACCCAGTGGTACCCGAATGCCCAGTGGCACCCGGATACCAAGTGGTACCCGAACACCCAGTGGTATCCGCACGCCGAGCGGCGTCCGCATACCCAGTGGCATCCGGATGCCGTCCTTCATCCGAATGGCCGAGGGAAGGCGACCCTAAGCGACGTAGGGTTGAAAGCGGGAGGGCCTGCGGGAAGGCCGCTCCCCGACACCCGCCTCGAGGGAGGTCCAGTTCAGTGACCAGCCAGGTCAGCAGCCCAGCGGAGCAGGCCGACGGAGCCGTCGTAGGAGAGCAGCGCAGACCGGGGGGCGCCAAGGACGTCCGCCGGCTCGAACGGGTGATCATCCGGTTCGCGGGGGACTCGGGTGACGGGATGCAGCTCACGGGTGACCGGTTCACCTCGGAGACGGCGTCCTTCGGCAACGATCTGTCGACCCTGCCGAACTTCCCCGCCGAGATCCGCGCGCCCGCAGGCACGCTGCCGGGGGTGTCGTCGTTCCAGCTGCACTTCGCCGACCACGACATCCTCACCCCCGGGGACGCGCCGGACGTGCTGGTGGCGATGAACCCGGCCGCGCTGAAGGCGAACATCGGCGATCTGCCGCGCGGCGCGGAGATCATCGTCAACACCGACGAGTTCACCAAACGCGCGCTGGCGAAGGTCGGATATGCGGCCTCCCCGCTGGAGGACGAGTCACTGGAGGCCTACCGGGTCCATCCGGTGCCTTTGACGACACTGACGGTCACCGCGCTCAAGGAGTTCGACCTCTCCCGCAAGGAGGCCGAACGCAGCAAGAACATGTTCGCGCTGGGCCTGCTGTCGTGGATGTATCACCGGCCGACCGAGGGCACGGAGAAGTTCCTGCGGTCGAAGTTCGCGAAGAAGCCGCAGATCGCGGAGGCGAACCTGGCGGCGTTCAGGGCGGGCTGGAACTTCGGCGAGACGACGGAGGACTTCGCGGTCTCCTACGAGGTCGCCCCCGCGGCGTCGGCGTTCGCGCCGGGCCTGTACCGCAACATCTCCGGCAACCTGGCCCTCGCCTACGGTCTGATCGCCGCGTCCCGGCAGGCCGACCTGCCGCTGTTCCTGGGCTCCTACCCCATCACTCCGGCCTCCGACATCCTGCACGAGCTGTCCCGGCACAAGAACTTCGGGGTGCGCACCTTCCAGGCGGAGGACGAGATCGCCGGGATCGGCGCCGCCCTCGGCGCCGCGTTCGGCGGCTCCCTGGCGGTGACCACGACGTCCGGGCCGGGGGTGGCGCTGAAGTCGGAGACGATCGGGCTGGCGGTCTCGATGGAGCTGCCGCTGGTCGTGGTCGACATCCAGCGCGGCGGGCCCTCCACCGGGCTGCCGACCAAGACCGAGCAGGCCGACCTGCTGCAGGCGATGTACGGCCGCAACGGCGAGGCCCCGGTCCCGGTGATCGCGCCGTGCACGCCGGGCGACTGCTTCGACGCGGTGCTGGAGGCGGCGCGGATCGCGCTGGTCTACCGCACCCCGGTCTTCGTCCTCTCCGACGGCTACCTCGCCAACGGCTCCGAACCCTGGCGGGTGCCCCAACTGGAGGAACTGCCCGACCTGCGCGTCCAGTTCACGACCGCCCCCAACCACACCACCGCCGACGGCGGCGAGGAGTTCTGGCCCTACCTGCGCGACCCGCAGACCCTGGCCCGCCCCTGGGCGGTGCCCGGCACACCCGGCCTGGAACACCGCATCGGCGGCATCGAGAAACAGGACGGCACCGGCAACATCTCCTACGCACCCGCCAACCACGACCTGATGGTCCGCACCCGCCAGGCCAAGATCGACGGCATCGACGTCCCCGACCTGAGCGTCGACGACCCCCACGACGCCCGCACCCTCGTCCTGGGCTGGGGCTCCACCTACGGCCCCATCACCGCCGCGGTACGCCGACTGCGCGCGTCCGGCGCGTCGATCGCACAGGCCCACCTGCGCCACCTCAACCCCTTCCCGCGCAACCTCGGCACCGTCCTCGCCGGCTACGACAAGGTCGTCGTCCCCGAGATGAACCTCGGCCAGCTCGCCACCCTCATCCGCGCGAAGTACCTGGTCGACGCCCACTCCTACAACCAAGTGAACGGAATGCCGTTCAAGGCGGAGCAGCTCGCCGCGGCGCTCAAGGAGGCCATCGATGGCTGAGACGTCCACGGAAGGCGCAGGCACGATCGAGGCGCTTTCCCTCGTGCCGAAGGCCGAGGCCAGGCAGTCCATGAAGGACTTCAAGTCCGATCAGGAAGTGCGCTGGT
>NZ_LAVA02000011.1 GCF_000974985.2 Streptomyces mangrovisoli | reverse complement strand
GGCTCGGGTCCGTCGGGCGGGTCTGGGGCTCGGGTCCGTCGGGCGGGTCTGGGGCTCGGGTCCGGCGTTCGGGTCTCCGGCCCGGGATTCGGTGTCCGATATCTCGAACGTTGGTCGAAGTTCGGGAGGCGCCGACCGCGACCGGATGGGGCGGGCGGGTACCGCTGTGCGCAATCGTTTTCTCGACGAGCAGTACAGGGCAGCCGGGCAGGACGGTCAAGGGTCGCGGCAAAGCTTTTTTCACCGTGCGCACGCCCTGGAACTTCCGCTCCGCCGCTGCCACGATGAAAGGCATCTCCGTCTTCAGGAAAAGGTTTGCCCGTGACTTCTGCTCCAGGCTCTCCCCCCACCGGCCGGGCCCGGCTCGCCGACGTCGCGGCCCTCGCCGGCGTCAGCGTCGGCACCGCTTCCAAGGCGCTCAACGGCGGCGGCCGGATGCGCCCCGAGACCCGGCAGCGGGTCCTGGACGCGGTGGCCGAGCTGGGGTTCCGGCCCAACCAGCACGCGCAGAGCCTGCACAGCGGCCGCAGCTGGACCGTCGGCCTGATGACCACCGACGGCATCGGCCGCTTCAGCACCCCGGTGCTGCTGGGCGCGGAGGACGCGCTCGGCGCCGGGAAGATCTCCGTGCTGCTGTGCGACACCCGCGGCGACGCCATCCGCGAGCAGCACCACCTGCGCAACCTCACCGACCGCCGGGTCGACGGCATCATCGTCACCGGCCGCCGCACCGACCCCCGGCCCCCGCTGGTCGGCATCGACCCGCGCATCCCGGTCGTCTACGCGCTTTCGCCGTCCACCGACCCGACCGACACCTCCGTCGTCACCGACGACCGGGGCGGCGCCCGCCTCGCCATGGAGCATCTGCTCGCCACCGGGCGCACCACCGTCGCGCACGTCACCGGACCCGAACACCACCAGGCCGCCCGCGAACGGGCGCGGCACGCCCGCGAGCACCTCGCCGCCGCCGGCCTCGAACCGGCCACCGGGCGCGTCCACTTCGGCGAGTGGAGCGAGGCGTGGGGCCGCCGCGCCGCCGACGCCGTACTGCGCACCGCGCCGCTCACCGACGCGTTCTTCTGCGGCAACGACCAGATCGCCCGCGGCGTCGCGGACACCCTGCGGGAACGCGGCATCGGCGTGCCCGGGGACGTCGCGGTCGTCGGCTACGACAACTGGGACACCATGGCGCTCGCCTGCCGCCCGCCGCTGACCACCATCGACATGAACCTCACCGAGATCGGCCGCATCGCCGCGCTGCGCCTGCTGGAGGCGATCGACACGGAGCCGGCGCCGGGGGTGTACACGGTGCCGTGCCGGCTGGTGGTGCGGGAGTCGAGCTGAGGGGGGCTGGTGCGGAGAGGCGGCTGTCGAGTCCGGCTCACCAGGGTTCCTCGGCCTGAGGGAGCTCGGCGCGCGGGGGCTGCCGTCAGGTGTGGTTCACCAGGGTTCCTCGGCCTGAGGGAGCTCGGCGCGCGGGGGCTGCCGTCAGGTGTGGTTCACCAGGGTTCCTCGGCCTGAGGGAGCTCGGCGCGCAGGAGCTGCCGTCAGGTGTGGCTCACCGGGTTTCCGTCTGCAGCAGCGTCCGCACGACGACCTCGTGGCCTTCGTGCAGAGTCGCCGCGACCTCCTCCGGGGGCAGGGCGGGCGCGTGCCACTCTCCCGCCGCGTCGTCCGCCGCCGTGGCGAGGGCGGTCAGGGCGTGCCCGAGGCGGTCGCGCACGGCGATCAGGTCGGCGCCCCGGGCCCCGCGGTCGAGGGCCGCGCGGGCGTCCGCGATCGCCGCCAGCGCGCGCTCCCGGGTCCGTACGACGTGATGGGCGTTGCGCCGGTCCGTGACCAGGAACGCGGCCGCGACGCCGACGACCGCGCCGACGACCGTGTCGACGGCGCGCGTCCCGATCAGCGTGCCGGTGCTCTGCGGTTCCGCGAGGTTGGTCATGAGCAGCGCCATCGGGGCGATGAACAGGTTGCCCGCCGCGTAGTTGCGGCTGACGAACGTCTCGATGCCGATCGTCATGAGCAGGACGAGCACGATCAGCCAGACGTCGCTGACACGGGCGAGCGGCGCGACGGCCGCGTACAGCAGCACGCCGCCGAGGGTGCCCGCCGTGCGCAGCAGCGCCCGCTGCCACACGACGACGGTGTTGCCCCGGTACAGGGCGCAGGCGGTGACGATGGCCCAGTAGGGGCGGCCCAGACCGAGCCCGTACGCGGCGTATCCGGCGACCAGGCAGCCGATCAGGCAGAGCAGCGCGGATCCCCACAGCGGGGACGTGGGGCGGAGCCGGCCGAGCACCGGATGCCGGGGCCGCTGCGCCCGGCGCACCTCCAGCTCCCTGCGCAGCTCCTCGAGCAGCTCCCCGCTCAGCTCCTCGGGGCCGGTCCGCGCCGGGGCCGGGCGGCCGCTGAAGGCGTTCTCGGCAGCGAGCAGGCGCCGGATCAGGGCCGGGGGAGGCCGGCCCGCGGCCACCAGCGCGTCCCAGGCCGTGGTCAGCGCGGGCAACGCCCGGTGGGGTACGTGCGCGGCGGCGGCCCGTTCGGCCTCGGCGACCGCCGCCGCCTCCGGGCCGTGCGGCTTCCACAGCGCCGGGACCAGGCACACCAGCGCCGCGAACGCCGCGGCGCCGAGAAAGAGCAGGACGTCGCGCGGCAGCTCGGACAGCGGGCCGCCCTGGGGACCGAAGAGGATCCCGAGGGTGATGAAGGAGAGCACCGCCTGCGCGGGCGGCCCGGTGCGGACCGCGTCGCACATCACCTTCTGCGCCGTCACCACCAGCGCGCCCAGCGCGACCAGTACGGCCGTGGGGAGCGCGGCCGACGCCACCGCCACCGAGCCCGCCACCGCCACCGTCTGACCGGCGGTCAGCCCCAGGTGGAGCCGGGCGCGGGCGCCGTAGGGCCGGTCGTGCCCGAACAGCGCCTGCTTCGAGCCGGCCACCGTGTACAGGCCGAGGGCCAGCCGGTCGACGGCGAGGAGCAGGAACAGCGGCACGCCGACCGCGATCACCACCGACCACGCGAACTCGTACCGCATCGGGGAGCCCTTGCCCCACACGAAGGCGTCGGCCGGCCGAAGCCGTGGCCACAGGGCTCGGCGCCCGGTGCCGGTGCCGGTGCCGGTCTCTGTGCCGGTGTCCTTGGCCATCGTGCGACCGCCGCCCGGATCCGCCGGCCGCTACGTCGCCACCGTGGTGGTGACCCGTACGACGCTGGGGGTGCGCGGGGTGGAGGCGAACCCGAACCGTACCGGCGGCTCGACCGGAGCGAGCCCGCCGAGCGGGGCGCCCTCGCAGACGGCCGAGGCCGCGGTGATGCGGCGGACGTCGTGGGCGCCGTACCACTCGCGCCGGCCGCCGCGCGTGCTGCCGCGGGTGCGGATGCCGAGCAGCAGCCGGGCGGGCAGGTCCGTCACGAGGGTCCAGGCCGGGCGGGCGGACAGCCGGCGGGGCACGGCACGCAGCAGCAGGCCCAGCGCGGTGCGGCGGCCGGTGGTGAACGACAGGTCCAGCGACGGCGCCCGGACGGTCCAGGTGCCCGCCGCGACGGTCACCCCGACCGGTTCGACGCGTACGTCGTCGAACGTGTAGGTGTCGGCGACGAACGTGGCGGCCTGCCGACTTGGCGCCAGCAACAGTCGGTGTCCGTCGGGTCGTTCGACCATGACGTCGCTGAACGGCCCGAACGGTGTCCGGGTCCAGTGACCGAGTACCAGCCGGGTGCCGGACGAGGTGCCGAGTCCGGCGATCCAGCCGGTGAAGCGGAGGCGGGGGCGCGCGCTCATCCTCGGCCTCCTCCTCGTCGTCGTTCGTGCCGTCCGGGGTCCGTCGTCATGGCGGTGCGCCGTCATCTCGGTGTGTCGTCATGGCGGTCCGTTGTCGTGGTGGTCCGCCGTCACAGTGGTCCGTTGTCGTGGTGGTCCGCTGTCACGGTGGTCCGTAACATCGCGGTCCGCCGTCACTGCGGTCTGTCGTCCAAGGCGATCACGGGGCCGGCCGGGGTGCCACCCGGCGCTGGGCCGTCCGGCCGTGCCCCGGTCCGGGCGGGGGGCCCGCGTGCCCGTGGTCGCCTTCCGGTGAACCGCCCATCATCCGGAGCATCGCCGGGCCGCCGGTGCGCAGGAAGCGGACGACCAGCGCCGCCGCCAGCAGCAGGAACGCGATGTTGAGCCAGGTCGTGTAGTTCCAGGAGACGCCCGCGTCGGGAACCGTCGCGTCGGCCTGGTCGGGCACCAGGCCGAGGCCGCCGAAGAGCAGCTCCACCGCGTACCCCGCCACCGCGATCGCGGCGAAGAACGTGACCAGCAGGAACCGCGCCATAAGGGCGCCGTAGTACTTCCGGTAGATGTTGAGGATCGGCAGGATCAGCAGGTCCGCGTAGATGAAGGCGATCACCCCGCCGAAGCTGATGCCGCCCTTCCAGAGGACCACCGCCATCGGCACGTTGCCGATCGAGCAGACGAACGTCGCGATCGCCACCAGCGGTCCCACGAGCGGCCCCACCACCTTCGCGGCGGTGGGGTGGTCGACGAGGAAGAACGTGTGCCAGAAGTCGTCCGGCACCCAGGCCGCGATCGCGCCCGCGATGAGCAGGCCCGCCACCAGGTCACGCAGGATCGCCGCCCACTCCATGACGAAGATGTGCGACACGGACGTGTACCCGTCGCGCGAGAACAGGCGCCGCGCGAAGCCTCCTTCGCCGCCGACCGACATGTCCATCGCCGCGTGGCCCTCCATCGACCCGGCGAGACCGCGCTCGGCCTGCGCCCGCGCCTCCCGCAGCAGCCGAGCCCGCAGGAAGAGGCGGAACAGCAGCGCCAGTACGACGATCATGATCGGCCCGCCGATGAACTCGGCCGCGGTGAACTGCCAGCCCATCAACAGCGCGAGGATCACGCCGAGTTCGATCACCAGGTTGGTGGAGGCGATCTCGAAGGCCATCGCCGCCGTGAAGTCGGCGCCCTTGCGGAACAGCGAGCGGGCCAGCGCGACGGCGGCGTAGGAGCAGGACGAGGAGGCCGCGCCGAGGCCCGCCGACAGCGTGAGCGTCTTCGGCCGGTGGTCGCCGAGCAGGCGTACGACCGTCGACCGGCGGACCACGGCCTGCACCACCGCGGAGAGCGTGAAGCCGAGGATGAGCGCCCAGGTGATCTCCCATGTCATCGATCCGGTGAGGGAGAGGGCGTGCCTGATCGCGTCCATCGTCGCGTGCCTTTCGCCGTGGGTCCGTCACCGACCAGGGGCCGTGAGTCGCGAGTGTACCCCTGGGGGGTATCAGGCGCGGCGGAGGACCGGTTCACGAGGACGACGGTGAGGCGGCCTCGTCGTACTCCCGCAGGACGCCCTCGCGCAGGGCGTCCCGCAGGCGGCGCAGTTCGTCCGCCGGGCGTCCGAGGCCGTTGAGCTGGAGCCGGGCCGCCTCGATCCGGGAGCTGCGCTGCACGGCGAAGGCCAGGTCCAGGGACTGGCGCACCATCCACTGGTCGTAGGCGAGCAGCCGTTCCGCGCGCGTCCGGATCTCCCTCAGGTCGCCCTCGGTGAGGGGCAGTTCGCGCAGCCGGGTGCGCAGCCGGTGCACGGTCGAGCTGACCCGGCCGCAGTCCTGTGCGGCGGAAGCGGGCAGCGGGCCAGGGTCGCCGCACGCGGCCACCGCGGCGTCGGTGGACCGCTGCGCGCCGACAGCCTCGTCGAGGACGCCGAGCAGCGCCAGCACCTGTGCCGGGCGGGACATGCGCGGGGGAGCGGCGGGCCGGGGGCCGCGCAGCCGCCGTACCAGCAGCAGGAGAAGACGGCGGTACCAGGCGCCGGTGGCGGAGGGGGCGGGGGTTCCGGCTGTGTGCATAGGGCTCCTCCCGGTCCTTTCAGTGTGCGCCCGGAGCCCCCGAACCAGGGTCGGCAGGCGCGGCATCCCTCCGGCCGCCGCGCGAACCAGGACCGGCCGGCGCGACATCCCTCCGACCGCCGCCCGGCGCCGGGCGGGTGTACGGCGCTGGGCGGGTGTCCGGGGCTTGGCCGCCGCCCGGCGCCGGGCGGGTGTCCGGCACGGCCGGGACGCGGGCCGGCTCCGCAGGCCACAGCCGTGCCGCGCGCCGGCCCGCCGCCGCGGCCACCGCGCCGAGCACCACCACCGCCGACTCCAGCCCGCCGGCCGCACCGAGCCAGCCGGCCAGCGGATACGTCAGCAGCCAGCAGCCGTGCGACAGCGAGAACTGCGCCGCGAACGCCGATGCGCGCAGCTCGGGCGGCGCCGCGTCGCGGATCAGGCGCCCGGTCGGTGTGAGCACCATCGAGCAGCCGGCCCCGAACGCGGCCCACGTCAGCAGCAGTGCGGGCCAGCGCCAGTCGCCGTCGCGGGCCGCCGTGAGCGCGGCCAGTCCGGCGAAGACGACGGACAGGACCAGTGCGCCGCGCAGCATCACCGTCCGGTCCGGCACCCGCTCCAGAACGCGCGGCAGCAGCAGCGCCACGGCCATGGACCCGCCGCCGTAGGCGCCGAGCGCGAGCGGCACGTCGCCCGCGCTCCGGCCCAGCGCGTCGCGGACGTAGACCACGGAGTTGACCGTGACCACCGCGCCGGCCGCGGCCACCGCGAGATCGAGCGCGAGCAGGGCGCGCAGCCGGGGGGTGGAGAGGAAGAGGCGGACGCCGGACGCGGCCTCCGCGTGGGTGCCGCGGCCCGTTGCTGTACGTGGCGACCGACGTGAGTCGGCCCGGACCGCGTCGTCCGCCCCCGCGACCCGTTTCGGCAGTACCGCCGAGACCACCAGCGCCGCCGAGCCGAGGAACCCCGCGACCGTGCCGAGGAAGAGCCAGTTGTAGGCGATCAGTGAGAGCAGGGCGGCGGCGAGCGCCGGGCTGAACAGGCTCTCCAGGTCGTAGGCGAGACGCGACAGGGACAGCGCCCGCGTGTAGTCGCGCTCGGCGGGCAGCACGTCGGGTACGACCGACTGGAAGACCGGCGTGAACACGGCCGACGCCGACTGGAGCAGGAAGATCAGGACGTAGACCTGCCACACCTGGTCCACGAACGGCAGGGTGAGCGCTGCCGCGGCCCGGACGAGGTCCGCGCTCACCAGGAGCGCCCGGCGCGGCAGCCGGCGGGCGAGTGCGCCGGCTGCCGGGGCGATCGTCACGTACGCCGCCATCTTCACGGCCAGCGCGGTGCCGAGCACCGAACCGGCGTCCGCGCCCGCGAGGTCGTAGGCGAGCAGTCCGAGCGCGACCGTGGCGAGACCGGTGCCGACCAGGGCCACCACCTGGGCGACGAGCAGACGGCGGTAGACGGGGTTGCGCAGCACGGAGATCATGCGGGTCCCTCGGCCGGACGGGGAGCGGTGCCAGGGTCTGTCCTCACTGTATCGACAGGTGCGCAGATGCGCACCTGTCGGGTACGGAATCGGTCCCGGCGCCCGCTCCGCGGCCGACTCCTGGCGCTCTGTGCCGACTCGGGGCGCTCTACGCTGTGTCCATGTCTGCTCGCGAGCCCCTGTCAGCTGCACCCGGTGCGCATCTGCGGCCGCCGGACGGTGTCCGGCTCGCGGAGGCGGCGGAGGTGTTCGCGCTGCTCTCGGACGCGACCCGGCTCCATCTGCTGTGGCTGCTCGCGCAGGCCGAGTCGGACGTCGGCTCGCTCGCCGAGCGGTGCGGCGCGTCCCGTACGGCGGTCAGCCAGCACCTGGCCAAGCTGCGGCTGGCGGGGCTGGTCGAGACGCGGCGCGCGGGCCGGCACGTGTACTACAGCCTCCGCGACGGGCATCTGCGCCGACTGGTGATGGAGGCGCTCAGCCACGCCGACCACCGGGTGAGCGGCCAGGCGCCGCACGACTGAGGTCCGGTGCGGCGGGGCCGCAGTCGGGTGTCGCGTGGCTGGGGCGGGTGCCGCGGGGCCGGGTGCCGCGGGTTCGGGGCCGGGTGCCGCACGACTGACAGGGGGGCATTCGCGCGCGGCGGCGTGTGCGCGCTGACCTGACTCCGGGTGTCGCTTATGTTCGGCCAGACACTGACATCCGGAGTGAAAATGTCAAAAGCGGATGAAATGGCCGAGGGTGCGGCCGGGGCGACACCGGTACCGACGGCGACGGCGACGGCGGCAGTGACGGCCACGGCGACGACGGCGGTGACCGGCACGGCGACGACGGCGGTGACGGCGACGGCGATCGCGACACCGGCACCGGGCCCCGCCGTCCGGCGCCGACGCCGCGTGCGCCCTCCGTGGGCCGCCCTCGTCCTGGCCGCGGCCGTCTCCGCTCTCGTTCTCTTGGCGGGCACCGCGTGGCCGGACCGGCCGGCCGTCCAGGCGTGGCGCACGGTCTGTCTGGCCATCACCGTGCAGGCGCTGCCCTTCCTGCTGCTGGGCACCCTGCTGTCCGGGGCGATCAACGCCTTCGTCCCGGCCGACCTGTTCACCCGGGTGCTGCCCCGGCGGCCCGCGCTCGCGGTCCCGGTCGCGGGGATGGCCGGCGCGGTGCTGCCGGGCTGCGAGTGCGCCTCCGTGCCCGTCGCGAACAGCCTCATCCGGCGGGGTGTCACCCCGGCCGCGGCGTTCGCGTTCCTGCTCTCCGCGCCCGCGATCAACCCGGTCGTGCTCACCGCGACGGCGGTCGCGTTCCCCGGCAACCCCGCGATGGTCGCGGCCCGGTTGCTCGCGTCGCTCGCGACGGCCGCGGTCATGGGATGGCTGTGGCTCTGGCTCGGCAAGGAGGAATGGCTGCGGCCCGTCGTGCGGCACACCGGGCACCGGCACGGCGGCAACCGGTGGCGGGAGTTCCGCGAGGGTTTCCAGCACGACTTCCTGCACGCGGGCGGGTTCCTCGTGCTGGGCGCGATGGCGGCGGCGACGTTCAACGTGGCCGTTCCCCGTTCGGTCCTCGACACCTTCTCCGGTTCACCCTGGCTGTCGGTGCTGTTCCTCGCCGGGCTGGCCGTGCTGCTGGCGGTCTGCTCGGAGGCGGACGCGTTCGTCGCCGCGTCCCTGACCGGGTTCTCGCCGACGGCCCGGCTGGCGTTCATGGTCGTGGGGCCGATGGTCGATCTGAAACTGATCGCCCTTCAGGCCGGCACGTTCGGCCGCGCCTTCGCCGTCCGCTTCTCCACGGCGACGACGGTCGTCGCGGTCGCCGCCAGCGTTCTGATCGGAGGCACGCTGCTGTGAAGCGCCCCGTCCAGGTGGTCCTGCTGCTCCTCATCGGAGCCGGACTGCTGCACTCCGCGCTGTTCACCGATCTGTACCTGCGCTACGTCAAGGAGGGGCTGCGCCCGCTGCTGATCGCCTCCGGGGTGCTGTTGACGCTGCTGGGGGCGGTGTCGGGGGTGCTGGGGTGGCGGGAACGGAAGCGGGAGCGGGCCGGGGGCGGTGCGGCCGACTGCTCCGCGGACGGTCACGCCTGCACCCGTGACCACGAGCACCAGCACCAGCACCAGCACGCCCATGACCACGGCGACGAGCACCAGCGCGAGCACACCCATGACCACGACCACGGCGACGAGCACCAGCGCGAGCACACCCATGACCACGGTCACGACCACGGCCACGACCACGCCGCCGCCCCCCGAGTCGCCTGGCTGCTGTTCCTGCCCGCGCTGAGCCTGCTGGTCTACGCCCCGTCCGCCCTCGGCGCGTACACGGCGGCCCGGGCCGGCGGGAAACCCGTCGCCCGGCACCAGCAGTTCGCGCCCCTGCCCGCGACCTCTCCGCTGCCGATGACCCTCACCGACTTCACCACCCGGGTCCAACAGGACCACGCCCACGCCATCGAGGGCCGCGCGGTGCGGCTCACCGGCTTCGTCACCCCGGCCGCGCGGGGCGGCGGCTGGTATCTGACCCGGATCATCTTCACGTGCTGCGCGGCGGACGCGCAGACCGTCAAGATCCGCATGTACGGCGGCGGGGCGCCGGCCGCCGACACCTGGCTCGCGGTCACCGGCACCTGGCACCCCCGGGGTGCCCTCGGCACGAGGTCCGCGGAGGCGGCCCTCGACGTGCGCGGCACCCGGCCCATGGCCCAGCCGGTCAACGCGTTCACGGACGACCTGCCGCTGACCCCGTCCTGACGGTCCCCTCTCTCTTTCACACGGCTCCCTGGCACCTTGCGCTCCCGCGCGCCCCCCCTTCACCACCCCGCGCTCCCGCGCCCCCTTGGGTGGTCTCTGGAAATTCTGTACAGTGATTGGACAGATGGTCCAGAGGCGGATGACCCAGAACAGAGGAGTGGGAAGGGGGTGGGGCGCGTGGGAGCTACCGACACCGCGCTGCGCCATGAGCGTGACGCCGTTCTCGGCGCGCTGGCCCGGATCGTCGGCGGGCTCGCGGCCACGTTCGGGCCCGTCTGCGAAGTGGTCCTGCACGACTACCGCGACCCCGAGCACTCCGTCGTCGCCGTCGGCGGAGACGTCACCGGGCGGGCCGTCGGCGCCACGATGAGCGAGATCGGCCTCCGGATGGCCGCCCTGGGCGACGCGGCACGGGACGAGGTCGGCTACCGCACCCGCACCCCGTCCGGGAAGCTGCTCAAGTCCTCGACGCTGCCCCTGCGGGACTCGACCGGCGCGGTCTTCGGCGCCCTGTGTGTGAACGTGGACGTGACCGCCGTCGACCAGGCCCACGCCCTGCTCGGCGCGCTCGCCGGGCTGGGCGCCGCCCCCGCGGAGCCGCCGACCACCTTCTTCGGCGACGACCTCGACTCGGTGATCGACGCGATCGTCGACGCCGACCAGCTGCACCGGCATGCGGACTGGTCCGGACTCGACCGCGACCAGCGCCTGGACCTCTTCCGCGGCCTCGACCGCAGGGGCGTGTTCGCGGTCCGTCGCTCGGTCGAGCAGGTGGCCCGCCGGCTCGGCATCTCCCGCGCCTCCGCCTACAGCTACCTGGCCCAGGCGAGAGCCGCCCGGCCGCCCACCCCGGACAACGTCCAGGACCCCAGCCCGGACAACATCCCTGACCTCGCCCAGGGCAACGTCCCGGAGCCCGCCCCGAACCTCGTACCGAACCCCGAGGGAGATCACGCGTGACCATCCACCCGCCGGTGACCCTGGACGACATCCGCGAGGCCGCCGATCAGATCAAGGGCGTCGCCCACCGCACCCCCGTGCTGCGCTCGCGCACCCTCGACGCACTCGTGGGCGCAGAGGTCCACCTCAAGAGCGAGAACCTCCAGCGGGTCGGCGCCTTCAAGTTCCGCGGCGCCTACAACGCGGCCTCCCGGCTCGGCCCCGAGCAGCTCGCCCGCGGCGTAGCGGCCTACTCCTCCGGCAACCACGCCCAGGCCGTCGCCCTCGCCGCCCGGGAGCTCGGCACCACCGCGGTGATCGTGATGCCGGAGGACGCCCCCCGGTCGAAGCGCGAGGCGACCGCCGCCTACGGCGCCGAGATCGTCACCTACGACCGCTACACCGGCGACCGCGTCGCCATCGCCGAGGCCCTGGCAGCCGAGCGGGGCCTGACCCTCATCCCGCCGTACGAGCACCCGCACGTGATGGCGGGGCAGGGCACCGCCGCCCTCGAACTGCTGGAGGAGACGGGCGAACTGGACGTCCTGCTGGTGCCCGTCGGCGGCGGTGGGCTGATCGCGGGCTGCGCCACGGCCGCGAAGGGGCTGCACCCCGGCCTGCGGGTGATGGGTGTAGAGCCGGAGGCGGGCGACGACACCAAGCGGTCCCTGGCGGCGGGCCACCGGGTCGCCGTACCGGTGCCGCGGACCATAGCCGACGGCCAAGCCGTGCACACGCCCGGAGAGTTGACGTTCTCGGTGACCCGGCGGCTGGTCGACGAGATCGTGCTGGTCGGCGACGACGAGATCCGCGACGCGATGCGCTTCGCCTTCGAGCGGCTGAAGACCGTGCTGGAGCCGAGCGGTGCCAGCGGGCTCGCGGCCCTCCTCGCCGGGCGCGCGGGGCGGCTGCCGAAGCGGGTCGGGGTGATCCTCTCCGGCGGCAACGTCGACGCGGCACGCTTCGCGGAACTGCTGGGCCCCGCCCACTGATCGTCCGCGTACGGCACCAGGTTGGCACCGCCCGTTTGACAGGCGGACCATGGAGTGGACGGAAGGGAGGCCCGTCATGCTGGAAGTGAAGACGGTCGACAAAGCCGACGAGCGGCGCGACTTTCCGCGTGGTCACCTCGAGGCCGTCCACCTCACCGGGCTGGACTTCGCCGTGGGCACCTTCGAACCGGGCTGGCGCTGGTCGGAGTCCGTGGGCCCGATCGCGGGCACCAAGACCTGCCAGATCCACCACAACGGCTACATGGTCCAGGGCCGTATGCACGTGGTCATGGACGACGGCGGCGAGGGCGAGGTCGGGCCCGGCGACGTCTTCGTCCTGCCCCCGGGACACGACGCCTGGGTGGTGGGGGACGAGCAGGCCATCGTGTACGACTTCGCGGGCACCATGGCCAACGAGTACGCCAAGGCGGACGACACCTGAGAACCGCCCCGTCGTCCGACGGACACCTCGGCGGCGTGGTGCAGGCGACGGGCACGGCCGCCGCGGGCGGGCCGACTGGTGCGGGTGCCCTGGCCGCCGGTACGGCCGCCAGGGTCGCGCCGAGGGGTGCGGGCGGCCGTCCGGCGGTCACACCGGCAGCAGGCGGGCCACCAGGGCGCTGAGCTGGTGGGCGGTGCGGCACTCGTGCATCTCGACCAGGCCGGCGTACGCGGGTGCCGCCGAGTCCCCTGTGCCCCACTGGGCGCGCGGCTCGGGGTTGAGCCAGTACACGCGGCGCGCCCGCGCGGCGATCCGGCGTACGGCGGGCAGGTTCGGGTCGGCCATGTTCGTGCGGGCGTCGCCGAGGACGAACACCGTGGCGCGCGGGCCCACCGAGTCGGCGTGGCGCTCCGCGAACTCGCCCAGCGCCACGCCGTAGTCGCTGCTGCCGTGCCAGGCGGTGAGCGTCGCCTCGGAGCGGATCCGCGCGCCCAGCCCCTCCGGGTCGGCCGTGCCGTGCACCAGGAGCGGGGTGATCTCGTCGAGCCGGTTGACGAAGGCGAACACCCGTACCTTGGAGAACTGGTCGTGCAGGGCCTGCACCAGCAGCATGGTGAAGTCCGAGAAGCCCGCCACCGACCCCGACACGTCGCACAGCAGCACCAGTTCGGGCCGGGCGGGGCGGCGTCGGCGCAGCACCGGCTTCATCGGGACGCCGCCGGTCGACAGTGAGCCGCGCAGGGTGCGGCGCAGGTCGATGCTGCCGCGGGCGGCCCGACGGCGGCGCGCCGCGAGCCGGGTGGCCAGCTTGCGGGCCAGCGGCTGCACGGTCCGGCGCAGCTCGGCGAGACGGTCGCGGCCCGCGTAGAGGAAGTCGACCCGGTCGGCGCTCGGGGCGACGGCCCGCCGGGCGATCTCCTCGGCGCCCCGCCGCTCTGCGACCCGGCGCCGTGCCTCGGCGGCCACGAGCGTCCGGAACGCCTCGATGCGCCGCCGGATCTCGTCGTCGAGCAGCCGGTCGGCGAACCCGGTGGCCCCGTCCCGCTCCCGCACGCTCGTGCGCACGCGGGCGAGCAGCGTCTGCGGGCGCAGTCGGTCGAGCGTCTGGTACGACGACCAGCCGTCGCCGCCCGGACCGCCGCCGTCGCCGCCCTGCGCGCCGGTGCCGTAGCGGCCCAGCGCGTCGACCGCCTCCGCGGCCAGCATCGCCAGCAGTGCGCGGTCCCCGGCGGCGAGCGCCTCGGCGAGCCGGTCGCGCAGGTCGTCGCGGTCGCTCGACGCGTCCTCGGGGCCGCCGACCCGGCGCGGGAAGTACAGATCGAAGACCTGGTCGAACACCCTGCGCCGGCCCAGGTCGTGCAGCAGCGTGGCGGCGAGGCCCTCGCGCAGCAGCTCCCGGTCCGCGAGGCCGAGCGCCTCCACGGCGCGGGCGGCGTCCACGGTCTCGCCCGTGCCGATCCGCAGGCCGTGCGCGCGCAGCGCCGCGACCAGGGAGGTCAGCCGCTCGGCGACTCCCGCCGTGTCCGCCGCGCCCGCCGTGTCCGCCAAGTCCGCCGAATCGGCCAAGTCCGCCGTGTCCGCCGCGCCCGCCGTGTCCGCGGTGCTCGGGGTGGCCGGCGTGGGCGGGGTGGTCACAGGGCGTCCAGGTCGAGCTTGGCGGCCGCCTTCAGGATGTCGTCCTGATGCTTGAGGATCACGCCCAGGCTGTCGCGTACGACCTGCTCGTCGAGGGTGTCGGCGCCGAGCGCCAGCAGGGTGCGCGCCCAGTCGACGGTCTCGGCGACCGACGGCACCTTGCGCAGGTCCATCGCGCGCAGCGCGCCGATCACCCGCACCACCGACGCCGTCAGCGCCTCGGACAGCCCCGGAACCTTCAGGCGCACGATGCGGCGCTCCAGCTCCTCGTCGGGGAAGCCGATGTGCAGGAACAGGCAGCGGCGGCGCAGGGCCTCGGACAGCTCGCGTCCGGCGTTGGAGGTGAGCACGACGAACGGGCGGCGGGTCGCGGTGATGGTGCCGAGTTCGGGCACGGTCACCTGGAAGTCGCTCAGCACCTCCAGGAGCAGCCCCTCCATCTCGACGTCGGCCTTGTCGGTCTCGTCGATCAGCAGGACGGTGGGTTCGTCGCCGCGGATGGCCGTGAGCAGGGGGCGGGTGAGCAGGAACTCCTCGCTGAAGATGTCCGTGCGCGCCTCGTCCCAGCTCTCGTCGCGGCCCGCGCTGATGCGCAGCAGCTGCTTGGCGTGGTTCCACTCGTACAGGGCGCGCGACTCGTCGACGCCCTCGTAGCACTGGAGCCGTACGAGGCGGGCGTCCGCGACGGCGGCGACGGCCTTGGCCAGTTCGGTCTTGCCCACCCCGGCGGGGCCCTCCACCAGGAGCGGCTTGCCGAGCCGGTCGGCCAGGAAGACGGTGGTGGCGACGGCGGGCGAGGCGAGATACCCGGTCTCGGCGAGGCGGGCGGAGACATCGTCGACGGACGTGAACAACGGGGCCTCCGTGCGGTTCGGCGATCGGGCGCGCTCCTATCTAAGCGCTTGTTCACCTTGCTGTACACGCCGAAAACCGATCAGTTTCCGTTCGCGGTCCGGCGCGGTACCCTCACCTCTATGGCCACCACGGACAAGGCACCCACCCGGGACCGGCTGCTCGACGCGGCGGCCGACCTGTTCTACCGCGACGGCGTCTCCATCGGCGTCGAGGCGCTCTGCCGCGCGGCCGGCGTCTCCAAGCGGTCCATGTACCAGCTCTTCGACAGCAAGGACGAGGTCCTCGCCGAGAGCCTGCGCCGCGGCCTGCCGCGGTACGAGGCGCTGCTCACCCCTGCCCCCGAGGACGCCCCCACCTCCCGCGCGGTGATCCTGTACACCTTCGAGCAGATCCAGAAGACGGCCACGGACCCCGGTTACCACGGCTGCCCCTACCTCGCGGTGCTCGTCGAGCTCAAGGACCCCGAACATCCGGCGAGCGTGGTCGCGAGCGGCGCGAAGCAGCGCCTGGAGGCGTCCTTCCGCGCAGCCGCCGAACGCGGCGGCGCCCGCGACCCGCACCTCCTCGCCCGCCAGCTGATGCTGGTCTTCGACGGCGCGAGCGCCCGCGCCGGCTCGGGCGTCGAACACCTCGACGACGGCCTCGCGGTGGCGACGGCGACGGCCCTGCTGGACGCGGCGGGCGTCGTCGACTAGGGCCTGACCGGCCCTGGTCGGCTGTCCGGTCCTAGGGCCGCTCGCCGCGTGCGCGTTCGGCGCGCCGCAGCGCGCGCCGTTCCTTCCCCGGGAGCGTGCCCGCCAACTCGCCCACCCGGCAGAGGTCGTGGCCGTGGCTGTCCTGGTCGCCCCGGCACCACCACACCGTCGGCCCGTCCGCTTGCGTCGTGGTCTCGTACCAGTCCTCGGTGCTCCCGGCCGGGCGCGGGTGGGTGCCGAGCTTGTGCTCCGGGCAGATCGGCCACGTCTGCCAGAGCAGCTCCATGAGGGTCGACTGCGCGGCGTCCGCGACCACGCTCAGGGCCGTCTCCTCGTCGTCCGGCTCCTCCGGGTCGCCCTCCTCCGGGTCGTACGCGTTGACCTGATTGCCGTGCCAACGGCCGTCGGGCAGCGCCACATGGACCTGCTCCCCGTCGAACCCGCCCTGCGGCGTGGGCTCGTGGGACGGGACGGCCATCAGGATCAGCGGCTCCTGGCCCGGCAGGGTCGCCGTCACATCGCGGTTGACCACCGCGAGCGCGGCCTCCAGCATCGGCCAGCGACCGGGCTCGGCGGGTCGCGGTTCGGGGAGACGGGGCCGGTCGTCACCCGGTCCGATCGGGCGGTACGAGAAGTGGTTCACCCGTGCATCCTCCCAGCCGCGGTCCGAGCCGCCGCGGCGGCCGTTGTCAGTGGCGCCCTCTACTGTGCGGCGCATGGGTGTCTATCTGGTGAGCGTCGACGCGCAGGAGTGGTTCGACGACAGCGAGGACGGGCGCGGGGAACTCGCCGCCGCGCTGAACGAACGGCTGCGCGAGCGCGGCCTGCCGGCGTACGAGTCCGTGCCGGCGGCGGCGGAGTTCCGGCACGGCTCGGGCACGCAGTTCGAGGAGAAGCTCATCCCGCCGATGGACGGGTTCAGCGCGCTGTGCGCCGCGCATCTGACGCCCGAGCAGCAGGACGAGTTCTGCGGCTGGTCGGTGCTGGTGCCGTTCTCCCTCGACGAGGAGATATGGCTGGAGGTCGGCGACGGCTACACCGACAACGCGATGGCGGCCGGCGCCCCGCAGGTCCTCGCCCTCGCGGAGCGCCTGGCGGCGGCGATCGAACTGCCCGCGGAGGTACCCGAGATGTGCGACAACCTCGACCTCACCTTCTGGTTCCGGGAAGGAGAGGCCGAGGCGCTCGCCGCGAAGCGCCCCGGTCCGTGGAGCGAGGACCTCGACGCGGCCTTCTACGTCGCACTGTACCTCCGCGCGGCCCAGCACTCCATTCGCCGCGGCTGCCCGATCGTCTGGTCCTGAACGGGAACCCGGCCCGGAACCCCTACGCGCTCACGAGCACGACCTCCAGCGTGCGCGGCCCGTGCACGCCCTCGACCCGGTCCAGTTCGATGTCGCTGGTCGCGGACGGGCCGGAGATCCACGTCGACGGGCGTACGGGGTCGAGCCGTTCGAGCGCCTCCGGCACCGAGGAGACGACCTGCTCGGGCACCCGTACCACGCACACGTGGTGGTCGGGCACGAGGGTGATCCGGCGGCGGCCCTGGTCGGGACCGCCGTCCAGGACGATCGTGCCGGTCTCGGCGATCGCCACCGCGCACGCGGTGACCACACTGTCCACCGCGTCCAGCCGCTCCGGCGAGTCGGTGGCCGTGTCCTCGACCCGCTCGGCCCCGGTCCCCGACAGCCAGTCCGGGTCGAGACCCGGCGGTACGACGACCGTCCGCGCGCCGCGCGCGGCCAGCAACCGGCCGATGAGGGAAGGCAGTTCGGCCTCCGAGCAGCGGTGCACCAAGGCGCGGTAGTCGGCCAGGTTCTCCGCCAGCAGTTCGACGGTCCCGGCGGCATCGAGGTCCCCGTGGCGGCGGAGGTAGCCGCGCTCGACCTCCTGCTCGTACGCGGGCCCGGCGGGGGGAGCGCCGTCGCCCGGTACGTCGGCCAGCGCGCGTCGCACCCGCCCCAGGATCCGTTCCCTGCTGCTGACTTCGGGGCCGCTCACTGGACGCCGTCCTTTCCGCCGTGGGTGCGCTGCCACCAGTCGCGGAACGGCTCCGCGGGCAGCGGGGGCAGATCCCGGCTGCCGGTCCACGCCTTGCCCGGGCCGGGCAGGTGCCGCGGATGGGCGCGGCGGGTCCGGGAGGCGAGCCGCTGCCCGGCGCGCAGCGCGCCCGGGTGGCTGAACGCCCAGCGCGCCGCCCGCATGGCCGCCCGCTCCGCCGCGTGTCCCTTCGCCGGCCGCAGCACCACCTTGTTGCCCTCGCGGACCGCCGGCCCGCCCTGCACGACCCGCTCGCGCAGGTGCACCAGCACCTCGGGGATGTCGATGGCGACCGGGCACACTTCGTAGCAGGCCCCGCACAACGACGAGGCGTACGGCAGCGAGGCGTCGATCTCGCTCGCGGTGCCGCGTAGTTGGGGGCTGAGGATGGCGCCGATCGGGCCCGGGTAGACCGAGCCGTAGGCGTGGCCGCCGGCCCGCTCGTACACCGGGCAGACGTTCAGGCAGGCCGAGCAGCGGATGCAGCGCAGCGCCTGACGGCCGACCTCGTCGGCGAGGGTGTCGGTGCGGCCGTTGTCGAGCAGCACCAGATGGAAGACGCGCGGCCCGTCCGCCGCCCGGGAGTCGGTGGTGCCGGTCCACATCGAGGTGTACGGGTTCATCCGCTCGGCCGTCGAGGAGCGCGGCAGGGTCTGCAGGAAGACCTCCAGGTCGCGCCAGGTCGGCACGATCTTCTCGATGCCGACGACGGAGATCAGCGTCTCGGGCAGGGTCAGGCACATCCGCCCGTTGCCCTCCGACTCCACCACGACCAGCGTGCCGGTCTCGGCGACCATGAAGTTGGCGCCGGAGACGCCGACCTTGGCGCGCAGGAACTTCTCCCGCAGGTGCAGCCGCGCCGCCTCGGCGAGTTCGGCGGGCGTGTCGGTGAGCCCCTCGGGCGCCGGGCGGCCCCACTCGCCCATCTCCTTCTCGAAGATGTCGCGGATCTCGCCGCGGTTGCGGTGGATGGCGGGCACGAGGATGTGCGAGGGGCGGTCCTTGCCCAACTGCACGATCAGCTCGGCGAGATCGGTCTCGTAGGCGCGGATGCCGGCCGCCTCGAGTGCCTCGTTGAGCCCGATCTCCTGTGTGGCCATCGACTTGACCTTGACGACCTCCGACTCGCCGGTCTCCTGGACCAGCCGGGTCACGATCGCGTTGGCCTCGTCGGCGTCCGCGGCCCAGTGCACGATGCCGCCCGCCGCGGTGACCGCCTCCTCCAACTGCACGAGGTAGTGGTCGAGATGGCGCAGCGTGTGGTCCTTGATCCGCTTGCCCGCCTCGCGCAGCTCCGCCCAGTCGGACACCTCGGCGACCGCCTTGGCGCGCTTGGCGCGGATGGTGTGCGTCGCATGCCGCAGATTGCCGCGCAGGGTGGGGTTGTCCACCGCCTCGCGCGCCGCCTCTGGGAAGGCGGGCATCCCCATGAACGTCCCGCTCATACGGCCGGTTCCTCCTCCGTGCTCGCCAGGATCTCCGCGATGTGCACGGGCCGCATGCCGACCTTCAGCCGCGACATCGTGCCGCCGATGTGCATCAGGCAGGAGTTGTCGGCCGCGCAGAGCACGTCGGCCCCGGTCGACTCGGCGTTGCGTACCTTGTCGGTGCCCATGGCGGCCGAGACGTCGGAGTTCTTCAGCGCGAACGTGCCGCCGAAGCCGCAGCACTCCTCCGCCCCCGGCAGCTCGACGAGTTCGAGCCCCTTCACCGCCCGGAGCAGCCGCCGCGGGCGGTCGCCGAGACCGAGGCCGCGCAGCCCGTGGCAGGTGGGGTGGTAGGTGACGGTGCGCGGGTAGTACGCCCCCACGTCCGTCACCCCCACCACGTCCACCAGGAACTCCGTCAGCTCGTACGTCTTGGTCACCACCGGCGCCAGCGTCCGGGCGAGCGAGTCGCCGCGGCCCTCGGCGCGGGCCCGTTCACCCATCCGCGGGTACAGCTCGCGCACCATCGCCCCGCAGGACCCCGACGGCGTGACGATCGCGTCGTACTCCCCGAAGACATCGGAGAACTGCCGGGCCAGCGGCTCCGCCTCGTGGCGGTAGCCGGTGTTGTAGTGCGCCTGCCCGCAGCAGGTCTGCGCCATCGGGAAGTCGACGTCGACGCCCAGCCTGTTCAGCAGCTTCACCACGGCGCGGCCGGTGTCCGGATAGAGCGTGTCGTTGACACAGGTCAGGAACAGTGCGACACGCATCGCGGCTCCTCGGGGTCGGTCATCGGATGGGGGCAGGGTAGTGGGCGGTCGTGCCACGGAGGACGGACGCGCGCACCGCGTGGGCTCGCGTCCGCCGGGGCGGGTGATGCACCGCGCCGCGGGTCCGCCGGGGTGGGTGATTCGCCGCGTCGCGGGTCCGCCGGGGCGGGTGATGCACCGAGTGGCGCGTCCTCCGAGGCAGGTCGTTCACCGCGTGGCGAGCCGTTCCGCCGCGGCCCGCCAGCGCGCGGTGTCGCCGCTCGGCTCGTACCGGGTGAGCGGCTGGGTGCGGGCCACCAGGTCCCGCATCCCCGCGCGGTCGCCGACCAGCCCGTGCGCCCGCGCCTGGACCAGGACGTTGCCGAGCGCGGCCGCCTCCGCCGGACCCGCCACCACCGGCAGCCCGCAGGCGTCGGCGGTCAGCCGACACAGCAGCTCGTTGCGGGTGCCCCCGCCGACGATGTGCACCACGTCCACGGAATGACCGGCCAGCCGCTGCGCGTCCTCGATCGCCTTGCGGTGGGCCAGCGCGAGGGAGTCGAGGATGCAGCGCGTGATCTCGGCGGGCGTGCCCGGCACGGGCTGCCCGGACGCGCGGCACGCCTCGGCGATCCGCTCCGGCATGTGGCCCGGCGCGAGGAAGGACGCGTCGCCCGCGTCCACCACGGACCGCAGCGCGGGCACGGCGGCGGCCTCCCGCAGCAGCTCCCCGAGGTCCGGGTCGCCCCAGGCGCGTACGCACTCCTGCAGCAGCCACAGGCCCATGATGTTGCGCAGATAGCGGACCGTGCCGTCGAGGCCCAGCTCGTTGGTGAAGTTGGCGGCGCGGCTCTCCTCGCTGAGCACCGGCGTCTCCAGTTCGAGCCCGGCCAACGACCAGGTGCCGGTGCAGATGTAGGCGAATCGCTCGCCGGTCGCGGGGACCGCCGCCACCGCGGAGGCGGTGTCGTGCGAGCCGACCGCCGTCACCGGCACCGGCCCGCTCAGCCCGGTCTCGTCGAGCACCTCGGACCGCAACAGGCCCGCTGGATCACCGGGTTGCCGCAGCGGCGGGAACAGTGAGAGGTCGATGTCGAGCCGCGCGGCGAGGTCGTAGGACCAGTCGCGGGTGCGCGGGTCGATCAGCTGGGTGGTCGAGGCGTTGGTGAGTTCGGTGCCCTGCTCGCCGGTCAGCCAGTACGTCAGCAGGTCCGGGATCAGCAACAGCCTTCGCGCGTGCGCGAATTGCGTCGTGGAGCGGGCCGCGGCCAGCTGGTACAGGGTGTTGAAGGGCGCGTACTGGAGGCCGGTCGCCGCGTACAGCTCGGCCGCCGGCACGGTCGCCCACACTTTCTCGGCGACGCCCTCGGTACGGGCGTCGCGGTAGTGCACGGGGTTGCCGAGCAGCGCGCCGTCGGCGTCGAGCAGGCCGTGGTCGACGGCCCAGCTGTCCACGCCGACGGAGTCGACCTGCCCGGCCGCCCGCAGCCCGTCGAGCACACCCGCGTACAGCGCGAGGATGTCCCAGCGCAGCCCCTCCGGTGTGCGCACGGGCCGGTTGGCGAACCGGTGCGCCTCGGCGAGCTCCAGGGTGTCCGGCCCCACCCGGCCGACCATGACGCGTCCGCTGGACGCCCCGAGGTCGACCGCGGCGAAGGTCCCCCGGGCCGTCATCGCAGGAAGGCGGCGGCGACGCCGGCGTCGACCGGGACGTGCAGCCCGGTGGTATGCGTCAACTCCCCGCCCGTCAGGGCGAACACGGCGTTGGCGACGTGCTCGGGCAGCACCTCCCGCTTGAGCAGGGTGCGCTGGGCGTAGAACTCGCCGAGCTTCTCCTCCGGCACGCCGTACACGGCCGCGCGCTGCGCGCCCCAGCCGCCCGCGAAGATGCCCGAACCGCGCACCACGCCATCAGGGTTGACGCCGTTGACACGGATGCCGTGCTCACCGAGCTCGGCCGCGAGCAGCCGCACCTGGTGCGCCTGGTCGGCCTTGGTCGCGGAGTAGGCGATGTTGTTGGGGCCGGCGAACACGGCGTTCTTGGACGCGATGTAGACGATGTCGCCGCCGAGCCGCTGCGCGATCATCACCCGCGCGGCTTCCCGCGCGACGAGGAACGAGCCACGGGCCATGATGTCGTGCTGGAGGTCCCAGTCCTTCGCCGAAGTCTCCAGGAGCGGCTTGGAGATGGAGATGCCCGCGTTGTTGACGACCAGGTCCACACCGCCGAACGCGAGCGCCGCCGCGTCCAGCGCGGCCGCGATCTGCTCCTCGGACGTCACGTCCACGGTGACGGCGACGGCCTTGTCGGGACCGCCCAGTTCCTCCGCGACGGCCGCGGCGTTCTCCGCGTCGAGGTCGGCGATCACGACGCACGCGCCCTCGGCGACCAGCCGCGCCGCGATGGCCCTGCCGATCCCGCTGCCCGCGCCGGTCACCAGCGCCACCCGGGTCGCGAGCGGCTTGGGCTTCGGCATCCGCTGGAGCTTGGCCTCCTCCAACGCCCAGTACTCGATGCGGAACTTCTCCGACTCCTCGATCGGCGCGTACGACGACACCGCCTCGGCGCCGCGCATCACGTTGATCGCGTTGACGTAGAACTCGCCCGCGACGCGCGCGGTCTGCTTGTCCTTGCCGAAGGAGAACATGCCCACGCCCGGCACCAGCACGATCGCCGGATCGGCGCCGCGCATCGCGGGGGAGTCGGGCTCGGCGTGCCGCGCGTAGTAGGCGGCGTACTCCTCGCGGTACTCGGCGTGCAGTTCGTTCAGCCGGGCGATCGCCTCCTCGAGCGGCGCGGTCGGCGGCAGGTCGAGGACGAGCGGGCGGACCTTGGTGCGCAGGAAGTGGTCGGGGCAGGACGTGCCGAGGGCGGCGAGCCGCGGGTGCTCGGCGCGGGCGGTGAAGTCCAGCACCACGTCGGAGTCGGTGAAGTGCCCGACCTGCGGCCGGTCCTGGGAGGCGATACCGCGGATGTACGGCGCGAGCGCGGCGGCCCGCGCGTGGCGCTCGGCGTCGGGCAGGGCGCCGTAGCCCTCGACGACCGGGCCGAAGGGCTCGGCCTTCCCCCTGTCCGCGAGGAACGCCTCGGCGGTGCGGATCATGTGCAGCGAGTTGCGCTCGCACTCCTCGGCGGTGGCGCCCCACGCGGTGATGCCGTGCCCGCCGAGCACGACACCGATCGCCTGCGGGTTGGCCGCCTTGATGGCCGCGATGTCCAGGCCCAGCTGGAAGCCGGGCCGGCGCCACGGCACCCAGGCCACGGTGTCCCCGAAGCACTCGGCGGTCAGCTTCTCCCCGTCGGCGGCGCAGGCCAGCGCGATGCCGGAGTCGGGGTGCAGGTGGTCCACGTGGGCGGCGTCGACGAGGCCGTGCATCGCGGTGTCGATGGAGGGGGCCGCGCCGCCCTTGCCGTGCAGGCAGTAGTCGAAGGCGGCGACCATCTCGTCCTCGCGCTCGACGCCCGGGTAGACGCCGGCGAGCGCGCGCAGCCGGTCCAGGCGCAGGACGGCGAGACCGGCCTCGGTGAGCGTGCCGAGGTCGCCGCCCGAGCCCTTGACCCACATCAGCTCGACGTCTCCACCGGTGACGGGGTCGGTGTCGGTGCCCTTGGCGGAGGTGTTGCCGCCGGCGTAGTTGGTATTGCGCGGATCGGCACCGAGCCGGTGCGACCGGGCGATCAACGCGGCGGCTTCGGGATGGCTGGCCATGCGGATTCCTTAAGTTCGTCGGAAAGCGTTCTGTGGGTGCCCCTTCCAGGGGCGCGGGGAACTGCGCGCTCAGCCCCCGCAGGCCCGCGGGCGGGCGATCCGGGTGGTGCCCCCGTGCGGGTCCGTCGTGGCTGGTCGCGCAGTTCCCCGCGCCCCTGACGGGGCACAGGGGCCCGGGGCCCGGAAGGGGCGGGGGCCGGGACACCCCGTTGCCCCGCCCACCGTCAGCCGGCGCGCCCCCGCAGGGGTCAGGCCCCCCAACCGGCCTGCTCCCCGCCCACCCGCTCGGAGACGATCCGCTCACCCCAGCCGGACCGGCGGTACGCCGCGATCGGGTCGGGGTCGATGCCCAGCTCCTCGCGCACCTCGCGCAGCAGCGGACGTACGTCCGTGTTGTACGCGTCCATCAGCACCGCGTTCGCCTCGAGTACGTCACCCGAGCGCTGCGCGTCCGTCAGCGCGTCCCGGTCGACGAGGAGGGCCTTGGCGGTGGCCTCCTGGACGTTCATGACCGAGCGGATGATCGCCGGGATCTTCGCCTCGATGTTGTGGCACTGGTCGAGCATGAAGGCGACGTCCGAGCCGAGGCCCCCGCCGCGCACCACCTCGTACATGATCCGGAACAGCTGGAAGGGGTCCGCGGCGCCGACCATCAGGTCGTCGTCGGCGTAGAAGCGGGAGTTGAAGTCGAACCCGCCGAGCTTGTCCTCGCGCAGCAGGGTCGCCACGATGAACTCGATGTTGGTGCCCGGCGCGTGGTGCCCGGTGTCGACGACGACCTGCGCCTTCGGGCCGAGCTTGAGGCAGTGCGCGTAGGCGGTGCCCCAGTCCGGCACGTCGGTCGAGTAGAAGGCCGGCTCGAAGAACTTGTACTCCAGCAGCATCCGCTGGTGCTCGCCGAGCCGCCCGTACACCTCGGCGAGACCCTCGGCGAGGCGGTCCTGGCGGCCGCGGAGGTCGTCCTGGCCGGGGTAGTTGGTGCCGTCGGCGAACCACAGCTTCAGATCGCGCGAGCCGGTGGCGTCCATGATGTCGACGCACTCCAGCAGGTGGTCCACGGCCTTGCGGCGGACCGCGGCGTCCGGGTGGCAGATGCTGCCGAGCTTGTAGTCGTCGTCCTGGAAGGTGTTGGAGTTGATGGCGCCGAGCCGCACGCCGCGGTCCTCGGCGTGCTTGGCGAGGGCGGCGTAGTCCTCGACCTTGTCCCACGGGATGTGCAGGGAGACGGTCGGCGCCACCCTGGTGAACGCGTGCACCTGGGCCGCGTCGTCCAGCTTCTCCTGCGGAGTGCGGGGCACGCCCTGCTGGGCGAACACCTTGAAACGGGTCCCCGAGTTCCCGTACGCCCACGACGGCGTCTCGATGGCCTGGGACTTGAGCGCGGCCTTCACCGCGGCGAGGTCGGTCACAGCAGGGCTCCTGTGGCATCGGTCGCGACAGCGACTTCAAAAGTCGAGGTGATGAGTCGACCGGGTGCGTCGACTGACTGAACTGGTGAAACGATTCAGAACGGCAAGCTATGAGCCCTCGGGAGAGGTGTCAAGCGTTCCGGTGCACCCGGTTCTCCGTAACTCCGCCGTGACCTTCGGGTCTCAGAAGTTTTTCGACTCGCACCATTGACGTGACATGGCTGAAGTGTCTAACTTCCCGGCAACCCAGTTGAAACCTTTCACGACGCGGTGCGGGCCTTCCGGCCGGTGTCGTCGAGGAGCCCCCATGACCCACCCGTCCGACACGGGGACCGCCCCGGTGCTGGCGCTCGAGGACGTCTCGAAGTCCTTCGGAGCCGTGCGCGCCCTGCGGAACGTGTCGCTCGAGCTGTACGCCGGTGAGGTGCACGCCCTCGCCGGGGAGAACGGCGCGGGCAAGTCGACCCTGATCAAGACGCTCGCCGGGGTGCACCGGCCGGACGCCGGCCGGGTGCTGCTCGCGGGCGAACCCGTCGTCTTCCACGGACCCGGCGACGCCCGCGACGCCGGCATCGCCGTGATCTACCAGGAACCGACCCTCTTTCCCGACCTGTCGATCGCCGAGAACATCTTCATGGGCCGCCAGCCCAAGCGGGCCCTCGGCCGCATCGACCACAAGGCCACCCACGCGGCCACCCTCGCCCTGATGAAGCGGCTCGGCGTCGAGCTCGACCCGGACCGTCCAGCCAGCGGCCTGTCCATCGCCGACCAGCAGATCGTGGAGATCGCCAAGGCGCTCTCCTTCGACGCCCGCGTCCTGATCATGGACGAGCCGACCGCCGCCCTCACCGGCAGCGAGGTCGCCCGCCTCTTCGGCGTCGTGCGCACCCTGCGCGACCAGGGCGCCGCCGTGCTGTTCATCTCCCACCGCCTGGAGGAGATCTTCCAGATCTGCCGGCGCGTCACCACCCTGCGCGACGGCGCCTGGATCGCCAGCGAACCGCTGGACGGCATGACCGAGGACGACCTCGTGCGCCGCATGGTCGGCCGCGACCTCGACGAGCTCTACCCCAAGCAGGACGTTACGCCGGGCGATGTCGCGCTCAGCGTGCGGCGGTTGACCCGCGAGGGCGTGTTCACCGACATCTCCTTCGACGTGCGGCGCGGCGAGATCGTCGGCCTCGCCGGGCTCGTCGGCGCCGGCCGTACCGAGGTGGCCCGCGCGGTGTTCGGCGTGGACCGCTGGGACGCCGGCGAAGTCGAGGTCGACGGAAAGCAGTTGACCAGCGGCGCACCCTCCACCGCGATGGCCGCCGGACTCGCCCTGGTCCCCGAGGACCGACGGGCCCAGGGTCTGGTGATGGACATGTCCATCGAGCGCAACATCGGCCTCACCGGCCTGCGCACCACCGTCAGGGCCGGTCTGATGGACCGCGGCGCCGAACGCAGCCGCTCCCTGGACTGGGCCGTCAAGCTCCAGGTGAAGTACGCCCGGATCGCCGACACCGTCTCCACGCTGTCCGGCGGCAACCAGCAGAAGGTGGTCCTCGCCAAGTGGCTGGCCACCGGCCCCCGGGTGCTGATCGTCGACGAGCCCACCCGCGGTATCGACGTCGGCACCAAGGCCGAGGTGCACCGGCTGCTGTCCCAGCTCGCCGCCGACGGCGTGGCGGTGCTGATGATCTCCTCCGACCTGCCCGAGATCCTCGGCATGGCCGACCGCGTGCTCGTGATGCACGAGGGCCGGCTGACCGCCGAGATCCCCCGCTCCGAAGCCACCGAGGAAACCGTGATGGCCGCAGCCACCGGGAGGGCCGCCGCATGACGGTGACCACCCCGCACGAGACCACCGTCGCCGGCGTACCGAAGTCCAGCGGCACCCGGCTCGCCGACCGCGTCTTCAAGATGCGCGAACTCGCCATCCTCGTCGTGTTCCTGGTGATGATCGCCGTCACCGAGGCGGGCAACAGCCAGTTCCTGTCCGAGCAGGGCATCAAGGACCTGCTGCTGAACGCCACGATCCTGGTGCTGGTCGCCACCGGCCAGTCCCTCGTCGTGATCACCCGCAACGTCGACCTGTCCGTCGGCTCCACGCTCGGCATCACCGCGTTCGCGGCCGGCACCTACCTCCAGGGCGGCGGGAACCCCGTTCTGGCGATCGTGTTCGCGATCCTGCTCGGCATCGGCTGCGGCCTCGTCAACGGCCTGCTGGTGAGCCTCGGCCAGGTACCCGCCCTCGTCGTCACGCTCGGCACGCTCTACATCATCCGCGGCGCCGACTCCATCTGGGTCGGCTCCCGGCAGATCACCGCGGCCGATCTCCCCGGCGGATTCGTCGACTTCGGCTCCGGCGGCATCTCCGCGGTGCCGTGGCTCGCGCTGATCGCCCTCGCCGTGCTGGTCGTGGTGGCGTACTACCTCAAGCAGTTCGGCAGCGGCCGCGAACTGTACGCGCTCGGCTCCAACCCGGAGGCGGCCCGGCTCGCGGGCATCCCCGTGCGCAAGCGCATCCTCGCCGCGTACACCGTCTGCGGCGGCCTCGCGGGCCTGGCCGGCGCCATGTACCTCGCCCGGTTCGGCAACGTCGACTCCAGCACCGGCAACGGCTACGAACTCACCGTCGTCAGCGCGGTGGTGGTCGGCGGCGTGGTCTTCACCGGCGGCTCCGGCAGCGTCTACGGCGCGGCTCTCGGCGCGCTGCTGCTGACCTCCATCAACAGCGTGCTGCCCGCCCTCGGCGTCAGCTCCGTGTGGGTGCTCGCCATCAACGGCGTACTGCTGCTGCTCGCCATCGCGGTCGACCGGGTCGTCGCCGTGCGGGTCGCGACGGCGCTGAAGAAGAAGTCGGCGCTGCGGAAGGGGACGGCGGCCACGTCGGGGCCGGCCGCGAGCCTGCCGCAGCAGGACAACTCGCCGTCGGACCCGTCCGGTGCGGAGAAGGGGAACACCCATGCCTGAGTCCTTGACGCGCGCGATCCGCTGGGACACGGTCGTCGGCGCCCTCCTGATCGTCCTGCTGCTGTTCTCCTTCGGCTTCGTGGACGGCTTCGGCAACGCCCTGAACCTGTCGTTCTTCCTCGGCAACACCCTGCCGATCGCGCTGATCGCGCTGCCGATGACCCTGCTGGTCGTCTCCGGCGAGATCGACCTGTCCGTCGCGTCCACCGCCGGTCTCTCCGGCGCGGTGATGGGCAAGCTGTGGAACGACGGCATGGCGATCGAGACGATCATCCCGATCTGCCTGCTGCTCGGCGTGGTGTGCGGCCTGGTCAACGGCCTGCTCGTGACCCGGCTCGGACTGCCCTCCCTCGCCGTCACCATCGGCACGCTCGCCGCCTACCGGGGCATCGCACAGATCGTGCTCGGCTCGAACGCGGTCACCGACTTCCCCACCCAGTACCTGGACTTCGCCGCCGGACGGTTCGGCGACAGCTTCCTGCCGCAGGCCTTCCTGCCCTTCCTCGTCCTGCTCGCGATCGCCGTGGTCGTGCTGCACGCCACCCCGTTCGGACGGTCGCTGTTCGCGATCGGCGCGAGCGAGGAGGCCGCCCGGTTCGCCGGCATCCGCGTCAAGCGGGCCAAGCTGCTCCTGTTCACGGTGACCGGCGTGATGGCCTCCCTCACCGGCGTGTTCTGGGCCCTGCACTACGCCAGCGCCCGGTACGACAACGCCACCGGACTCGAACTCTCCGTCGTCGCCGCCGTGTTGCTGGGCGGTATCGACTTCGACGGCGGCAAGGGCACGCTCGGCGGCGCGGTCGCCGGAGTGTTCCTGCTCGGCGCGCTCCAGAACGTGATGAGCCTGCTCAACGTCTCCGCGCAGTCGCAGATCGTCGTCACGGGCGTGCTGCTCGTGATCTCCGTGCTCGGGCCGCGGGTGGCCCGGCAGATCGCGATCGCACGGGCCGCCGGGTCCCCCGGCTAGACCGCTCGCCTCGCCCTCTTTCTTTCTCTCACCTTCGTCACACCTCGTCAGAAGGACAATCCGCCATGCGCAAGTCAGCCATCCGCCGCAGCTGCGCGGCGCTCGCCGCCGTCACCTCCCTCGCCCTGGGCCTCACCGCCTGCGGCGGCACCACCAAGAACGACGTCAAGGACGACTCCGCCGGCGCCGCCACCTCCGGCAAGGCGAACCCGAACGCGGCCCTCAAGAAGGGGCTGACCGTCGGCTTCCTGCCCAAGGCGGTCAACAACCCGTACTTCACCTCCTCCGACAACGGCGGCAAGAAGGCGCTGGAGGAGCTCGGCGAGTCGTACAAGGAGGTCGGCCCGAGCAGCGCCACCGACACCTCCGGCCAGGTCTCCTACGTCAACACCCTGACCCAGCAGCAGGTCGACGCGATGGCCGTGTCCGCGCAGGACCCGGGCGCGCTGTGCACCGCCCTCAAGCAGGCCATGAAGAACGGCATCAAGGTCGTCACCTACGACTCCGACACCAAGACGGACTGCCGCAACGCCTTCGTCTCCCAGGCGTCCGCCGAGGACCTCGGCCGTACCGAGGTGCAGCTGCTCGCCGAGCAGATCGGCTACAAGGGCCAGATCGCGATCCTGTCCGCCGCGCAGACCGCGACGAACCAGAACACCTGGATCGGCTACATGAAGGACGAGCTGAAGGACCCCAAGTACAAGAACATCAAGCTGGTCAAGGTCGCGTACGGCAACGACGACGCCCAGCAGTCCTTCCAGCAGACCCAGGGCCTGCTCCAGCAGTACCCGAACCTGAAGGGGATCATCTCCCCGACCACGGTCGGCATCAAGGCGGCCGCGCAGTACCTGTCCGGCTCCAAGTACAAGGGCAAGGTGAAGCTGACCGGCCTCGGCACGCCCAACGACATGCGCAAGTACGTCAAGAACGGCACCGTCGAGGGCTTCGAGCTGTGGGACCCGGCGAAGCTCGGTGACCTCGCCGCCCGCACCGCGGTCGCGCTGTCCTCCGGCCAGATCACCGGCAAGGAGGGCGAGACCTTCAAGGCCGGCGACACCACCTACACCATCGGCAAGGACGGCGTGATCAACCTGGGCAAGCCCACGGTGTTCACGAAGGACAACATCGACCAGTTCAACTTCTGATGTCCGAGGGGGCGTTGATGCAGCGCGTGTGCTTCCTGCTGAAGGTCAGGGCGGACCGGCTGGCCGAGTACCGCGAGCGTCACGCGGCCGTGTGGCCGGAGATGCTCGAGGCGCTCGGCGCGACCGGCTGGCACAACTACTCGCTCTTCCTGCGGGACGACGGACTGCTCGTCGGCTATCTGGAGACCGAGGACTTCGCTGCCGCCCAGGCCGCCATGGAGGCCACCGACGTCAACGCCCGCTGGCAGGCGGAGATGGCGCCGTTCTTCGAGTCGCTGGACGGCGCCCGGCCCGACGAGGCCATGAAGCCCCTCAGCGAAGTGTTCCACCTCGCCTGACGCGGGAGAGACCGGCCATGCCACCCCACCACACCCCCCGCACCGGGGCGCCGCCGTCCGACCGGCGCGCGGCGCCACCCACCCCCTCCGTGACTCGCCGTCGTATCACCGAACTCGACCCGCGGGCGCTCTACTTCGTCTCCTACGACGGACTCGTCAACAACAACTCCTTCCAGCAGAACGGACTGTTCACCCACCGCGGCCATCAGTACGCGGCCTGGTGGACCGCCACCCGGCACGCCGTCGTCGCCCGCCGAGCGCTCGGCGCGGACCGGGCGGACCGCGCGGGCGGCACTGGCGGGGCGGGCGGATCCGGCGGCTGGTCCACGATCACCCTCGCCCACCGCCTCAAGAGCGACGACTCGCACAACGTCATCTCGCTCGGCCACTCCCCGCTCGACGGCCGGCTGCACCTCGTCATGGACGCCCACAGCGACGGCTACTTCTACGTGAAGTCCGCCGCCGGGCTCCTCGACGACCCGGCCGGCACCGCATGGACGCCGGACGTCCTCGGCCCCGTGCGGTCGACGCTCGACGGGCTCGCGCTCACGACCCGCTTCACCTATCCGCAGTTCCTCCCCACCCCCGAGGGCCGCCTCCAACTCGGCTACCGCACCGGCGAGTCCGGCGACGGGCGCAACGCCCTCGCGGAGTACGACGGTTCGGCCTGGACCGAGCTGGGGGAGTGGACCGGCTCCACCGGCACCTACACCACCGCCCACGGCTCCAGCACCGCCCGCAACATGTATCTGCACGGCATCGGCTACGGCGGCGACGGCCTGCTGCACGCCTTCTTCACCTGGCGCGAACGCGACCCCGCCGTCCTGCGCCACCCGGGCGGCCTCACCAACCACGACACCGGCTACGTGCGCTCCGCCGACCGCGGGCGCACCTGGCACACCGACGCGGGGACCCTCGTCGCCATCACCGGCACCCCGGACACGGTGACCGTCACCGACCCCGGGCTCGTCGTCGACCCGCTCGGCCCGGACCACGCCCTGATGAACCAGGAGAGCCAGGCCGTCGACTCGGCCGGGCTGCCGCACGCGATCATCAGTCACGTGCCCGAGCGCCACGGCCCCTGCACCGGGCCGTACGCCGCCGACCGGGCCGCCCGCGCCCGCGCGCACCACCTGCGCAAGGACGCCGACGGCCGCTGGCACAAGACCGAACTGCCCTTCGCGCTGCACTCCAGCCAGCGCACCGCCCTGGTCCTCGACCGGTACGACAACGCCTACGCGATCCTCCCCCGGGGACGGATCGCCGCCGCGTCCAGGTCCTCCGGCCACACCGACTGGACGCTGCTCGACGACGGCGGCGGACTGAACGCGTTCGGCGAGGTCGTGATCGACCGGACACGCGTCGCCGAGGACCACACCCTGTCGTTCCTGTACCAGGAGGCGTCGAGCGGGACCACCCCCTCGGCGCTGCATGTCGCGGACTACGCGCTGCCCGCCTGACCGGGCGGTTTCCGTGGTTCGATGACGCTAATGTGTGGGGCCCCGCCGCCCCCTGTTCACGTGGAGGTCTCCGCCCGATGGCCCAGTCGGTGGGTATCAAGGACGTCGCCCGCGCCGCCGGAGTCTCCGTCGGCACGGTCTCGAACGTCATCAACCGCCCGGACAGCGTCGCCAGCGAGACCCGGGCGCGCGTGCAGTCCGCGATCGACCGGCTCGGGTACGTGCGCAGCGAGTCCGCGCGCCAGCTGCGCGCCGGCCGGTCCCGGATCATGGGGCTGCTCGTGCTCGACATGGGCAACCCCTTCTTCGTCGACGTCGCCCGCGGAGCCGAGCGCGCCGCCCGCGACGCCGGGCTCGGCGTGATGGTCTGCAACAGCGCGCAGAGCGCGGGCGAGGAGGCCGACTACCTGTCCCTCTTCGCCGAGCAGCGGGTGCGGGGCGTGCTGCTCACCCCGGCCGACGCGACGGGCCGCAACATCGCCGCGTTCCGCCGCCACGGCATCCCGTTCGTGCTCGTCGACCGGGTCGCGGAGGGCACCACCGAGTGCTCCGTGTCGGTGGACGACGTGGCGGGCGGCGCGCTCGCCGTACGGCATCTCGTGGACGCCGGGCACCGCTCGATCGCCTACGTCAGCGGCCCCCCTGGCCTGAACCAGGTCCGCGACCGGCGCATCGGCGCCCTGAACGCGCTCGCCGAGGCCGGCCTCGGCCCCGAGTGCCTGCGCGAGCTGCCCACCGAACGGCTCGACGTGGCCGCCGGCCGGGACGCGGGCGCCCGCCTGCTCGGCCTCGCCGACCGCCCGACCGCCGTCTTCTGCGCCAACGACCTGCTCGCCCTCGGCGTGCTCCAGGCGCTGTACGCGGCCGGCGTCTCCGTCCCCCGCGACCTCGCCATCGTCGGCTACGACGACATCGAGTTCGCCGCAGCGGCCGCGGTGCCGCTGACCTCCGTACGGCAGCCCGCGGTCACCATGGGCGCGCTCGCCGCCGAGCTGCTGCTGGAGGAGACCGAGTCCGCGGGAGAGGCGCCGCACCAGCACCGGCGGGTGGTTCTCCAACCCGAGCTGGTGGTACGTCATTCCAGCCTGATCGCGCGCTGATCGGGTGTGCAGTACGATTTCATGATCCCGGGGTCGGCCCGGGGCAGGGGCATGTGCTGAACTGGGACGCGGCCCGCACGCCGGCCACGACCGTTTTGTACGTCCGTCCCGGGAGACCTGTTGACCGTCAGCTACCGCCAGCCCGGCGTCGTCCTCACCGACCGCCGCTTCACCGTGCCCCTCGACCACGACGAACCGGGTGGCGAGACGATCGAGCTCTACGCCCGTGAGGTCGTCGCGCGCGACAAGGCGGGCCAGGGCCTGCCGTGGCTGGTCTACCTCCAGGGCGGCCCCGGCTTCGGCGCGAACCGCTTCGTCGGCCGGCCGGCCTGGCTCGGCCGCGCGCTGAAGGAGTACCGCGTCCTCCTTCTGGACCAGCGCGGCACCGGCGCCTCCACCCCCGCCAACCGGCAGACCCTGCCGCTGCGCGGCGGCCCCGCCGAGCAGGCCGACTACCTCACGCACTTCCGCGCCGACTCCATCGTCCGCGACTGCGAGGCGATCCGCCCGCAGATCACCGGCGGCGACCCGTGGACGGTCCTCGGCCAGAGCTTCGGCGGCTTCTGCACGGTCAGCTACCTCTCGCTGGCCCCCGAGGGCCTGGCCGCCGCCCTGATCACCGGCGGGCTGCCGTCCCTCGACGCCCACGCCGACGACGTCTACCGGGCCGCCTACCCGCGCATCGAACGCAAGGTCGCCGCGCACTACGCCCGCTACCCGCAGGACGTCGAACGCGCCCGCCGCATCGCCGACCACCTCCTCCAGCACGAGGTGACCCTCCCCAACGGCTACCGCCTGACCGTCGAGGCGTTCCAGTCCCTCGGCATCCTCCTCGGCGGCGGCGACGGCAGCCACCAGCTGCACTTCCTGCTGGAGGACGCCTTCGTGCCCACCCCCGGCGGCCCGGCCCTCTCCGACGCCTTCCTGGAGCAGGTCCAGGGCCAGCTGTCGTACGCGAGCCACCCCCTCTACGCCGTCGTCCACGAGTCGATCTACGGCCGGGACGAGCGCCCCACCGCCTGGTCGGCGGAGCGCGTACGCGCGGAGTTCCCCCAGTTCGACGCGGCCAAGACGCTCACCGGCGACGGCCCGCTGCTGTTCACCGGCGAGACCGTCCACCCGTGGACCTTCGACTGCGACCCCGCGCTGCGCCCGCTGCGCGAGACCGCCGACGCCCTCGCCGCGCGCACCGACTGGCGCCCCCTGTACGACCCCGCCCGCCTCGCCGCCAACGAGGTGCCGGTGGCCGCCGCCGTCTACCACGACGACATGTACGTCGACACCGCCCACTCCCTCGCCACCGCGCGCGCCATCCGCGGGCTGCGCACCTGGGTCACCGACGAGTTCGAGCACGACGGCGTCCGGGCCGGCGGCCCCCGCGTCCTGGACCGCCTGCTCGCGCTCGCACGGGACGAGGTGTGAGCCTCCGCGCCGTCGAGGGGTGACCGTCCGCGCGGAGCCGTAGGCTGCGGCTCATGACCGAGCCGCAGGTTTCCCCGCTCGAACCCATGCCCGACGACTGGCGGCGCGCCCTCGCCGTCGTCGCGCACCCGGACGACCTCGAGTACGGCTGCTCCGCCGCGATCGCCGCCTGGACCGACGGCGGCCGCGAGGTCACCTATGTGCTGGCCACGCGCGGCGAGGCCGGCATCGACACCCTGGACCCGGCCCGCTGCGGCCCCCTGCGCGAGCAGGAGCAGCAGGCCAGTGCGGCCGTCGTCGGTGTCTCCACGGTGGAGTTCCTGAACCACCAGGACGGCGTCATCGAATACGGCGTCCCGCTGCGCCGCGACATCGCCGCCGCGATCCGCCGCCACCGCCCCGAGCTGGTGATCACCCTGAACCACCGCGACACGTGGGGCGGCGTCGCGTGGAACACCCCCGACCACGTCGCCGTGGGCCGCGCCACCCTGGACGCGGCCGGGGACGCCGGCAACCGCTGGATCTTCCCGGAACTCGCCGCGCAGGGCCTTCAGCCGTGGAACGGGGTGCGCTGGGTCGCGGTGGCCGGTTCCAGCACCCCCACCCACGCGGTCGACGCCACCCCCGGCCTGGAGCGTGCGATCCACTCCCTCCTCGAACACCGCACGTACATCGAGGTGTTGACCGACGAGGACCCCGAGACGTACGTCCGCACCTTCCTGACCGGCACCGCCCAGAGCCTCAGCCCACGCTTCGACGGCAAGCCGGCCGTCGCCTTCGAACTCTTCGCCCGCTAGCGGAAGTCGACCGCCCGGGCGGCGGCACCGCCGCAAGGGGCTCAAGTATGCGACGCCGATGTGCCCCCTGATAAGACTGTTCCTGTCGGATCATCACGGGGTGCCGAGCCGAACGGGGACGGGATGGACGCGGAGGATGTGCTGGCCGGGCGGTTCGAACAGGAGCGGGGGCGGCTGCGCGCGGTGGCCTACCGGATGCTGGGGTCGCTCGCCGAGGCCGAGGACGCCGTCCAGGAGACCTGGCTGAAGCTGAGCCGTACGGACGCGGCGGAGATCCGCAACCTCTCCGGCTGGCTGACCACCGTCGTGGGCCGGGTCTGCCTCGACCTGCTGCGCACCCGCACCTCGCGACGCGAACAGCCCATCGACGACGTCTTCACGGACACCTTCGTGCCCGACCCGGTGCTCCGGCCGCTGTCGCGGATCGACCCCGAACAGGAGGTGCTCCAGGCCGACTCGGTGGGGCTCGCCCTGCTGGTCGTGCTGGAGACCCTCGACCCCGCGGAGCGGCTCGCGTTCGTGCTGCACGACATGTTCGCCGTGCCGTTCGACGACATCGCGCCCGTCGTGGAACGCAGCTCGGCCGCCACCCGGCAGCTCGCCAGCCGCGCGCGCCGCCGGGTCAAGGGCGCCACCCCGTCGGCCGATCCCGACCCGGGGCGGCAGCGCGAGGCCGTCGAGGCGTTCATGGCCGCGGCCCGCGCCGGGGACTTCGACGCCCTGCTCGCGGTCCTCGACCCCGATGTCGTGCTGCGCGCCGACTCCGGTGCGCGGATCAGCGGCCCGGCCGCGTCCAAGGTGGTGCACGGCGCCCGCGCCGTCGCCGAACAGGCCCTTTTCTTCCGGGAGTTCGCGCCGCTCTCGCGTGTCGCACTGGTCAACGGCGAGCCGGGCCTGGTCAACGTCGTCGACGGCAAGGCCGTCGGGGTCATGGGCCTCACCGTGTCCGGCGGCCGCATCACCGGCATGTACATCCTGGCCGACCCCGAACGCCTCGCCCGCCTCGACGTGTCCGGCCTGGCGTAGGCGACGGGCCCCGCGTCGGTCAGGCGACGGCCGTGGTCGCGTACGGGGCGCGCCGCGGGGCCACGATCCGCCCGTCGGGCAGGAGTTCACCGGTGTCGTCGAAGACGATCGTGCCGTTGCACAGCAGGCGCCAGCCCTGTTCCGGATGGGTCGTCACGGTCGCGGCGGCCAGATGGACGGGGCTGTCGGCGGTCGGGCACGGGGGCTGGTGACTGCACATGACGGTCTCCTCGACGCGGACGGCTCCTGCCACTCAGGCTGATTCCTCATGGGTAGCAGGGCTTGTTTTCCGCCGGATGAGAGGACGCCCACGGTGGTGGAAACTCGACGGTGAGGTGGTGTTCCACGGAGCCCGGCGGCGAGCTCCGGCGGAGTGGCTCGGCGGGGCTCTGTAGGGTGGGCCGGATGGGTGAGGAAGCCGACGACGCCGACGAACTGGTCCAAGCGCGGCAGGTGTTGCGCGGTGACTGCGCCCGCTGCTTCGGACTGTGCTGCGTGGCCCTGCCGTTCGCCCGCTCCGCGGACTTCGCCGTCGACAAGCCCGCCGGGAAGGCCTGTGCCCAGCTGCGCGAGGACCACCGCTGCGGGGTCCACGACAGGCTGCGGCCGCTGGGTTTCGGCGGCTGCACGGTCTACGACTGCTTCGGCGCGGGCCAGCACGTCTCGCAGGTGACCTTCGACGGCCAGGGCTGGCGCGGCGGTTCACGTGAGCGGGCCCGGCAGATGTTCGAAGTCTTCCCGGTCGTACGGCAGTTGCACGAGCTGCTCTGGTATCTGGCGGAGGCCGTCGCCCTGCCCGCGGCCGGCGCCGTCCGTGCGGACCTGCGCCGCGCCGACGCCGAGACGCGACGCCTGGTCCACCTCCCGCCGGGGGAGCTGGAGAGCCTCGACGTCGCCGCGCACCGCGCCTCGGTGAACGAACTACTGTTGCGTGTGAGTGAGTTGACGCGTGCCGATTTCCGCGGCAAGCGCCGGGACCGGCGGGGTGCCGATCTGCTGGGTGCCCGGCTGAAGGGCGCCGACCTGCGCGGAGTGAGCCTGCGCGGGGCCTGCCTCGTCGCGGCCGACCTGACCGCCGCCGATCTGCGGGGCGCGGATCTGACCGGCGCGGACCTGCGTGACGCCGATCTCACGGACGCCGATCTGACCGGCGCCCTCTTCGTCACCCAGCCCCAGCTGAACGCGGCCCGCGGCGACGCCCGGACCCGGCTGCCGGAGTCGGTCACCCGCCCGGTCCACTGGGCAACCGGGCCCTGACCCCGCCCCCCAAAGGGGCGCGGGGAACTGCGCGTTCGGCCACGGTGGTTCCGGGTGCGCGACTGGGATGCGCGAGCTGGAACTCCCTCAGGGGCGCGGGGAACTGCGCGACAAGCCACCGCCGGTCCGCGGGTCCGTCCCGGCCTCGGGGGCGACGGCCGCGTCGGCGCCGGGCTCGCGTCCGGTCGCGTCCGCAGGCGGCGCCGTACGTCCGTCCAGGCCCAGCCGCAGGCCCACCGGCATCAGGGTCAGCCGTTCGGCCACCCGCAACCGGTAGGCCGGGTCGGCGCGCAGGTCGTAGCGGCGCAGCAGCAGGCCGAGCACCAACGTGGCCTCGTGCAGGGCGAACTGGCGGCCGATGCAGGCCCGCGCGCCGGTTCCGAACGGCTTGAAGGTGTGCGGCGGGCGGCCCCGTACGGCCTGGGCGTCGAACCGGTCCGGGTCGAAGCGCTCCGCGTCCGCGCCCCACACCTCGGGGTCCCGGTGCAGCATCGACGTCAGCACCAGCGTCCACGCGCCCCGCCGCATCGGGTGTTCGCCGGCGAGCACCGTGTCCGCACGCGCCTCTCGGGCGTAGGCGGGCGCCGTCGGCCACAGCCGCAGCGTCTCGTCGAGCACCCGGCGGACGTAACGCAACTTGGCGACCTGGTCGTATCCGGGGGCCGGCGCGTCGCCCCAGACGCGGTCGACCTCGGCGCGGGCGCGGGCCGCGATCTCGGGATGGCGCGCCAGGTAGTGCAGGGCGAAGGACAGCGCGCCCGAGGTGGTCTCGTGGCCCGCCACCAGGAAGGTGATGACCTGGCGCCGGACGTTCTGCGCGGACAGCCGCTCGCCGGTCTCCGGGTGCGCGGTGCGCAGCATCCGGTCCAGCAGGTCCCCGGAGCCGGTCGACCGCCCCGCACGCCGGTCGCGCACGAGGGCGTCGACGGTGCCGTTGAGGTGGTCGATGTCGGCCGCGTTCCGCCGGCTCGCCCCACGCAGCACCAGCGGGGCGAGGGGGAGCGGCACGGTGTTCTGGCGCTGCGCGTAGGCGAGCGTGCCGACCATCGCGGTCACGAAGGGGTGCGGGCGGTCGCGTTCGAACGAGCCGAAGTCGTGGCCGAACCCGGTGCGCGCGATGGTCTCCAGGGTCAGCTTCGTCATGTCGCCGGGCACGTCCACCCTACGGCCGGCCGCCGCCTGCCGGTCCCAGTGATCGGTCAGCAGGCCGGCTGCCGCCAGCATCATCGGGTGGTAGGCCTCCATCGCCTCCCGGCTGAAGCCCGGGGCCAACACGTCGTGCGCCAGTTGCCAGTTGGGCTCGTGGTTGTAGGCGGTGAACAGGGCGTCCCCGACGACCGGCCGCAGATTGGCGATGCCGAGGCCGACATGCTTGGCGAACCGCGACTCGTCCGACAGGTCGGCCACCAGCGGCGCGCCCCAGGTGAAGACGAACTCGTTGCCGAACGCCTTGCGGCGGAAGATCGGCCCGAGCCGCCGGGCGATGCGCATCGAGTCCTGGAGCGGGGTGCGCCGACTCGCGCCGAGCACGTCGCCGAGCAGCGGCAGCCGGTGCGGTGGGTGCGGGATGCGGTCCAGTTCCGGCCAGCCTTGCCGGGCGCCGCGGAACCCCTTCGGTGGCACGGCCCCGGCCGTCGTCTCCGCCATGACGCGAACTCCCTCGGTACTGCGGCAGGTTGGCGTGTTGTACGTGGGTTCAATAACGCGGTTCAGTCTGGTCCCGCCGCCGAAGTCGCGTCAAGGGAAGGAGTGGTGAAGGTGGCCTGGGGCCTGTGTGGCGATTCCCGCACGGGCCCTCGCCCGCCGCGGCACTAGAGTGCGGGCATGGCCGCGAATCAGGAGGAGCGCACCCGGCGGCGGCTCAGCACCGCGGAGCGGCGCGAGCAGCTCCTGTCGGTCGGGGCCCGCCTGTTCTCCGAGAGCCCGTACGACGACGTGTGGATCGAGCAGGTCGCCGAGATCGCCGGGGTCTCCCGGGGGCTGCTGTACCACTACTTCCCGACCAAGCGGGACTTCTTCGCGGCCGTGGTGGAGCGCGAGAGCGAGCGGATGCTGCGGATGACCGCCGCGGTGCCCGGGATGCCGGTCCGCGAGCAGCTGGGCGCGGGCCTGGACACCTATCTGGAGTACGTCCAGGCCCATGCCCACGGCTACCGGGCCTTCCACCGCGCGGACGCGGCCGGCGACCTGACCGTGCGCCGGGTCTACCGGCGCGCGCTGGCGGCGCAGGAGCGCCAGATCCTCGACGCGCTGGCGGCGGACCCCGAGTTCGGGCCCGGCCCGGGGGAGCGGGACGACGTCCGGCTCGCGGTGCGCGGCTGGCTGGCGTTCACGACCGCCGTCTGCCTGGAGTGGCTGCGGGGCTCGGACCTGTCGCGGGAACAGGTGCGGGACCTGTGCGCGCGGGCGCTGCTGGGTGTGCTGACCTGAGGAAGGTGAGCGGACGCCGGGGCAGGGCGGCGCGGCGAGGTTGGCGTGCGCCCCGATCTTCGATAGGTTAGGCAAGGCTTACCTAAGGAGGTCTGGGATGGGTGTCAGCAGCCGGAGCTGGACGGCCGTGCCCGGCGCGGCGGAACAGGCCCGCTCGGTGCTCGCCGCCGCCTGGTCGTGCGAGGTCACCGCGGAAGGCGGACGCGAGGAACTGGTCGGCGCGCACAGCGTGGCCGACGACGGCCGCGTGCTGGTGCACCCGCCGACGGACAGCACCCTGCTCGCCACCGCGATCCTCGCACCCCGAGGAGAGCCCTCCGCCGTCCTGGAGTTCGCCGACGTCGCACCCGTCCCGGTACGGCACCGGGTGCGCGCCCGGCTGTGGATGGCGGGCTGGTTCACCCCCGAGGACGGCGGCCGGCTCGCCTTCCGGCCCACGCGCATCGTGCTGCGCCGCCCGCCCGGCGTCGAGCTGATCGACCTCGACGAGTTCGCCGAGGCCCGCCCCGACCCGCTCGCCACGGCCGAGGCCCACCTGCTCACGCATCTCGCCGACGCCCACCCCGAGGCCGTCGAGCGGCTCACCCGGCTCGTCGAACCCGCGGGCCTCCAGGGCGCCGTACGCGTACGGCCGCTCGCCGTGGACCGGCACGGGCTGACGCTGCGCATCGAACGCGTCCGCGCCCACGGCGACGTACGGCTGCCGTTCCACGCGCCTGCCGACGACGTCGCCCAGTTGACCGAGCGCATCCACGTGCTGCTCACCCAGGCGGGTGCCTGCCCGCGCGGGTCGAACGCCCTACAGCGGCAGCGCGCAGACGGCGACGGGTGACGCGAACGGCTCGCCCGCGAGCTCCAGTTCGCCGGTGGCCCGGTCCACGTGGAAGACGCTCACCGTGCCCGAGCGCTGATTCGCCGCGAACAGCAGCCGTTCGTCCGGCGAGAACGCGATGTGCCGCGGGAAGTCCCCCTGCACCGGCACCGATTCGGCGGCCCGCAGCCGGGCCCCGGCCGCTTCGACCGCGAACCGCGTGAGGGTGTTGCGGCCCCGCCCGGCGAGATAGGCGTGGGCGCCGTCGGACGAGACCAGGAACTGGGCGGGGTAGTTGGTGACCCCGCCCCCGCCGCCCGTTCCCGTCGGCTGGGGCGCCCCGATCGTCAGGCGCCCGCCGTCCGGGTCGTACGCGCAGACGGCGAACGTGTCGTCCACCTCGTCGGCCAGGTAGGCGTACCGGCCGCCCGGATGGAAGGCGAGATGGCGCGGCCCGGCGCCCGCCCGGGTCCGTGCCCGCGCCACCTCGGTGAGCGTGCCCGCCGCGCCGTCCAGCCGGTAGCTGTAGACCGTGTCGGTGCCGAGGTCCACCGCGAGCACGTGCCCACCGTCCGGACTGGTGACGAACTGGTGGGCGTGCGGCCCCTGTTGGCCAGGACCGGGGGCGGGGCTGGTGTGCGTGACCAGATCCGTGCGCTCCCCGAGCCGGCCCTTCGCGTCGATCGGGTGCACGGCCACGCTGCCCGAGCCGTAGTTCGCGCTCAGCAGCCAGCGCCCCGTCGGATGCACGGAGACATGGCAGGGGCCCGCGCCGCCCGTGGCACGGCGGCCCAGGATCGCCCGGTCCGCGAGGCGGATCGCGGTCACCGCGCCGCTGCTGCGCTCGTCCACCGCGTAGAGGGTGCGGCCGTCGGGGTGCACGGCGAGGAACGACGGGTCGGCGACGCCGCCGAGGACCCCGGTGCGGGTGATCCGGCCCGTGCCGGGGTCGTACGAAGCGAGACCGATGCCACTGCCGCCGCCGTCGACGGAGGTGTAGGTGCCGAGGAACAGGGGCCGGGCGCCGGACGGCTCGGGCGAGCCCGACGACCCCGAGGGCTGGGGCGCGCCCGGTGTCCCGGGCGGGGAGCCGGCGGCCGAGGGCTCCGGCGACGCCGCCGCGCCCGACGCCGGGGACGGCTCACGGGACGGGGCTGTGGGCGGGGCCGCCGGTGACGGCAGCACGGTCAGCGCGGCCACTCCCATCGCGGCCCCGGCGAACCGGCGCCTGTTCCAGTCGCCCTGCCGCCCGCCCGTCGCGCCGTTCACCGTCCGCACCTCAGGTCGCCTCGCCGTTCGTCTCGCCGTTCGTGTCGCCGTCCGTGTCCCGTGCCTGGCCGCCGTACGGTCGGCGATCCGGACCGTGGGACGGCCGCCCGGGGCGTCGCGCCCGCTCGGCTGCCCGCCCGGGTCGTCGCGCTCACTCGGCCGTCCGCCTGGCTCGTCCCGCTCACTCGGCCGTCCGCCCGGCTCGTCCCGCTCACTCGGCCGTCCGCTGCCGCTCGCCGGTCAGGGACGACGGGGCGATCCGGCGGAGGGCGTCCAGGAGTGGGCCGCCGTCCCCTTCGCGCGTCACGAGGACCACCCGGAACGGCTCGACGTCCGCGATCGGGACGGTGGTGAGATCGGCGCGCAGCCCGGACCGGGCGGAGGCGGGCGCCACGGCCACGGCCTGTCCCGCCGCGACGACCTCGATCTTGTCCTCGTAGGTGGTGACGGTGACGAACGGTCCCTCGTCGTCGCGTCCTTCGGCGCCGTGCCCGTCGCGGCAGGGGTCCGCCCGGTCCGGGCCCGCGCCCCGCGGCGACGGACCTGCCCCGATCTCCGGCAGCCTCGGCACCGGCTCGCCGGAGATGTCGTCGAGCGTCACCGACCCCTTCCCCGCCAGCCGGTGCGTGAGCGGGACCACCAGGACCCGGGGCTCCTCGTAGAGCGGGACGACCGCCAACCCGTCGGTGGCGAAGGCCAGTCGGCTCACCACCGCGTCCACCCGGTGGTCCAGCAGGGCCGCGCGCGGCTCGTGGTACTGCAGGTGCAGCGCGGTCACCTCGGCCTGCGGGAAACGGTGGCGCAGCTCCCGTACGGCGGGCGTCACGATGATGCCGGTCGTGTAGCCGAGGGTGAGCCGACTGGGCCGGGCGGCTCCCTGCGCGCGGGCCGCGGCCCGCGCCGCCGCCTCCAGCAGCGCCCGGGCCTCCGGCAGGAACGCCTCCCCGGCGGGTGTGAGCCGGGTACCGCGCGGGGTGCGGTCCAGCAGCCGCGCGCCGATCAGGGTCTCCAGCCGCCGGATCTGGCGGCTCAGCGACGGCTGGGCCAGGTGCAGCGCGTCCGCGGCCCTGCCGAAGTGCAGCTGCTCGGCGACGACGATGAAGTACCGCACCAGGCGCAGGTCCAGGTCAGGCGGCGGATCGGAGGATGCGGGCACCCGTCGACTCTAACCCCCGGCGCCCGAGGGACCCCTGCGTCCGATGGGCCCCTGCGTCCGATGGACCCCTGCGTCGGATGGACCCGCCCGCGCCGAGCTGCGGTCATGCTCCAGGTGAATCGGCCGGTGCGGAACGGGTCTTGGACCGGGGCTGCCGTCGGCGCGCAGGGTGGGGAAAGCGGTCCGCCGACGCGGCCGACTCCCCCTTCCCACTCCTCGAGGAGAGATGTGCCATGCGCGTTTTCGTCACCGGTGCGACCGGATTCGTGGGCCGCGCCCTCGTCCGCGACCTGCTCGACGCGGGGCACGAGGTGCTCGGCCTCGCCCGTTCGGACACGGCCGCCGCGGCGCTGACCTCGGCGGGCGCCGACGTGCACCGCGGCGACCTGGAGGACCTCGACGCGCTGCGCGCCGGGGCGGCCGCCGCCGACGGCGTGGTCCACACCGGGTTCGTGCACGACTTCGCCGACTTCCGCGCCTCCGTACGCAAGGACCTGCGGGCCGTCGAGACGCTGGGCCACGCGCTCGCCGGCTCCGGCCGCCCCTTCGTCAGCACCTCGGTCACCGGGCTGCTCGCGCCCTCCCGGCCGGGCACCGAGGAGGACCGCGGGGTGCCGGGGGCGCCGGGTTCGGCGCGCCTGGCCGCCGAGGAGGCCGCGCTCGCCACGGCCGCGCGCGGCGTGCGCGCCTCGGTGGTACGGCTGCCGCTGGTGCACGGGCCGGGCGACCACGGCTTCCTGACCGTCCTCGTCGGCATCGCCCGGGACAAGGGCGTCTGCGGACATGCCGGGGACGGCGCCAACCTCTGGCCCGCCGTGCACGTGACCGACGCGGCCCGGCTCTACCGCCTGGCGCTGGAGCAGGCCCCGGCCGGTTCGGTGCTGCACGCGGTCGCCGACGAGGGCGTGCCCATGCGCGAGATCGCGGCGGTCGTCGGGCGCCGGCTGGACCTGCCGGTGACCGGCGTGGCGATCGAGGACGTCGACGCGCACTTCGGCTGGCTCGGGCACTTCGCCACCATGGACAACCCGGTCTCCAGCACGCGGACCCGCGCACTCCTCGACTGGCGGCCCACCCGCCCCGGCCTGCTGGCCGATTTCGACCAGGACCACTACTTCGCCGTACCGACGGCCTGAGCGGGTTTTCTTGAGGGGTGGGTGCCCTCACCACTCCCCGTCCGCCACCGCCTTGCCCGGTGCGTCGCCCAGCGGCTTCACCTGGCCCGGCGTCGGCTGCTGCCAGGGCTCGTGGTCGTCGCCGAGCCAGTCGCCGACCGGCTTCACGTCGGCGAGCGTGTCGGTGGGGGCGAGGTCCTGCGCCTCCTCGTCGTAGTAGTCGAACCAGGGCAGTCCGGCCCGGGTGTACGCGGCCCGGTCCACCGGCGACGGCGGGGGCTCCTCGCCCGTGATGCGGCGCCACTCGGGAGGCGTCACCAGGTGCACGAACACGCGCCCGGACGGGGACTCCGCCCAGGACGTGAGGGGCCGGTCGTCCTGGTACACCTCCTGGCGCATCGAGCCGCCGACGCCGAGACCCATCGCGGCGGCCGCCGGGCGGGGTCCGCCGCCGGGACGGGCCATGGCGGGGGCGGGCGGGGCTCCCGGCGCGGCCGCCGCCATGGGCATCGCCGCCCCCGCGAAGCCCCCGGGGAGCGGGCGCGCGGCGGCCCGCGCCCGCTCCTGCTCACGCCACTTCGCCAGCTCCGCGTCGTTCAGCGCGAAGCTCTGGAGCTGTACGCCGCCCCAGACCTCCTCGCCGGTGACCTGGCCCTCCACGGTCGCGCCGAGGCCCAGCGGGACCGCGACGAACTGGCGGACCGTGCCCTTGCCGGAGTTGATGCCGTCGAGCCATGGCTGCCTCGGTATCACGAGGTAGTTCTGCGGCTTGCGGGCAAGGCGGTCGCTCCACGGCTTGCCCGAGACCGCGCACACCTTTCCCACGCCGACCTGGAGCGCCGCGGGCTCGCTGCTGCCCGCGAAGCTCAGCCACATCGCCTCGCGCAGATACACCGGCAGCATCACGCCGCCGCGGGCCCGCCACTGCTCGGGCACCGTGTCCGCGTAGTCCTCGACCCTGCGCAGGGGGAAGTCACCGAGCCCCGGCGGCAGCGGATGCGTGCCCGTCTCGGGCAGCCGCAGCGTGCGCACGAACCGCACCGCCACACCGCCCGGCAGCCGCAGCGTGTTCCCGTCGATCCGTACGGCCGTGTCCGTCATGCGCAGGTTCCCCCTCCGAAGTGCCGACGTGCGTCGCGCCGCCCCCGGACGCGCCCCGCGCCCGCGGACTTCCTCACTGAGAACGTCGGCCGACGCGCTTCCGGTTCCGGCTCCGGCGCACGATCTTGCGCGTGCGCCGGGTGAACCGTTCCCGGATCCGCGCCATCGAGCTGTTGCGCTGCAGAGCGGCCACCCGGTCCAGCTCCTCCAGCAGCCGCCGTGAGCGGTGCTCCGTGTCGAGCTCGTCGATGATGCGGTTCACCTCGGTGAGGACCGCGCCGAGCAGCTGCCACTGCGTGGCGTCCCGCTGGACCTCTTCCAGCAGGAGCTGGGCCAGCTTGTCGCGGGTGGCCGCGGCCTGGCGCAGCTCGCCGGTGAGCCGGGACTCGGCCGACTCGGCGCTCACGCTCACGTCCGTGGTGACCAGGACCGAGAAGCTCACCACGGCGTCGGCGATCTCGGACAGCAGCTGCTCGACCATGGCGCCGGTCGCCGGCGCGAACAGCGGCTCCGGCTCGCGTTCCTTGGCGAGGTCGGTGAAGGTGCGGGTGAGCACCCGCAGCACGACCGTGCAGATCTCCAGCGTGTCCAGCCCGGTGCGCAGCACGACCCGGTGCAGCAGGCCCTCCTGCACCCGCGGGTTGAGCCGCAGGCTGTCCTCGGCCTGGCGCAGCTCCGCGTCCACCTGGACGATGTCGTGGTCGAGCCGGCGCGCCTCGTGCAGCCGGGCGGCGGCCCGCTCGACCGGGGTGCGCCCCGCCGCCTCCTCGCCCACCCGCAGCATCAGCCGCCGCACCCGGCGGGCCAGTTCCTCGATCGACGCGCCTGCCTCGTCCACCCAGACGGGTGGCGCGAACAGGAGGTTGCAGGCCATGCCGACGGTCGCGCCGATCACGGTCTCCAGCACCCGCGACCAGGCGGTGGTGGAGACGGTGGTGACGCCGAGCACCAGCATGGCGCTGATCGCCACCTCGGGCACGAACTCGTCCACCCGCACCAGGTGCCCCACGGCCAGCGAGGCGACGATCACCAGGGCGAGGCTCCACCAGGTCAGCCCGACCAGCAGGCTGAAGCCGACGGCGACCAGGACACCCGCGATCACGGAGTTCACCCGGCGGACGGCGGTCTTCAGCGTGGCGTAGAGGGTGACCTGGACGACGAGCAGGGCGGTCAGGGGCGCGGTCAGCGGACGGGACTCCAGCGTCATGTGCAGCGCGATGACGTAGGAGATCGTCGCCGCGACGGTCGAGCGCAGAGCCGTGAGGACCACGGGGTTCCGGGAGCGCTTGCGGAGCTGGGCGAGGGACTCCGTCCCCTTCTGTACGACGTGCATCTCTAGCTCTGTTCCCCCTCGGCGGCCACAACGAACGGTCATTCACCGAGGACGGGGGCTGTCCGATCAGCCGCGCAACCCGATCAGTCGTAGAGCTTGTCGAGGAAGGCGGACAGGTTGCCCGTCGTGCGGGCGATCTGCTCCTCCACGGTGAGGCTCTCCTCGATCCGCAGACCGGACTCGGGGATCTTCTTCCCCCGTACGTAGAGGGAGCAGGCGAGGTCCGTGCACATGTAGAGGCCGACCGAGTTGCCCTCGCGGCCCGCCGTGCCCGCCTTGCGCGCCGTCATCAGCGAGACGCCGCCGCCCGGGTGGGTGGTCAGGCACAGCGAGCACATGCTGCGGTGCAGGAAGCCGCGCCGCGAGGTCGGGAAGCGGAGCGTGACGCCGACGGTCCGGCCCTCCCGCTCGGTCACCAGACAGCTGCGGTCGGGGGCCCCGGAGTCCCGCCAGCCCAGGAAGTCGAGATCGGGCCACGGCCGCTGCTCCAGATCCCTGGGCACCGGCAACCGCTTGGCCTCGCCCTTGGAACAGTTGACGAAGGAGGCGCGGATGTCCTGCTCGGTGAGGGGTTTCATTGGGGGACTCCTGGACGTCGTACGGTGACCGGAAAACCAAACCTAATAGGTCTAGGCTGCTGCCTAGGGTAGGCAGCCTGGGGGGAGGGGAGCCACTTGTTTTTCCCGGAGGCAGGACCTCGGCCGACCCGCGCCGGGCTCGACGGACGGGTTCATGGCGGGCTCGAAGGGCGGGCCCGTGCCGCGCTCGCCCATGTCGCGGCGCGCTCCGCCGGACGGCCCGTCGGCGAGGACCTGCGCCTCACGCTCAACTTCCATCCCGACCGCCTCATCGGCGGGATGCCGATCCTCGACGCGCTGGCCAGGGACGGCGCCTACCGCTCCCAGTTCGTGACCGGCACCAGCAACGGCGGGCTCACCGCGCGCCCGGGCGGTGACCGCTGGCGCTGGGAGAGCAGGATCTTCGGCGGGGCCTACGACGACGCGCCCGCCGTCGAGCGCCCGGTCTACGGCGCCCTCGACTTCCGCCGCCAAGTCGTCGGCGCGGCGCCCCGCTTCGGCTCCGCCCACTTCCGGCTCGCGCCCGGCCCGCTGCACCGCACCACCTTCTGCTACCCGGACAGCGCGGCCGAGCCCACCGACTTCGGGGTGGCGGCGGGCATGACCCTGATCGACCTCGCCGAGTCCGACGAGCGGGACGCGCTCGACGACTACATCGAGGCGCAGGTGCACGGCGGCGTCGATCTGGCCCGGGACGTCGAGGCGCTCGTCCTGGACGCCTGCTACCACGGCACCGAGGTCGAGGCCGCGGCCCGCGCGCTGCCCTGCCCGGTCGAATGGCATCCCGGCTACCGCCTCACCGTGGCCGCGCTGCGCCGCCATGGCGACTACCGCGGTCAGGAGTACGCCGACCTCGGCGCCCGGATCGCCCGGAACGGCCTGCTCGACCCACGGGCCATCGGTGACGCCGCCCGGACCGGACGCCACGACCTCCAGGACCTCAAGAAGGTGTGGCACACCCTGGCCCGCTTCGGCGCACCCGAGGGGGCGGGCACGGCCCGCGCCGCGCCGTCGTCCGAAACGTCCTGACCGCGTCGACGGCGCCGCCGATCCGCCGCCGGCGGCGCCGTCCCCGGCGTTTGCCGGTCCGACGCGTACGGCAGAGACTTGGAGGTGCGCGCCGTACCGTCCCGTCCGAGCCGCCCTCGCCCGGAGCTCTCGCGACACATCGTGCGAACTCCGCGCCCGAATGGGTACCCGGTCCCGACGTGATGCCCGGCCGGGCCCACCCGGACCGGGCCGACCAGCCCGAGGGAACAGGTGAAGCGCATGATCTCCGAGATGGTGTCGGTGCCCGCGGACCACGTGACGCTCGGCGGCGATCTCGTCGTCCCGGACGGAGCGCGCGCGGTCGTCCTGTGCGCGCACGGAATCAGCGACACCCGGCACGGGGCGCGCAGCCGGGCCATGGCCGCCGAGCTCAACGGCGCGGGCTTCGCGACGCTCGCCCTCGATCTGCTCAGCGAGCGGGAGGACCGCGACGACGTCCTGACGGCCGCCGGCGAACAGCGCTTCGACGTCTACCGGCTGGGCCGCCGCACGGTCGCCGGGGTGGACTGGCTGAACATCCAGCCGGGCGTACGGTCGCTGCCGCTCGTCCTGCTCGGCGCCGGAAGCGAGGCCGCGGCCGTGCTGGAGGCCGCCGCCGAACTGCCCGACCTGGTGCTCACCGCCGTGACCTGGGGCGGCCGCCCGGACCTCGCGACCGAGGCGCTGCGCCGGGTGCGGGTGCCGGTGCTGCTGATCGCGGGCGACCGGGACCCGCAGGCGCAGAAGCTGACCGAGGACGCGGCGCAGCACCTCGGCGCGCCGCACGCCGTGCAGGTCGTGCCCGGCGCCACCCATCACTTCGACGAGCCGGAGGTGGTGAACCGGGCGGTGGCGATGACCGTCCGGTGGTGCGACGAACGCCTGGACGCGGGGCGCGAGTCGCCCTGAGCGGTGACCGGACGAACCGGACCCGACCGGACCCGGACAGAGCCAAGGTTGCGATGCGGGAGGTGCCCCATGACCCGGCTGATACGTGACGTGATGACCCCCGGCGCGGAGGCCGTCGAGCCGATGACCTCGCTGGAACGGGCGGCACGCGTGATGCGCGAACACGACGTCGGCGACGTGCTGGTGGCGTACGACGTCGACCTCTTCGGCGTCCTCACCGACCGGGACATCGTGGTCCGCGGCATCGCCGAGGGCCGCGACCCGCACACCACGCCGGTCGGCTCGCTGTGCACCCGGCCGCCGGTGGTGACGGTGACCCCGGACGACACGACCGACCACGCCGTCGAGTTGATGCGCCAGTACGCCGTACGGCGCCTGCCGGTGGTGGAACACGGCGGCGCCCCCGTCGGCGTGATCAGCCTCGGCGACCTGGCGACCCTGCACGAGGAGCACACGGTGCTGTCGGACATCAGCGGGGCGGATCCCAACCGGTGACGGGGCCCTGCCGGGCGGGTTCTAGGGTTCGGAGCGGGCGATCAGGAGGATCTGGTTGGCCTGGGGCAGTGTCGCGGTGACGGGGTGGTGGGCGGCGACGTGCTGCAACGCCATGTGGACGAGAACGCCCGCCGTGCCGAGCGGCTGTTCCTCGTGGATCTCGATCAAGGCCGCGATCAGTGCGAACCGGACCAGCGCAAGGGACCGCCGGTCCATCGGTGAGCGGCGCTCGGACAGGTCGGTGAGCACCTCGGTCAGGTCGCCCATGAGGAGGCCCAGCCGGGACGTGCCCGGCATCGCGTAACGAGCGCCCCGCAAGGCCGCCGCAGCGTTCTCGGGGACGGGGACAAGGCCCGTCCCGGAGTGAGCCTGACGGGCTCGTGCCGCGACGCGGGTGAGGTCCGGCAGGACGTCCATGGGCTTGGCGGGAGGGGACCAGCCGGCGAACAGCGCATCGAGGGCCGTGGGCAGGATGCGCATATGTGTGGGGCTGTAGCGCAGGCCCAGATCGAGGGCGAAGTCGAGCTGCTCGGAGGCGGATCTCGGAGCCGGGGCGTCGGACACGAGGCCGTTCATGACCAGAGCCTGGACGAGTGACCGCGACTCCTCGGACGGTCGGAGGAACTGCCACTCGGTGGGGGCAGGGATCTGCGCGAGGCAATCGGTGAGCACGGAGGTCAGCTGCACGACCGATGTGTCGGCAGCCGGATCGAGCCCGAGTTCTTGAGCCTCGACGACGACCTGTCCGAGGTGGTCGTCCAGCAGCTCTTCCAGGTTGAGCCGGAAGGACGCGTCCCGAGGGCCGCCGGCGTCCTGCATGAGGTGGACGGTGGGAAGGTAGTCGACGTCGGGGCCCATGCACTTCTGGAGTCGGGCGATGCGATCCGCGAGGACCGACCAGGTGGCGTCCTGGGGCCTGGAGTCGGTGATCCACTCCTGCGCGCGGGCGAGTTCCCGTGCCAGGGCGACGACGGGTACGAGCTGGGCCACGGGTGGGGAAGGCCGGTCGGGGGCCAAGGCCCGCGAGAAGGCGTGCGCCCAGTCGCCGATCACCACGCGGTACCTCTGCTGCATGCTCAGCAGACACAGATAGAGGTCGTGTTCCGCGAGTTCGGCGGGGATCCGCACCTCCAGGCTGCTGTCGGCAGCGTACGGCCAGGCCACCCCCGGGGTTCGGTGCAGCCGCACGCCCCCGTCGTCGCTCGTCCACACGGTGTGGGACCCGGCGGCGGGATGGGCGTAGCCCGTCAACTCCGCCGTAGTCGGCAGGCGATGGGAAGAGTCGCCCGTCACCCCACGAAGCCACTCCACGAACCGTTCCGCGTCCTCGCCCTCCATCCCCACCGCGGGTCCGTCACCGTCCGAGGTCCGCCGGGCGGCGGGCGGGTGATGCAGGCCGCGCGCCTCCTCCGTCCGGACGAACAGCTCGTACAGCGTCGCGGACACCGGATTCGCGCACAGCACCGTGTTCTCGTCCAGCGTCACGACCTCCCGCAGCGACCGGGTCGCCAGGATGCCCGCCGTGAGCGCCCGCAGGGCCGGGTCCGTGGCGGAGCCGGACGGTGTCAGCAGGGACTCCAGCCGCTCGCGGGTCTCGGGCGCGACGGTCCTGGCCTGGTCGACGCAGTCGAAGGCCAGCGCCAGGGTCTGGATGGAGCCCGACCGGTAGCAGGCGTCGACGATCGCCGTCGCGTCGTTGTCGGCGGCCCACAGCAGGATGGTCTCCCGCCACCACGGGTCGTCCACGGTCGCCGCCAGCGACCGCTTCCCGGTCCGGGAGGTCCCCAACTGGGCGGCCGCGAGGTACTCCTGAAGGGTCAGGTGGGCGAAGCCGTACACGCCCTGTTCCCGCTCCACGAGCAGCCCGCTCTTTCGGGCCTCGTCGAGGAACACCTCGGGGGTCACGGCGCCGGGCACCTCCCGCAGCGCCGTCTGTATCGCGCGAGCCGCCCTGGCCAGCGGCCAGTCCCGGGCCCGGCCCTTCATCATCGCGAGCGCGAGCCGCTGCACCACGTGCCGCTTGTGCCGCCCCTCCAGACCGGTCGCGTCGCTCAGCCCGCGCGCCTCCGCCCGCCGGTGCAGCAGTACGTCGCACATCTCGGCGTACAGCTCCGCGCGGCTGCCCGGCAGCGCGCCGCGGTAGCGGTGCACGTTCGCCGTCATCGTCAGCAGCAGGGGGTTCGCCGAGAGGTCGTACAGCGCGGGCCGGGTCCGCAGCCGGGTCATCAGGTCCGCCGCCTGACGGTCCGCGATCGCCCGCACCTCACGGCCGGTCTCGGCCCGCGCCCGGCACTCCACGGCGTACGACCACTGGTGCAGGAACCGTTCGACCTGCTCCGGGGTGAAGCGCTGCACCTGGAGCACCTCCGCGCCGGTCAGCGGCTTCGACTGGTAGCCGTGCGGCCGGGAGGTCACCAGGAAGATGTTCTCGGGGTGCCGGGCCCGCTGCTGTTCCACCCACGCCACCACGCGGCCCCGCTCGGCCGGATCGGCGACCTCGTCGAGACCGTCCAACAGGACCAGGCAGCGGCCCCGTTCGAGCTGCCGCTCCAGCCAGCCCGGGGGGACCTTCTCGCGCAGCCAGGTCGCCTGGCACGCCACCGCCCCCAGCCCCGGCGGGTCTTCGGCGAGCAGTGCCCTGGCGTGGTCGCGCAGGTACAGCAGGACCGGCAACCGCCCTCGCCGCGAAGGCCATTGTCTCTCGCACAGCCGCAGCGCCGTGCCGCGGGCGAGCGTCGTCTTGCCGGATCCGGGTCCGCCGATCAGGGCGAACAGCCGCGCGGCGCCCTCCTGTTCGGCGTCCCCCAGCACGGACTCCAGGCTGCGTCTGCGCCCCGCGCCGGCCGCCGTGCGACCACCGGGGACCGTGCCCAGATACGGCTCCCGCGCGGCCGCGTGCGGCGTCTGCGGGGTCAGGCCGACGTCGACGTACACCTGGCGCATCCGGAGCACGAACTCGCCCTGTGTGGCGATGCCCACGGTCTCCATGTCCTGGACGTTGGCCCGCAGTTGGCGCAGGTACACGCGGTGCGAGGCACGCCAGAGCAGGCGCCGGTCGAGGGCCTCCGCGGTGCGCCCGACCCACCGCTTCTCCAGGTCCCCGAAGACCTTGCCCGTGAACGCGGCACCGAGCAGCAGCGCCTCCCAGACCAGCAGGGCCCCGACGGTGAGGACCGGGTGGCGGGCCACCGCGGAGCGGTAGGTGATGCCCGCCGCGCCGGGCACCAGGGTGCCGAGCGCGAGCAGCCCCGCCCGCGGCACGAGTCGTAACGCCCTGCCCGCCATCTGCTCCCCTTCGACGGCCCGGCCCGTATTCGGTCAGCAACGTCATACCCGTGCACATCACTTGAAGTGGCTCTTTCACCAAAACAACCCGGTAGGCTCCCGCGCGGCGGAGCGGCAGGGGAGGGCGGGGCATGGTGGAGGACTCCCGGGAGCGGGCTCCGCGGGCGCGGTTCCACGCGGGTGGCCGCAGCCGGCCGCCGCGCCGGACGGCCCGGCGCACGCGGTGGGCCGGTCGCGGGCCTCATAGCCGCCACCTACTTAGCTCATAACGTGAACTAAGGGTTGGAGGAATGTCGCGCCGAAGCCGCCCGCAGAGGTATGTTGCAGGTCGGAAAGGGTTCGAAGGGAGCCACATGGCGGGGCGGAACGGGCGCACGGTACGCGACCTCAGGCGGGCCAATCGCACGGCCGTGCTGCAACGGCTGTACTTCGACGGACCCCTCAGCCGGTTCGAGCTGGGCCCGGCCACGGGCCTGAGCTCCGGCTCGGTGAGCAATGTCGTCGCCGACCTGATCGCGGACGGGCTGGTCGAGGAGGCCGGCAGCGTCGACTCGGACGGCGGGCGCCCGCGCACCCTGCTGCGCGTGGCACCGCACAGCGGCCACATGATCGGCGTGGACGTCGGCGAGACCCGGGTGCGGGTCGAGCTGTTCGACCTCACCCTGACCGAACTGGCCCGCGCCGAGCGCCCGTTGGAGCACCAGCGCTACGACGTCGACGTCATCACCGGCCATATCCGCGACGGCATGGCCGAGGTGCTGGCCGCCGCCCGCATCCCGGCCGAGCGGCTGCTCGGCGTCGGCGTGGGCGTGCCCGGCATCGTCGAGCACACCGCCGACCGCGGCACCGTCGTGCACGGCCAGACCATCGGCTGGGGCGCGGTCCCGCTGGAGTCCCTGCTGCGCTCGGACTCCCGGCTGCCGGACAGCGTGCCGTACTTCATCGACAACGGTGCCAAGACGCTCGGCCAGGCCGAGATGTGGTTCGGCGCGGGCCGCGGCGCCCGCAACGCCGTCGTCGTGCTCTTCGGCTCCGGCGTCGGCGCCTGCCTGGTCACCCCGGAGGTGGAGCACGGGCGGGCCGTCGAGTGGGGGCATCTGACCGTGCGGGTGCGCGGCCGCCGCTGCCGCTGCGGCGCGCTGGGCTGCCTGGAGGCGTACGCGGGCGCGGAGTCCCTGCTGGAGCGCTGGCGCGAGGAGGGCGGACGTCCGCCGCAGGGCGCCGACGAGGAGACCGCGCTCACCGCGATGCTGGCCGCCGCCTACCCCACCGACGGCACCGCCGCCGACCCGGTCGCGCTGGCCGTCCTGGAGGAGACCGCCGAGTACCTCGGCGCCGGCCTCTCCGACCTCATCAACCTCTTCCAGCCCGAGCGCATCCTCATCGGCGGCTGGGCGGGCCTGCAGCTCGGTTCCCGCTTCCTGCCCGCGGTACGGCGCCACGCGACGGCGTACGCGCTGCGCCATCCGGCGGACAAGGTGACGATAGAGCTCGGCCGGCTCGGGCCCGACGCGGTCACCGTGGGCGCCGCGATCCTGCCCCTCGCGGACTTCTTCGCCCGGGGCGGGCGCCGCCCGGAGCCCACCCCGCAGAGCCCGGAACCGGCTTGGCGCACGGCCCTCCAGGAGCGGGCGCCCTACTGACCGTCCCCGGTTCGCCCCGTACCCGTGGCCACCACGCCGTGACTCGTGGTGACGGGTGGTCCCGGTGGGGCGGCGGGGGCCCATGACCGGGTGGGCCGGGTGCCGCGGCTCGGGGGCGCGGCAGTCGGCCCACACCGACACCCGGGGGCGGTCCCCGCCCACACCGACACCCGGGGGTGGTCCCGGTCCACACCGACACCATCCGGGTGCGGGCCCCGCACCCCGGTCCGGCTCACCCACGGCCCGCCCGGCCGTCCGCCCGCGGATACGGCGCCGTCCCCGTCCCCCGCGAGCCGCCGCACCGGACGCCACTGCCCCGGAGGCAACCGGACGCCACTTCCTCGAAGGCAACCGCACGCCACTACCTCGGAGGTAATCGACCGCGGGCGCGCCCCGGCGCCAGCATGGGAGGCGTCAAGGCGGGACCGGCCCTCGTCACGGGGCCGGCCGCCACCGCGGGACCACCGGCTCCACGAGACCGCCGTCACCCGGCGTTCCGCCGTCGTCCCGAGCCCTCAGGAGGACGTCCATGCCGTACTTCGCGAGCCCCGTCGACGGCACCCGCCTGCACTACGTCGACTACGGCCCCACCGACGGCCCCGTGGCCGTGTTCGTCAACAGCGCCTACCTCGCGACCGACATGTGGGAGTTCCAGATGCTCCCGCTGGCCGAGGACGGCGTCCGCTGCGTCGGCCTCGACCGGCGCGGGCACGGCCGCTCCGACGACGTGTGGGGCGGCTACGACCTCGACACCCTCGCCGACGACCTGCAGGCCCTCCTCGACCACCTCGGCCTGCGCGCGGCCACGCTGATCGGGCACTCGGTCGGCAGCGCGGAGATCGTGCGCTGCCTGACCCGGCACGGCGCCGGGCGGGTGGCCCGCATCGCCCTGGTCGCGGGCATCGCGCCCGGACCGGCCCGCTGCGAGAACAACCCCGACGGCTGGGACCCCGAGGTCATGCGGGCCGCCACCGACACCTTCCTGCGCGACCGCGCGGCCTTCTTCGACGACCCCCAGGCGGTGGGGGACTTCTTCGGCCTCCACCTGCCCGGCAACGAGGTCTCCCCGGCCTACGTCCGCCACGTCAGCGCCGGTTGCATGGTCGCCACGGCCCGCGCGTCGAGCGCGGTGCAGCGGATGATCGCCGGACTCGACGTCTCGGACGAACTGGCCAAGACCGAACTGCCGGTGCTCGTCGTGCACGGCACGCACGACGTCTCCGCCCCGCTGGAGCTGACCGGCCGCCGCGCCGCCGCCCTCGCGCCGGAGGGCACCCTCAAGGTCTACGACAACGCCGCGCACGGCCTGTTCGTCACCCACGCCGCCCGGCTCACCGCGGATCTGCGGGAGTTCGTCCTGGGGCCCGGCTGACCGGGCGGGTCAGCGGGAGAGCGCGTCCAGGCCGGTGCGTTCCGCCGACAGCTCCCACAGCCGGGCCGCCTGCTCCGGGTCGGCCGCCCAGTCCTTCACCCCGCCGGGTGCCTCCTCCCCGGCGGCGGGCTCGGCGATGTCGCAGTCCTCCAGGTACACCCCGCCCATCCCGTCGAGCCGGTGCGAGGTCGCCGCCCAGACCTGGGTGGCCGCACCCTGCTCGGGGGTCTTGAACGCCCCGGGGTTGAGCACGGTGCCGCTCTCGTCGATCCAGCCGCGCTCGATCATCTCCGTGCGGTCGAGGTGCCGTTGGAGCGGGGTGAGGATGCCGCCCGGGTGCAGCGAGAAGGCGCGCACCCCGGTGTCGCGGGCGAGCGCGTCGAGATGCACCGCGAACAGGGCGTTGGCCGTCTTCGCCTGGCCGTAGGCGAGCCACTTGTCGTAGCCCTGGCGCCAGTCGACGTCGTCCCAGCGGATGCCGGAGAAGTGGTGGGCGCGCGAGGACACCGAGACCACGCGGGCGCCGCCGGGCTCGATCGCCGGCCAGAGGCGGTTGACGAGGGCGTAGTGCCCGAGGTGGTTGGTGGCGAACTGGGCCTCCCAGCCGGGCCCCACCCGGGTCTCCGGGCAGGCCATGATCCCGGCACTGCCGATCAGGATGTCCACGGTGCGGCCGGAGGCGAGGAAGCGTTCGGCGAAGCCGCGCACGCTGTCCAGTTCGCCGAGGTCCATCTCGTCCACCTCGACGCCGGGCAGGCCCTCCAGCGCCGTGCGCGCCGCGGCGGCGCGCCGGGCGGGGACGACGACCCGGGCACCGGCTCCGGCCAGCGCGCGGGTGGTCTCCAGGCCGAGCCCGGAGTAGCCGCCGGTGACGATCGCCAGCCTGCCGGTCAGGTCGACGCCGTCCAGGACCTCGGTGGCGGTGCTCGTGGCGCCGTAGCCCGAGCCGATCTTGTGCTGTTCGGTGCTCATGGTCGGCACGCTACGAATTGGAGCGCGCTCGAAGTCAACTTCCCTCCGGCGTCCGGAGCAAGTCTCCGGCTGTCTGGAGCAAGCCTCCGGGGCAAGGGAACGCCCCGACCGGACGGGGGGATCACGGTCGGGGCGGACTGAGGTGGGTACGGATGGCGGTCGCCTCTCGGCGAAAGGCTCCACAGGGCTTCAGCCGAACGATCGTCCCTGTGGGCGGATGGTGAGGCCCGGGGACACTGTCCCATCCGCACCCACGGCTGGTTCAACGGTGAACCACCGTCGGGTGTTCCGCACGGATCGCGCCGAATCGGGTGATCTGCGTCACTGTGGTCAGGTGACGCCCGCTCCCGCGCGTTCCGGCACCCGTCCCTCCCGTGTCCAGGTCAGCAGTTCCTCGGCCGTCCAGGTCGTGACCACCCGTTCGGGCGGCACCCCGCACTCCTCCGCCCGTGCGCAGCCGTAGATCTGCCAGTCGAGCTGGCCCGGCGCGTGCGCGTCGGTGTCGACGGAGAACAGCACGCCCGCCGCGACCGCCCGGCGCAGCAGGCGGCGCGGCGGGTCCAGCCGCTCAGGGCGGCTGTTGATCTCCACGGCCGTGCCGCTCTCGGCGCACGCGGCGAACACCTCGTCCGCGTCGAACCGCGACTCCGGCCGCCCCCGCCCGGTGACCAGGCGTCCCGTGCAGTGCCCGAGGACGTCCGCGTGCGGATCGCGTACGGCGGCCACCATGCGCCGGGTCATCGCGCCCGCGTCCATCCGCAGCTTGGAGTGCACGGACACGACGACCACGTCGAGCCGGTCGAGAAGTTCCGGCTCCTGGTCGAGGGAGCCATTGTCGAGGATGTCGCACTCGATCCCGGTGAGCAGCCGGAACGGCGCCCAGGTCGCGTTCAGCTCCTCGACCAGCTCCAGTTGTTCGCGCAGCCGCTCCGGCGACAGGCCGCGGGCCACGGTCAGCCGCGGGGAGTGGTCGGTCAGTACGGCCCACGCGTGGCCGAGCCGGGCCGCCGTGCGGCCCATCTCCGCGATCGGGCTGCCGCCGTCCGACCAGTCCGAGTGCAGATGGCAGTCGCCGCGCAGCAGGGCCCGCAGCGCCGTGCCGCCCTCGGTGAGCGGGCCGGCGCACTCCTCCTCCACCCGTTTCAGGTAGGCGGGGTCCTCGCCGGCCAGCGCCTCCCGGGCCACCTGGGCCGTCTTCGGCCCCACGCCCTTCAGCGACTCCAGCGTCCCGGCGGCGGCCCGCTCGGCCACCTCGCCCCGCGGCAGGGCCGCGAGCACGCCCGCCGCGGTGCGGAACGCGCGCACGCGGTAGGTCGGCGCGAGGGACCGCTCCAGCAGGAAGGCGATCCGGTCCAGGGCCTCGACGGGATCCATCGCCACCTCCACCACCAGCGTTTTCCGGGCCACCTCCGTCCATCACCAGGGTTCCCCAGGCCCGGCCGCCCCGCACGACGGCCGGCTGGGTGATCCGTGACATAGCGGGATGAGCTGCGCGATCTACTCTCTTTTCATGACCGAAATCGCGAGCCCCTTCCTCTCCCACCCACGGGTCCTGGTGCTGGGACCGCAGCCGGGCAAGCCGGGAACCAAGCCGTTCCGGATCGTCGAGGTGGAGGGGGAGGTGGTCGGGCAGGCACGGACCGTGACCGACGTCCTGGAGATCGCGGCGGAGTACGGCGTGGTCGTGCACGACCTGGACGACCCCAACGTCATCTGCTGGGTGGGCGGCGACCGGTACACCTGGCAACTGCACTGAGCCGGCGGCCGCGGCCGCCGGCTCAGTGCCCCGTGGCGTCCTGCCCGGGTCGGGTCCGTGTCGGATCGTGCCGGGATCGTCTCGGGTCCGGGGGTCAGGCCCGCTGGCGGCGCGGCTTGCGCGCGTGCACCGCCCGCCCGAGCCGCCGGCCCAAAACCAGGTATCCCAGCAGCGCGCCCGCCGTGTTGAGGATGACGTCGTCGATGTCGAAGGCCCGCCCGGCGACCAGCGCGCCCTGCGCGAACTCCACCAGCAGCATGACGATCGCGGTCAGCGCGACCACGCGCAGCAGCCCGCGGGCGCGCGGGGCCACGACCGGCACCAGCACCCCGAACGGCACGCCCAGCAGGATGTTGCCGCCGACCTGCTTGACGGCGTCGCGCAGGGCCGGCTGGTCCAGATAGAGCTTGAGGGTGCTGCCCGGGTGCAGGTTCGTGTGCGCGATCGACACGGACGCCGGCGAGGGCTCGAGGGTGATGCGGGCCAGTACGACGGCGAAGGCGACCATGAAGACGAACGCGCACAGGCAGGCCGCGAGCCGGGCGACGAGGGGGAGCGGGCGGCGGTCGTCGGCACCGCCGGCCTTGCCCCGCCCCTTGCCCTTGGTGTTGCCCTTGGTGTCCGCCGGGGCCTTCTTCGCCTTGCCCTTGGTGTCCGCGGGGGCCTTCTTCGCCTTGCCGGTCCGGCCCGTCCACCCGGTCCGGCCCGCCCTCCCGGTCTTCGCGGCGGCCTTCGTGTCCCGCTCGGCGTCACTCTCGGCGTCGCGCTTCGTACTGCGCAGGCGAAAGGTCGTTCGCGGTCGTACCTCGGCCCGGGCCATCAAGTCCTCCAGTCGTCAACCTGCCGGCGTGGTAGGCCGGTTACCCTCGAATCGGGCGAGGAATCCCGGCGCGCGAGGGCTCGCGGGGCACGCGCCGGGCGGCCGGTGGGAGCGCTCCTCAGGAGCCGTAGGACACGTGCACCTCCTTGAAGCCGAGGGAGTGCAGCAGGCCCTCCAGCATGTCCGTGGTGTTGCTCTCCGCGCGGGTGGTCAGCCCGCTGTCCTTCGCCGCGTCCCCGATGTGTTTCACGGCCAGCTTCTGCACGGCGTGCTCGCTGTCGGGGTTGTCGGAGAAGAGGTCACCGAGCCGGTCCAGCAGCCCGCGCTGCTTGGAGACCGCGTAGGAGTGGTTCACGTCGAGGGCGGGTGTGCCGAGCGCGGCGTGCGGCAGCCGCAGCGTGGCGGACGTGCGGTCGGCGTTGACCTTCACGTCGTCGTCGCCGACCTTCCCGAGGTCGACGTAGGCCTCCACGGTGCCCGCGCCGACGTACAGCGTGCGGGTGCCGCGGATCGCGCTGGGCAGGTACTTCGCGTCCTTCTCCAGGTCCACCACGACCTGGAAGTTGCCGGAGGCGGCGTCGTAACGGCTCATGTCCTGGATCGACTTGAGCAGGGTCGGTCCGGTGCGGTCGTGCGTCTCGGTGCCGAACAGGTCACGCAGGCCGGGCAGCACGGCGAGCCGGATGCCCGCGAACAGCAGGGCGAGCACCAGGACCACCGCGGTGAGCACCTTGGCCCACCCGGGCATGTGCTTGGCGGGGCTCTCGCGCCTGGTGGGGCGCTCTGTGGAAGTCGTCATGCGACCGTCCTCCTTCTCTCCCCCTCCGGATGCCCGCCAATGCCCGTGCCAGACCGCATGGTTGGGCGTACCACCGGCCTGGCCGCGGCGCGCGGGCGCCCGTGCGCGCGCCCGGCGCGGGACGGCCGAGGCGTGTGCGCCGGGCCCACGTCCGCACCCGTTCGGGTGAGTGCGGCGTCGGTCTCGCCGCGCGAGCCGTCCTGACGTGCGGGAACATGGACGGTGGCACCGTCGCGTGCCGCTTGGCGGGTCAGTAGCATGAGCCCCCGCAGCCCGAGGCGATCATGCGAGGAGCCGGACGTGCGAGACATCGCGGTGTTCAGCGGGAGCGCCCACCCCGAGCTGGCGGAGGAGGTGTGCCAGCACCTCGGCGTACCGCTCAGCCCCACCCGGGTCAGCCGCTTCGCCAACGACTGCCTGGAGGTGCAGCTCCAGGCGAACTGCCGGGAACGGGACGTCTTCCTGATCCAGCCGCTGGTCAGACCGGTGCAGGAGCATCTGGTCGAGCTGCTGCTGATGTGCGACGCGGCCCGCGGCGCCTCCGCCGGGCGCATCACCGTCGTGATGCCGCACTACTCCTACGCCCGCTCCGACAAGAAGGACGCCCCGCGCATCTCGCTGGGCGGCCGGCTGGTGGCGGACCTGATGGTGGCCGCGGGCGCGGGCCGGGTGCTGGCGATGACGCTGCACGCGCCGCAGGTGCACGGCTTCTTCTCGGTGCCGGTGGACCATCTGCACGCGCTGCGCGAACTGGCCGCGCACTTCCGGCAGTACGACCTCTCCCGCACCACGGTCGTCTCGCCGGACCTCGGCAATGCCAAGGAGGCCGCGGCGTTCGCGCGGATGATCGGCGCGCAGGTGGCCGCCGGGGCCAAACAGCGTTTCGCGGACGACCTGGTGAACATCAACTCGGTGATCGGCGAGGTCACCGACCGCGATGTCATCGTGCTCGACGACGAGATCGCCAAGGGCAGCACCGTCCTCGAACTGCTGGACCGGCTGCGGGAGTTGGGCCCGCGCTCGATCCGTATCGCCTGCACGCACGGGCTGTTCGCGGGCGGCGCCCTGAAACGGCTGAGCGCGCAGGGCGACGTGCTGGAGATCGTCTGCACCAACACCGTGCCGGTCCCGGCCGAGGAGTACACCGACAAGCTGCGCGTGCTGTCCATCGCCCCGGCTCTCGCGGAGGCGGTCCGCCGCATCCACAACGGCGAGTCGGTCAGCGCCCTGTTCGACGCGCCGCGCAAGGAGTAGCCGTCGGGGCAGCGGCAGCGGGAGCGGGAGGGTGAGCTGGAGCCGGCGGGTGTGCCGCCCCCGTCACGGGCGGCCGGACGCCGTCTCCGACTGCCCCAGTGCCGCCTCCAGCGTCGGCCGCGGCGGCAGCAGTTGGGACAGGCCGGTGATGCGGAAGACCCGCAGGGTCAGCGGATGGTCGCAGACGAGGTGCAGTTGCCCGCCGTGGTCGAGGACCCGCTGCCGGGCCCGGTAGATCAGCCGCAGTCCCGAGCAGTCGAAGAACTCGACCCGGCGCAGGTCGAGGACCACGCGCGCGCCGGGTCGGCCCGTCGCCCGGTCGAGGCCGGGCATGATCTCGGTGGCCGCGGCGATGTCGATCTCGCCGCGGAGTTCCAGCACCGTGTGGCCCCGGTCCTGGTGGACGCGTAAGTGCCGGGACAGCGGCGCGGGTTGCTGCTCCACGACGACATCGCCTCCACCCTGCCTCTGGTGCGCCCGGGACGGCGGGGGCCACTGGGGCCCTCACGGCCCCCGGATGCCCAATTCCCGTCCCCGCTCAGCAAGTTACCCTCGATGGAGTGAATTTGAGCATGTTCGATTGACATATGTCTTCGCCTTCGAGGGCCCACTTTCTGTGGCGAAGGCGACAGGGAAGTGCCGAGCCGTCAGGTTTGGGAACAGGGTCCTCCTGGGAAGAGCGCTCAGTCCACCACCAGGACCAGCTTCCCAGCGGTGCGCCCGGTGTCGCCGACCTCGTGCGCCTTGGCCGCGTCGGCCAGCGGGAAGGTCCCGGCGATCGTGGCGCGCAGCGCGCCCCGCTCGACGAGGTCCGCGATCGCCCGCATCCCGTGCCGGTCGGCGTCCACCAGCATCCGCACCGCGCGCACCCCGAGACGCTCCGCCTCCTCGAAGAACTCGGCGGAGCCCACGGGCAGGATCGACACGACGACGCCGCCGGGCCGCAGCGTGCGCAGGGACCGCGTGGAGGTGTCGCCGCCGAGGGTGTCGAGGACGACGTCGACGTCGCGCACCGCCTCGGTGACGTCGGTGGCGCGGTAGTCGACCGGCTCGTCCACGCCGATCGAGCGCAGGAAGTCGTGCTTGGACTCGCTGGCCGTGCCGATCACGTACGCGCCGCGGGACTTGGCGATCTGCGCGGCGACATGCCCGACCCCGCCGGCCGCCGCGTGGATCAGCACCCGCTGCCCCTCGCGCAGGTCGGCCGTCTCCACCAGCGCCTGCCACGCGGTCAGCGACACGAGCGGCAGCGCGGCCGCCTCGACGTGGTCGAGCGCGGCGGGCTTGCGGGTGAGGGCGCGGACCGGGGCGATGACGTACTCGGCGTGCGAGCCGTGCCCGAACGGGTAGGGCAGCATGCCGAAGACCTCGTCGCCGGGGCGGAAGGCGGCCACGCCGATCCCGACGGCCTCGACCACGCCGGAGACGTCCCAGCCCAGGACGAAGGGCGGCTGCCCGAGGAAGCCGCCGGTGGCGCGGTGCTTCCAGTCGGTGGGGTTGACGCCGGCCGCGCGGACCCGGACCAGTACCTCGTTGGGGCGGGGCGCGGGCTTCGGCAGCCGGATCTCCTTCAGGACCTCGGGTCCGCCGAGGACGTCCTGGCCGATGGCGCGCATCGTGGGGGTGTTGTCGTCAGTGCTCATGGTCATTCAGCCTGCCCGGTGCCGCCGCCGGGGAAAATGGCATGATGGCCATCATTCGATACGATCGTGCCATGCGGCGAACACCACGAGCTGAGGCCCCCGAGCGGGTCGTCGTCCTGGCCCTCGACGGCGTGTACCCCTTCGAGCTGGGCATCCCGGCCCGCATCCTCGGCGCGGCCGACGGCCACTACGAGGTGCTGACCTGCACGGTCGACGGACGTCCGGTGCGCACCAACGCGGACTTCTCCGTCGCCGTCGAGCACGGGCCGGAGATCCTCGCCACGGCCGACACGGTGGTGATCGCGCCGACCTCCCCGGACCGGATCACCCCCGGCCTCCCGGACCCGATCGCCGCCGCCCTCGACCGTGTCCGCCCCGACGCGCGGATCGTCTCGATCTGCACCGGCGCCTTCGTGCTGGCCGCGGCGGGCCTGCTGGACGGGCGCCGGGCGACCACGCACTGGCAGCTCGCCGAGCACTTCGGCCGCCTGTTCCCGCACATCCCGCTCGACCCCGACGTGCTGTTCGTCGCCGACGGCCGCATCCTCACCTCGGCGGGCGCGGCCTCCGGCGTGGACGTGTGTCTGCACATCGTGCGCGAGGACCACGGCAGCGAGCTGGCCAACACCGTGGCCCGGCGCTGCGTGGTGCCGCCGTTCCGCGACGGCGGGCAGGCGCAGTACATCGAGTACCCGGTTCCGGCGAGCGGGGCCGCGAGCACCGCGGCGACCCGGACCTGGGCGCTGGAACGGCTCGACGAGCCGCTCGCCCTGGCCGATCTCGCCGGGCACGCGCGGATGAGCATGCGCACGTTCGCCCGCCGCTTCAACGACGAGGTGGGGCTGAGCCCCGGCCGCTGGCTGATCCAGCAGCGCGTGGCCCGCGCCCGGCACCTGCTGGAGTCCAGCGACCTGTCGGTGGACCAGATCGCGGGCCGCGTCGGCTTCGCCACGGGCGCGTCCCTGCGGCAGCACCTGCACAGCGCGATCGGGGTCTCCCCGCAGACGTACCGGCGCACGTTCCAGGCCGTTCGGTAGCCTCCGGCTTCCGGCTTCCGGCTTCCGGCTTCCGGCTTCCGGCTTCCGGCTTCCGGCTTCCGGCTTCCGGCTTCCGGCTTCCGGCTTCCGGCTTCCGGCTTCCGGCTTCCGGCTTGCGGCTTGCGGCTTCCGGCTTCTGGCTTCCGGCACCTGCCGTCCGGGCCGTCCGGGCCGTCCGAACGTTGCACCCCGTTCCCGCGTCGAAGGAGCGACGGCCGACGGACGGGCCCGGGAGCGGCCCGGGTCACGGGCCATGGGCAGGGGGCGGCGATGCGTGAGGCGCGGGCGAGACGGGCGGTTGCCGGGCGGGACGGCGGCGCGAGGCGGCGCGGAGGCCTGTTCGCCCTGACGGCGCTCCTGGTCGTCGCTCCCGGCGTGGCCGGTTGCCGCTCGGGCGACGACATCAAGAACGGCCCGGTCTACACGGACTCCGTCTCGGCCCCGGCCACCCCGTACAGCGGCCCGCTGTACGTCCCGGTGCGGGCGAAGGGGGCGACGGGCGTCGACGCCTCCGGCGCGTCGGGCCGGGCCCTGGAGTGCGACGGCCGGATGTACTCGGGGGGCCGCAGCGACCCGTGGAGCCGGGGCGACGGCGGCAGCACGCCGGTGGAGGGCCTGCTCGCCTACTTCGACATGGAGCAGCCCGACGTGCCTCGCTCCGGTTACCGGGTGGAGCGGCGCGAGCACGACCGCGTCCTGTTCTCCTACGACGTCGCGGGCCGCACGAAGGTCGCCGTGATCGTGGCCAAGGACCGCCCGGACCGGCCCGGTTGGGGCCCGGAGACCAGCGCCTCGTGCGATCCGTCGGAATTCCCGGCGAAGGTCGCCGAGTCGCTGGGCTACGAGGTCTGGACGGACCGCGACGGGCACCGGTTGCCGGTCACCGAGGTGCGGAGCGACACCGGTCCCGGTCACTGCGGTTGGGAGTCGGCGCACTTCCTGGAACTCGACGGCAAGCGGGAGTACGCCTCCGACCCGCACGGCGTGCTGCCGTCCGAGATGCTCACGGCGCCGTACCGGGCGAACGTGAAGCTGCCCGCCGACGCGCACGACACCGGATACCGGTTCCGTGGCCGGCAGTTGTGGCTGACGGACGACCGCTCGACGGCGTACGTCCGTGTCGACGGCCGGGTGCAGGCGTGGCCCGAGGTGAAGGAGGGAGTCGCCTGCCAGTGACCGACCGGGGGCTCGGTGCCGCCCCGGGCCGCTCACGTCCCGGGCCCCCGACGATCACATCCTGGGCCCCGGCCGATCACGTCCGGGGCACCCGGTCACACCCCTGAGGCGGCGTACACCCGCTCTCCTCCCACGTACGTCAGCGCCACCGTCGTCTCGGCGATCGCCTCCGGGGCGGCGGCGAACGGGTCGCGGTCCAGCACCACCAGGTCGGCCAGCGCGCCCACGCGCACGGCGCCCGTGTCGTCGAGGTGGTTCACGTAGGCGGCGCCGGCCGTGTAGGCGGTGAACGCGTCGGTGAGGCCGATGCGTTCACCCGGCAGGAAGACCGGCGCGCCGCCCTCCGGCTGCACCCGGTTGACCGCGACATGGATCCCCTGGAGCGGGTCGGCGCTGGAGACCGGCCAGTCGCTGCCCGCCGCGAGCCGCGCCCCGGAGCGCAGCAGCGCGCCGAACGGGTACTGCCAGGCTGCTCGTTCGGGACCGAGGAAGGGGATCGTCAGTTCGTCCATCTGCGGCTCGTGGGCGGCCCACAGCGGCTGGATGTTGGCGGTCGCGCCGAGCCGCGCGAAGCGGGCCACGTCGTCCGGGTGCACGACCTGGAGGTGTGCCAGGTGCGGGCGGGTGTCGCTCGGCCCGTTCGCCGCGCGGGCCGCCTCGATCGCGTCCAGCGCGTCGCGCACCGCCCGGTCGCCCAGCGCGTGGAAGTGGCACTGGAAGCCCAGTGCGTCCAACTCGGTGACGTACTTGGGCAGTTGCCCGGCGTCGATGAAGCTGGTGCCACGGTTGGCGGTGACGCAGCCGCAGGGGTCGAGATACGGTTCCAGGAGCGCGGCCGTACCGGTCTCGGCGACCCCGTCCAGCATCAGCTTCACGCTGCCCGCCCGGAACCGACCGTGGCTCAACTCCTCCCGCCTCGCCACGAGTTCCGGGATCTGCTCGGCGCCGCGCTCGCGGTCCCACCACAGTGCGCCGACCACCCGCGCGGTGAGCGAACCCGCCCGTGCCGCCGCGAGATACGCCTGCGACGGGTCGTCCATGCCGAGGAAGTCGCCGACCAGGGCGTCCTGCCAGGCCGTGATGCCGAGGGAGTGCAGATGCCGCTGGGCGTGCAGGAGCGCCGCGAGACGGTCGGCCGCGCTGCCCGTCGGGGCCAGCCGGCCCACCAGCTGCATCGCGCCCTCCTGGAGGGTGCCGCGCGGCTCGCCCGCGGCGTCGCGGTCGATGCGGCCGTCGGCCGGGTCGGGCGTCGTGGCGGTGATGCCCGCGAGCTCCAGGGCGCGGCTGTTCACCCAGGCCCCGTGGTGGTCGCGGTTGGGCAGGTAGACCGGCCGGTCCGGGACGACCGAGTCCAGCAGCTCCTTGGTCGGCGTACCGCCCTCGAACGCCTCCATCGACCAGCCGCCGCCGGTGATCCACTCCCGCTCGGGGTGCGCGTCGGCGTACGCGCGCACGGCGGCCAGCGTGTCCTCGGCGGTCCGGGTGCCGGAAAGGTCGCACTGCATCAGCTCCATGCCCGCCGGGAGCGGGTGCACGTGCGCGTCCTGGAAGCCGGGCAGCAGCAGCCGCCCGGCGAGGTCGACGACCTCGGTGCGCGGCCCGGCCAGCTCGCGCAGCTCGGCCTCGCCGCCCACGGCGGTGACGCGGTCACCGGTGACGGCCACGGCGGTCGCGGTACGGCCCTCGGGGGTGAGGACGGGGCCGCCGGTGAAAAGCAGGTCTGCGTACATGTCTTCCGTTCCTTGCGGATCGTCGGTGCGGTGCGGGGGGTGCGGATGCCCCGGCCGAGGGACCGGTGGTGGGGCCCGGTCGTGGCGTCGGCGGAAGCGGCGGGCTGGTTCAGCCGCCGCGCGCGGTGGTGGGCGGGGCGCGCCCGTCGGCCGGCGGGCGGGGCCGGGCGCGTCCGCGGGGGCCGGTGACCGGCGCGCCGCCGCCCGCCGGCCCCCGCGAGGCGCTCACTGGGAGGCGGTCAGCAGGCGCGGCGCGTCCGCGTCCGTACCCGTGCCGGTGCGGAAGTACGGCGACTTGCGCCCCCACTTCGCCCAGGCCGCCGCCACGAACCCGGACGCGATCATCGCGAGCGGCATGGCGAGCAGGAACCAGCCGTTGTCAGGGGAGAGCGCGAAGTGGTCGGTCGAGGTGTAGAACGACCAGCCGAGGTAGCCGCCGAGCCCGAGCAGGACGACCGCGCTGATCCCGGGCAGCACCACCGCCCGCACGCCCTGCCGCCAGTCCTCCTTCAGCAGCGCCCGGAAGCGCACGGCCGCCGCGAGCGCGGTCAGCGCGTACGACAGGGCGACGACGATGCCGACGCCGTTCACCGTCGCCATGATCATGTCGGCGAGCCGGGGGATCACCAGCGCGAGCGCGGCGACCACCGTGGCCAGCGCGCCGATCAGCAGCGTGCCCGCCGCCGGGGTGCCGTACTTGGTGCTCACCCGCGACCACACCGGACCGAGCGTGCGGTCGCGGCTCATCGCGAACATGCCGCGCGCGGTCGGGATGACGCCGGACTGGAGCGAGGCGACGGCGGAGAACATCAGCGCCACCAGCGGCATCGCGGCCCACGGCTGCGCGGCCAGCTTGTCGCCGAAGTAGGCGAGGCCCTCGGCGCCGTGGCCCACCAGCTCCGGCCCCGACAGCACCCGCTGGAAGGCGACCGAACCGAGCAGGAACAGCCCCAGCATGGTCACCAGCGTGATGAAGCCCGCCTTGGAGGCGTCCTTCGGGTCGCGCACCTCCTCGTTCACGCTGAACGCGGCGTCGAAGCCCCAGTAACAGAACACCGACAGCAGCATCCCCTGCGCCACGGCGGTCGCCGACGGGATGGCGAACGGGTCGAACCAGCTCAGGCTGAAGGGGTGCGAGCCGGTGAAGATGCCGTAGCCGCAGAAGCCCAGCAGGACGACGTACTCGAAGATCAGCAGCCCGGTCTGGAGCCGTGCCGCGGTCCGCACGCCGGTGACCGCGGTGATGGTCACCGCGACGAGGACGACGATCCCCACCGCCGTCGTCTGCGCGGTCGAACCGGGGTCGAGCGTGAGGCCGCCCACCCGGTGCAGACCGGCCTCCCCGGCCAGCTGCATCATCGCCGAGCCGGTGACCGCCGTGGTGTACGCGAGGAACGCGATCGTCGCGACGATGTTCACCCAGCCGACCATGAAGCCGAGCCACGGGCTGAGCGAACGGCCCACCCACACATAGCCGTTGCCGGCGTTCGGCTCGACCTTGTTCAGCCGTGAGAAGGCGCCCGCGATGCCGAGGATCGGCAGGAACGCCAGCAGCATGATGGCCGGCAGGTGCAGGCCCACCACCCCCGCCGTGACACCCAGGCCGATGCCGATGGTCGTGGTCGCCGCCGTACTGGAAGCGGCGATCGCGACGCTGTCCAGGACGCCGAGGGACGTGCGCAGTCCGGGCCGCTCGGGCGGGTCGGCTCCGTAGGGCTTGTCGATCATGGCCAGCTCTCCGCTCGCACCGTGGGGCCTGGCAGGCCCCGGTGACGGGACATGAAACTGGCCGTTGCCTTCACAGGTCAACGGTGTTGTCATAAGGTGCGGACACCGTCCAGGGAGGTAGCGCATGAGCGAACGTGTCGTCCCCGCCGCGGCCCGGCAGCGGCGGCGCCCCACCAAGCAGGGCGTGGTGCTGTCGCAGGAGCTGATCGTCGAGACCGCCCTCCGGCTGATCGAGGAGCACGGCTCCGACGCCCTGTCCGTACGACGCCTCGGCCGCGCCCTCGGCGCCGACCCCAGCTCGATCTACCGCTACTTCCGGCACACCGACGACCTGCTCCTCGCGATCGCCGACGAGCTGATCGGCCGCACCATGCGCCCCTGGCGGCCCACCGGCGAATGGCTCGCCGACCTGCGCGAACTCGGGCTGCGGGTGCACGCCGGGGCGCTCGCGCAGCCGCGCGCGGCCGCGCTCAGCGCCTACCGCGTGACGGGACGGGCGTACGAGATCCAGGCCGTCGAGGCGATCCTCGGCGTGCTGCGCCGGGCGGGCTTCCCGGACCCCGAGGCGGTACGGATCTACCACGCCTTCGTCGACCAGGCGCTCGCCTTCGGTGCCCTCGACTCGGCGAACGCGGCCCTGCCGCGGGCCGCCCGCGAGGCCGAGGCGCAGGTGTGGCGGACCGTCTACTCCCGGCTGCCCGCCGACACCCACCCGAACATCGCGGCCACCGCGCCCCACCTCGTGGCGACCATGCGCGGCAGCTCCTACCCGGCCGCCCAGGAACTCCTGCTGACCGCGGCGGCGGCCCGGCTGAGGGAGATCCGCGCGGCCCACGGGAGCTGACGGCCGCAGGGGACCCGACGCCCGAAATCCGAGCGGCCCAGGGACGCCGACGGCCACACTGGGACCATGACCACACCGCCCGCACGGCCCGCGAAGCAGCGCAAGCAGGACACCCTCCACCGGCTGGAGCACGACGAGGACGTCTGGGTCGCCACCGCCGGACCCGAAGGAGGAGCGCCCTACCTGGTCCCGCTGTCCTTCCTCTGGGACGGCTCCACCCTGCTCCTGGCCACGCCCGCCGCCAGCCCCACCGGACGCAATCTCGCCTCGTCCGGCGTCACCCGGCTGGGCCTCGGGCCCACCCGGGACGTCGTGATGATCGACGGCGGAGTCCTCGCGCTGGAACCCGGCGAGCTCAGCCGGGAGGAGGGCGACGCGTTCGCCGCCCGGACCGGCTTCGACCCCCGGCAACTCGCCACCGCCTACCGGTACTTCCGCGTACGGCCGCACCGGATGCAGGCCTGGCGCGAGGCGAACGAGATCGAGGGCCGCGAGCTGATGCGGGACGGGGAGTGGCTCGTGGCGGACTGACCGGCGTCCCCTCTCGGCCCGACGTCAACTCGCCCGGTTGCCATGCGGGTTGGCGTCGCCGACTGATTCGGCGGCGCCGGGATATCCGCATGGTGCCGGCGGCGTGGGACCGCCGTCCCTCACACGTGACGGAGGAACCATGCCCCTGGTGAACGCGGGCCTCGTGGTGCTCGACTGCGCCGAGCCCGAGAAACTCGCCGAGTTCTACAAGGAGTTGCTCCAGGCCGAGGAGACGGACGCGTCGGCCAACCGGGTGGAGATCCGCGGCGCCGACGGATTCCGGATGGCGTTCCGCCGGGACGGGAACGCCACTCCGCCGAGCTGGCCGCGCCCCGAGAACGCCTTTCAGGCCCATGTCGACTTCGTCGCGGACGACCTGGACGGGGTGGAACGCAAGGTGGTCGCACTGGGCGGCCGCCCCCTCGACACCAAGGACGCGGCCGGCCCGTACGAGGAGCGCGGCTACGCCGACCCGGCCGGCCACTCCTTCACCGTGCGCCGCCACACGTCCTCGGCGCCCAAGCAGGGCTGAACCCCGGGCGGCGCGGGGCTTCTCCCGGCGGAGCGGGGCTGGCCCCGGGCCGGCCGGGCTCAGTCCCCTCCACCCGGCTGCTTGGTCGGCCACACGCCGGAGCAGGGCTGACCCCCGGGCCCGCGGGGCTCAGTCCCGTCCGCCCGGCTGCTTCGCCGGCCACACGCCGGTCGAACGCTCGTACGCCTTGGCGCCGGTGCGGTCCACGGCGCTGCGCACGACCGCGAATATCGCCCCTTGCAGGGCCGCGGCCAGCAGGATCTCCCCCCAGCCGCGGTCCCGGTCCAGGGCGTCGGGCGCGTCGTCCTCCCGCCGGATCGCCTGCCAGGTCCGGCGGAAGGCGAGTCCGGCGAGCGCGCCGCCGGTCCAGCCGAGCGCGAGGCCGACGGGACGGTAGACGAGGGACGTCTTTCGCTTCTGAGCCACGTGGTTCTCCTCCGAGTCGCTGAGGTGCGCATTCCCTGAGTTCCCCGATTCGCGCCTGTCGCACGGTGTGAGCCGCGGCCGCGTGGGCATCCGGCGAAGGGTGAGCGGGACAACCTCCGACCAGAACGCCATCGGCCAGAAGTCCGACCGGGACACGACCGGCCGGGCCCGGGACCGGAACACCTCCGACCGGACCCCCGACCGGGACACGACCGGCCGGACCCCGGACGACCAGAACCCCGACAGCAGAACCCGGGTCACCGTACTGGTGGCGCTGGGTGCCAACCTGGTGATCGCCGTCGCGAAGGCCGTGGGCGGCATCCTCGCGGGCTCGCCCGCCCTGCTGTCGGAGGCGGCGCACTCGGTCGCCGACAGCTTCAACGAGATCTTCCTCCTCGCGGCGCTGCGCCGCAGCCGCCGTCCGCCGGACGCCCGGCACCCGTTCGGCTACGGCAAGGAACGGTTCTTCTGGTCACTGCTCGCCGCCGTCGGCATCTTCGTCATGGGCGGCTGCTTCTCGTTCTTCCAGGGCATCGAGGCGCTCCGCAAGGGTTCGGAGGAGAAGTTCGACGGCTATGTGGTCGGCCTGGTCGTGCTCGCGGTGGCCCTCGTGGCCGAGGGGATCTCCCTGCTGCGGGCGCTGCACCAGGCGCGCCGCCAGGGCGGCCGCAGCGGACTGCGCGACCCCGCCCTGCGCACGGTGATAGCCGAGGACGGCACGGCGGTGCTCGGCGTGCTGCTCGCCATGGCCGGACTGGCCCTGCACATGGTCACCGGGCAGGTCGTCTGGGAGGCGTCGGCGTCCCTCGGCATCGGCGCCCTGCTCGTCTACGTCGCCTACCGCCTGGGACGTGACGCCCGCGACCAGCTCATCGGCGAGGCCGCCGACCCGGAACTGACCGGGCGGGTCCGCTCCCTGCTGGACGAGCAGCCGGAGATCGACAGCGTCGAGGCGCTGTTCACCATGAAGCTCGGCCTGGACTCCCTCCTCGTGGCCGCCCGGATCGACCTGATGCCCGGCCTGGACAGCGAGCGGGTCGAGGAGGTCTCGGTCCGCATCAAGCGCACCGTCACCCGCGAGGTCCCGGAGGCCGACCAGATCTTCCTCGACATCACCGACCGGCCCGCCGGCGAGGCGCACGACAGCCCCGCCCGGGAGGCGGGCGGGAGCCGTGCCGAGGAGGCGGGCGAGAGCCCCGCCGGGGAGGCATGGGAAAGCCCCGCCGCGACGGGGGAGCGCGGCGGGGCCTGACGCACGGTTTCCCGGCGGGGTATGGATTTATGCACGCCTCGCCGAAGATTTTTCCCGGACCCGTTCGAGGGCGCCGAAGCGGAAGCGGATCACCCGCCGGGCCGGCCGTGCGTCAGTGCTTGTCAACGGCTTCCAGCACGAAGACCGGGATCTCCCGCGACGTCTTCTTCTGGTAATCGGCGTAGGGCGGATACGCCTTCACCGCGCGCTCCCACCACTGGGCCTTCTCGTCACCGGTGATCTCCCGGGCGACCATGTCCTGCTTCACCGGCCCGTCCTGGAGCTCGACCCGCGGGTCCGCCTTCACGTTGTGGTACCAGACCGGGTGCGTCGGCGCGCCGCCCTGCGAGGCGACCACCGCGTAGCTCCCGTCGTGCTCCACGCGCATCAGCGGGGTCTTGCGGATCTTGCCGCTCCTGGCGCCCAGCGTGGTCAGTACGATCACGGGAAGTCCGGTGTCCATCAAGGTCGTTCCCTTGGTGCCGCCGGAGCTCTCGTACAACTCGACCTGGTCGCGCACCCACTGTGCCGGGCTGGGCTCGTACTCGCCCTCAAGAGGCATGACATCCGTCCCATCGTCGCTCGTGCGGCTGTTCGCCGCGGTTCCACACCGGCGGGTTCCCCGATCGGCCGCCGTGATCACTGATCGTCGTCCTCCGCAACGGTAGACGCGAGGCCCCGGAGGACGGCGCAACGACAGGCGCGACGGGCCGGTCGGCGGGGCAAGGCGCCGGACGGGAGGGCGCAGCGCCGGACAGGCCGCGCGGCGCGGACGCATGAGGACAGGCCAGGGCGGACCGGTCGACCGCCCCGTCCCCCGTCCGCCGCGCACCCTCGCCGGCGGCGTCGGCGAGGGCCGGACCCCAGATCACCGCGCCGCGCCCGCCGACCCGCCGGGCCGCGCCCCGGACCGCGGGTCCTCCGCCGCACCACGGGGTTCGGCCAGAGCGGCCGCTTCCCCGATCTGGCCGATCTCGCCGTCGCACCATAGATGCCCCGGGCATCTAATGAAGATCGGCACGACGCACACCCTTCGTCTGCGAGGTCCTCGATGACGGAACTGACCGAAGCGATCCAGCCCGAGCCGCCCACACCCCCTACCACCGCCTCCGCCCCCAGCCCCACCCCCGCCGTTCCCTTCCCGCAGGACCGCACCTGCCCCTACCACCCGCCGACCGGATATGACCCGCTGCGCGCCGAGCGCCCGCTCGGCCGCGTCATCCTCTACGACGGCCGCCCCGCCTGGCTGGTCACCGGCCACGCCGCCGCCCGGCAGCTGCTGGCCGACCCCCGTCTGTCCACCGACCGCGGCCGCCCCGGCTTCCCCGCCACCACCCCCCGCTTCGCCGCCGTACGCCATCGCCGCGCGGCCCTGCTGGGCGTCGACGACCCCGAGCACCGCCGCCAGCGGCGCCTGCTGATCCCCGGCTTCACCCTCAAGCGCGCGGCCGAACTGCGCCCCCGCATCCGGGAGATCGTGGACGAGCGGCTCGACGCGATGATCCGGCAGGGGCCGCCCGCCGAACTGGTCGGCGCCTTCGCGCTGCCGGTGCCGTCCATGGTCATCTGCGCGCTGCTCGGCGTGCCCTACGCCGACCACGAGTTCTTCGAGGAGCAGTCGCGGCGGTTGCTGCGCGGCCCCGAGCCCGCCGACACCCTGGACGCCCGCGACCGGCTGGAGGAGTACCTCGGCCGGCTGATCGACCGCAAGCGCACCGCGCCCGGCGACGGCATCCTCGACGAACTGGTGCACCGGCCGCCGTCCGAGGGCGCGGTGGACCGCGCGGAGCTCGTCGCGCTCGGCATCATCCTGCTCGTCGCGGGCCACGAGACCACCGCGAACATGATCTCCCTGGGCGCCTACACCCTGCTCCGGCACCCCGACCGGCTGGCCGAACTGCGGCGCGATCCGGCGCTGCTGCCCGCCGCGGTCGAGGAGCTGATGCGGATGCTGTCCATCGCGGACGGGCTGCTCCGCCAGGCCACCGAGGACATCGAGGTGGCCGGGACCCTGATCCGGGCCGGTGAGGGCGTGGTCCTGTCGACCTCCGTCATCAACCGCGACGAGTCCGTCTACGACGACCCCGACACCCTGGACTGGCACCGGCCCGCCCGCCACCACGTCGGCTTCGGCTTCGGCATCCACCAGTGCCTGGGCCACAACCTCGCCCGCGCCGAGATGGAGACCGCCCTCGGCGCCCTTCTCGAACGGCTGCCCGGCCTGCGGCTCGCCGCGCCCGCCCACGAGATCCCCTTCAAGCCCGGCGACACCATCCAAGGGATGCTGGAACTCCCCGTGACCTGGTGAGAGGCGCGCCATGCGGATCGACATCGACACCGACGTCTGTATCGGGGCCGGCCAGTGCGCGTTGACCGCGCCCGGGGTCTTCGCCCAGGACGACGACGGGTTCAGCACCGTGCTGCCCGGCCGCGCGGACGGCGCGGGCGACCCCATGGTCCGGGAGGCCGCCCGCGCCTGCCCGGTCGGCGCGATCATGCTGACCGGGAGGTCCCGCTCAGCGTGACGCGGACGGCGCGTCCAGCACCCCGAGGCCGACCCGCCGCAGCCGGGCCGGGTCCGCGACGACGTCGTACGCCGTGATCCGCTCGTCCTCGATCGTGAACGTGAGGACGTACAGCAGCCGTCCGCGGCGGGTGACGACCAGGCCGACCCGCCCGTCGACGAGCGCGACCGCGGCGGCCCCGGCGCGCTCCCGCAGGGCGACCGTGCCCTCGGCCACCGCGCGGGCGCCGGTCAGCACCGGCGCCGCACCCGGCGGCAGCGCGGCGGGGTCGGCACGGCGCACCACACCGGGCGCGAGGACGTCGAGCAGCGCGCCGAGGTCCCCGCCCCGCGCGGCGGCGAGGAACGCCTCCACGACCCTGCGGTGGCGTTCCTGCTCGGCGCCCGCCACCGCGGGCGTGCCGCGCACCTTGTGCCGGGCGCGGCTGGCGAGCTTCTTCGCCGCGGGCAGCGACCGTCCGGTGACCGCCGCGACCTGCTCGAACGGCACGGCGAACAGGTCGTGCAGCACGAACGCGACGCGCTCCGCGGGACTGAGCGTGCCCAGCACGACCAGCAGCGCGAGCCCCACCGAGTCCGCGCGCACCGCCTCGTCCTCCGGCGCGTTGCCGCCGTCCGGCTCGGGCTCCGCGTCGCCGTACGGCTCCTCGCGCCGGGCTGTGCGGGCCCGCAGCATGTCCAGGCAGATGCGGGAGACGACCGTGGTCAGCCAGCCGGTGAGGTTGTCGATGCCCTCGGCGCCGGTCCGGCCGAGCCGCAGCCACGCCTCCTGCACGGCGTCGTCGGCCTCGCCCGCCGAGCCCAGCATCCGGTACGCGACCGCGTGCAGCCGCCCGCGCCGCTCCTCGAACAGCCCGGCCAGCTCCTCGTGTCCGTCCACCGGACCCTCGTGCCCGTCCATGGGTCACCTTTCTCTGTCGTGCCTCGTCACCTGTGCGACGAACCCGAGCCGAACGAGGTGACCTTCCGATGCTGCTGCACATCGACGCGAGCGCCGACACCACCGCCGACTCGGTCAGCAGGCCGCTGACCGACCGCTTCGCCCGCACCTGGCGCGCCGCGCGCCCCGGCGCCGGGTACCGCTACCGCGACCTGGCCGCCGATCCGGTGCCCCCGCTGACCGCCGCCTATCCCACCCTCGGCCGCCGCGTGGAGCGCGAGGGCCACGTGCCGCCGGAGAAGGTGCCCGCGCTGATCGCGGACGCGGCCGAGGAACGCGAGTGGCGGCTGACCCTGCCCCTGATCGAGGAGGTACGCGCCGCCCGCACCGTGCTGCTCGGCGTGCCCATGTACAACCTGACCGTGCCCGCCGCGCTGAAGGCGTGGATCGACCGGGTGACCTTCCCCGGCGCCTACACCGACCCGGACTCGGGGGAGAGCCTGCTGCGCGACACCCGGGTCGTCGTGGTCATGGCCCGCGGCGGGAGCTACGGCCCCGGCACGCCGCGCGAGCCCGCCGACTTCCAGACGCCGTACCTGAGGACGTACTTCACCGGTCTCGGCGTGGCGCCCGAGCGGCTGCACCTGATCGCCGCGGAGCTGACCCGGGTCGACGTCGTGCCCCGGCTCGCCGGTCTGGAGCACGTGGCCGCCGAGTCGCTCGCGGCGGCGGAGGCCGCGGTGACGGAGCTGGCGGCCGCCTGACACCGCACCACGCGCGGGGGAGGGGACGCGCGCCGTACGGGCCGCGCCCGGCGGCCGAGCGCGGGCCGTCCTCGCCGCTCGCGTAGGGTGCCCGGATGACCGCACGTCCCGAACCGCCCTTCCTGTACGTCGTCGTGTGCGCCGCGGGCATCGCGGCCGGGGTCGGCGAGCTGATCGAGGCGGCGCGGGAGCGGGGCTGGGCGACCGGTGTCATCGCGACGCCGGTCGCCCTGAACGGCTTCTTCGACGTGGACGCCGTCGCGGAGCGGACCGGCCGGCCCGTCCGCTCCGCGTGGCGCACCCCGGCCGAGGCGCGGCCCTTCCCGCCGCCGGACGCCGTGGTCGTGGCGCCCGCCACCTTCAACACCCTCAACAAGTGGGCGGCGGGGATCTCCGACACCCTGGCCCTCGGCACCCTGTGCGAGGCGTACGGCCTCGGCGTGCCGATCGCGGTCCTGCCGTGCGTGGCCGACGCGCTGGCCGCCCATCCCGCCTACCGGGCGAGCCTCGCGCGGCTGCGCGGGATGGGCGTCCGCTTCGGTGAGCCGTACACCGGCGAACCGCTGCCGGACGGCGGCCGCCCGCCGTTCGGCTGGACCCGGGCGCTCGATCTGCTCGACAGGCCCTAACCCGCCTGCGGCAGCTCGTAGTCGAACCAGACGCGGTGGGTGCCGTCCTCGTCGACCGCCAGACCGCCGCCGCCGGTGATCCCGGTCAGCTCCCCGGTTCCGCTCGACGGCACGATGACGAAGAACTCGCTCTGTCTGCCCGCGCCCAGCGTGGTCGCGGAGTGCGCGAAGTTGAAGGCGCCGGTGCGGCCGCCGAGGGTGCCGGTGAACGACTCCATCGCGACATAGGTGCCGGTGCCCGACGCCTGGTCGTAGGCCGCGGTGAACAGGGTCGCGGAACGGCCCGTCACCTCGCCGTCGTACTCCTTGCGCATCGTGGCGACGCCGACCGGCACGGCCGTCTCGACCGGCGGGGCCGGCACCGGGGCCGGGACGAAGTCGGCGACGCTGAAGGTCCCAGAAGCTCGCATGTCCCGGATCGTACGACCCGGCACCGACAACGGCCCCTCGCCCGGGCCGCGGTGACAGGTCCGCGGGCCTACTTCACCTCGCGGACGTAGTCCTTGCTCCCCGGCGTCGAGACCATCACGTCGCGGCGCACGATGCTCAGCCGCGAGCCCCACCCCGCGAGCGCCTTGCGCAGCCCGCGGTCGGAGTACTCGATCACCAGCACCCGGTCGTCGAAGGCCTTCGCGTAGACATCGCACTCGTCGTAGTCCGCGCACTCCTCCGCCACCGCGAAGTCCAGGCCCGCCTTCTTGCGCTGCCTGGCCAGCTCCGCGGTGTTCTTCTGGCCGATCGCCAGGTGCCGGGCGTGCGCGTGACCGGAGAGCAGGGTGATGAACGCGGTCGCGTCGGCGGCGGTGATCAGGTCCTCGGAGCGGGTGTAGCTGTCGTAGTTGTCCGGCTCGATCGCGTCGAACCCCTTCGCCGCGCACTCGTCGATCCAGCGGTCGACCCGCTCGGCCACGCGGCGGCGCTTGTCCGCGGTGCGGATGTCGAGCAGCGCCTCGTTCCAGTCCTCGTCCACCACGACGTCGCCGTCCGCGTCGCGCAGCAGCAGGTCGGCGGGCCAGGAGGACCGCTCCTCCGGCTGGGCCTGGAAGGCGTTGACGTAGCAGATGTTGTACAGCCCGGGGGCGGGCTTCGAGGACCGGTCGCGGCTGACGACACGGACCCCGGCCGGCGGGGAGTAGGCGCCGCCGATCTGGTAGTCGAACCCGGCGTGGCGCGGCGGCAGCCGGACGGCCGACGGGCTGCTCGGCGAACTGCCGCCGGTCGGGGCGGACGCCGAGGGCGACGGGGTACGGCGGCCCGTGCTCGCGCCCGGCGTACCGTGCGTCCCGGACGCCGAGGGGGACCGTTTCCCCGCGCCCTCGGCGTCGTGCGAGGACGGTCCGCAGGCCGTCAGCAGCGCCAGTGCGGCGGCCGTACAGGCGGCGGCCGTCCGGGCACCCGTGAGCCGCGCTCCACCCCTCAAAGGCACGTCCACTCCATCGTTCGGGGGCAAGTCGGGCACGTCCACGATCCAATCGTCCGGCGTCGGCGGCGGTCAAGTCGCACCGGCGGGACCCGGCCGGGCGCGGGCCACGACGTACGCTCGGCTGCGGTAATTCCGGTACTCATCCCGAGGGCAGGAGCAGCAACGATGCAGTACGTGAAGCTCGGTTCGACGGGCCTGGACGTGTCGCGGATCTGTCTGGGCTGCATGACCTACGGTCTCCCGGACCGCGGTACGCACGAGTGGACGCTCGACGAGGAGGCGTCGCGTCCGCTGATCCGGCAGGCCCTGGAGTCGGGGATCAACTTCTTCGACACGGCCAACGTCTACTCCGACGGCACCAGCGAGGAGATCGTCGGCAGGGCGCTGAAGGACTTCGCCCGGCGCGACGAGATCGTGCTGGCCACCAAGGTGCACGGCCGCACCCGGCCCGGACCCAACGGTCACGGGCTGTCCCGCAAGGCGATCATGTCCGAGATCGACCACAGTCTCGCCCGGCTGGGCACCGACTACGTCGACCTCTACCAGATCCACCGCTACGACCACGCCACACCCGTCGAGGAGACGATGGAGGCGCTGCACGATCTGGTCAAGGCGGGCAAGGTCCGCTACATCGGGGCGAGTTCGATGTGGGCGTGGGAGTTCTCCAAGGCGCAGTACACCGCGGAGCGGCACGGCTGGACGAAGTTCGTGTCGATGCAGAACCACTACAACCTCCTCTACCGCGAGGAGGAGCGCGAGATGCTGCCGCTCTGCCGGGACCAGGGGGTCGGCGTGGTGCCGTGGAGCCCGCTGGCCCGCGGCCGGCTCACCCGTGACTGGGGGACCACCACCGAACGCAGCGCCAACGACACCTTCGGCGGCCGGCTCTACCAGGAGGGCGACCGCACCATCGTCGAGGCCGTCACCCGGATCGCGGGCGAGCGGGCCGTGCCGCGCGCCCAGGTCGCCCTCGCGTGGCTGCTGCACCAGGACACCGTGGCCGCCCCGATCGTCGGCGCGTCCCGTCCGCAGCACATCGAGGACGCGGTCGCGGCCGTCGAACTCGGCCTGAGCGACAAGGAACTGGAGGAACTGGAGGCGCCCTACACGCCGCACGCGATCAGCGGGCACTCCTGACAGCGTTGTCCTGACGGACCATCAGCCGTGCCGCGCGGCACGCGTCCCACGCCGCGCGGCACGGGAACAGCGGCCCGTGCCGCGCCGCGAAAGCGTCCCGCGCGCGCCCGGCGTCCGGTGTCCGGCATTGATCGTCCCGGCGTCGCGGCGCCCCGTCATTGGTTCACGGAGAAGGTGGCCGAACCCGCGCGCGGCGCGCGACCTGAGGTCGGGCGGGTGCCCAATGGTTGGCCAATGCGCCCGCCCGGAGCCTGGTGATTTGCGGCCCCGAATACCGTCGCGCACGGCCGAATCCGACCCCTCTCCGCGTTGACGATTTGTCAATGTCGCAGGCCCGGCGGCCCTGTGCGGAAAACCACCTGCATCACTTGTTCACGCGCGCTGACCTGTGCAAAGGTGTGCCCTGACGGCGCGCGGCCCACTGTTTTCCCGCTGTGCGCACAACGGCCGCTCAGTTCGACCCCCCACCGTCTCAAATGAGCTGCCGTAGGCGGACGTTCGCGGTGCCGAAACCCGTGCGACCGGGACCGGTCAGGCCCCCGCCCTGTCGTATGGCCGTTGGTATGGACCGATAGCCGTGGTGTTTGTGGAAGGAATGCAGCGGTGAGAGACGCAGGCATGTCGAATTCCCCGGCTCGGGCCCCATTGTTCGACGTCACGGACGAACAACTCAGCGCGGAACTGAAGAAGTGGACCGGGTCGACACCCGCGCTCCACCCGGTCGGTGAACTGCTGGACCGCCACTGGGAAGCCGCCTTCGCCTACGCCCGGATGTGCACCGACGGCCCGCGCGCCGCGGGCATGCTCACCACCGCCACCTTCACCCGGATCTTCGGCGAGACCATCCGCCAGGCAGGGCCCACGTCCGGCTGGCGGCCCGAACTCCTCGTCACCGTGCGCCGCATCGCCGCCGAGTGGGAGACCGACGGACGCCTGGAACTGCTCCATCCGGACCTGCGCGCGGGCGGCGAGCGGGCCTCCGCCCGGCTGCTGCCCACGGCCGAACGGCGGCTGCTGTCCCGCGCGTTCCAGCGGCTGCCGCAGTCCGCCCGCGCCCTGCTGTGGCACACCGAGGTCGAGGCGGACCCGCTCACCGTCCCGGCCGCGCTGGTGGGCCTCGACGTGCTGGGCGCCGAGGTCGAACTCGAGCGCGCCCACGGGCGGTTGCGCGAGGAGTGCCTCCAGGTGCACCGCGAACTCGCCCCCGAGGACGAGTGCCTGCGCTACATACGGATGCTGGACGTCACCTACCGGCGCGGCGGTGTCGACGTCGACCCCGACCTCCAGGAGCACCTCGGGCGCTGCACCCACTGCCGGCACACCGCCGACCAACTCGCCCAGTTCGCACCGGGACTGCTCGGCACCGCGCTGGCCGAGGCGGTGCTCGGCTGGGGCGGCCGCGCCTACCACGAGGCCCGGCTGAGCGGCGCCGCCGACGGCCCGGCCGCCGGCGCCGAGACGGCCGTACCGTCCGCCGAAACCGTGCTGGCCGGGGGCGAGCCCTTCGACGACACGGCTCCCCCCGCGGCCGGTCCGGGCTCGCGCCGCGTGGCCCAGCGGGCGGCCCGCCGGGCCCGTCGCCGCAACCTTGCCGCGGCCGTCGCGACCGTCAGTGCCCTGGTCGTCCTGCCGCTGGCGCTGTGGTCGGTGCTCAGCTCGCAGGACAGCTCCAGCGCCGCGGCCGGCAGCGCCGCCTCGGGCACGGCCGGCCGGCCCTCCGCCAGCGCCTCGGCGGCCGGCGCCGGGGTCACCTCCAAGGGCGCCCTGCGCGGCCGGCTGCACAATGTCTCCTCCGGGCTGTGCATCGCCGTGACCGGCGGCAAGGCGGTCCGGGACGCGGAGACCCAGCTCGCCAAGTGCACCGGCTCGGCCACCCAGCAGTGGTCGTACGAGAGCGACGGGCAGCTGCGCAACGGCGCCGACCCCGGCCTCTGCCTCGACTCCCATCTGGCCTATACGGTGCGGCTCGAACCGTGCACGGACACCACCGACCGCAATCTGCGCTACGACTTCACCCTCCAGGGCGTCCTCGTCCCGCGCTGGAACCAGAACCTCGCCCTGACCCCGGCCGCGACGGACGGCGGCGGCGCCCTGGTGCTGAAGAACCGCACCGACGCGACCAACCAGCGCTGGGTGATCGACACCTCTGTGCCCGGCACCCAGATGGAATCCGTCAACTGGGACGCCGACAGCTCCCCGTCCGCCACGGCGGCCCCCAAGACGGTTCCGCTCAAGCAGAGTTCGCCGACCGCCTCGCCCGCCTCGCGGGCCGGCTCGGCCTCCCCGAGCGCCGCGCAGTCCACGCCCGCCGACGACCCGACGACGGACACCCCGTGCGACGGCTACACGTGCGGCGACGGGCACTCCGACCACGGCGGCGGCGGCTTCGGCGGCGGAGGCGGCCGCGGCGGGGCCCGCTGAACCGCCGCGCCGACACCCCCCTTTCAGTGCCGCGGCGGCGGAGGCAGTGTCGTCAGATCCGGAGCGGCCTCCGGCCACACCAGCAGTACCGGGCAGGGCGCGTGGTCGACGACGAAGCGGGCCGCCGGGCCCAGGCTGTGCGGACCGAGCCGTTCGCGGTCGCCGTCCCGGGCCACCACCAGCAGATCGGCGCCCTCCGAGGCCGCCACCACCTCGCGCTCCACCCGCCCGCCCCGCTCCAGCCGCTCGCACGGCCGCCCGAGCCGCCCGGCCGCCGCCGCCAGCAACTCGGTCGCCGAGCCGGCGCCGAGCACCGCCAGCCGGTCGCCCGGGTCGGGCTCCGAACGGCCCCGCCCGAGCAGCCCGGCGAACGCCCCGTGCGCCAGGTCCGGCACATCGGGCCCGCTGACATGCAACAGCACCACCTCGGACGACTCCGGCGCGTGGCGGCGCACGGCGTCCACGCACGCGGGCCAGGTGCCCTCCACCAGCCAGGCGATCACACGCATCCCGTCAGCCTCCCATCACCTGCAAGGACCCCCACAGTGCCACCACCGCCACGGCCAGCGCGGACGGCACGGCGAGCAACCCCAGCAGGGTGAACTCCTTGAGATCCACGCCGTGTTCGTGCTGGTGCAGAATGCGCCGCCACAGCAGGGTGGCGAGCGAACCGGCGTACGTCAGGTTCGGTCCGATGTTCACCCCGAGCAGCACCGCGAGCACCGCGCCCGCCCCCGCCGGAGCCGCGAGCGGCAGCAGGACCAGCACCGCGGGCAGATTGTTGATCAGGTTCGCCAGCACGGCGGCGATCGCCGCGATCCCCAGCAGCGCGGCGAGCCCCTCGCCGCCGGGCAGCACGTCCCCGAGGGCGTCGGCCAGGCCGTTGTCCACGACCGCGCGCACCACGATGCCGAGCGCCAGCACGAACGCCAGGAACGCGGGCGCCGCCGCCTTCACCACGTCCAGCGGCCCAGCCCTCCCGCGCAGCAGCGACCGCCCCGCCAGCACCAGCGCGCCCGCCGTCGCCGCCCACGCCGGGTCCAGGCCGACCGCCGACGCCAGCACGAAGCCCGCCAGCGTGCAGCCCACCGTGACCAGCGCGAACAGCGGCAGTTCGGGCGCCTGCGCGGTGTCCGGGGCGGGCGCCGCGGCCGCCAGGTCCCGGGCGAAGAACCGCCGGAAGACGACGTACTCGACACCGATCGCGGCCAGCCACGGCAGCACCATCAGCCCGGCGAACTTCGTGAACGTCAGCCCGCTCGCCGCGAACGCCAGCAGGTTGGTCAGGTTGGAGACGGGCAGCAGCAGCGACGCCGTGTTCGACAGATGGGTGCACGCGTACACATGGGGCTTCGCGCGCACGCCGGAACGGCCCGCGGTCGCGAACACCACCGGCGTCAGCAGCACGATCGTGGCGTCCAGGCTGAGTACCGCCGTGATCACCGACGCCAGCGCGAACACCGCCGTCAGCAGCCGCACCGGCCGCCCCGCCGACCAGCGCGCCATCCACGCCCCGCACGCCTGGAACAGCCCCTCCACATCGCAGAAGTGGGCCAGCACCAGCACCGCCGCGAGAAACCAGACCACCGGCCCGAGCTGAGCCGTCTCCGCCCTGGCGTGGTCGAGCGAGATCGCGCCCGTCACGACGGCGACACCGGCGGCCGGGACCGCGAGGACGGCCTCCGGCCAGCCGAAGGGCCGTACGACCGCCCACGCGAGGACGGCGACGAGCAGGAGGACGGAGAGGGTCTCGGCGAGCGGGGTGTTCAAGGAGTCGGTCCTTCGGGCGGTGATCAGGCGGTGCCCGCCCATGAAAACAGACGGGCCCGCACATCCGCCCCGACCGGGTACCCGCCGCGCCGCCTGCAGCCTTGTTCCCCACCGCGCCGCTCACGCGGCCTTGTTCCCCGCCGCGCCCAGGAACTCCGCCCAGCCGCCCGTCGGGGCCTGCCCCGGGGAGAGCGTGCGCAGCTTCGACAGCACCGCCGGATCCTGGGCCTCCAGCCAGTGCACGAGCTGACGGAAGGACACGAACCGCACGTCGTCGTACTGGGCCATGCCGGCGACCGCCTCCTCGACGGCGTCCATGTAGATGCCGCCGTTCCAGCGCTCGAAGTGGTTGCCGATGAAGAACGGGGCGCGGTTGGTGGAGTGGGCGCGGCGGAACCCGTTCAGATACGTGTCCCGGGCCTGGGTGCGCCAGACGCCGTACCGGGCCCTGTCGCCCAGCGGATTGCCGCCGGACTGGTTGAACATCATGTTGTAGTCCATCGACAGGACCTGGAAGGAGTGCCCGGCCAGCGGTATGGACTGCAGCGGGAAGTCCCAGATCTTCCCGCCCTGCACCTTGCCCGGCCAGATCTGCAGGCCGCCCGGGGAGCTGGCGTCGTACGTCCAGCCGAGCGCGGCCGCGGTCGGCAGCAGCGCCGACTGGCCCTCGAGACAGGGTGTCCGGCCGCCGGTCAGCTCCTTGCGGTAGTCGAAGGGCAGTGGGTCCAGATCGGTGAAACCGGTCGTGGTGCGCCACTGGGTGACGAAGCGTACGGCCTGGTCGATCTCGCTGCGCCACTCCGCGGGCGTCCAGTTGCGCACCCCGTCGGCGCCGCAGAAGTGTCCGTTGAAGTGCGTGCCGATCTCGTGGCCCTCCAGCCAGGCGGCCCGCACCTGCTGGAGGGTCGCGTGGATGTGCCGGTCGGCGAGATAGCCGATCGCGGACGCGCCGACGGGGTGCCGCGGCGGCCGGTAGAGGTCCTTCTTGGCCTCGGGCAGGGTGTAGATCCCGCTGAGGAAGAACGTCATCGACGCGCCGTGGTCGGCGGCGACCTTGCGGAAGCGGGAGAACAGCTTGTTGCTCAACTCGCCCGCGCCGTCCCAGGACAGCACCACGAACTGCGGCGGCCGCTCGCCCGCCCGCAGCCGCTCGGGCTTCGGCTGCTTGGGCTGCGGGCCGGTGTCGGCGGTGGACCCGTCGCCGATCAGCCGCACCAGCCGCGCCTGCCGCGCCCCCTCGCCCCGGCCCGGCGCGGAGCCGTCGCCCCCGGCGGACCGGCCGCCCGGCGCGCAGGCGGAGAGCGCGCCGAGTGCGCCCGCCGTCGCCGTCGCCGCCCCCGCGGTCAGCAGCCGCCTGCGTGATATGCCGCTCATGTGCGTCCCCGGTTTCCTTCTCGCGGCCCCGTGCCGGAGCCGTTCGGTGTCGGTCGACCGGGTTCGATGGGCGGGGGCGCGAGAAAGGTCGCGGCGGCGGGGACGTGTAGCGGTCCTGTGACAAACCCGGGGCGGCGGACACGGCGCACCCCGTCACCGGCGGCCGGTGACGGGGTGCGGGAAGGCGCGGGGCGGTGGGGCCGTCAGGGCCCCGTACCGGGGCTGAGGACCGTCAGGAACACCGAGGAGGAGTTGCCGGAGACCGGCACCTTGCCCCCGCTCCAGGCCACCTTCAGCGGGTCCAGCTCGTCGGGCGGGGTGACCACCAGGGTGCTGGGCGTCGCCGTCGCGGCGCCGCTGATCTCGGGGTTGGAGAAGGTCAGCCCCGCCCACGCGCTCTGGCCGGGCTTGAGCGTGACCGTGGTCGGCGTGCCCGAGGAGCGCTTGGGGTCGGGACCGAGCTGCTTGCCCGCGGAGTCCGTGAACGCGGCGCCCGGATAGCCGCGCACGGTGCAGGTGCGGCCGGAGGTGTTGGTGAGCACGAGCGGGAAGTTCTCCTGCCCCGCGCCCGGGTCGTTGCCGCCGACGGACGCCTTCAGCTCGGAGGTGTGGCAGCGGGTGCTCGTCGCGGTCTTGGTGCCGGTGCCGCCCGACGTCGAGCCGCCGGTCGAGCCGGTCTTGGCCGTGGACGTGCCGGAGGACGACGTGCCGGACGAGGCGTCGGTGGCCTTGCCGGTGCCGGTGTCCGTGGTGCCGTCGGACGCGCTGTCGCTGCCGCCGGTCGCGGGCGCGGCCGTACCGGACACCTTCTGCGGAGTGCTCGCCGAGTCGTTGCCGGAGCCGCAGGCGGTCAGCAGACCCAGTGCGGCGACCGCGCTCGCGAGCAGGGCGGCCGCCCGGTGCGAGGACTGGGACGTGTACGCCATCTTTCACACTCCTGAGGGTTCACCGCGTGGTGCGCGGCGGTGGTGCGTGCGTACGGCGCCGAGTGCGCCGTCATGAGTGTCCGATGCGTGTCGGCGGGGAAAAGTTCGCGGCGCGCTCGAAAAATTGCCCGATCGGGCCGGTTTCCGCCGTCGGCGAGCGGCCCGCGGACCGTCTCGTGCCGTCGGGGCGGGGGCTCGCGGACCGTCCAGCCCTGTTGTCGGCGCAGAGGCTCGCGGACTTGCCTCAGGTGACCCGCAGCGACCGCAGTATGCGCTCGGTCGCGTCCGCCCCGCCGTCCTGCCTGACCTGCACGTACACCTGCGGCTGCGCCCCGCCGCCGGACGGTGTCAGCGCCGTCTCGGTGACCGAGCCGCCGCCCGCGCACGCGTCCCAGCTGCGGATACGTCCGCGCCAGTCGCCGCCCGCCCAGGACCGGCTGCCGTCGTAGTGGCAGCCGGAGTGGGTGAGCGCGTCCACCTTCGGGGTGACGCTGCCGTGCTCGCTGACGCCGATGAAGAGGCCGTTGACGTCCTGCGTGAGGTCCTGCCACTTCCCGAGGTCGTCGGCGACCGCGAGCCCCGGCTCCTGCGCCGAGCCGAGCCCCAGCGCCTTGGGGTTCCAGCCCGCGTCGCGCAGCTGGCGGCCCCAGCCGGCGGGCACCTCGGCGACCACCCGCCCGGTGCGGTCCGTGACCCGGACCTCCGTGGGCGTCGACGGCCTGGTCAGCACGGTCACGGCCACCCCGGCGGCGACCGCGGCGGCCACCCCCGCGGCGACCGTGAGCACCACGAACCCCGCGCTCCTGCGCCGCCCGGCCGGGGCGCCGGGCCCGGCCAGCCGCTCCAGCTCCTCGGCGAACGCCCGCGCCGACGGCCAGCGGCGCTCCCGGTCCGGCTCCAGCGCCCGCAGCAGCGCCCGCTGCACCTCCGGCGCGAGGCCGGGGCGCAGCCGCTCCGGACGGACCACCTCGCCGGGGGCGCCCGGGACGGTGCCGGTGACGAGTTCGTAGCCGACCGCGCCGAGGCTGTAGACGTCGGCGCGGGCGTCGATGCCCTCGCCCGGCTGCGCCTGCTCGGGCGGCCGGTAGCCCGCCGAACCGGCCGCCAGGGTGAGCCCCGAGCCGTGCTCCAGGTTCTTCGCCAGGCCGAGGTCGGCCAGCAGCAGGCGCTGCGTGCCGTCGTGCGCGGTGCGCAGCAGGACGTTGCTGGGCTTGATGTCCCGGTGCACCACGCCCGCCTCGTGCAGCGCCTGGGCCGAGCGGGCGGCCAGCGCGGTCAGCCGCAGCGCCTCCGGCACCGGCAGCGGGCCCGCGGTCAGCCGGTCGGCGAGGGTGCCGCCGTCGGCGTACTCCATGACGAAGTACGGCCTGCCGTCCGGGAGTTCACCGATGTCGTAGACCTGCACCACCCGGTCCGAACCGGCCTTGCGCAGCAGCCGCGCCTCGGACAGGAAGCGGTCGCGGATGTCGAGGCGGTGCGACCAGTTGTCGGCGAGCACCTTGACCGCCACGGGTGCCTGCAGTACGTCGTCGTGGGCGAGCCAGACGGTGCCGAAGGCGCCGGTGCCCAGGGTCCGTTCGAGGCGATAGCGGCCGATCCGCGACGGGGAGTGCATGCGACTATCATGCCTGGCCTGAGATCACTTCCCAGGGGGGACCTCCCGTGCAGGACGCGGCGCTGACCGAGGAACTGGCCGGGCGGGCCGCGGCGGGCGACCCGCAGGCACTGGACCGGCTGCTGACCGAGATCGGGCCCGAGGTGCTGCGGCGCTGCGGGCGGTTCCTGCCGTGCCGGGAGGACGCCGAGGAGGCCGCGCAGGACGTGCTGCTCCAAGTGGCCCGGCGGATCACGACGTTCGAGGGCCGCAGCCGCTTCAGCACCTGGCTGTACACGGTGGTCTCCAACTGTGCCCGGCAGAAGTACCGCGAGCTGAAGCGGCGGGCCGCCGAGCAGCCCGCCGCCATCGAGCCGTCGAGTTACGTCGATCCGCGCACCACGAGCGTCATCGCGGGCTCCCGCGTCGATCTGCTGGAGGCGCTGGACCGGCTGGAGCGGGAGGCGCCGCACCTGGTGGCGCCGCTGGTCTACCGGGACATCTGCCAGCTGGAGTACGCCGAGGTGGCGGAGCGGGTCGGCATTCCGCTCGGCACCCTCAAGTCCCGTCTGCACGAGGCCCGTCGGCAGGTGCGGCCCTGGCTGAGCAGCGGGGCCTGACGGTCGGTGCGGCCCTGGTTGAGCAGCGGGGCCTGACGGTCGGTGCGGCCCTGGTTGAGCAGCGGGGCCCGACGCTCGTCGCGGTGGCCCCGGTCACTCCAGGTCCAGCAGCGTCAGTTCCGCCCAGATCGTCTTGCCCTCCGCGGTGTGCCTGCTGCCCCAGCGCTGGGTGAGCTGGGCGACCAGCAGCAGCCCGCGGCCGCCCTCGTCCCAGGTCTTCGCGCGGCGCAGATGCGGCGCGGTGTGGCTGGTGTCGGAGACCTCGCAGATCAGCGTGGTCGCGTCATGGATCAGCCGGAGCCGGATCGGGTGGGCGCCGTAGCGGATGGCGTTGGTGACCAGTTCGCTGACCACCAGCTCGGTCGTGAACGCGGCCTCGGTCAGCCGCCAGGCGTCCAGCTGCTCCACGACCTGCTTGCGGATCGGCGCGACCAGCGACGGGTCGGCCGGGATGTCCCAGGTCGCCACCTGCGAGGCGGGCAGGCCCTGGGTGCGGGCCAGCAGCAGGGCCACGTCGTCCGGGGCGCCGCCCGGCGGCAGCAGCGCGTGCAGGACCCGGTCGCACGCCTCGTCGAGCGAGTTCGAGGGTGCCGCGAGCGCGTCGCACAGCAGCTCCTGGCCGACGGCCTCGTCCCGGTCGAGGTTCTCGATCAGGCCGTCGGTGTACAGGGCGAGCACGGTGCCCTCGGGCAGGTCGAACTCGGCGGACTCGAAGGGCAGTCCCCCCATGCCCAGCGCGGGGCCCGCGGGCAGCTCGACGAGCTCCGGCGCGCGGCCCGGCCGGATCATGACGGGCGCCGGATGGCCGGCGCGGGCCAGCGTGCAGCGGCGGGAGACGGGGTCGTACACGGCGTAGAGACAGCTCGAGTCGACCTCGCCGGGTCTGCCCTCGCTCCCGGCCTCCGCGGAGAGCCGGACCACGAGGTCGTCGAGGTGGGTGAGCAGTTCGTCCGGGGCGAGGTCGATGTCGGCGAGGGTGCGCACCGCCGTGCGCAGCCGGCCCATGGTCGCGGAGGCCTGGACGCCGTGCCCGACGACGTCGCCGACCACCATCGCGACCCGCATCCCGGACAGCGGGATGACGTCGAACCAGTCGCCGCCCACGCCGGCGCGCGCCGCGGGCAGATAGCGGGAGGCCGCCTCCAGGGCGGCGGTGCGCGGCAGGGAGCGCGGCAGCAGGCTGCGCTGGAGGGCGAGCGCGGTCTCGCGCTCGCGGGAGTAGCGCCGGGCGTTGTCGATGCAGACCGCGGCCCGGGTGGTGATCTCCTCGGCGAGCAGCACGTCGTCGGGGGTGAACGGGTCGGGGCGCCGGTGCCGGTGCAGGACCGCGACCCCGAGGGTCAGGCCGCGGGCCTGGATCGGCACCGACATGGAGGAGTGGATGCCGTACTCGCGGATCCGCTCGGTGCGTACCGGGTCCCACGACAGCCACTGGTCGAGGTCGCCGCCGGGCGCCGAGCTGACGATGGTGTGTCCGGCGGTCAGCGAGTCCGCCTGCGGGGACGAAGGCGGGTAGACCAGGGTCCGGCCGGGGGCCAGCAGCGCCTCGGGGACGCCGGGGTTGATCGACTGGTGGGCGATGCGGCGCAGCCCGACCGGGGCGGTGATCGTGGCGGGTGGCTCGCCGCCGTGCTCCTGCGGGTCCAGCAGGTCGACGGTGACGAAGTCGGCGAAGGCGGGCACGCACACGTCCGCCAGCTCCTGCGCGGTGCGCGTGACGTCGAGGGTGGTGCCGATGCGCGTGCCCGCCTCGTTGACGAGCTGGAGGCGCTCGCGGGCCAGGTAGTTGTCGGTGAAGTCGTGCGCGGCCACGGACACCCCGCACACCCGGCCCGCCGCGTCGCGCACCGGGGCCATCCGGGCCAGCCAGGCGTGCGCGCGGTCCTCGCCGCCGCTGCGCGCGTAGGTCTGCACGTCCTCGGCGCGGCCGGTGGTCAGCACCCGCAGCATGTGGCGTTCCATGTCGGCGCTCTCCGGCTTGCCGCCGATCTCGGAGGGCCGCAGTCCGAGCGCCCGCGCCGGGGGCAGGCCCATGACCTCGGCCATGGCGTCGTTGGCGCCCGCCAGCCGCAGCCGGTCGTCGTACACGGCGATGGCGCAGGGGGAGTGGGCCGGGGTGGCCAGCGGGTCCGTCGGGTCCTGCGGGGAGCGCGGCTCGCCGCTCCTGAGCGGGGTGACCACGAGCCAGTCGCCGGGGCCGCCGTCCTCGGCCTGCCGGTGGTGGGCGAGCAGCCAGACGTCCACGGTGTGTCCGTCGCGGTGGCGCAGAGTGAGCGTTCCGTCCCAGCGCGGGCCGCCGGGAGAGGGCCGGTCCGCGGTGCCGTCGGCGAGCAGCCGCGTGTAGGGGCCTCCCACGACATCGTCCGCGGTGTGCCCGAGCAGCAGGCCGGCGCCCTCGCTCCACTCGGCCAGGGTGCCGTCCTCGCTGATGACGGCCCGAGCCGTCGCCGCGTCGTCGAACGGATACACCGGCGTCATCCTCGCCACTCCCAAGCGCACACTCACCGTGAGCAGGTGCGTTCACTTGCGTTCCAGCCTAGTGCTTCGGGCCGGTGTGCGGACCCGATCGCCCGCTGTGACGCAGCGGCTCGGTCAAGGGTGAATTCCGGCCACGCGGCGCGCGGGACGGAAGGCGGGACGGACAGACGGACGGGAAGCGGGACGGAAAGCGATTGCCCGACCCTTGACGGGGCCGTGTGCCATCACGTCAGAATCTGTGCGGTAACGATCAGTTGTGAGTACTTCTGGTCCCTGATGAGGGAGAGCCGCCATGACCGTCACTCGCAGATCGGTTCTTATCGCCTCTACGGCGGCGCCCGCGGCCGGAGCGCTGCTCGGCGCCCCCGCCGCCCGTGCCGCCGAGGCCTCCGGCGACCCCGGACACGCCGCGTACACCGGGGGGCGCCGCACGCTCGCCCTGCGCGACGGCTGGCGCTTCGCGCTGGTCGACGCGGGCGGGATCACCGACCCGACCGGCGCCTACGCGGGCGCCGCCGACCCCGGCTACGACGACTCCGGCTGGCGCGAGGTCGCCGTACCGCACGACTGGAGCATCGAGCAGACGCCGACCACCGACCACAACACCACCAGTGGAACCGGTTTCTTCCCCGGCGGCCTCGGCTGGTACCGCCTCGCCTTCACCCTGCCGTCGGGCTACGCGGGCAAGCGGATCTCGGTGGAGTTCGACGGCGTCTACATGGACTCCCACGTCTACTGCAACGGCACCGAGGTCGGCCAGCACCCCTACGGCTACACCGGGTTCGCCTTCGACCTCACCGGCCTGCTGCACACCGACGGCCGCACCGAGAACGTGCTCGCGGTGAAGGTGCAGAACCAACTCCCCAGCAGCCGCTGGTACTCCGGCAGCGGCATCTACCGCGAGGCCCGGCTCGTGGTCACCGAACCCGTGCACGTGGCGCGCTGGGGGACCTGGGTCACCACCCCGGACATCAGCGCCGAGCGGGCCGTCGTCCGGGTCCGGACCGCCGTCGAGAACGCCTCCGGTACCGCCGCGGACGTCGAGGTCGTCTCGCGTGTCCTCGATCCCGACGGTCGTTCGGTCACTCGAACGACGACCACGGTGAGCGTCACCGACACCCACACCGAGACCCACGAACTCACCGTGCCCAGGCCGAAGCTGTGGGACTTCGCCACCCCCAGGCGCTACACCCTGGAGACCGAGCTGCGCGTCGGCGGCCGGACCACCGACACCCACCGCACCCGCTTCGGCATCCGCTCCTACCGCTTCGACCCCGACGAAGGCTTCTCCCTCAACGGCACCCCCGCCAAGATCAAGGGCGTCGACCTCCACCACGACCAGGGCGCGCTCGGCGCCGCGATCAGCCTCGACGCGGTCCGCCGCCAGATGACCCTCATGAAGTCGATGGGCGTCAACGCCTTCCGCACCTCCCACAACCCGCCCTCGCCACAGATGATCGAGGTCTGCGAGGAGCTGGGCATCGTGATGATGGTGGAGGCCTTCGACTGCTGGCACACCGGCAAGACCACCTACGACTACCACCGCTTCTTCGACGCCTGGTGCGAGAAGGACGCCACCGAGATGGTGCTCGCGGCCCGCAACTCGCCCGCCGTCGTGCTGTGGTCCATCGGCAACGAGATCCCCGACTCCACCTCCACCGCCGGCCTCGCCATGGCCGACCGCATCATCGCCGCCATCAGGGCCGCCGACGACACCCGGCCCCTCGTCATCGGCTCCGACAAGTACCGCTCGGTGCCCGCCAAGGGCTCGGCCGCGGACCTGATGCTCGCCAAACTCGACGGCCTCGGCCTGAACTACAACACCGCGAAGTCGGTCGACGCGCTGCACGCCGCCTACCCGCACCTGTTCCTCTTCGAGTCCGAGTCCTCCTCGGAGACCTCCACCCGCGCCACCTACCAGGAGCCCGAACACCTCAACACCGGCGAGAACCACACCCCCGGCCGACGCGCCACCTCCTCCTTCGACAACAACCTCGCCTCCTGGACCATGAGCGGCGAGTACGGCCACAAGAAGGACCGCGACCGCAAGTGGTTCGCCGGGCAGTTCCTGTGGTCCGGCATCGACTACATCGGCGAGCCCACGCCGTACAACGTCTTCCCGGTCAAGGCGTCCTTCTTCGGCGCCGTCGACACCGCCGGCTTCCCCAAGGACATGTACCACCTCTTCCGCAGCCAGTGGACCGACGAACCGATGGTGCACCTGCTGCCGATGACCTGGAACCACGAGGCGGGCGACACCGTCGAGGTGTGGGCCTACGCCAACGTGCCCACCGTCGAGCTGTTCCTGAACGGCACCTCCCTCGGCACCCGCACCTTCGACACCAAGACCACCACCGACGGCCGCGCCTACCTGGAGACCACCGAGGCCACCGGCGACGACAAGACCGTCACCACCGGCGCCTACCCCGGCAGTTACACCAGCCCCAACGGCAGCGCGGGCAAGCTCCACCTCGTCTGGCAGGTGCCCTACGCGCCCGGCGAGCTGAAGGCCGTCGCCCGGCGCGGCGGCAAGGCCGTCGCCACCGACGTGCTGCGCACCGCCGGAGCGCCGCACGCCGTCCGCCTCACCCCCGACCGGACCACGCTCGCCGCGGACGGCCGCTCCCTGGTGTTCGTCACCGCCGACGTCGTCGACGTCCACGGCGTCGTCGTGCCCGACGCCGAGCACCTGATCACCTTCGACGTCACCGGCGGCTCACTCGCCGGTCTCGACAACGGCCGCGAGGAGAGCGCCGAGCGCTACCAGGCCACCACCCGCACCGCCTTCCACGGCAAGGCCCTCGCCATCGTCCGCTCCGGCACCCGCGCCGGCACCCTGCGGGTCACCGCGACCGCGGAGGGCCTGCACAAGGGCAGCACCTCGGTGCGCACCACCTCCGCCCGCTCCGCCGCGACCACCCCAGCGGCAGCCTTCGCCGCCGATCTGCCCGCGCCGCCCGACTACCCCCTCGCCGACGCCAGTTACTCCGGCCGCACCGACACCCTGCCCGCCGCCGTGCTCGACGGGGACGCGACCACCGGCTGGTCCAACGCCTTCGCCAAGTCGGCCACCGCCCTGCTGCCCGCCTTCAGCGGAGCCCGCCCGAAGGACTGGGTCTCCGTCGACTGGGGACGCACCCGTACCTTCGGCCGCATCGAGGTCTCCTTCACCACGGACAGCACCCACAGCCTGCCCGCGGGTGTCGAGGTGGCGGTGTGGAACGGGCACGCCTACGCCCCCGTCACCGGACAGACCGTCGACTGGGCCGCCACCTCCGACACGCCCACGGTGATCACCTTCGACCAGGCCCGCGGCTCCCGGCTGCGGCTGACGCTGACCAGCGCGCATCCGGGCGAGCCGCAGGGCGCGGTGCGGATCAGCAAGCTGGAGGCACCGGCGGGGTGAGCTGATCGCGGACGGGCGCCCTCAGCCGGCGTCCGCCGCCGTGAAGGACACCTCCGCCGTGGAGACGGTGCCGCCCGAACGGCCCGGGGCGTTCTGGAAGCCCCAGTACAGATTGGTGTGGGCTATGACCTGCTCCGGGCTCGGGGCGCCGTACTTCGTGAGGTCCTCGGTGGTGTGGGCGTCACCCACCAGCGTCGCGTCGTACCCCCGCACCAGGGCGCCGTGCAGGGTCGAGCGGATGCACATGTCGGTCTGGGCGCCCGTGACCACGATCCGGCCCACGCCCCGCTCGGCGAGCAGCGACTCCAGCTCCGTGTCCTCGAAGGAGTCGCCCCACTTCTTGTGCACGAGGGGCTCGTCGTCGAGACGCGTCAGTTCCGCCACGTACTCCCACTCCGGGCTGCCCAGGACCAGGCCGTCGTCGGAGTGCTGCACCCAGAGCACCGGCACGTCCTCCGCGCGTGCCTTGCCGATCAGGGTGTTGATGTTCTCGATCACCTCGTCGCGGCGGGGCGAGCCCTCCACCACGCCCTGCTGGACGTCGATGACGAGCAGGGCGGTGTTCGGCCGGTCGGGCAACGTGGTCATGGCGACCTCCGGTGTCTCGGGTCCTGCGGTACCGATCTCATGTCCAGGCCACAGTAGAGGCCGCCACTGACAACGCCGTCAGACCGCCATCGGCACCACCACCGGCACGGCGGGAGCGGGGCGGACGGCCGCCCCGCTCCCGTGCTTCCCGCCGGACTGCGGCCGCGCCGCCGTCAGCGCCGTGTCGCCTTCGCCGAGGCGGCCAGTTCGGCCTCCACCTCGGCGATCTGCTCGTAGGGGATGCGGAGGGTGGCCAGCATGCGACCGTCGTGCTTGCGGGCCTCCTCGAGGGCCTCGCGGGCCCACACGTTCTCCACCAGCAGGGCCAGGACGGTGGTGTCCGGGTCCATCACGGTGGAGATCTCGTGGATGTCGTCGATCCCGAGCATCCCGAGGGTGCGCCGCGCGGCGAGCTCGGCGGCCATGTCGCCGAGGTGCTCGATGTCCGACAGCTCGACGCGTCCCACCTCGCCCGTGGGGCTCTTGGTGACGATCAGCGCGTCGAGGATGCGGACGTCCTTGCGGCGTTCGACCAGCTCCAGCGCCGCCAGGAACGACTGCGGCGGCCGCTGCGCCGGGAACGACAGGATGACCAGGTCGACCGGTCCCATGGTGCTCATGGCGCCTCTTCCGTTCATGGGCGGTGCCCGCTCGCCGGGCGGGGCCGTGCGGTGCGGACGACGCCCGTGCGGTGCGGACGGGGCCCGCGCCGCACGGCCGGGCCCCTGCGGCGGGTCAGTGCGACGCGAGGACCTTCGCCTTGGCCTGCTCGTACTCGGCGTCGGTGATGTCCCCGTGGTCGTGCAGCCCGGCCAGCCTGATCAGCTCGTCGGTGTGGCTCGGACCGGTCGGCGCGGGGGTGTCGGCAGCCGCCTGCTGGACGTAGGAACGGAACGCCTGCTCCTGCTCCTGCATCTGGCGCCGGTCGCGCTCGCCCATGCCCCTGCCGCGTGCGATCAGGTAGACGAAGCAGCCGAGGAACGGCACCACGCACACGAAGATCGTCCAGCCGGCCTTCCCCCAGCCGCTCATGCTGTCGTCGCGGAAGACGTCGCCGATGATCCGGAACAGCAGCACGAACCACATGACCCACAGGAAGAACCACAGCATGGTCATGAACGCGTTGAGCAGGGGATAGTCCATCGTTGCCTCCGCTTGTCGCCGCCGCGGCGGTGCCGCGGCGTCCAAGGCCCCCGGGTCTCGTCGGGAGTCGTCGCGGGCCCTACGTCTCTCACCGTGCGCCCGCCGTTCTTGGAGCGGCATCACCCGAGGTGGGTGATCCGGCGGACGGGTCACCCGTGGCGGGTGATGCCCGGCCGGGCGCCGGCGGGAGGCGTCCCGCCGGCGCGTCGCGCCGCTCCGGGATCAGGCCGCGAGGACCTTGGTCTTGGCCTGTTCGTACTCGGCGTCGGTGATGGCGCCCCGCTCGTGCAGGGCCGCCAGCTTGCCCAGCTCGTCGGCCTTGGCGGGCTTGGTCTGCGGGGTCTCGGCCGCCGCCTCGCGGACGTACGAGCGGAACGCCTTGTCGCGCTCCCGGGCCTGGCGCAGATCGCGTTCGCCCATGCCCTTGCCGCGGGCGATGAGGTAGACGAAGACGCCCAGGAAGGGCAGCACGCACACGAAGACGGCCCAGCCCGCCTTGCCCCAGCCGCTGAGCGAGTCGTCGCGGAACAGGTCCACGAAGACCCGGAACAGCAGCATGAACCACATGATCCACAGGAAGAACCAGAGCATGGTCCAGAAGACGTCGAGCAGCGGGTAGTTCATGGTCGGCTCCGTTCGGTGAAGGCCGTGAAGTCCGCGTAGCGGCACGGGAAGCGGGGAAGAGGCGGGCCCCCGCCGGGGCGGGGGAGCGCGAGAGAGGGAAGGGGGAGCGGGGTGCTCAGGTCGCGGTCACCGGACCCGTCCGGGCCGAGCGCAGGCGCCGCAGCGCGGAGCGGACCATGAACGCCATGACCAGTTCGGCCACGCCGAGCAGCACCAGCCACAGGCCGAGCAGCCGGGCCAGCGCGACCGCGGAGTCCACCGGGAAGCAGAGCACCACGATCCCGGCGACGATCCCGAGCGTGCTGGTGGCGATCACCAGGCCGCGGTGCGGCAGGTTGCGGTCGGCGATCGCGATGTACAGGGTCATCGCCCCGGACAGCAGCCAGAACAGCCCGATGACGAGCGCCAGCACGGCGATGGTCTGCAAGGGGTGCCGCAGACACAGCACGCCCACCACCAGCGCCGCGAACGCGATCAGCGCCCGCAGCAGCCGGCCGCCGCCGCTCTCGTTGCGCGAACGGGAAAAGGCGTTCACGAAGCCGAAGACGGCCACCACCAGGAAGTGCAGGCCGATCACGACGGCCAGCACGTGCAGGGTCTCCTCCGGCCAGACGAGCACGACGACACCGGGGATCAGGGTGGCCAGGGCGAGCCCGAGCGCCCAGATCCAGGAGTCGCCGAGATCCGCGAGGAAATCCTGCGGATCCGCCGGCGCGGGGGTTGTCGGTTGGCTCATGACGGTTGCCTCCACCTCCGAGCCTGAGCCCGGATCTCGGCGCGGTCCTCACCCCGGGAGGGTGAGATCGACCGGACGCCGCTCGTCGGTCGGCCCGCGCCCGGGGTCGTCGTTCCGTCAGGTCGGACACTCCCGACCGTCCTGTCCCGTCCGGGCCGGCAGGACACTCCTGACCGTCCCGTCCCGTCCCGTCCCGTCCCGTCCCGTCCCGTCCGGGCCGGCAGGACACTCCTGACCGTCCCGTCCCGTCCCGTCCGGGCCGGCAGGACACTCCTGACCGTCCCGTCCGCGCGGGCGGGACATTCGTGACCGTCCCTTCCGCCCGGGCCCGGGACGTTCACTCCGTCAGGTCGGTGCGGGCGGTGACCCGGCCGCGCGCCACCGCGTCGTCGAGCGCCTGGTGGTCGCGTTCGTTCTGGTCGGCGTAGGACCGGGCGAACTCCGCGAGGGCCTCGTCGAACGCGTCGCCGTGGCCGAGGTAGGACCCGATCGCGATGGGGTCGCCCGAGCGGGCATGGGCGCGGGCCAGCGACGCCCCGCAGATCTGCCCGAACAGCGACAGGGTGCGCGGGTCCATGGTCTCGGGCCGTGCGATGCCCTTCCAGTCGCGCAACTGCCGTACGTAGAAGTCGCGTTCGCGGCCGTCCAGGCCCGTCATCCGCTTCCAGCCGAGGAAGATGTCGCCGGCGGCCTGCATCAGCCGCTGCCCGGCCACCACCCGCTCGCCCTGGTTGTCGTAGACGCTGGCGCCGCTGAACGGCGCGAGGACGGACGTGCCCGCCTCCTTGGCCTGCAACAGCAGCGGATCGCCGGTGTCGCGGCCCAGCATCATGACGATCCAGCAGCGGGTGCCGACGCTGCCGACGCCGACCACCTTGCGCGCGGTGTCCGTGACGTGGAACCGGGACAGCAGATGACGCCGCTCGGAGGACAGGGTGAGCGCGTAGTCGGCGACCAGGTCGCGCAGCGTCCCCTCCAGCTCCTCCCGCTCGGCGTCCGGCAGCAGCTCGTCGAGCGGGGTGACCAGCGGCGGCTCCGACACGATCCGCGGCACACCGTCCACGAGCCGGGTGAGCTTGCCCGCCACCTGGGAGCTCGTACGGCTGCGCGCCTTGGCGGACGCGCCGGCCACCCGGCGCAGGACGTCCTTGCCCACCGGCGCGCGCAGCAGCTCCTCCAGCCGGTCGGCGTCGTCGCGGGCGTACCAGATGTCGAGGGTGCGCATCCCGGCGAAGTCGCGCATCCGCTCGCGGTAGGAGCGGACGCAGGCACGCACCATGGAGGAGCACTCCTTGGCGGAGAAGCCGTTGGCGCGCCCCGCGATCACCAGGCTGGTGGCCAGCCGCTTGACATCCCACTCGAACGGCCCGGGCAGGGTCTCGTCGAAGTCGTTGATGTCGAAGATCAGATGTCGTTCCGCCGAGGCGAGCAGCCGGAAGTTCAGCAGATGGGCGTCTCCGCACAGCTGCGCCACGAGTCCGGTGTGTGGCAGGGCGCCCAGGTCGGACGCCATGATCGCGGCGGCCCCGCGGTAGAACCGGAACGGCGACTCCAGCATCCGGCCGTAGCGCACCGGGACCAGCTCGGGCACCCGGGTGGCGGACTGCCGGTCGATGATGTCGATGGGGTCCGGCCGCTTCTCGCCCGGGTCGAAGACCGCGTGCGCGGAGCGCGGCAGCCGGGCCCGGGCCGCCTTGCCGCGGGCCGCGCGCTCGGCGGGGGAGAGCGGAACGGACGGCGCGGAGAGGGAACGCTCGCTGAGGATGCTCATGGCGGACCTCCTTTCCCGCAGCCTCGCAGCCCCGGGCCCGCGGCGGATCACCCGGTCCGAGTGATGTACGGCCGGGCCGCGGGCGCTGTCATGGAGCCGTGCGCGGGATACCGGGTGAGACCGGGGGGACACGGGGCGGGGCCGGGCCGGGCGGTGTCCGGGAGGGGCGCCGCCGGACGGCCGGACCCTGGCTGTCCCGGCTCGCCCTGCTGATCGCGGCGGCCGCGGTCGTCGTGCTGCTGCTGGCCGCCGGGATCCACAGCATCGGGCTGCTGGCCGTCGGCCTCGCGGGGCTCGCGGTGAGCGCCGCGGCGCTGTGGTGGACCCTCGCGCACCGCGGTCTGACCCGCGTGCTGGCCGCCACGCTCGGCGTCCTCGTGCCGCTCGCCGTCCTGCTCTTCTACGCCGCCGTAGGGCTGCTGTGGGCGGCCCTGCTGGTCGTCGTGCTGTGGGCGCTGGCCTCGCTGACCGGCCGCGCCGCGCTCGCCGCGGACAGCAGGGCAGAGGGACGTCCGGAGCGACGGGTGGCGCCGGCCAAGGCGCCGTACTTCATCATGAATCCGCGCTCCGGCGGCGGGAAGGTCGGCCGCTTCGACCTGGTGGAGCGGGCGCGCGCCCTCGGCGCGGAGGTCGCCGTCCTGGACCCCGCCCACCCGCAGGACGTGGCGGAGCTGGCCCGGCGGGCCGTCGCGGCCGGCGCGGACCTGCTCGGGGTGGCCGGCGGCGACGGCACCCAGGCGCTCGTGGCGCAGGTGGCCGCGGAGCACGACCTGCCGTTCGTCGTGGTGTCCGCGGGCACCCGCAACCACCTCGCGCGCGACCTCGGACTGGACCGCGACGACCCCTCGCGCTGCCTCGACGCCCTCACCGACGGCGTCGAACTGCGCATGGACCTCGGCCTGATCGCCGACCGGGTCTTCGTCAACAACGCCTCCTTCGGTGTCTACGCGGAGGTCGTGCAGAGCGACGACTACCGCGACGACGGGCTGCGCACGGTCCTCCAGGCGCTCCCCGAACTGCTCACCCACCGCACCGGGTCCCGGCTCAGCGTCCACGCCGGGGGCGTCGGCGTCGACGCCCCGCAGGCGGTGCTCATCAGCAACAACCCCTATCAGCTCGAAGGCGCCGTCGGCGTGCCCGGCCGGCCCCGGCTCGACACCGGGGCGCTCGGGGTGCTCGTGGTCAGCGTCGACAACGCGGCCCAGGCCGCGGGGATGCTGCGCGGCCGCCGCGGCCGGGGGCTCGCCGCGCTCACCGCCACGGAGGTGGTCGTCGACGCCGACGCGCCCGAGGTCCCGGTCGGCGTCGACGGCGAGGCGCTGGTCTTCCCGACCCCCGTCACCTGCCGCATCCACCCGGCCGCGCTGCGCGTACGCGTCCCCCGCCACCGCCCGGGCGGCCCCCGTGTGAAGCCCCGCCTGGACTGGCGGGCGCTGCTGCGGCTGGCGTTCGGGCGGGACGGCGGCGCGAGGCGGTGGTCGGCGGCCGGTGGCCCGCCCTGCGTTTAGGACCGGGCAAACGGGTGAGCAGGGTGCTCGGGACGGTCTGCGATCAGCCGGCCCGCCGCCGCGGCGGGACGCGGGTCCGTCGCGCCGGCCGCCATGAGGACGGGACCGGCCCCGTGCGGAAGGAGCCGGCTTCCCTGAGGAAGGAACCGTGAGCGAGACGCTGCCCCCACAGAGCCCTCCCGCCGCCCTCGAACCGCGCCGCCCGGCCGCCCCGCCGGACCGCACCCCCGGCACCGACACCCGCACCGGCACCGAGACCGGCACCCGCACCCCCGGCACCGACACCCGCACCGGTACCGACACGGGCATCCGCACCCCACCGGCCGGTACCCGGGACAGGCCTCCCGGGCAGCGCGACGCCTTCTTCGACAACGCCAAGTACCTGGCGATCGTGCTCGTGGCCGTGGGCCACGCCTGGGAGCCGCTGCTCGCCGGGAACCGCGCGCTCACGGGGCTCTACCTGCTCGTCTACGCCTTCCACATGCCGGCGTTCATCCTCATCAGCGGCTACTTCTCGCGCGGCTTCGACGCGGCCCCGCGCCGGGTCAGGCGCCTGGTCACCGGCGTCGTCGTGCCGTACGTCGTCTTCGAGGTGGCGTACACCTTCTACACCCGGTGGACCGACCAGGCCTGGGACCGTCCCGTCAGCCTGATGGAGCCGCTGTACCTGACGTGGTTCCTGGCCGCGCTCTTCGTGTGGCGGCTGACCACACCGCTGTGGCGCGGGCTGCGCCACCCGGTGCCGGTGGCGCTGCTCGTGGCGATGCTGGCCACCCTGTCGCCGTCCATCGGCAAGGACCTCGACTTCCAGCGCGTCCTGCAGTTCCTGCCGTACTTCGTGCTCGGCCTGTGCCTCGAACCCGAGCACTTCCGCAGGGTGCGCACCCGCCGGATGCGGATCGTCGCGGTACCGGTGTTCGCGGCCGCCCTGGCCGCCGCCTACCTGCTGGTCGGCGTGGTGAGGACGTCCTGGCTCTACCACCGCGACAGCGCCCCGGCGCTCGGCGAGCCCGCCTGGTACGGCCCGCTGACGACCCTCGCCCTCTTCGCCGTCTCCCTGCTGCTCGTCGCCTGCTTCCTGGCCTGGGTCCCCGCGCGCCGTACCTGGTTCACGGTCCTCGGGGCGGGCACGCTCTACGGCTATCTGCTGCACGGGTTCGTCGCGCAGGGGGCGAAGTTCTGGGGCTGGTACGACCCCGCGTGGGTGCACGGTGCCGTGGGCGCGCTCACGGTCACCGCGGTCGCCGCGGCCGTGGTCACGGTCCTGTGCACCCCGCCGGTGCGACGGGTCCTCCGCTTCGCGGTGGAACCGGAGTTGAGCTGGGTGTTCCGCAAGGAGCCCGACAGTACGCGGAGTTGACCCCGGCCCGGTCCTCCGGTTCAGTCCGGTTCGGCCAGTTCCTTCGGGCGCTCGTGTTCCACGGGGCGGCCGGGCCGCAGGTGGGCGGTGAGGGTGTGCAGGCGGGCCTGGTCGAGCGGCTCGTGCACGGCGACGTACCCGCCGTCGGGCAGGCGCTTGATCACGCCCGTCTCGCGTCCGTGCTCGACGAGTTCACGGTCGCGGGCCTGAAGTCCCAGGCAGATACGGCGGGTCACGACGAAGACGGCCGCCGGGACCGCGAACACCCCGACGCGCACGGCCCAGGTGACCGCGTTGACCGACAGGTGCAGCCGCGTCGCCACGATGTCGTTGCCGCCGCCCGCCAGCAGGACGAGGTACACGCTGATCCAGGCCGTGCCGATCGCCGTGCGGACCGGGCGGTTGCGCGGCCGGTCCAGGATGTGGTGCTCGGCGCGGTCCCTGGTCAGCCAGGTCTCCAGGAAGGGGTGGATGCCCAAGTACAGGAGCAGCAAGGGGAAGACGACGACCGGGATCAGCACGCCGAGGACGAGGGTGTGCCCCCACAGGTGGATCTCCCAGCCCGGCATGACCCGGACCAGCCCCTCGGCGAATCCGAGGTACCAGTCGGGCTGGGCGCCCGTGGAGACCTGGTCGGGGCGGAACGGGCCGTAGACCCACACCGGGTTGATGCTCGCCACCGCCGCGATCAGCGTCAGTACGCCGAACACCAGGAAGAAGAAGCCGCCCGCCTTCGCCAGATAGACCGGCATGAACGGGGCGCCCACGACGTTGCGTTCGGTGCGGCCGGGGCCCGCGAACTGGGTGTGCTTGTGGTAGACGACGAGGAGGAGGTGCACCAGGACGAGCGCCGCCATGACCCCCGGCATGACCAGTACGTGCAGCGAGTAGAAGCGCGCCACGATGTCGTGGCCGGGGAACTCGCCGCCCATCAGGAACATCGACAGGTACGTGCCCACGACCGGCACCGACAGCAGGGCACCGTTGACGAACCGCAGCCCGGTCCCGGAGAGCAGGTCGTCCGGCAGCGAGTAGCCGAACAGCCCCTCGAACAGGCCGAGGAGGAGCAGCAACCAGCCCAGGAACCAGTTGACTTCGCGCGGCTTGCGGAACGAGCCGGTGAAGAAGTGCCGCATCATGTGCGTGAACATCCCGGCCACGAAGATCAGCGCCGCCCAGTGGTGCAGCTGCCGGATCAGCAGCCCGCCGCGCACGTCGAAGCTGATGTGGAGGGTCGAGGCGTACGCCTCCGACATGCGGATGCCGTTCAGCGGCACGTAACTGCCGTGGTAGGTCACCTCGTTCATCGACGGGTGGAAGAAGAGGGTGAGGTACACGCCGGTCAGGACCAGCACGACGAAGCTGTACAGGCAGATCTCGCCCAGCAGGAAGGACCAGTGGTCCGGGAACACCTTGCGCAGATAGCGCCTGCCGAGCGTGTGGATGCCGAGCCGCCCGTCGAGCCAGTCCGCGACGCGCTCGCCCTTCGAGGACGCGGGGACGGCAGGGGCGCGGGTCGCCGCCGCCGACGGTTCGGCGGCGGGTACGGGGTCTGTGGACATGAAGAGGCCTCCCGGTGACGCACTCACCACTGCGACGGACGGGGGCGGCCCGGATGTGACACCCGCGGGCACTCTGTGAGCCAGGCCACACGGCCGGGTTCAGAGCAGGGTGGGCTGGAGGGCGCCCTCCAGGGTGAGCAGGCGCACCTTGCGGTCCACGCCGGCCGCGTAGCCGCGCATCGAGCCGTCGGCACCGATCACCCGATGGCAAGGGCGCACCAGCAGCAGCGGGTTGGCTCCGAGGGCCGCGCCGACGGCCCGCACCTGCCCGCACGGCACGTCCAGCCGCCGCGCCAGTGCGCCGTACGTCGTCGTGGTGCCGTACGGGATGTCGTCGAGGGCCGCCCACACCCGCTGCTGGAACTCCGATCCCGGTGCGGCGAGGGGCAGTTCGAAGCGGGTGCGGTCACCGGCGAGGTACCCGCGGAGCTGCTCCACGGCCGCCGCGAAGGCGCCGTCGGCGCGCCGGGCGGGCGGGGGAGCCGCCGGCGGCGCGGGGAAGGAGACCGACGTGAGCACCGTGCCGCCGGGCCGTTCCTCGCCGGTGAGGAGCAGCTCGCCGAGGGGGCTGGAGAGGGTGGTGTACAGGGGTGTCGGGGTGGTCATGATCCGGCCTTTCGTGGTGTCGCGGCGACTGTCGTACCGCCGAGTCTGCTGCCCCGCGCGCCGGGTTTCCGGCGGGATTCGGACATGGCGCCGTCCGTCGGCCGAGGACGTCGGCGGTACCGTCGCGCACCGGCCTTCACCTGCAATGATTTACGGTCGAGTACCCGCGCGGTACCGTTGTCCCATGCCAGCCCTCAACGTGGAGTTCAGCGCCCGCGAACTGGAGGATCTCCGGCAGATCGCCAAGGAGCGCGGTACGTCGATGAAGGCGCTCGTGCGCGAGGCGGCCGCGGCGGACATCGCCCGCCACCGTGCGCTGCAGGAGGGCGCGGAGGCGTTCCGCCGCTTCTTCGCCGGGCACGCCGACGAGTTCGCGGAGGCGTTCCCCGACGACGAGACCCCGGCCGAGGGCGCACGGCGGACCGCCTGAGCCGATGTCCTCCGCCCTGTACATCGACGTGCCCTGGCTGCTGGAGCGCCGCGACGAGGTGCTGCCCGGCCGGCCCGCCGTCGACGACTTCTCCGCGCTGGCCGCGGCCGTGACACGGCACCGGGTCGATCCGCCCATGCTCGGCGTCGACTCCGACCCGGCCTGGCGGGCCGCCGCGCTGCTGCACACCCTCGCCCTGCTCAAGCCGCTGCCCGCGGCCAACGCCCGCTTCGCGTGCGCGACGGCGGTGGCCTACATGTCGGTGAGCGGTGCCGCCGTCGACCCGCCGGTCGGCGCGCTCGTCGGGCTCGTCCGGGACCTGCTGTCCGGCGCGGCGGACGTCGGCGACGCGGCGGAGCGGCTGCGGTCCTGGCGGATCTGAGCCGGGCCGATCCGAGTTGGGGCGGTCTGCGCCGCGCTGATCCGGACCTTGGCGGGGCGGTCTGCGCCGAGTTGCTCATGGCCTTGTCGGGACGGGGCGGTCCGCACCGACTCGATCCGGGCCCGTGGCGGGGTTGGCGGGGTCTGCCCTCGGGCCGCCGGTCCGGGGCGGATGATCCGGGCCGGCGGCCCCGCGCGCGCGGGAGAGCCGCCGTCCCGCGCGGTGCCTTCCGAGAAGGGCCGACGCCCACTCGACCACGGTGACGACGGGGACGGGACCGTGCGCGGGGCACCGGCGCGTGCGCCCGGTTCACACGGGGCGCGAGGGAATACGAGCGCCCGTGCGAAATTTCGTGCACGGTTTTGGTTTTGACGTTTTTTCAGTGAGGCGGGTGGTGCCTCAAGTGCCTTGTTGTGCGCAAGTGAGGTGTGCAAGGGTGAAACACCCGCGCGGGGGACCGGCCGGGGCGCATGGATTCCTGGTGATTCGGTCTCCCGGCGGTCGCGCTGAATTTCGCTCCCCCGCGCGCGCCACCATTGGTACGCACCAAAAGGAATCCTCAGTGCCCACCCCCCACCCCCCTTCCGCTTCCGCGCCCGGCGGGCCGCCCGGAGAGCCGGACGAGTCGCTCGCCGCGCGGCTGAGAGGCAGTCCGGACGGCGAAGTCGCCGCCGTCACCGCCTTGTTGATCGCGCGTCACTGGTCACCCGCCCACACCTACGCCGTACTCTGTCTCGGCTCCTCGGCGGGCGTCGCCGAGATGGTCACCGCGGCCGCCTTCCATCAGGTCCTGGACCGGCTGACGCTGGGCGAACCGGGCGTCGCGCTCCGGCCACGCCTGCTGCTGACCGTCCGGGACACGGTCCGGCTCTGGGCCGCCGAGCACCGCATATCCGGCACTCTGCCGGAGCTGAACCAGCCGGGAGGCGCCCGCGCCCTGGCTTCCTCCCCGGTCGAACCGCCCGAGCACCGTGCGCTGGCCGCCCGGTCCTTCCAGGAACTGGCCCCGTACTTCCAGTGCCTGCTGTGGCACACGGAGGTCGAAGCCGAACCCCTCGCCGTGCCGGCCGCTCTTCTCGGTATGGACGCGGAATTCGCGACCGCCGGCCTCGAACAGGCCGCGGAGAAATTCCGGGAAGGCTGTGTGCGCGCACATCGGGAACTCGCCCCGACCGACGAGTGCCGTCACTACAACCGTCTCCTCGACATCTCGCTCAGCCGCGGTGGAGCCTTGCTGCCGGACATCCGGAAACATCTCGCGGAGTGCCGGTACTGCCGAAATGCCGCCGAACAGCTGAGCCATTTCGAGGGCGGACTCGGCGTACTGCTCGCGGAGGCGGTGCTGGGCTGGGAGGCGGCCCGGTATCTCGACTCCCGGCCCGGACGGGCCCAGCCCGGGAACCGGCCGCGCGCCGCCGCCCGGCGCGGGCGCGGCGGGTCGCGCGACGGCGGACGGCGTGGCCCGGGCGGCGGTGCCGGTGGCGGTGGCGGTGGCGCCGGGGCCGGGACGGGCGGTGGGCGAGGGCACGGACGACACCACCGTGAGGGGCTGCTGTCCCGGCTGCCCGTGCCCGGCCGCGTCGGTGACCTGTTCCGGTCGTCGCGCGCGCTGCTGACCGGCGTGGGGCTCGCCTCGGCCGGGCTGCTCGTCGTCGGTGTGGTGGTCGCCGACCGGTCGGGCGGTGGGGGTACCGGTGCCCCGGTCTCCTCCACCGGCTCCCTCGGCGGCCGGAACGCCTCCTCCACGGCGTCCGCCACCGCCGGCTCGCCGCCCGCCACCGCGCATCTCTCCACCGCCGGTGTGACCCGGCTGCGCAACACGGGTACCGGGCTGTGCCTCGCCGTCCGCGGTACGCCCACGGCGGGCGCGGCGGCCGAGCTGGCGGTCTGCTCCGGGGCGCGGAGCCAGCAGTGGTCGTACGGTGCCGACGGGCTGCTGCGCAGCGCGGACGGCTCCGGCCTGTGCCTGGACTCGCACGCCGACGCGGGGGTGGTCATCGTCAACACCTGCGCGGCGCGGGGGTCCGGGCGCGGTGACGACGTGCGCTACGACTTCACTCCGCAGGGGGAGTTGCTGGCGCGCTGGGACGGGCAGCTGGCCCTGACGTCCACGACGGGGGTGGCGGGCGGTGACGTCGTGGTCAAGGTACGGGACGGCTCCGCCGGGCAGCGGTGGCTCTCCGACCCGGTGCCGGGCGTGCCGGGATCCCTGTCTCTCGCAGGCACCGGCGCCCCACCGAACGACCGGGGGTTCTGACCGCCCCCGGCCCCTGACGGGGCACATTTCGTCCGCGGGCCGGTGGGGGCCGGTCGCGCAGTTCCCCGCGCCCCTTGGTGGGTGGTCCCGGAGGCGCTTTTCAGGGGCGCGGGGAACTGCGCGACCAGCCACGACGTGCCCGCAGGTCAGGGGCGCGGGGAACTGCGCGAGCGGCCGCGACGCAGCCGCGCGGGGACACGACCCCGGCCGCCCGGTGGCTGCCGGTTACGACGGGTGTTCCGTCAGGTCGGCCGGACCCACCGTGGCCGGACCCGCGTGGCCCGACAGGGCGAGCGTCAGGTCCAGTTCCGCGAGCAGGCAGCGGATCACGTGCTCGACGCCCGACTGCCCGTCGAGCCCGAGACCGTAGACGTACGGCCGGCCGAGGAGCACCGCCTGCGCGCCGAGCGCGAGCGCTTTGAAGACGTCGTCGCCGGTGCGGATCCCGCTGTCGAACAGGACGGTCAGCCGGTCGCCCACCGCCTCCGCCACCCGCGGCAACGCGTCGGCCGCCGCGACCGACCCGGCGACCTGCCGTCCGCCGTGGTTGGAGACGACGACCCCGTCCATGCCCGCGTCCGCCGCCAGTCGTGCGTCGTCCGGGTGCAGGATCCCCTTGAGGACGATCGGACCGTCCCAGTTCTCCCGCAGGAACGCGAGATCCGGCCAGGTCTTGCCGGGGTCGGCGAACATGCCGACGAAGTGCATCACGGCCGCGTTCGGGTCCTCGTGCACCGGCTTGGCGAGGCCCGCCCGGAACGCCGGGTCGGAGAAGTAGTTCGCGGTGCCCACCCCGTGCAGGAAGGGCAGATATGCCTGGTCGAGGTCGCGCGGCCGCCAGGCCAGCAGCGGGGTGTCCAGGGTGACGACCAGCACGCTGAACCCGGACGCCTTCGCCCGGGTGAGGAAGCTGCGGGTCACCTCGCGGTCCTTGGCCCAGTACAGCTGGAACCACCGCTCGGCGTCCCCCATCGCCTCCGCGACCTGCTCCATCGGCGTGCTGGACGCCGACGACAGGATGTACGGCACGCCCTGCGCCGCGGCGGCGCGCGCGGCCGCGGTCTCGGCGTCCGGATGCATGATCGACAGCACCCCCACGGGCGCCAGCGCGAGCGGCGCGGGCAGCGCGCGGCCGAGCACCTCCACCGCCAGGTCCCGCTCGTGGACGTCCCGCAGCATCCGCGGAACGATCCGGCGGCGCTCCAGCGCGGCCCGGTTGGCGCGCGCGGTGCTGCCGTCGCCCGCGCTGCCGGCCACGTACCCGACCGGGCCCGGCCCGAGCCGCTGTTCGGTCAGCTCCTCGAGCCGTGTCAGGTCGGTGGGCAGCCGGGGCACCGCGCCGGTCATTCCGTTCAGGTAGATCTCGTACTGGAAATCCGCCCAGTGCTTGGCCATCGGTCCGTCCCGTCTCTCGTCGCCGATCCCACGCCGTGCCCGACCATACTGGCTGGTAGGTCAGGGGGCGCTCACCGGGCCCGGCGGGCGGATCGGGGGCGTGCGGCCGGCGGCCGCGGTGCCGACCGGGTCAGATCGCGCCGCCGTCGGCCGAGTCCTCGGGCGTGTCCCCGGCCGCGTCCTCGTGTGCGTCCTCGGTCGCGTCCCCGGCCGGGGCGTCCGGCCCCTGCGCCCGCACCCGCTGCACGTGTTCCAGCGACTCGCGCAGTTCGGTGAGCCAGTCGTCGGTGTGGCGCTGGACCAGGCGCACGCACCAGGCGAGCGCGTCGCTGCGGCTGCGGGCGACGCCGGCCGCGATGAGCGTGTCGAGCACCTGGCGCTCGGGCTGCCGCAGCCGGGTCATGACGGGCGCCGCCACATGTGTGAACAGCACCCGCTCCCCGGCGCACTCGACGCCCCAGGACACCTTGTGCCGGAACCGGTGCTCGGCCTCCCGCGCCACCTCCATCCGGCTCTCCCGGGTGCGTTCGCGGAACTCCTGCACCCTGCCCTCCACCGCCGCCTCCCGCTCGGCGGCCGACGCTCCCTCGGCCGGCCGGGGCGCGGCGATGCGGCCGATCACGGTGATCTCCTCGCGGTCGACGACGACGTCGACCAGCTCTTCGAACAGATCCTCCGGTACGCGGCCGGTGAACCAGCCGCGCAGCCTCTCTCGCTGCTCTGAAGTAATCATGTAATGACGATTACTCCGCTGCTCCATGAACACAAGGGGTCGCGAACGAGTGCGCCGAGAGCGGAAGCGGAATGTTTCAGGACTATTAACGAACGCATGGGATCCGGCCACATGGCCTTTTTCCGCGATCAAGGGCCAAGGGGTTACCGGGTTGTTGCGTTCGATTTCCGTGACTTCACGCCACTGATTGAACACAAAAGGTTACCGAAACCTGTGGGTTGGATGTGAGTTTCGGCGCCGGACTCGGCAGACTCGCGCTCGCCGCCGTGGCACCCACCGGATCGCCGCGGCACCCCGATGAACTCAAGCGGAAGGATGCACACAATGCGGAACACCGCGCGCTGGGCAGCGACCCTGGCCCTCACGGCCACCGCCGTCTGCGGGCCCCTGACCGGAGCCGCGCTCGCCGCCCCGGCCGCCGCGCCGGCCTCGCTCTACGCCCCCTCGTCCCTGGTGATGACCGTGGGCCACGGCGAGAGCTCCGCTCTCGCGACACCGGAACGCGCGGTGACCCTCGACTGCGCGACCAGGCCCTCGGGCACCCACCCGGCGGCCGCCGACGCCTGCGCCGAACTGCGAGGCGTGAACGGTGACTTCGACGCGCTGAAGGCCAGAGACGACGTCCGCTGCACGAAGCTGTTCGACCCCGTCGTCATCACGGTGCAGGGCGTGTGGCAGGGGCAGCGCGTCGCCTATGAGCGCACCTTCAGCAACGCGTGCGTGAAGGACTCCTACGGGACCAGCGTGTACGCGTTCTAGGACCGGGATCGCACGGTTCCCGTGCACGCCGGAAGAGGCCCACAGATGGGGAGTGTTGGCCCTGTCGCGGGGCACCAGCGATCTCGCGCCGGGAACCGGCGGGCGGAGTGGGGCCATCCGCCGGTTCCCGGATCACCGCCGCTCCCCGGGAATGTCGGGGAGCGGCGGAAATCGTTGCAGCAGTCCCGCCGCCCGCAGCAGGCGGCGGACGCGCGGCCCGTCGCCGACCACCCGCAGCCGGCCGGACCGCTGCCGGGCCCGGGACTCGGCCCGGCACAGGACGCGCAGACCCGAGCAGTCCAGGAACGTGACGCCGCGCAGATCGACCAGCACGTCCGGCTCCCGCGCGGCGGTCGCCGCGTCCAGGTGCTCGGCCAGCCGCTGGGCGGACTCCAGGTCGATCTCCCCGGTGGCCTCGACCACCGTGAAGGGCCCGCGCCGCCAGGTGCGGGCATACGTGTTCGCGGCGGGCGCCGTGTCGAGGACGGGGGCCTGGGGGTCCGGCCCCGCGGCCGTCTCGAAGGCGCGGTCGTCGGTATCCGGAGTCATGTCCGCTCCACCTGGGGCAGGGGCGCATTCGATCCGGGTAGCTACCCGGGAGGCCGGGCCGCCACCCCTCCGAGGGCCCCGACACGAAGCGGTTCACTCGACCAAGTGAATTTCCGTGATTTCGGTTGACTGTGTGGCGAGGGGGTGGCGAGGGCCTCGGTCACGGTGTCGGGGGCGCGGCGGCCGCGAGTCTCAGCGGCACGGGCTCCGGCGCGGAAGGTCCCAGGTCGGCCCCGGTATTGCGGGTCCACCAGGACGGGCCGTCCTCGATGTGGCGCAGCAGGATTCCCTCGCGGATCGCCCAGGGGCAGATGATCACCGTCTCCAGGCCGGTGAGCTTCATGGCCGCGTGCCCGGCCACGGCCCCGGCCAGGCTCTGTCCGGAGCGCGGTGCGGAGATGCCGGGCAGCCGGGAGCGCTCCGCGGCGGGCAGCGCGGCCAGCCGGTCGATCGCCGCGCGTAGATCGCGGCGGCTGAGGCTGCGCTGCACGAACGGGCCGTGCCGTCCGGGGGAGGCCCCGCACAGCCGCCCCAGCTGCTGGAAGGTGCGCGAGGTCGCCACGGCGGTGCGCGGCCCCTCCCAGCGGATCCGGGCGGCGGCGTCCCGCAGCTGGTGGCGCACCTGGCGCCGCACCACGCGGATCTGTTCGGGGGTGGGCGGGTCCTCGCCGCCGAAGTGCTCGCGGGTCAGCCGTCCCGCGCCGAGCGGGAGCGAGGCGACGAAGTCGGGCAGCCGGCCGCGGCCGAACGCGACCTCCAGCGAGCCGCCGCCGATGTCCAGCAGGGCCAGCGGCCCCGCCTGCCAGCCCGCCCAGCGGCGGGCCGCGAGAAACGTCAGCTCGGCCTCGACCTCTCCGGGCATGGTGACCAGGTCGACGCCGGAGCGCTCGCGCACCACACGCAGCACCTCCGCGCGGTTGGGCGCCGAGCGTACGACCGTGGTGGCGAAGGCGAGCGGGGGCGTCGCGCCCCAGTCGCGCGCGGTGCGGTCCGCCTCGGCGACGGCCCGCGCGAGCCGTCGTACGGCCTCGTCCGGGAGCGTCCCGCCGGGCTCCACCTGTTCGGACAACCTCAGGCGCCACTTGGCCGTGTGGACCGGCAGGGGCACCCCGCCCTGCGCGTCCGCCACCACCAGCCTGACCGTGTTCGACCCGACGTCCAGCACACTGATCCGCATCCCCCGCGAGTACCCCATCGTTGGATGTTATGCGCACAGCGTGACGGACGTAAGGCGGCTCGCGCCGCCGCGGTCGGACCGGCCGGGAGCGGACAGCGGTGAGGGGCCGCCGTCTCCCTGTGGGCGGCGGCCCCTCGGGCCCGTGGTGCGCCTCGGCCGTCCCGTCGAGGCGACCCGGGCGGACTGCGCTGCGCGCGGCTACATGTGGACGACCGGCGCGGCGTCGACGTCCTGCTGCGGCACGCCGCGGCGGTAGAGGAAGAACGCGATCAGCGTGCCCACGGCGAAGAGGCCGGCCGACCACCAGAAGGCGGTGGTGTAGCTCTCGATCGTGGCCTGCGCCTGCACCAGCTTGCTGGTCGGGTCGTGGCTGGTGAGGTAGTCGGTGGCGGCGCTCGCGGCCAGGGTGTTCAGCAGCGCCGTGCCGATCGAACCGCCCACCTGCTGCATGGCGTTGACGGTCGCCGAGGCGACGCCCGCGTCCTCGGCGGCCACTCCGCCGGTCGCGAGTTGCATGGCCGGCGGCATGACCAGGCCGAGGCCCACGCCGATGACGATCAGCTGCGGCAGCACCGCGCTCAGGTAGTGGGAGTCGAGGCCGATCCCGGTCAGCCAGGCCATGCCGACGGTGGCGATGGCGAAGCCCAGCGGGATGACCGTCTTGGGGCCGAGGCGGGGCACCAGCGCCGTGGTGCCGAGCTGGGCGGCGACCATCAGCGCGGCGACCATCGGAAGGAAGGCGACGCCGGTCTTGGTGGGGCTGAAGCCGAGGTTCAACTGGAGGTAGTAGGTGAGGAAGAGGAACACGCCGAACATGCCCGCGCCGGTGATCAGCACGGTGATGAACGAGGCGCCCCGGTTGCGGTCGAGCAGGATGCGCATCGGCAGCAGCGGGTGTGCGGCCCGGGTCTGCCACCAGGTGAAGGCTGCCAGGAGCAGTCCGCCGGCGATCAGGAAGCCCCAGGTCAGCGGGGAACCCCAGTCGTGGGACTCGGCGTTGGAGAAGCCGTAGACGAGGGAGAAGAGACCGGCGGCGACCAGAACGGTGCCGGGGACGTCCAGCTTGGAACCGGCCGCGTCGCGGTGGTTGCTGAGCAGCAGCCAGCCGCCCGCGAAGGCGACGACCGCGATGGCGACGTTCACGTACAGGGTCCAGCGCCAGTCCAGCGCGTCGGTCAGCACACCGCCGAGCAGCAGGCCGACGGCGCCGCCCGCGCCCGCGATGGCGCCGTAGACGCTGAACGCCTTGGCGCGTTCCTTCAGGTCGGTGAAGGTCGTGTTCAGCAGGGACAGCGCGGCGGGCGCGAGGAGCGCTCCGAAGACGCCCTGGAGGGCGCGCGCGGTGACGAGCATCCCGAAGCCGGTGGCGGCGCCGCCGAGCGCGGAGGCCACGGCGAAGCCGACGACGCCGACGAGGAAGGCCGTCTTGCGGCCGAAGAGGTCGGCGATGCGGCCGCCGAGGAGCAGCAGCGAGGCGAAGGAGAGGGCGTAGGCGGTGACGATCCACTGCCGGCTGCCGTCGGAGAAGCCGAGGTCCGCCTGGGCGGAGGGCAGGGCGATGTTCACGATGGTGGCGTCGAGCACCACCATCAGCTGTGCCACGGCGACGACGCCGAGGATCCACCAGCGCTTGGCCGACGCTTCGTGAGGTGCCGTGGCCGCGCCCGGGGGCGTGCCGTCGGCGAGGGTCTTCTGGGCCATGGAAAAACACTCCAGGGAGAGTCGTGCGGAGAGACGGCTGAGCTGCGGACGGCCTGGTCCGGGCCGTCACAGTTATTAAACGAAACCGTTTCGTACGCATCGAGGTTAGTACGGCCTCATCGAAACGGCAAAGTTTCGTTAGGCGTGTCTCCGGTCACACAGCCGGTTCCCTCTCTGCGTGCAGCGGGTCTTTACATTCCTTGACGGGAATATTCTCTGTGAGGCATATTGGAGACCGTGTCCGATGCCTCGCTCTGGAGCGCTCTCGCCGATCCCCACCGGCGGGCCATCGTCGCCCTGCTCAAGGAGCGGCCCCGGCCCGTCGGCGAGATAGCGGAGGCCTGCGGCCTGAGCCAGCCCAGCGCCTCCAAGCACCTCAAGGTGTTGCGCGAGGCCGGCCTGGTGCGCGTACGGCAGGACGCCCAGCGCCGGGTGCACGCACTCGACCCGGCCCCCATGGCACGGCTCGACGCCTGGCTCGCCCCCTACCGGGCGCTGTGGAACAGCAGCCTGGACGCCCTGGGCGCACGCCTGGACGAGACCGCCCGCCCCGATCTCGACCCCGCACCGGCCGAGACCGCCCCACCCGACCACCACCCCGCACCGGAGGACCGAGCCCCATGAGCGCCGACCTCACCGGCACGTATCTCACCCTCGACGACGGCCGTGGCGCCGTGCGCTTCAGCCGCGTCTACGACCACCCCGTCGACCGGGTGTGGACCTTCGTGACCGACCCCGACGAACTCGTCCACTGGTTCCCCTCCCGGGCCGAGTTCGAGCTGCGTCCCGGCGGCACCGTCCGCTTCAGCGGCGACCCCCACATGCCCGACACCACCAGCCGGGTCCTCGCCGTCGACCCGCCCCGCCACCTGTCCTTCGCGTGGGGCGACGACGAACTCCGCTTCGACCTGGAGGACCTCGGCGGGGGCCGCACCCGCCTCACCCTCACCGACGTGCTCGACACCCGGGACGCCGCGGCCCGCAACGCCGCCGGCTGGGAGGTGTGCCTGACCGGCCTCGACGCGCTCGCCCGCGGCGAGCGCACCGGCGGACCGCACACCGGCTCCGCCGCGCCGTGGAAGGAGTTCTACGACCGCTACACCGAGGCCGGCACCCCCTCGGGTGCGCCCGTGCCCGGCGACGGCTGATCCCCGGCGACGGCTGGTCCCCGCCGACGGCCGGTCCCCGGCGCCGACTGGTCCGCGCCGACGCCCGATCCCTGCCGACAGCCGCCCCCAACGGACCGCCTGCCCCTACGCCAGCTGCCGTCGCACCAGCTCGTGCAGCCGTCCGCCGCCGTCCGCGAGCAGCTCCGCGGGCGACCCCTCCTGCACCACCTTGCCGTCCTCCATCACCAGCACCCGGTCGGCGTCCAGTACCGTCGACAGGCGGTGCGCGATGACCACGCGGGTCGCGTTCAGCTTGCGGGTGCTGTCGATGACGATCCGCTGGGTGTCGTTGTCCAGCGCGCTGGTCGCCTCGTCGAAGAAGAGGATGCGCGGCCGCCGGATCAGCGCCTGCGCGATCATCAGCCGCTGGCGCTGCCCGCCGGAGACCGCGCCGCCGCCCGAGACGATCGTGTGCAGGCCCATCGGCATCCGCCGGATGTCGTCGGCCAGCCCGGCGAGCTCCGCCGCCGCCATCACCTCCTCCGGCGTGTACGGCTCCGCGCCGCGGATCACGTCGAGGAGCGAGCCGGTGTTCGGCTGGGCGTGCTGGAGCACCACCCCGCACTGCCGGCGCACCGCCGCCAGATCCAGCGCGGCCAGATCCTGGCCGTCGTAGAGGACACTGCCCGAGACCGGGCGGTCGAAGCCGATCAGCAGGCGCAGCAGCGTGGACTTGCCGCAGCCGCTCGGGCCGACGATCGCCACGAACTCGCCCGGCCGCACCGCGAACGACACGTCGTCCAGGACCAGCGGGCCGTCGTCGGCGTACCGGAACGACAGCCGCCGCGCCTCCAACGCGCCGGACAGCGGGCCCGGCCGGGTCGCCGCGCCGCGCACCTCCGGCTGCGCCTCCAGCACCGGCCGGATCTCCTCGAACAGCGGCAGCGCGCCCACCAACGACACGAAGGAGCCCGTCAGTTGGGTGACCGCGGTGAGCACCATCGTCACCGACGTGCTGAACGCGAGGAACGCCGCCGCCGACATCGAGCCCCGCGCCGGACCCGCGAGCAGCATGAACATCAGCAGCGTGCACACCGGCAGGTACACCGCGCCCAGCACGGCCGTGAGGTTCTTGATCCGGCCCACCTTCTGCTGGAGCTCGCGGCTGCGCGCGAAGCCGTCCGCCCAGGCGGCGTAGGCGTAGTTCTCGGCGGCCGCCACCCGCAGCTTCGGCAGGCCCCGCAGGGTCTGGAAGGCCTGGTTGTTCAGCTTGTTGCCGAGCACCACCAGCCGTCGCTGCCAGCGCACCTGCCACAGTCCGAGGCCGAGGAACACCGCGCCGATCACGACCAGCACGGCGACCGCCGCCAGCGCCATCGGCACGCTGTACCAGAACAGCAGCCCCACGTTCACCGCGCCCACGGTGACCGACTGCACCACGACCGGGCCGACGCCCGCGAGCAGCCGGCGGATCGCGCTCACGCCCATCGCCGCGCTCGCCAGCTCACCCGTCGAGCGCGAACCGAAGAACGCCGTCGGCAGCCGCAACAGCCTGTCCCACACGGCCGGTTGCAGCGTCGCCTCGATCCGGCCCTCCAGGCGCAGCACGGTGAGGTTCTCCAGCAGCGTGAACGCGGCCGCCACCACGCCGGCGATCAGCACCGCGAGGCAGACCTGCCCGATGAGCCCGGTCTGCGCGCGGGGCACGTACTGGCCGAGCACCTTGCCGGTGGCGATCGGCACCAGCGCGCCGATCGCCACCGTGACGAGTCCGGCGAGGCCGAGCCGCAGCAGATCGCGGCGCGCGCCGCGCAGACTGAAGCGCAGCAGCCCGGCCGGGCCGAGCGGCCGCTCCGGCAGCGGACGCAGGAACATCACCGCGCGCGGTTCGAACTCCTCGGCGCCTGCCCGCTCCACCGGGGTCTCCCGGCCGGTCGCCGGATGCACGGCCGCATAGCCGCCGCGCCGCCACAGCAGCGCCACCGGCGCCCCGGACAGGGCGCGATGCCCCACCAGCGGGCCGATGTCCTCCCGCCACCAGCGGCCGTCCAGCCGCACCGGCCGGGTCCGCACCCGGGAGGCCAGCGCCACCCGCTCCACCGCGTCGAGCCGGTCGCCGTCCGCGCCGCCCTGCGCGGGCTCGGCGAGGGCGATCCCGGACGCCTCCGCGACCAGTCGGCAGGCCGCGAAGACGGCGTCCGCGTCCGCGCCCGTGGCACGCCGGCCGGGCGCGCCGCCGATCGACGCGAGCAGCGTCCGGTCGGCCCGGTCCCGCACCGCCTCGCCCGCCTTGATGCCCGCCGCCGCGCGCGTCTCGTGGGTCCGCTCCAGATGCTCGATCCACCGGTCCAGGGCGGTCAGCAGGCGGTACTGCTGGTCGACCATGCTCTGCCACACGGCCGGGTCCATCAGCAGGTCGGCCGCGGCCTCGGCACCGTACAGCGAGCCGTACTGCACGCCGCCCGGCGGCACCCGCATCCAGAACACGTCGTCGTCGGCGACCCCTGCGGCGCCCCCCTCGCCCGCCGTCGGCGCCTGGAACAGGACGGACAGGCCGCGGCCCACGCCCAGCGCCAGCGCGTGCTCCAGCGGGCTGGACGCGGGCGGCACGAGACGCGCGTTGCCGTACTCGTCGTACGACCACGACGCGGTGCCCGCCGGGCGGTACAGCTCGCGCAGCGCGATGCGGCGCAGCAGGCAGTCCCGCACCGGGCGCGCCACCAGGGTGTGGTGCGGCCCGGCGACCGGTCCGAGCAGCAGCGATCCCGCCTCCAGCCGGCCCAGGTGGTGCCAGTGCCCCTCCTCGGCCGCGTCCACGGCGAACAGGTCGACCGCCCCGGACGCCACCAGCCACAGCACCTGCGGCCCTTCCAGGTCCACCCGGCCCGGGCTGTCGCCGTTCACCGGTGCGCCGAGTCCGCCCATCGCCGCCAGGACGAGGTCGCCCTGCGCGTGTCCGTGCGCCACCTCGGAGCCGAAGCCTTGCGCCGGCTCGGGGCCGTATCCGTGCGCCATCTCGGAGCCGTGTCCGTGCGCCAGTTCAGGGCCGTGTCCGTGGGCCGTCTCGTGGCCCTGTCCGTACGTCACCTCAACGCTCCCTGACCAGCGCCGCGTAGACGCCGCCGCGCGCCACCAGGTGGGCGTGGCGGCCGCGTTCGACGACCGTGCCGTGCTGGAGCACCACGATCTCGTCGCTGTCGCGGACCGTGCTCAGCCGGTGCGCGATCACCACGCAGGCGCAGCCCCGGCGGCGCAGGTTGTCCATCACGACCTGCTCGGTCTCCGCGTCGAGCGCGCTGGTCACCTCGTCCAGCACGAGGATGCTGGGCCTGCGCACCAACGCCCGCGCGATCTCCAGGCGTTGGCGCTGCCCGCCGGAGAAGTTGCGGCCGTCCTGCTCGACCCGGCTGCGGATGCCGCCCGGGCGGCGCATCACCACGTCGTACAGCGCCGCGTCCCGCAGCGCCTGCACCACCGCATCGTCGGGGATCGACGGATCCCACAGCGCGACGTTGTCGCGGACGCTGCCCTCGAAGAGGAACACGTCCTGGTCGACGAAGGAGACGGACGCGGCGAGCGCGCCGCGCGGAATGTCCTCCAGTCGCGTCCCGTCGATGCGGATCACCCCGTCCCACGGCGCGTACAGGCCCGCGATCAGCCGGGACACCGTCGACTTGCCGCTGCCGGAGCCGCCGACCAGCGCGACCTGTTCACCCGGCCGGACACTCAGGTCGAAGCCGGTGAGCAGCGGCTCGTCCAGCGGGCTGTAGCCGAACGCGACGTTCTCCAGCTCCACATGGCCGCGCAGCCGGCGCGTGGAGTCCCCCGCGCCGGAGCGGGTGTGCAGCGCGTCGGCGCGGAAGTTCTCGACGTCCTTCAGCCGCGCCACGTCGGCCGCGAAGTCCTGGATGCGGCCCGCGACGCCGTTGAGCCGGGTCAGCGGGGCGGTGAAACGGGCGACGAGCGCCTGGAAGGCGACCAGCAGGCCCACCGAGATGTGCCCCTCTACCGCCCGCAGCCCGCCGAGCCACAGGATCAGCGCGCTGTTCACGGTCGCCAGCGTCGGCGCGACCACGCCGAGCCATGCCGACGGCCCCCCGAGGCGCTGCTGCTCCTCCAGCGTCACGGCGTGCTGCCCGGCCCACTTGCGGAAGTAGCCGTCCTCGCCGCCGGTGGCCTTCAGCGTCTCGATCAACTGGAGCCCGGTGTAGGCGGTGTTGGTCAACCGGGCGGTGTCGGCGCGGAGTTTGGCCGTGCGGGTCGCGCGCAGCCGGACGACCATGCGCATCGCGACGACGTTCAGCAGCGCGACACCGATGCCGAGGAAGGTGAGTTGGGGGTCGTAGGTGTACAGCAGCACCGCGTACAGCACGACCACCACCGCGTCGACGCCGGCCGCCGCGAGGTCGCGGGCCAGGGTCTCGGCGACCTGGTCGTTGGACTGGAGGCGCTGCACGAGGTCGGCGGGGGAGCGCTGGGCGAAGAACGTCACGGGAAGACGCAGCAGATGGCGCAGGAACCGGGCGCTGGACAGGGTGGAGGAGATGATCCGGCCGTGCAGCAGGTTCGCCTGCTGGAGCCAGGTCAGCACCGCCGTGAGCAGCACGCACGCGCCCATCGACGCGAACAGCACGCCCAGCAGCGAGGTCTGGCCGCCGATCAGGAACAGGTCGATGTAGGTGCGGCTGAGCGCGGGCACGGCCGCGCCGACCGCCACCAGCAGCAGGCTCGCGAGGACCGCGGCGGGCAGGGTGCCGGCGGTGCCGCGCAGCCGGGCGGGCAGCGCGCCCAGGATGCCGGGCTTTCTGCCGCCCTTCTCGAAGCCGTCCCCGGGCTCCATGACGAGGACGACGCCGGTGAAGCTGCCGTCGAAGTCCTCCATGGGCACGAAACGGCGGCCCTTTGCGGGGTCGTTGACGAACACGCCGCGGCGGCCGAGGCGGCGGCCCATGCCGTCGTAGACGACGTAGTGGTTGAACTCCCAGAACAGGACGGCGGGCGCCGGCACCTCGGCGAGGGCGGCGAGGTCCATCTGCATGCCCTTGGCCGTCAGGCCGTAACCACGCGCGGCCTTCAGCAGGTTGCCCGCGCGCGAGCCGTCGCGGGAGACCCCGCAGGCGATCCGCAGCTCTTCCAGCGGGACGTGGCGGCCGTAGTGGCCGAGCACCATCGCGAGGGAGGCGGCGCCGCACTCCACGGCCTCCATCTGGAGCACGGTGGGTGTGCGGACGGTGCCGCGGCCCCGGGGCGCGGGACGGCGGGCGGGCGGTGCGGCGCGGCGGCGGCCGCGGGAGCCGGGCCGGTCACGGCGGCCGGGGGTGTCGTCGGTGCCGGTGTCGCGGCGGTCCTGGGCGGTGGTCACGGCAGCAGCCAATCGACGGGACGCTGGTCGGCCAGCCGGATCGAGGCCGTGGCCAGGGTCATGGAGTCGAGCCGGAACGGCGGCCCGTCCGCGGTGGACCACTTCAGCCCGCTGGCCGTCGCCGACCGGTCCAGCCGTACGAGTACGGCCACGGGGCGGCCCTTCTCGGTGAACTGCTCGCCGAGCCCGCTGTCCCCGAGGTAGGCGGCGATCGACTGCGCGGACTGGGCGGCGCGGTCCACGGAGCGCACATGGCCGCGCAGCACGCCGTACTGCTGCGTGGGCACGGAGGACACGGTGAGGTCCACGGCGGCGCCCGCCGGGATGGCGGCCGCGTTCGCCGCGGGCACGTACACCGTGGCGTACAGCGGGTCGCCGGCGTGCGCGACCTTCTCGACCGAGGCGATGTCGGCGCCGGTCCGCACGATCTGGCCGAGCGTGGCGGCCAGCGCGGTGATCCGGCCCGCGGCGATCGTGCGGACCATCGAATCGCCCTGCGCGGTACGGACCTTGAGTACGGGGGAGTTCGCCGGGAGCCGTTCGCCCTGCCGGGCGAGGACGGCGGTGACCTGCCCGGCCACCGGGCTCTGGAGCACGTAGCTGCCCTCGGCGTGCGTGAGGACGGCGGGCGCGCCGACCGTGGAGGCCACGGACCCGGTCACCGCCCACACCGTGCCACCGGCGACGGCGGCCAGCGACACCGCCAGCACCAGCCAGCCCTGCGGGCGGGCCAGCCGCACCGGGACGTCGAGCTCCTCGGGCGACTGGAGCCTGGCGAGGGCCTGTCTGCGGAACTGCATCGGACTTTCCCTCACCTGTCGGGCGGTCGAGCGGAGGGCGCGGCGGGACGGCCGAGAGCCCCGGAGCCGGTGGGGACGGCTCCGGGACTCACCTGTGCCGCTGCGCGGCCGGCGGCCACCGGTGGGGGATCAGCGGCCGGAGGCGGTGTCTCAGAGACCGGCGACCAGGCTGGTGACCGGGGCGGTGCTCAGGCCGGTCACACCCTCGACCGTGCCGACGGCCGTGTTGACCAGGCCGGAGACCGGGGCGACGCCGTCCACCAGGCCGGTCACGGTGCCGAGGGCGTTCACGGCGAGACCGCCGGAGACGTTGTCGAGCTCGGCGTCGGAGATCTCGACGGTCTCGACCTGGGGGGTGGAGTTCATCAGGGAACTTCCCTTCGATAGGGGTCTTCACAAGGGGGGAGCGGCCCCCTCCAAACAGATGACGGCCGCGAACCGCGGGGCGCCGGGCATCCGTTGCGGAAACCCGGCGCGAGGTCCCGCGATGCGATGGATCAAAGCACGCGGCTGTGCGCGCTTTCCAATCAATCACGGCCCTCACCAGCGAAGTTGACCATGAGTGGGTGCCATCGGTGAGGGAACGGGCATGGCTTGGGGAAGACTTCTTCACATGCCGCACGGCATCACCGCGCCCCCTCCGCGTTGTGTCCGTGCGTGTGCGACGGCAAATCCGACACACCTCTCCAAAGGCGCGGGGCACCCGCTCGCCCACCCGCGGGACCGCCGCCGGCCGTGACGTGGTTGGGCATGGGCTGTGCAGATTCCCTGAAGCGGTGATCCAGTGCGGCGCGCGCGGCACGCGGTGACCGGACGGTCACCGACGGTGGGGGCCTTGCGCCGATCGGCTCACGCGCGGCGCGCCTCGGCCGAGCCGCACGCCGGGTGTGGAGGAATCGGTGAGGCCGTGGCCCGGCGTCGGGCCCCTCGGCACCGCCCCACCCCCGCGGGTCGGCACCGCCCCACCCCGTGGGCCGGGGCCGGCCCACCCCCGTGAAGAGGTCCGGCCATGACTCCGTTCGACGAACCGCCGCTCCCCTGCCCCGGGCCCGGTCCCGCGGCGGCCGCCCGGTGACCGCCGTCCCGCACGGCGACGGGCGCTACGGGGAGAGCGTCTTCCCGCCCGGAGAGCGGGGGGAGGCCGAACGCATCGACTACGGCGCACTCGCCTACGACGACTTCACCTTCGCCCGGCTGCGGGCGCTCGGCGCCGGTCCGGGCTGGCGCTGCCTCGACGTGGGCGCCGGCACCGGCACGATCGCGCGCCGGCTGCTGACCGAGGCCCGCGTGAGCAGTGTGCTCGCCGTCGACCGCGACGTACGGTTCCTCGCCCGGCGGCCCGTGCCCGGACTGGAACCGCGCGAGGCCGACATCACCGCCCCCGACTTCGTGACGGGCCGCTACCGGCTGGTGCACGCCCGCTTCGTGCTGATGCACCTGCCCGAACGGGAGCGCGTGATCGCGCAGTTGGCGCGACTGGTCGAGCCCGGCGGGGTCCTGGTGCTCGGCGACGCGGTCGACCTGACCAGCGGCCTGGAGCCCGGCAGCCCGTACACCACCGCCATGCGCGCCATGTGGCAGGGGCTGCGCGCCACCATCGGCACCGACGTGTCCTGGGTGCCGTCCTACCCCCAACTGCTGCGCGGGGCGGGCCTGGAGGCGGTCGGCGCCGAGATCCATGTGCCGCCGTTGCTGCCGGGCAGCCCCATCAGCCGCTTCTGGGCGGACACCTGGCGGCGCAGCCGGGCGGCGATGACCGCCACCGGCCTGGTCGACGACGAGGCCGTCGACGCCGCCGTACGGTATCTGGACTCCGACGCGTGTGCCGCGCTGTCGGCAGGGCTGCTCACCGCCTGGGGGCGCGCACCCGAGGAGCCCGCGCGATGAACCGCCCCGGGCGGACGGGCGGTGCGACCCCGACGGCCGTGTCGGGGCCCGGCGATAGCTTTGTGTCCACTTGTCGACCGCCGTACCGCGCCGAGGAGCCGCAGCCATGCAGATCGTGACATCGCAGAAGGTCACCCCGTTCCTGATGTTCGAGGGCAACGCCGAGCAGGCGATGACCTTCTACACCTCGCTGTTCGCGGACTCCGAGATCCTCAGCGTCACCCGCTACGGCGCCGACGGCCCCGGCCTTGAGGGCAGCGTGCAGCACGCCACGTTCACGCTCGGCGGCGCGCCCCTGATGTGCATCGACAGCCCCGCCCAGCACGAGTTCGGCTTCACACCCGCGATCTCGCTCTTCGTGCAGTGCGACGACGACGCCGAGATCGAGCGCCTCTACGCCGCGCTCGGCGAGCAGGGAACGCCGCTGATGCCGCTCGGCCAGTACGGCTTCAGCCTCAAGTTCGGCTGGGTCAACGACCGGTACGGCGTCTCCTGGCAACTGAACCTGCCCGCCTGAACACCGGGCCGCAGGTCCGCCCGGAACAGGGCGGTCACCAGGCTGAGCAGGGACGGAGGATCACCTGGGGGCGGCCCGTCGGCGCGCCGACTCGGGCCCGCACAGCGGAAGTTGGGAAACGGAATTGAACGCACCGCGCGTCACGTCCGTACCTACAGCCATCCAGGCGCCCGCAAGCAGCCGCCGACCGGCGGCACCGACTCCGTCCCCAGGAGGTCGAGTAGGTTGAGTCACAAGCGAATTCCGAAGCGCAAGGCCGCGATAGCCATCGGTGGAGTCGCCGCGCTCGGAGCGGCAGCGATCCTGCTGCCCAACGCCAACGCCTCACAGGACGGAGCGACGACCGACGCCGCCCCCAGAACCCTGAAGGCCGGCGACGCCTCGGGACTCGCCTCGCAGATCGCCGGTCTGCTCGGCGACTCCTACGCCGGCGCCTACTACGACAGCACGGCCAAGCAACTGGTCGTGAACGTCGCCAACGGCAACGACAGCGTCATCGTGCAGGCGGAGAAGGCGGGCGCCAAGATCCGTCAGGTGGCCAACAGCACGGCCTCGCTCAAGGCCGCGGCCCAGACGCTGAAGACCAAGGCCACCATCGCCGGCACCGCGTGGTCCGTCGATCCGAAGACCAACAAGGTCGTGGTCCTCGCCGACTCCACGGTCACGGGCTCGGACTGGAACTCGCTGCGCTCCACCGTGCAGGACCTCGGCACCGGCATGGCCACGCTGAAGAAGTCCGCGGGCACCTTCAAGACCCTGGTCTCCGGCGGCGACGCCATCTTCTCCCAGGTGACCGACGGCACCATCCGCTGCTCCCTGGGCTTCAACGTCACCGCCTCGGACGGCAGCCCCGCCTTCCTGACGGCGGGCCACTGCGGTGTCGCCGCGGCGGACTGGTCCGACTCCCAGGGCGGCCAGCCGATCGCCACCGTCGACCAGGCGGTCTTCCCCGGCAACGACTTCTCCCTCGTGAAGTACGACGACGCCACCACGCAGACCACGAGCGACGTCAACGTGGGCAACGGCCAGACCGTGAACATCACCCAGGCCGAGGACGCCACCGTCGGCGAGACGGTCTTCCGGATGGGCTCCACCACCGGCCTGCACGACGGCCAGGTCACCGGCCTCGACGCCACCGTCAACTTCCAGAGCGAGACGGACCCGAACGGTGTCGACACCGTCAACGGCCTGATCCAGACCGACGTCTGCGCCGAGGCCGGCGACAGCGGCGGCTCGCTGTTCACCCAGGAAGGCGGGGCCGTCGGCCTCACCTCCGGCGGCAGCGGCGACTGCACCTCCGGCGGCGAGACCTTCTTCCAGCCGGTCACCGCCGCGCTCCAGGCCACCGGCGCCACCCTCGGCACGGGCGGCGACCAGGCCGGCACCGCGGACCCGTCCGCGTCCGCCTCGGCAGGCGACGGCACCGGCGTGACGGACCCGTCGGCGACTGCCACGCAGTCCACGGCGAAGCGCCACCACAAGCGGCACAAGAACAACTAGTCCGCCCCGCGTCCCCGCGGCCCCGGCCGCGGTGGGGAACGGTCCGGCCCTCCGGCGGGAGGGCCGGACCGTCCTGTTCTCCGGCGGCACGGTTCTGTCTTCCGGCGGCCGTCACTCCCGACCCGGACCGGCGGCGGTCACTTCCCGACCCGCACCGGCGGCCGTCACTCCCCGACCCGCACCGGCGGCCGTCACTCCCCGACCCGCAACAGCAGCAGCGCCACGTCGTCCGCCCGCTCGCGCGCCGCCGGGCTGCTCGCGAGGAGATGGTCGGCGACCTCGTCCAGCGGGGCGTCGCCGCACTCCCCGAGCCGCGCGCCCAGGGCGGCCAGCGCGTCCTCGATGTCGGTACCGGGCGACTCGACCAGACCGTCGGTGTAGAGCGCGAGCAGCGAACCGGCCGCCAGGTCGATCTCCGTCGTCGGGTACCGGGCCGTGGGCGCGACCCCGAGCAGCGGACCCCCGGCCAGGTCCAGGACCCGCACCTTGCCGTCCGGGCGCAGCAGCAGCGGCGGCGGATGCCCGGCCCGCGCCATCACGGCCCGCCCGCTCGCCGGGTCGAGCCGTACGTACAGACAGCTGGCCAGCAGCTCCGAGCCCAGCTCCAGGAGCAGCCGGTTGGTGCTGCGCATGACCCGGGCCGGCGCCTGGCCCACGGCCGTGTACGCCCGTACCGCGGTGCGCAGCTGGCCCATCATCCCGGCCGCCGTCACGTTGTGGCCCTGCACGTCCCCGATGACCGCCGCCGCGAACGGGGGCGCGGGCACCAGGTCGTAGAAGTCCCCGCCGATGTCCATGCCCTGGGTGGCCGGCAGATAGCGCGCCGCGGCCCGCACCCCGGGCAGCACCGGCAGCGAGCTGGGCAGCAGCGCCTCCTGGAGTCCGTGCGCGAGCCGGTGCTTGGCGTCGTAGAGCTGGGCCCGCTCCAGGGCCTGCGCGATCAGCCCGGCGAGGTTGGTCAGCACGGCCCGCTCCTCGGCCGGGAAGGCGCGCCGCTCGGCGTAGGCGAGGACGCAGGTGCCGACCGGGCGGCCGGACGCGATGAGCGGCAGATAGGCCCAGGCCGCGAAGCCGTCGGGGATCGCGTGCCGGGCCGGGTAGAGCCGTTCCAGCTCGTCGCGCGAGTCGAAGAAGGCGGGCGCCCCGCCGCGCAGGGCGTGCACCCCGGGCGTCTGCGCGGACATCGGAGTGCCGTCGAACTGCTCCACCACGTACGGCTCCGGATAGCCGCGGTGCCCCAGCACCCGCATCCGCCCGGCCCGGGAGCCGAGGATGACCAGCGCCTGGCTCCCCACGGCCGGGGCGATCTCGTCCGCCGTCAGCTGGATCACGTCCTCCACGCTGGCCGCCTCGGTCAGCGCGCCGGCCAGGCTGAGGACCTGCGAGATGGAGACCAGCCGGCCCGGCCCCGTGCCGGGATCGGGCGCGCTGCGGGTCAGCTGCGCCACCGACCGGGCCCGGCTGATGCGCACGCTCAGCCCGGTGGTGTCCGGGTAGAGCCGGAACGACAGCCAGGTCCCCGGTGGCCGCATCGCCAGGAACGAGGTGACGTGCTGGCTGAGCAGCGCGGCCCGGTAGCGGTCCTCGTAGACGGGGTCGTCGAGCCAGGGCACCGACGACCACAGCTGGGTGCCCAGCAGCTCGCCGGCCGGCCGGCCGAGCAGCTCGGCCGCCGCCCCGTTGGCGAACGCGATCCGCCCGTGCAGATCGAGCGAGACCAGCCCGTACGGCAGCCGGGCCAGCAGCCGCGCCGACTCCACCGTGCCGAGCGTGCCCGCGATCGCCGGGTCCGGCATCGGCAGCAGATCGGCCTCGCCGCGGAACCGGCCGTGGTCCTGGGAGGCGCGTTCGAGGCGCAGCGCCAGCCGGTCGCAGGCCGCGGTGAGCCGCCCGCGCTCCCAGCCGGACAGCACCGGCGGGTGCGAACCGGGCCAGGTCACGAAGACGGCGCCGTGGACCTTCGTGGGCGTCGCGACGGGCAGTGCGGCGAGCGCGAAGTGGTACGGCAGCACGACGGCGATGCGCGGATAGCGCCGCGCCATCTCCTGCTCGCCGCCGACCCAGACCAGCCGCCGTTCGCGCGCCGCGTCCGCGACCGGGATGGGCGCGCTCAGCCCCACCCGTTCCCAGGGCGCCGCGAACTGCCGGGGCAGCCCCGCCGTCACCGCCATCTCCAGCACCGGTTCGCCGGGCGTCAGCAGATAGACCGCCCCGGAGTGGGCGTGCACGGCGTCCATCATGGAGGCGAGCGCGAGGGACAGCAGGGGCCGGCCCGCCGGCGTCGCGGTGTCCGGCGGCGCATGTGCGTCGGACACGCAGACCACCTCCTCCGCCGGTCGCGCGACGGGTCCTCAGGGATCAGACTCCCCCCTGGCAGCGCGCGGCGCACGGCGAGCGGGCCCTGGCCGGTATCGATCCGTGCGCACCCGGTCGTGATCGTGCGCGGTCGTCGCCCAGCCGGTTTCCGGGCGCCTCGGTGTACGGGACATACAGGGGACACCGTTTCCGGGCCGTTGCGCGCAAGGGCGCTCGTCAGCGGCGCGGGCCCCGAGTCCGGGGCGGTCACAGGGGCTGCGCAGGAGCCTTATCCGCGCTGTAATGACGAGTGTGGTCAGTGGAGGCGCTGCGGTGGGCAGAACGAGAGCGCTGCGTGCCGAAGTTGCCCTGAAAACACTCACGGCCGATCTGGACGTGCCGGGCCGGCTGCGCGGCGTTCTCGAACAGGCGCTCGTCTTCAGTGGCGCGGCAGTCGCTGCCGTGTACACGCCGGACGAGGGCGGGGACGTGTTGTGCCTGGTGGAGACCGCCGGCCTGCCACGGAGCCTGTACGGCCTGCGCGACGCCTACCCGGTCGCGGGGCCCTCCCCGGTGGCCGAGGCCTACCGCACGGGCGGGCCGGTCTGGCTCAAGCCGTCCGAGCTCGCCGACTGCGCCGACGCGCGCCGGCTGCCGTCACGCGACTTCCATCTCGCGGTGCTGCCCACCCGCGTCACCGGCACGGCCGGCTGCATGGTCGCCATCGGCGAGCAGCCCGACGGCTTCGACGAGGAGGACCGCCGCTGCCTGGACCTGATCGCCGCCGCCGTCGCACGCCAGGCACCGGCCCGCCCCGGCGCCCCGGGCGCGGCGACCGGTCCGGGCCGGGTGCCGCCGAACGGCTTCAGCCTGGCCGTGGACACCGGCCGGGTCGAGGTCGGCGAGGAGATCCTCCAGCTGTTCGGGATCGCCCCGGACGAATTCGACGGCAAGGTCGAGACGCTGCTCGGCCTCACCGTGCCCGAGGACCTGCCCTCCCTGATGTCCGTCGTCGAGGCCGACCACACCTCGCTCGGCGAGCGCGAGCTGGAGTTCCGCGTCCTGCGCACCGCCGGGTCCCCGCGCTGGCTGAGGCTGCGCGGACGCCTGGTGCCGAGCGGCGAGGGACAGGCGGCCCGCCTGGTCGGCACCGTCGCCGACGCCTCCACCCTGCGCTCCGGTGTGAACGACGTCGCCCGCGTCCAGCGCCTCGCCGCCGCCCTGTCCACCGCCGGTACCGTCCGCGACGTCAGCAAGGCCGTGGTCACCGCGCTGCGCCGGCCGCTGCGCGCCGACCGCATCGCGCTGGCCGAGCTGGAGGGCGAGCGGCTCGTCGTCACCGTGCTCGACCCGCCCGCGCCGGAGGTCTGGCCCGAGCTGTGGCGCATGGAGTGGCGCGGCGAGTGGCCCGACGCCTCCGTGCGCGCCATGCCCACCCTCGCCACCGCGCTGCGCGAGGGCCGCGCCCAGATCTGGCCGGCCGGCACCCCGCTGGAGCCCGCCCTCGCCGAGGTCGGCCCCGGCGGACTCGCCGTGCTGCCGCTGCCCGCCGGCAACCGGATGGCCGGAGCCTGTCTGATCGGCTGGGACGCCCCGCACGACTTCGGCCCCGACGAGCGCGCCCTGCTCACCGCCTCCGCGGGCCTGGCCGGAGCGGCCCTGATGCGGGCGCACGCCCTCGACGCCGAGCACGAGCTGGTCAGCATGCTCCAGCGCCAGCTGCTGCCGCGCCGGCTGCCGACCCTGCCCGGCGCGGTCGCCGTCGCCCGCTACCTGCCGACCACCGCGGGCCTGGAGGTCGGCGGCGACTGGTACGACGTCATCCCGCTGCCCGACAACCACGTCGCGTTCGTCATCGGCGACGTGCAGGGCCACAGCGCGGCCGCCGCCACCCTCATGGGGCAGATGCGCACCGCCCTGCGCGCCTACGCCGCCGAGGTGCACCCGCCGGACGTGGTCGTCTCCCACGCCAACCGCCTCCTCATGGAGATGGAGACCGACCTCTTCGCCACCTGCTGCTATGTCGACGTCGACATGGAGGAGGGCACCGCCTGGCTGGTCCGCGCGGGCCATCTGCCCCCCGTGCTGCGCCTGCCGAACGGCGAGACCGTCCTCGTCGAGGCTGAGGGCGGACCGCCGCTCGGCGTCGTCACCCAGGCCGACTTCCCGCTCACCCCGCTGCGCCTCCAGCGCGGCACGGTCCTCGCGCTCACCACCGACGGCCTGGTGGAGTCCCCCGACACGGACATCGACGACGGCATGGCACGGTTCGCCGCGGAGCTGGCCGCGACCGACCCGGCCCACCTCGGCGCGGTCGCCGACGCGCTGCTCGACGGCGCGCGGCGCAGCGACGACGTGGCCCTGCTGCTCATGCGCTACGACGGCATGGCCTCCCGCCCGCAGCGGGAGAGCTGGACGGTGTGGCGGGTCCCCGAGGCCGTCCGGCACGCCCGCCGCTTCACCCGCCGCACCCTGCGCACCTGGGGCGTCTCCGCCGACTCCATGGACAGCGCCCTGCTGGTCGTCTCCGAGCTGGTCACCAACGCCCTGGTGCACACCGACGGCAAGGTCCGCCTCGACCTCACCCTGGTCAACAACCGGCTGCGGGTCTCGGTCTCCGACACCTCGCCGCGCACTCCGATCAAGCCCACGCGGATCGGCTGGGAGGCCACCGGCGGCCGTGGCGTGCTGCTGGTGGAGGCCGTGTCCGCGGCCTGGGGCACGGTGCCGGTCAGCGGCGGCAAGCAGGTGTGGAGCGAGATCAACCTGGACGCGTGAACCGCCGCACGGGTGCCCGCGGGCCCCGCCCGGGGGGTTTCGGGAGGCCGGGACCGCGGTGCCGTGATTGGGTCGGGGGTTGTGGCGCACACCTTCGAAGAACTCGTCGAGAAGCAGCGGGCGGCCGACCTCGCGCACAGCAGGGTCCTCGAACTGCGGGACCGCTACGGCCCACCGGCGAGCGGGCAGTGGACCGAGACGCAGAGCGGAACCTACGAGACGGCCCTGCGCGCCTGGCGCGACCTGGCCCGGGACGCGCAGACCGCGCTCAACGAGTACGCCCGCGACGAGGGCCGCCCCCGCGCCGACGTGGAGGCCGACGTGGAGGAGGCGGCGACCGGGCCCGCACAGCCGTGAGTTCGCTGAGCCGTGGGATCGCTGAGCCGTGAGTTCGCTGAGCCGTGGGATCGCTGACCCGTGAGTCCGCTGAGCCGTGGGATCGCTCCCCGCATAAGGGTCGGGCCGGGCGATGCGGGGTACCCGCCCGCCATGGACACCACACGCTACGAAGCAGCCTCCGCCGGTACCGCCCTCGGCCTCGTCGCCGTGCTGATCGGCGGCCTGGTCGTCGCCGGTGCCCTGGTGTGGGCCGTACGGTTCGGCATCGGTGTGCGGCGGAGCGAGTCCCCGGCCCCGGGCCCCGGCGACCAGCCGTCGCCGCCGGCCTCCGGCCCCGTCCACGAGACGCGGGAGATGCGTGAGCCCGACGAGGTGCCCCGCGCGCAGGACGGGAGCGAGCGCCTCACCCCGCACCAGCTCAACCCCTCGGGCACCAGGCCCGCGGCCGAGCAGCGCCGGCGGCGCTGGGGCTGAGGGGCGCGCGACGGCGCGCGGCGCCCGTGTTTGCCCTACCCCGAACGGGGGACCCGGGAGGCGCGGGTCCGGTGGGCGCCGGGCCCGAGCGGTACGACGGACGACGGACGCAGAAGGAAGATGAAGGGCAGTGACGGCGCGCAGCGATGACGAGACCCTCTTCAGGACGCCCCGGACAGGCTGGGCGAAGGCGCACGACCCGCGGGCGGAACAGGTGCGCACCTGCGTGTCGGCCTTCGGCGACGAGCACTCCCCGGCCGCCGAGCGCAAGGGCGGCGACGGGAACATCGTCAGAGGCGAGGACTGAGCGGGGGCGGAGACCGAGCGAGGGCGAGGGCCGGACGGGGATCGGGTCCACCCGAAGAACGCCATTCACTCGTTCGCAGTAATTACTGGACGTCGAGGCCGAGCGCGGCCTCGACGTCCGCATGTCCGCGAACAGGCCGGAACCACCGATTCCAAAGGGGCCGGGGACACCTTGAGGTGGGGATCGGGCGCGCTTTGCCCGGAACACCCGGTCACAGGGCCGTCGCCCTGCGGCAAGCTCACGTCGGCACTGCCGTAACAAAGCGACAAAACTGGAACCGGGACCTGACGGACGATCGAGGCTAAGGTGAAGCAGATGAAGGCTCTGGTGCTCTCCGGCGGTGCCGGTACACGGCTGCGTCCGATCACACACACCTCGGCGAAGCAACTCGTTCCGGTGGCGAACAAGCCCGTGCTGTTCTACGGCCTCGAATCGATCGCGGCCGCCGGGATCACCGAGGTCGGGGTGATCGTCGGGGACACCGCGGAGGAGATCCGCGAGGCGGTCGGCGACGGCGCGCAGTTCGGCCTGGACGTCACCTACATCCCGCAGGACCGGCCGCTCGGCCTGGCGCACGCGGTGCTCATCGCCCGCGAGTACCTCGGTGACGACGACTTCGTCATGTACCTGGGCGACAACTTCATCGTCGGCGGCATCACCGACCTCGTCGACGAGTTCCGCGCCCACCGCCCCGACGCCCAGATCCTGCTCACCCGCGTCCCCGACCCGCGCGCCTTCGGCGTCGCCGAACTCGACGCCGCCGGGCAGGTCGTGGGCCTGGAGGAGAAGCCGAGCGAGCCCAAGAGCGACCTCGCCCTGGTCGGCGTCTACCTGTTCACCCCGGCGATCCACGACGCCGTACGCGCCATCGAGCCCTCCTGGCGCGGGGAGTTGGAGATCACCCACGCCATCCAGCGGCTCATCGACGTCCGCGCCGAGGTGCGTTCCACCATCATCAAGGGCTACTGGAAGGACACCGGCAACGTCACCGACATGCTGGAGGTCAACCGGACCGTCCTGGAGGCGATGGACGAGCGCATCGACGGCACGGTGGACGAGGCGTCCGAGGTCGTGGGCCGCGTGGTGGTCGAGAAAGGCGCGCGCATCGTCAACTCCCGCGTCGTCGGCCCCGCGATCATCGGCCACGGGACCGAGGTGATCAACTCCTACGTCGGCCCCTTCACCTCCGTCGCCGAGAACTGCCGCATCGTCGACAGCGAGTTGGAGTTCTCCATCGTGCTGCGGGACTCCTCCATCGACGGGGTGGGCCGCATCGAGTCCTCACTGATCGGCCGGCACGTCGAGCTGACCCCGGCCGCGGGCGTCCCCAGCGCCCACCGTCTCGTCCTCGGCGACCACAGCAAGGTGCAGATCCATTCATGAACCTCCTCGTCACCGGCGCCGCCGGTTTCATCGGCTCCACGTACGTACGGCAGTTGCTCGCCGCGGACGCGCCCGGCGCGCCCCGGATCACCGTGCTCGACAAGCTGACCTACGCGGGCACCCTCGACAACCTCCCGATCGGCCACCCCCGCCTGGAGTTCGTCCAGGGCGACATCTGCGACGCCGACCTCGTCGAGAAGCTGATGGCCGACGCGGACGAGGTGGTGCACTTCGCCGCCGAGTCCCACGTGGACCGCTCCATCCTGGGCGCCGCCGACTTCGTGCGCACCAACGTCCTCGGCACGCAGACCCTGTTGGACGCGGCCCTGCGGCACGGCGTCGGCCCGTTCGTGCACGTCTCCACCGACGAGGTCTACGGCTCCATCACGTCGGGCTCCTGGCCCGAGGACCACCCGCTTGAGCCCAACTCGCCCTACTCCGCCTCCAAGGCCTCCTCCGACCTGCTCGCCCTGGCCTACCACCGCACCCACGGCCTCGACGTGCGGGTCACCCGCTGCTCCAACAACTACGGGCCGCACCAGTTCCCCGAGAAGGTCATCCCGCTGTTCGTCAGCAACCTCCTCGACGGCAGGAAGGTGCCGCTCTACGGCGAGGGCCTCAACGTCCGCGACTGGCTGCACGTCGAGGACCACTGCCAGGGCGTCGAACTGGTCCGCACCCGCGGCCGCTCGGGCGAGGTCTACAACATCGGCGGCGGCACCGAACTCAGCAACAAGGAACTCACCGGGCTGCTGCTGGAGGCCTGCGGCGCGACCTGGGACAGCGTCGAGCACGTCGAGGACCGCAAGGGCCACGACCTGCGCTACTCCGTCGACTGGTCCAAGATCCGCGACGAGTTGGGCTACCACCCGCGCCGCGAGTTCACCGCCGGCCTCGCCGACACCGTCGCGTGGTACCGCGACAACCGTGCCTGGTGGGAGCCGCTGAAGCGACGCGCCGGACAGGGGGCCTGATGCGCTGGCTGGTCACGGGGGCGGGCGGCATGCTCGGCGCCGACACGGTCGCCGAACTGCGCGGCCGCGGCGCGGACGTCACGGGCCTGACCCGCGACGACCTCGACATCACCGAACCGGGCGCGGTGCGGCGGGCGTTCGCCGACCACGGGCCGGACGTGATCGTCAACTGCGCCGCCTACACGGCCGTCGACGACGCCGAGACCGACGAGGCCCGCGCCCTGAAGGTCAACGGCGAAGGACCCCGCGTCCTCGCCCGCGCCTGCGCCGAGCACACGGCCCGGCTCGTCCACGTCTCCACCGACTACGTCTTCTCCGGCGAGGCCCGCACCACGCCGTACCCGGAGGACCATCCGACCGCGCCGCGCACCGCCTACGGCCGCACCAAACTCGCCGGTGAACGCGGTGTCCTGGAGGAACTCCCGGACGCCGCCGCCGTCGTGCGGACCGCCTGGCTCTACGGCGCCCACGGCCGCAACTTCGTGGCGACGATGCTCGACCTGGAGACCCGCCGGGACACCCTCGACGTCGTCGACGACCAGCGTGGCCAGCCCACGTGGAGCGCCGACGTCGCCGAACTGCTCGTCCTCGTCGGCACCAGGCTCAGCCGGGGCGAGGACGGCCGCGGGGTCTTCCACGCCACGAGTTCCGGCGAGGCGAGCTGGTACGAGTTCGCCCGTGAGATCTTCCTGCTCGCCGGCGCCGACCCGGACCGGGTGCGCCCCACGAGCAGCGACGCCTTCCCGCGGCCCGCCCCGCGCCCCGCCTACAGCGCCCTCGGGCACGACAGGTGGCGCGAGATGGGCCTGGCGGCGCCGCGGGACTGGAAGTCCGCCCTCAAGGAAGCACTGCCTCATATCCGCAAGGAGAGTCTGTCGTGAAGCGTCATGAGTTCCTGCGGGAACTCCACAAGGTCACCGCGAACCGCAACTACCTGGAGATCGGCGTCAACGACGGGCGCAGCCTGACGCTCTCCCGGGTGCCCAGCATCGCGGTCGACCCCGCCTTCAAGGTGGTCACGGAAATCCGCTGCGACGTCCATCTGGCCAAGGCGACCAGCGACGACTTCTTCGCGCGCGACAACCCGCTGGCGCACCTGCGGGGCGGCCGTCACCCGCTGCGTCAACTGGCGCGCAACCGCAGCCCGTTCGGCTACTGGCAGCGCACCACGCTCGACCTGTCGTTCATCGACGGCATGCACCTGTTCGAGTACGCGCTGCGCGACTTCATCAACATCGAGAAGCACGCGGACTGGGCGAGCGTCATCGTCTTCGACGACATGCTGCCGCGCAACATCGACGAGGCCGCCCGCGACCGGCACACCAACGCCTGGACCGGTGACGTCTACAAGCTCGTCGAGATCCTCAACCGCCACCGCCCCGACCTGGTGACGGTCCTCGTCGACACCGAGCCCACCGGCCAGCTGGTGGTCTTCGGCGCGGACCCGTCGAGCACGGTCCTCAAGGACAAGTACGACGAGATCATCGCCGAGTTCGAGGTGCCCGACCCGCAGAAGGTGCCCGAGTCGATCCTGGAGCGCACGGTGTCCGTGAAGCCGGAGACCCTGGTCGGCGCCGGCTTCTGGGGCCCACTGGTCAAGGCGCGCAACCGCGGCACCAAGCGCGCCCGCGGCTGGGAGCCGCTGCGCCGCGCGGTGAGCCAGCTCGGCACGGTGCGTTGACCCGCACCCCGGACGACGGAGCGGCTCACCCGGAACCTTCCGGGTGAGCCGCTCCGTCGTCCGGTGAGCCGCGCCGCCGTACGACGTCAGTCGCCGCTCGCGCCGCGCAGTCGCGCGTAGTGGGCCGCGCAGTCCGCGTACGACGGCAGCAGACCCGAGCGCAGCGCCTCGGCCAGCGACGGCGCCTCGGCGTCCTTGTCGGACAGGACCGGCTCGATGCCGTCCGGCCAGGCGATGCCCAGGTCCGGATCGAGCGGGTGCAGCCCGTGCTCCCGCTGCGGGGCGTACCCGGTCGAGCACAGGTAGATCACCGTGGCGTCGTCGGTGAGCGCCATGAACGCGTGCCCGAGGCCCTCGGCGAGGAACACGGCGTGGTGCGTGTCGTCGTCCAGCCGCACCGCCTCCCACTGGCCGAAGGTGGGCGAGCCGGTCCGGATGTCCACCACCACGTCCAGCACGGCACCGCGCACGCAGGTGACGTACTTGGCCTGCCCCGGCGGCACGTCCGCGAAGTGCACACCGCGCACCACGCCCCGCCGCGAGACGGAGCAGTTGGCCTGCGCCGGCGTCAGGTCGTACCCCGTCGCCTCGCGGAACTCCTCGCCGCGGTACCACTCGTGGAAGGAGCCCCGGTCGTCCGGGAACACCTTCGGCTCCAGCACCCAGGCTCCCTCGATGCCCAGTGAACGCACCCCGTCACGCCCTTCCCGTCGCGCCCTTGGGCGCCGTCCTGCCCAGGACCGTGCCTACCAGGCGGCGCAGCCGCCGCACCACCCGCCGTGCGGTGCCCGGCGCCGCCGGAGCCGCCACCTGGACGCCTCCCGCCCGCCCGGCGCGCAGCGCCACCGGCAGCACGTGGAAGCGCCGCGGCACGGCGTCCGGGACCGGACACAGCTCCGGCCGCCAGCTCGCGCCGCGCAGCTCCGCCGACGGCAGCGTGACCGCGAGGGCCGCGCCGGGGCCGTCGGTCGGTGCCAGCGTGCCGGGCGTCTCGACGACCTGTCCGCCGGTGCCGGTCAGCCGCAGCACGACGTCCGTGGTGCGCCCGACGTGCAGCGGGAGCACCGCCTTGAGCCGGTCCCCGGAGAGCAGGACGTCTTCGGGCGCCAGCCGGTTCAGCTTGAGGGCCTTGCTCGCCAGATCGACGTCCAGCGAGAGGTTGCCGTGCTGCTTGGTCCAGTACGGCAGGACGACACGGCCCGCGACGACACCGGCGTACGGCGTCGGACGGCGGTGCGCGGGCGCCGGGCCCAGCCGGCACTCCTTGGTCCAGCTGCCGAGCCTGACCCGCACGAACGTGTCCCACAGCGCCGCTTCGAGCGGTGCGCCGCCCGCCGCGCCGGCCGGGTCGACGGTGGCCGTCGCGTGCAGGACCAGCCGCACCCGGCCGTCGCCCGCCGGGACCTGCTCGCGGGAGAACTCCACCGGCTGGAAGTAGGACGCCGAGCTCTCGCGGTTGCGCAGCACCAGGTCCACGCCGGCCCGTTCCAGCGCGGCCACGGAGTCGGCGCCGAGCCAGGCGATCGCCTGGTCGAGGTCGGCGGGCAGGCCCTCGGCGGGCGTGCCCTGCGCGTCCGCCGGGAAGGTCAGCGGCACCTTGGCCGCGGTGTACTCGACGGTGAAGCCGACCCGCAGTTCGTCGCCCTGCCAGGCCACCGTGTCCGGGACCGCCTTGGGCGCGACGCTCTTCTCCCACTCGGCCAGCCGTACGACGTCGTCGTAGCGGTCGGCCCTGATCAGCCCGGCGACGATGCGCTGCGCGGGCGGCAGACCGGCGTCCACGCCGGGGCCGAAGCGCTCCACGACGACCGCGCGCATCTCCTCGAACAGCTCGCGCCGGTAGGCGTCGGGCTTGGACAGCAGCCGGTTGCCGCGCATCCGCTCGACCATCTCCACCCGCAGCCAGCGGCGGAAGAGCCGGTCGCGCAGCCGGCCCGGCTCGGTGTACCGCTCCACGACGTCGAGGGCCTCGCGGAGGTTCTTGAAGTAGCCGACCGGGTCGAAGCGTTGGAAGCCCGCGTTCGAGGCGTCGTCGCGTCCGATGTGGTAGTAGCAGACGTAGTCGCTGAGCACGGAGACGTTGTCCGCCCGCAGATACGCCTCGGTGACGAAGACGTGGTCCTCCAGGCGGCGCCTGCCCTCGGGGAAGCGCAGCTCGATGCGGTCGAGGAAGTCCCGCCGCAGCATCTTGTGCGGGGTGAGGCTGTCGATCAGCGGCGCGTTCTCGACCGAGGCGTGCGGGCGGTTGACGCGGAACAGCTCCACCGGCACCGAGCGGTTCTTGCCGGCCATCTTGCCGACGACGACGTCCGCCTTGTTGGCGACGCCGTATTCGTACATCCGCTCCAGGGCCTCGTCGCCGAGGTAGTCGTCGTTGTCGACGAACATCACGTACTCGCCGCGCGCGGCCTCGATGCCGACGTTGCGCGGCTTGCCCGACCAGCCGGAGTTGGCCTGGTGGATCACCTGGATGTGCGGGTGCTCGGCGGCGACCGCGTCGAGCCGGGCCGGGGTCGCGTCGGTGGAGCCGTCGTCGACGAAGATCACTTCGAATTCGTCGGGAGGCAGCGACTGCCGCAACATCGAGGAGATGCAGTCCTCGATGTAGGACCCGGGGTTGTACACGGGGACGACAACGCTGACTTTGACCGGCATCCGGCTTCCAAGCCCCCTTAGCTCGCCACCCTGTGTGGTGGCACGGTGCGCGTGGGCGAAGCCTAACCCGCCCGCTTGGGCGGGTTCACACCGGACTGTTCCGTCGGTGTCACAGTCCGTCTACGGCACCTTCACCGCGCGTCGTCGGTCTTGGCCAGCGTTTCGAGCACCTCGGCGGTGGTGCCCGTCTCGCCCAGCCGCGGGAAGATGCGCCCCACGCTGGCGTGATGGGCCTCGGCGCTCATGTCGGACATGGCGTCGGTGGCGAGGGTGACGTGGTAGCCGTGCTCGTGGGCGGCGCGGGCCGTCGACTCGACGCCGATGCTGGTCGCGATGCCGGTCAGGACGATCTGGGTGACCCCGCGGCGGCGCAGCTGCACGTCGAGATCGGTGCCGTGGAAGGCGCCCCAGTTGCGCTTCGTCACGACGATGTCGCCGGGGTGTCCGGCGAGTTCGTCGACGATCAGGTCCCAGCCCTCGGGGCGGGCGGCGCCGCCCCGGGGCCGCTCGGTGCGGCCCGGCACGGCGTCGGAGCCGTCCGCCGCGAAGGAGACGCGGACCAGGACGACCGGCAGGTTCCGGGCGCGGAAGGCGTCGGCGAGTTCCACCGTACGGGCTACGACGTCGGCACCCGGATGGGGTTCGACGGGTGCGCCGGCGATGCCGCGCTGGAGGTCGACGACGACGAGGGCGGAACGGGGGTCGAGGGTGCTGAGTGCCACGGGAGGCCTTTCGAAGGGGCGGGGCCGGTGGCCCGCGACCCGGGCGCGCGCCGGATCAGGGGGCCCGGTGATCCATGGGGCCACCGTAGGTCAGACCGCCGGAACTGTCCAGTTCAAGCTGCACAGTTTGGACTGAAGATCTCCGGCCGCGGGCCTGCCGTCCGCACCGGCGCCGCGGGGTGCGCGCGGTGCGCCGGGTGTTCGGGGTGTGCGGAGGATGCGAGACGCCCGCCTACGCTGGGCCCGTGCGCCTGCTCCTGATGTCCGACACCCACCTCCCGCTGCGCGCCAAGGCACTGCCGCCCGCGCTGCTCGACGAGATCCCGCGCGCCGACGTCGTCCTCCACGCCGGGGACTGGGTGGACACCGCCACGCTCGATCTGCTGGAGGCGCGCAGCCGACGGCTCGTCGGGGTCCACGGCAACAACGACGGCCCCGCGCTGCGGGCGCGGCTGCCCGAGGTGGCCTACGCCGACCTGGACGGCCTGCGCTTCGGCGTCGTGCACGAGACCGGCCCCGCCGCCGGACGCGAGGCCCGCTGTGCGGCCCGCTTCCCCCACCTGGACGTCCTGGTGTTCGGGCACAGCCACATCCCGTGGGACACCACCGCGCCGAGCGGGCTGCGGCTGCTCAACCCCGGCTCACCGACCGACCGCAGGCGCCAGCCGCACTGCACCTACCTCACCGCCACCGTGGCGGACGGCGAGCTCACGGACGTGGAACTGCACCGGCTGCCGCCACGGTCGTAGGACATCCCCGCGGCGCCGCGGTCCGGGCGCGCCGCGCACCCCCGGACCTGGCTCCGGACATGGCACCGGGCCGCTCCAGCGTGGGGAGCGGCCCGGGCGCTGCGAGTGTGCGCTTTCTGTCACGGACCTCCTTCCAGGGGAGGGACGGCATGTCATGCCTTTCCGATGCTGCGTTGACTACCCCCTCTCCTGCGCGTAACACCAGAAACCGGGAAAAAACTAAAAACGTCGCGTTTCTGCATCGACTCACCCGTCGCCGCCGGGCCGGTGAATCGCCCCCTCCGTGCCGGTGAGCGGGCTGCCGGTGCCGCCCCAGCGCAGCGCGACGATCTCCCCGGCGACGGACACGGCGACCTCCTCGGGGGTACGGGCCCCGAGGTCCAGGCCCAGCGGCGACCGCAGCCGGGACAGCTCCGCGGCCGTCAGCCCCGCCTCGGCGAGCCGCCTGGACCGGTCGTCGTGGGTACGGCGGCTGCCCATCGCGCCGATGTAGGCGGCGGGCCGGCGCAGCGCCTCCGTCAGCAGCGGCACGTCGAACTTCGGGTCGTGGGTGAGCACGCAGATCACCGTGCGCCCGTCGGTCTCGGTGCCCCGCAGGTAGCGGTGCGGCCAGTCCACGACCACCTCCACGCCCGGCGGGAAGCGCCGGGGCGTGGCGAAGACGGGCCGCGCGTCGCAGACCGTCACGCGGTAGCCGAGGAAGTCACCGATCCGGGCGACCGCGGCCGCGTAGTCGATCGCGCCGAACACCAGCATCCGGGGCGGCGGCGCGAACGAGTGCAGAAAGACGGCGACCGCGTCCTCCCGGCGCTCGCCGTGCGGCCCGTAGTGCCGCAACCCGGTCGCGCCGAGCGCGAGTTCGCCGCGGGCGTCGGCGGTGACCGCCGCGTCGAGGCCGCTCGCGCCCAGGGTGCCGAGGACCCGGTCCGGCCACACCGCGAGCGCGGCGCCGCGCGGGGCGGGCCCGTCGGCCACCGTGGCCACGGTCACCGGGCGGCCCGCCGCCACCGCCTCCGCGACCGCGCCGAAGACGGGATCGCTGTCGGGGCCCACCGGCCGTACCAGCAGGGTGATCTCGCCGCCGCAGGTCAGTCCGACCGCGAAGGCGTCCGCGTCGCTGTACCCGAACGTCGCAAGGCGTGCCGTGCCGCTCGCCAGCACCTCCCGTGCGAGGTCGTAGACGGCACCCTCGACACAGCCGCCGGAGACGCTGCCGACGACCTCGTCGCCGGGCCCGACCGCCATCGCCGCGCCGGGGCCCCGCGGCGCGCTGCGGCTCACGGCCACGACCGTGGCCAGGCCGAACGGCGACCCCTCGGCGTACCACCGGCCGAGTGCCGGAAGAATCTCGCGCACGAGCGCCTCCTTGTCCCGCGCCGCCGCCCCACGTCCGTGGGAGCTGCCTCGATGGCCGGCCAGCCGGTCCCGACCCGCCGGTCCCGACCCGCCGATCAGGCCGTCCGACCTGCCGATCAGGCCGTCCGAGCCGCCCGGCCGATCGGACCGCGGGTCCTTCCGCGGCCGTTAATCCGTTGCCCGGCTCCGCTCCGTTCTGCTGCACTGCTGAGACCACCGCCGAACCGCGAGGAGTCCCGATGCGCGCAGCGTGCATGTCCACCCAGGAAGGAATCCCTCCCATGCCGAAGGACATCACGCTCAGTGCACCTGCTCAATCTGGGAATCCTCGCCCACGTGGACGCCGGTAAGACCAGCCTGACCGAGCGGCTGCTGCACACCGCCGGAGTGATCGACGAGATCGGAAGCGTCGACGCCGGCAGCACGCAGACCGACACGCTCGCGCTGGAGCGGCAGCGTGGCATCACCATCCGGTCCGCCGTCGTCTCGTTCCCGGTCGACGACGTGACCGTCAACCTCATCGACACCCCCGGTCACCCCGACTTCATCGCCGAGGTGGAGCGCGTCCTCGGCGTGCTCGACGGCGCCGTGCTCGTCGTCTCGGCCGTCGAGGGCGTCCAGGCGCAGACCCGCGTCCTGATGCGCACCCTGCGCCGGCTGCGCATCCCCACCGTGCTCTTCGTCAACAAGATCGACCGGCGCGGCGCGCGGGAGGACGAGGTGCTCGCCGCGATCGCCCGGCGGCTCACCGCGGACGCCGTACCCCTGGGCCGCACCCATGACCTCGGCACCCGCGCGGCCGGCTTCGTCCCCGGCCTCGACGCGCGGGCGCTGGACGTCCTGTCCCGGCACGACGACGACCTGGTGGCGGCGTACGTGGCAGGGGCGGGCGTCCCGGAGCCCCGGCTGCGGGCCGCGCTCGTCGCGCAGACCCGGCGGTGCCGGGCGCACCCGGTCCTCTTCGGCTCGGCGGCGACCGGGGCCGGCGTGGCGGCGCTGACGGCCGGGATCAAGGAGTTGCTGCCCGCCGCCGACGGCGACCCGGACGGTCCGGTCTCCGGTTCGGTGTTCAAGGTGGAGCGCGGCCCCGCCGGGGAGAAGATCGCCTACGCCCGCGTCTTCTCCGGCACCCTGCGCACCCGCGACCGCGTGCCGTTCGGCGCCGACGGCCGGGACGGCAAGGTCACCGCCGTCAGCGTCTTCGACCACGGCACCGACCTGCGCTGCGACGCCGTGCCCGCCGGACGCATCGGCCGGCTCTGGGGCCTCGCCGACATCCGCATCGGCGACGCGCTGGGCCTGCCGCCCGCCGCGCACGGGCCCGCCTTCGCGCCCCCGACCCTGGAGAGCGTGGTCGTGCCCGAACCCGGCACGGACGAGCGGGCGCTGCATCTCGCGCTGACCCGGCTCGCCGAGCAGGACCCGCTGATCGGCCTGCGTCACGACGAGGCGCGGCGGGAGCTGTCGGTGTCGCTCTACGGAGAGGTGCAGAAGGAGGTCGTCCAGGCCACCCTCGCCGACGAGTTCGGGCTCCGCGTGGGCTTCCGGGAGACGACCGTCATCTGTGTGGAGCGGCTGCTGGATGCGGGCGCGGCCGTCGAGTTCAACAAGAAGGACGGCAACCCGTTCCTCGCCACCGTGGGCCTGCGCGCCGAGCCCGCCGCGCCGGGTGCGGGCGTCTCCTTCCGCCTCGGGGTGGAGCTCGGCTCGATGCCGTACGCCTTCTTCAAGGCCGTCGAGGACACCGTGCGGGAGACCCTGGAGCTGGGGCTGCACGGCTGGCGGGTCCCCGACTGCGCGGTCACGATGACCCACTGCGGCTACTCGCCGCGGCAGAGCCACGCCCACCAGGGTTTCGACAAGAGCATGTCGAGCACCGGGGCCGACTTCCGCGGCCTCACCCCGCTGGTGCTGGTCGAGGCGCTGCGGCGGGCGGGCACCGCGGTCCACGAGCCGGTGCACCGCTTCCGTCTGGAGGCGCCGGCCGACACCCTGGGCGCGCTGCTCCCGCTGCTCGCCCGGGTGCGGGCGGTGCCGCGCACCACGCGCACCCGGGGCGCGCTGTGCGTGCTCGAAGGCGTCGTACCGGCGGCGCAGGTGCACGAGCTGGAGCGCCAACTGCCCGGCCCGACGCGGGGAGAGGGCGAACTGGAGAGTTCCTTCGACCACTACGTGCCGGTCGTCGGCGACACGGTGCCCGAGCGCTCGCGCACCGACCACAACCCGCTGCACCGCGCGGAGTATCTGCTCAACGTGACACGCAGGGTGGGGGGTTGACGGAGGAGTGCTCCAGAGGCGCCTGATGAATTGAAACTTACTCAACAGTCAGGAGTATTGACGGTACCGGAGCCCCGCCGGACTGTAATGCACATGACTACTATCCGGGCACGAATGATCGTTGTCCTGGTTGTCCTCTGCGGATTCCTGACGGTGGCGGGCGCCTCGCCCGCCACCGCCGCCACCCCGGCCGGGTCGCTCGCCTTCGACGGCTCACAACTCACCGTCCAAAGCGGCCGGTTCGTCGACTCCTACGGCCGCGAGGTCGTCCTGCGCGGCTACAACGTCTCCGGCGAGACCAAGCTGGAGGAGGACAGCGGCCTGCCCTTCGCCTCCGTCGCCGACGCGCAGAAGTCGGCGGCCGCGCTGCGCGCCCTCGGCGGCGGCAACTCCGTCCGCTTCCTGCTCTCCTGGGCCCATGCGGAGCCCGTGCGGGGCCAGGTGGACACCACGTATCTTGCCGCGGCCACCGACCAGATGCGCGCCTTCCTCGACGCGGGCATCCGCGTCTCCGCCGACTTCCACCAGGACCTCTACTCCCGCTACCTCTTCAACAGCGGCAGCTGGTACACCGGCGACGGCGCCCCCGCCTGGGCCGTCGCGCTCGGCGGCTACCCACAGGAGTCCTGCGGGATCTGCCTGTTCTGGGGCCAGAACATCACCCAGAACACGGCCGTGACCGACGCGTTCCACGACTTCTGGCACAACGCCTACGGGCTTCAGGACGCCTACCTCGCCACCGCCCAGACCACGATGACCTACGTCCGCACCCACCTGTCGTCCGACGAGTTCGCCGGCGTCATCGGCTTCGACCCCTACAACGAGCCCTACGCGGGCACCTACGACTCCGGCGAGACCAGCCGCAGTTGGGAGCAGAACGTGCTCTGGCCGTTCTACACCGCCTTCCGCGCCCGCATGGACGCGGCCGGCTGGCAGGACAAGCCCGCACTCGTCGAGCCGAACCCCTTCTGGAACGCCAACATCGACTCCCAGAAACAGGAGGGCGGACTGCTCGACGCCGGCACGCTCGGCCCGCGCTACGTCTTCGAGACCCACTTCTACGACCAGAAGGCCATCTCCGGCATCCTCATGTGGGGCAAGGCGGCCGACGGGCAGTACGCCACCGACTTCGGCACCATCCGCGACCGCGCCTCGGCCGCCGGAACCACCGCCGTGGTCGGCGAGTTCGGGCACCCGCTCTCCGGCACGGTCTCCGACAAGGCGCCCACCGTCCTCAAAGCGATGTACCAGGCCCTCGACTCCCGCCAGTCCGGAGCCAACTGGTGGACCCACCCTGCGTCCTCGGGCACGGTCCTGTCGGGCGACCAGTGGCAGTGGGACATCTACAGCGGCCGTCACCACGAGGCGATGAACGGGAACACCAGCAAGATCCAGACCTCCGGCGACGGCTGGAACGGCGAGGACTTCTCCGCCGTCGCCATGGACGACTCCGGAACGGTGACCCTCCGTCAGGACGCCCGGCTGCTCGATCGCGTGTACCCGAGCGCCACCGCGGGCACCACCCTCGCCTTCACCTACGAGGACCGCTCCCGGGACGGCTCCACCACCCTGACCTGGAACCCGGTGCCCAGCACGCTGCCGCACGTGTCCCAACTCGTCGGCTCGGGCCAGTACAGCCTGCTGGTCTGGCGCTCCGGCGGCCAGTCCGCCCCCACCGAACTGCACCTCCCGGCGTCCTTCCCCACCGCCACCACCACGGTCGTCTCCGACCTGGGCACCGCGTACGGCCCGCCGTCGTACGACGCGACCACCCCGAGCGCGACACCGATCGCCACCGCCGCCGAACCGGGCGGCACCGGCAGCCGCCGCCTGCTGCTCACCGCGACCGGCTCCGGCACCGTGCACTACGCGCTGATCACCAACGGCGCGAGTGCGCCGAGCGCGGCACTGCTCAGCGCGGCCCAGTCGGAACTGGCGGCCTGGGCGGCCACGAACTTCTGAACGGGCGTACGGCCACGGGGTGGTTCACCCGTGCCCGCCGTCCAGCCGGTCCAGCGCCTCCAGCACCGGCGCCACGCCGTCCTCCGCGCGGACCCGGGTCCCCAGGGCCCGTGCCCGCGCGGAGAACCCGGGCTCACGGGCCGCCCGCACCAGCGCCCCGGCCAGCGCGTCCACGGTGAGGCCGCGCAGCGGTACGGCGGCCGGGGCCACGCCGAGCGCGGTGAGCCGCGCGGCCCAGAAGCCCTCGTCGAACTGGACGGGCACGGGCACGGCCGGCACCCCGGCGCGCAGCCCGGCGGCGGTCGTCCCCGCGCCCGCGTGATGGACCACGGCGGCCATCCGCGGAAACAACGCGGAGTGCGGCACCTCGCCGATGGTCAGCATGTCGTCCCCGTCGGCGGCCAGCCCGCCCCAGCCGCGCTGGATCACCCCGCGCAGCCCCGCCCGGCGCAGTGCGGCCGTGACCCGAGCGCTCAGCCGTTCGGCGTCGGGCACGGTGGCGCTGCCCAGGCCGACGAAGACCGGCGGGTCACCGGCGTCGATGAACTCGGAGATCGTGGGCGGGAGTTGCGCGTCGCCGTCGTAGGGCCACCAGTAGCCGGCGACACCGTGCCCGGCCGGCCAGTCGTGCGGGCGGGGCACCACCCGCGGGCTGAAGCCGTGCAGGACCGGCCGGGCCGCGTGCTCGCGGGCGCGGCGCACCACGCCCGTGCGCGCGGGAGGCAGCCCGAGCCGGGCGCGTACGTCGGGAACGACCGCCGTGAACACCTGCTCCATGCCGAGGGCGACACCGTGCCCGGCGACCCGGTTGCCGAACCCGCCCCAGGAACCCGCGCTCAACACGGCCGGCGCGAACTCCCGGGTGGGGGAGAGGGGTTGGAGGCAGACCCCGAGACTCGGCAGCGACAGTCCCTCGGCGACGGTGTGGCCGAGCGGCGCGAGCGACCCGGAGAGCAGCAGGACGTCGGCCGAGCGGGCGGCGGCGACCAGGTCGCCGGCGATCCGGCCCACCAGCGCGCGGGCCATCCGCGCCAGCCGGGCGGCCTTGCCCACACTGCTCGCGCTGCGGTGCAGCCCCCGCCCCCGCTCCGACTCCAACTCCGCCCGGGGATCGACCGGAAGGGCGTGGAAACCGACCCCGGACCCCTCGACCAGCGGCGCGAAGCAGCCGTGCGTGACCAGGGTGACCTCGTGCCCCGCACGACTCAGCCCGTGCCCCAGTCCCGTGTACGGCGCCACGTCCCCGCGGGACCCCGCCGTCATGATCGCTACCCGCACGACGGCCAGTATGGCGGCGCCCGGCGTACCTCCACCACAACACCGTCCTCGTAGGACCCCGCGCTACGGCCGCCGCCGCAGCGGCCGAGGCAGGCCGGGGCGGTGGGAGAGGGCGCTTCGCGTGTGCGGCCGGGCCGCGTGCAGGGCCGACCGGAGCAGTGCCACGGCCATCACCCGGTCCACCGCGGACACCGGGTTCCTGGTGCGGGAGGGGGCGGGCCGGGCCGCACCCGGTCCGGCCCGCATCGTGAAGCTCCAGGTCGCCCGACAGGTGACCTGGATCCTCGGCAGCATCCCCGTTATTCGTCCCATGCCTGGATCACGATCTGCTCGGCGATCTTGCCGTCGCGCAATGTGATCATGGACTCGGAGAGCACGCGGGTTCCGTCCGCGTACTCGCAGGACTCGCTGTAGGCGGCACGGTCGCCCTGCATCACGCACTGTTCCAGCTTGTGCGTCATGTCGCGGCTGTACACGTCGTTCAGCATCTCGGCGATCTGCACCCTGCCGTGCAGGACCATGGGATGGCTGGGCTGGGTGTTGCGGTCGACGATGCGGATCTCGGCGTCGTCCGCGTAGAGGGCGAGAAGGGTGTTCCCCGTGTTGCCTTCCACCGCCCGGCGCAGCATCTCGGTGTCGAAAGTGGAACCTGTCGCGGTGCCCATGCTGACCTCCTTCGAGGTCCGCGGCCCGAGGGGACACGGGCCGCGGCACCCTCACCTTCGAGCGTCCTCCGCCCCGGCGGCCCCGGCAAGCGCAGCGGTACCGGTCAGCCTGTCGGGTGAGCGGTGGTCCGTACCCGTGTCCGAGCGGCCCGCGCGGCCGTTGCGCACGGCATGATCTCCCCTCGACGTATCGTCGCCGCCGTCGGCCTGGCCGTCGGCGTCACCGGCCTCGCCGCCCCGCTCGCCCAGGCCGCCCCGCAGGCATCGGGTCAGCTGAATCCGGTCAGCACCCTCGACTCGATCGCCGCGAGCGGCATCCCCGCCGAGGAACAGGGCCGGCTGCCCCATCTGAGGGACGAACTGGCTGCCCTCAACGGGGTCAACGGGCTCAGCGAACTCGGCCAGCTGCACCAGGTCACCGACCTCGCCGCACCCGTGACCGGCCTGCTCCCGGGGATCGAGGCCTGACCACGCCGCACCCCGAGGGCCGCCCGCCAGGGCGGCCCTCGGGCCTGTCGTCACCCTCCCGTCCGCCACGCGACGCCCGGCCCCGGGCGCGTCGCCTTGCGCCCGCCCCCTCCGTGCCGTTACCGATCGGTCACACGTAGGGTCGAAGAGACGCACCCCTCGGAGGAAAGGTCCAGCACAATGGCGCAGGAAGTACGCGGCGTGATCGCACCGGGGAAGAACGAGCCCGTGCGCATCGAGACGATCGTCGTGCCGGACCCGGGACCCGGCGAAGCCGTCGTACGCGTCCAGGCGTGCGGGGTCTGTCACACCGACCTGCACTACAAGCAGGGCGGGATCAGCGACGACTTCCCCTTCCTGCTCGGCCACGAGGCGGCCGGCGTCGTGGAGTCGGTCGGCGACGGCGTCACCGACGTCGCGCCCGGCGACTTCGTGATCCTCAACTGGCGTGCCGTGTGCGGCCAGTGCCGGGCCTGTCTGCGCGGCCGCCCCTGGTACTGCTTCAACACGCACAACGCGAAGCAGAAGATGACCCTCACCGACGGCACCGAGCTGTCGCCCGCGCTCGGCATCGGGGCGTTCGCCGAGAAGACGCTGGTGGCGGCCGGACAGTGCACCAAGGTCGACCCGGCGGCATCCCCGGCCGTGGCGGGCCTGCTGGGCTGCGGGGTCATGGCGGGCATCGGCGCCGCCATCAACACCGGCAACGTCGGCCGGGGCGACAGCGTGGCCGTGATCGGCTGCGGCGGGGTCGGCGGCGCCGCCGTCGCGGGATCGCGGCTGGCCGGGGCCGCGCGGATCATCGCCGTCGACATCGACGACCGCAAGCTCGCCACCGCCAAGGCGCTCGGCGCCACCCACACGGTCAACTCCCGTGAGACGGACGCCGTGGAGAAGATCCGCGAGCTGACCGGCGGCTTCGGCGCCGACGTCGTCATCGAGGCGGTCGGCCGCCCGGAGACCTACCAGCAGGCCTTCTACGCCCGCGATCTGGCCGGCACCGTCGTCCTGGTGGGCGTCCCCACCCCCGAGATGAAGCTCGAACTGCCCCTCCTCGACGTCTTCGGCCGCGGCGGCGCGCTCAAGTCCTCCTGGTACGGCGACTGCCTGCCCTCGCGCGACTTCCCGATGCTCATCGACCTCTACCTCCAGGGCCGCCTGGACCTGGAGGCGTTCGTGACCGAGACCATCCAGCTCGACGAGGTGGAGAAGGCGTTCGAGCGGATGCACGAGGGCGACGTGCTGCGCTCGGTGGTGGTGTTCTGATGACCGCCCGCATCGAACGCCTCGTCACCTCCGGGAAGTTCACCCTCGACGGCGGCAGCTGGGACGTCGACAACAACGTGTGGATCGTCGGCGACGACAGCGAGGTGATCGTCATCGACGCCGCCCACGACGCCGAGGCCATCGCACGCGCCGTGGGCGACCGCCGCCTGACGGCGATCATCTGCACCCACGCCCACAGCGACCACATCGACGCGGCCCCCGCCCTCGCCGACCTCACCGGCGCCACCATCTGGCTGCACCCCGACGACCTGCCGCTGTGGAAGCTCACCCACCCCGAGCGTGAACCCGACCGGCATCTCGCCGACGGCCAGGTGATCGAGGCGGCCGGCGCCGACCTGACCGTCCTGCACACCCCCGGGCACGCACCCGGCGCGGTCTGCCTGTACGACCCCGGCCTCGCCACCGTGTTCACCGGCGACACCCTCTTCCAGGGCGGCCCCGGCGCCACCGGCCGCTCCTACTCCAGCTTCCCGACGATCATCGACTCCGTCCGCGACCGGCTGCTCACCCTGCCGCCGGAGACGAAGGTCCTGACCGGACATGGCGACGCGACCACGATCGGCGCGGAGGCGCCCCACCTGGGGGCATGGATCGCGCGCGGCCACTGAGTCCCTGCGGGCGGCACGTCTGTCTTTCACCTGCGGGTCCGGTGGGGGCTGGTCGCGCAGTTCCCCGCGCCCCCAATCGCTCAGGGGCGCGGGGAACTGCGCGAAGGGGCCCCACCGACCCGCAGGTGAAGAGACAGCCATGCCGCCCGCAGGGCTACCCGGTGGGGGCCGCCGGCCACCGGCCGGAGTGGCCCGTCGGCAGCGACAGATCCTCGCGGACGGCCGCGTAGTAGCGCTGCCGCCCCGTCCGCTGCCGGTCCAGCAGCGCCTGCCACCCCTCGGGGTCGCGCCGGGCCTCGCGCAGGAACGCCTCCATCGCCATCACGGTGCTCACCCACTCCTGGGCCCGGTCCACGACCGCCGGACTGCCCAGCAGGATCAGCGCCTCGCCGTACGGATCCCGGTCGATCTGCGCCTGCGTCATCAGGGGTTCCGCGTCCTCGGCGGACAGCGGGTGGGGATGCGGGTCGTTGCCGAGGTGCGCGGCCACCCGGTAGTTCAGCGTGATGGTCTGCTTCAGCGCCCGCGCCCAGTCGACGTACACCGTGTACCGCTGCTCCTCCCAACGCACCACCCGCTCACGGTCGAACCGGGCGCGGTCGCCCCGCACGATCGCCAGATACGAGCCGAGGGCGCCGATCACCACACCGATGAGCGCGGGAAGTTGCTGTATGAACGCGGACATGGGCGCACGGTATCTGCCCAGTTGATCGCCGGGGCAGTAGGTTCGGGCCCATGGCTGATACCAAGCGGTTCGAAGGGTACGGAGTCCTCGTCACCGGTGCGGCCCGCGGCATCGGCGCGGCCGTGGCCCGGCGGCTCGCCGGGGAGGGAGCGCGCGTCCTGCTGACCGACCGGGACCTGCCCGAGGTCGACAAGACGGCGGCGGCGCTGCGCGACGAGGGCCTCGACGCCGCCTCCGCGCTCTGCGACGTCGCCGACCAGACGGCCGTGGACGCCGCGGTGGCCCACGCGGTCGACCTCTTCGGCGGCCTCGACGTGCTGGTGAACTCGGCCGCGGGCTGCACCCCCGACGCCCCCCGCTTCGAGGACGACAGCGACGCGGCGTGGGCCCGGGACATCGACATCACCCTCACCGGCGCCCGGCGTTGCTGCCGCGCCGCCCTGCCGCACCTGGCCGCCTCCGGACGCGGTGCGATCGTGAGCATCGGCTCGGTCAACGGCCTTCAGGACTTCGGCAATCACGCCTACAGCGCGGCCAAGGCGGGCCTCGCCTCGCTGACCCGCACCCTGGCCGGGCACGCCGCGGCGCGCGGGGTCCGGGTCAACCTCGTGGTGCCCGGGACGGTGCGCACCTCCGCGTGGGAGGGCCGCGAGGACGCGATCGACGGGCTGGCGCCGCTGTATCCGCTCGGCCGGGTCGGCGAGCCCGAGGACATCGCCGCCGCGGTCGCCTTCCTCGCCTCCCGCGACGCGGCCTGGATCACCGGCACCTCGCTCGTCGTGGACGGCGGCCTCACGGCGGTCAACACCGGTTTCCACACCGTGGTCCACCACGGCGGCGCGACGGCGTGACGCCCACGGCGCCGTGACGTTCACGATGGTGTGACGTTGACGACGTCGAGGTGTCGGTGGGCCGCAGGGGGCAGCCGAGACACACGGACATGCAGGGTAAAGTCACCGTTTCGTCGCGGTTCGCCCGCACGCACAACCGTTGGCCCGCCTGCGTGGGTCTAGGCACTCAGAGATCGCACGACGCGTGAAGGGGACGTACCGCCATGCGAGACATAGCAAGACGAGCCGCCGTGGCCGCGGGAGTGACCGGGCTGGTGGCCCCGCTCACGCTGGCCCTGACCGCCGCACCGGCGCAGGCCGCGAGTTGCACCACCCAGGCCGGCCCGTACCAGAAGCAGGTGGAGAAGTTCCTCGGCCGTCCGGTCGACGGCAAGCAGTCCACCGCCGACTGCAAGGCCATACAGGGCTTCCAGACCAAGTACGGCATCACGCCCAGCATCGGCTACGCCGGTTCGGTCACCTGGGGCGTGATGGACCTCATGAACAAGCAGAAGGCCGTGGGCAACAAGCCGAACAAGGACGGCAAGTGCCCGACGAACAAGGGCCGGATCGCCTGCGTCAACCTGTCGCTCCAGATCAGCTGGATCCAGGACGGCAGCAAGCTGGTCTACGGCCCCGTCCCGGTCCGCACCGGCCGCGACGGCTACGAGACCCGTACCGGCCTGAAGAAGATCTACTGGCGTGACATCGACCACGTCTCGACGCTCTACAACGTGGCCATGCCCTACAGCCAGTTCTTCGACGGCGGTCAGGCGTTCCACTCCGTCGCCCTCACCATGTGGACCCCGCCCGGTTCCCACGGCTGCGTCAACATGACCCCCACGGTCGCCAAGAAGTACTGGTCCCTGCTGAAGACCGGCGACGACGTCTTCGTCTACGGCCGCAAGCCCGGCACCTGACCGGCACCGCCATCGTCCCCCCGGGTCCGGGGTGCGCGCGCCGCCGCGCCCCGGACCCGCCCCCGCCGCGTCCCCGTCACGCCTGTGGCGCGTCCCCGAAGTCCGGGATGTCCAGCCGGGTGCCGCCCTGCCGTGCGGAGTCGTGGGCGATGATGCCCGGCAGGGTGTAGCGGGCGGCGACCCAGGCGTTCACCGACGGCAGGGTGCGGGTGTCGACCGCGGTGACGAAGTCGTCCACCAGGAAGTGGTGGCTGCCCTCGTGCCCGTTGTGCAGGGTGTCGAACACCCGCGGCAGCCGCGCGCGGTCGTGCACCGGTGCCGAGCCGGAGGTGAACGCGGCCCGCAGCTCCGGCGCGATGTGCGCCAGCGAGGGGTCGTCGGGCGACAACGACGGCTTGGGTTCGAGCAGTTCGCTGATGTCCTGGACGCCCTTCTTGTCCTGCCACAGGGCCACGGTGGCGAGTTGCTCCATGCTCGCCTCCGTGCCGAAGAACCTGAAGCGGGACTCGCGGATGTGCGAGGGGTAACCCACCCGCCGGAACTCGTTGGTGCGGAACGAGCCGCCGCCGGCGACCTCGAACAGCGCGGTGGCGTTGGAGAAGTCGTTGCCGAACTGGCTGACCGACTTGTCGAAGACGCCGTCGCCGCGCTCGTCGACGACCGCGATCGCCGAGACGCTCACCGCGTGGGTCCGCCACGCGCCCAGCACCCCGCCGACCGAGTGCGTCGGGTAGAGCAGCGGCGGGTAGCTCGCGGTGGCCTTCCAGTTCTCGCCGCCGCTGTAGCGGTAGGCGTCGTAGAACCCCAGGTCCATGTCGTGGACGTAGTCGCCCTCGGCGTAGAACAGCCGCCCGAAGGCGCCCTCGGCGACCTGGTTGCGGGCGTGCACGGTCGCGGGGTTGTACTGGCTGGTCTCGCCCATCATGTACGTCAGCCCGGTGGCCTTGACGGCGTCGATGATCGCGGCGATCTCCTCGGTGGTGATCGCCATCGGCACGGCGGAGTAGACGTGCTTGCCCGCCTGAAGCCCCTGGAGCACCAGCGGGCCGTGCGTCCAGCGCTGGGTGAAGATCGCCACCGCGTCGATGTCGGGGGACTCCAGCATCGCCTCGTACGACGGGAAGGTGCCCGCCAGACCCTGCGCGGCGGCCAGTTGCTCGGCGCGTTCGGGCAGCAGGTCGGTGACGTGGACGTCGCCGACGCCGGGATGGGCCTGGAAGAGGGCGGCGAACTGGCCCGAGAACTGGCCTGCGCCGACGATGCCGAGGGAGAACGTCATGAGATGCGTGCCCTTCACTGGTCCGCTGGTCCACTGGTCGTGGGGTGCGACGCGTCGCGGTGTGGGACGTCGCCGTGCGACAGGTCGCGCCCATTACTTTTGGGCCGGAAATATTGTCGCGTCAAGAGGGCCTCGGATCCCGTCCGATTGTCTTCTGATCGGGTCGGGGTGGCGTTAGGGTGACGCTGTTGCTTCCGTGGTGAAAAGAATCAGGTGACGAGGTGCGGGTGGAGACGACCAGCGTGGCGGGGCGGGTCGGCAGCTGGCTGCCGCTGAGCCCGGGGGAGCGCTCGGTGGCGATCGAGGTGCTGGTGCACGGCCCGCTGTCGCGGACCGAACTGGCGCACCGGCTGGGCCTGTCGGCCGGCAGCCTGACCCGCCTGACCAAGCCGCTGACCGAGGCGGGCCTGCTCGTCGAGGTGCCCGACGGCGGCGGTCTCGCGGAATCCCGCCAGGGCCGCCCCTCCCAGCCGCTCGACGTCGTCGCCGAGTCGCGCCGCTTCCTCGGCTACAAGATCACCGCGGACCGGGTCTACGGCGTGGTCACCACCCTGCGCAGCGAGATCACCGCCCGCTGCGAGCGGCCCCTGACCACCCACGAGCCGGCCGAGGTCGCCGCGCTGCTCGCGGAGATCACCGCCGAGCTGGCCGGGGAGCACCCGGGTCTCGCGGGCATCGGCATCGGGGTGGGCGGTCTGGTCGAGGGCCGCTCCGTGATCGGGGAGTCGCCGTTCCTCGGCTGGCGGGGCGTGCCGCTCGCGGCCCTGGTGGAGGCGCGCACGGGGTTGCCGGTGGTGGTCGAGAACGACGTGGCCGCCTTCGTCGAGGCCGAGACGTGGTTCGGGGCAGGCCGCGGCCTGGACCGGTTCGTGGTGCTCACGATCGGCGCGGGCATCGGCTACGGCCTGGTCCTGGGCGGCAAGCGGGTGCCGGGCACCCACGAGGACCGCGGCTTCGGACAGCACTGGATCCTCGACCCGAACGGCCCGCTCACCCCCGACGGCCGACGCGGCAGCGCCGCCTCGCTGCTGACCATCCCCAGCATCCGCTACCAGGTCCAGGCGGCGGGCGGCGTCGAGCGGTCGTACGAGGAGATTCTCGCCCTGGCCGCGGCCGGGGACCCCATGCCCGCCCGTGTGGTCCACGAGGCCGCGCGCGCCCTGGGCGTGCTGGTGGCGCAGATCGCCAACTTCGTGATGCCGCAGAAGATCCTGCTGGCCGGCGAGGGGGTGGGGCTGATGGATGTGGCGGGCGGGACCGTTGCGGACTCCCTGGTGGCCCACCGCCATCCGCTGGCCGCCCCCGTCGACCTGGAGACCAAGGTCTCCGACTTCCACGACTGGGCGCGCGGGGCCGCCGTACTGGCGATCCAGGTGCTGGTGCTGGGTGCGGCGGACGCCTGAACTCGGCTGCCTGGCGGGGTAGTTGGGTGTGATCGGCGACGCGGCAGATGGACGTGATCAGCAACACTGTCTGAAATGTCCGATTTATGCGAAGTTACTCACACGGCCTTCACGCCGACCGCCGTAAGCTTCACGCCATGTCCACCAGTGTTGAATCAACCACCGAGCGATCGGCGGACGAGGTCAACGAGGAGATCCGGGCCCTGTGGCTCCGGTCGGGCGGGACACTGAGCGTCGCACAGCGCGAGGAGTACCAGCGGCTCGTCCTGGAGTGGGCCCAGGCCGCTCCCCAGCAGGCGAACGCGGCCTGAGACCGCCTCCCCGGTTCCTGAGACCGTCTCCCCGGTCCCACCGCCCGCAGGTCCTTTCCGGTCCCCGCCCGCCCCTGTCCGGCCGGGATCATCCCCACGTCGTCGAGTAGTGGCGGCGGTAGGCGTTGCGGTCCGCTTCCGCGCGGATCCAGCGCGTCGCCACCAGCGCGATGAGGCTGCCCGCGATCACCAGCAGGCCCGGGGCGACCGTGTTGGTGTCGGTGAGCCGGGACAGCAGCGACTCGCCCGAGTCCGTGCTCGTCACCGGGGCCGAGGAGCCCGGGTTCGCGGCGCTCGGCGCGATCGCGCTGCGGGTGGCCGAACTGGACGGCGTCGCGGACGGCGCCGCCGACTGCGCGTTCGCGCCCTGCGTCGACACGAGAAGCTTCACGCCCAGCGTCTGCACCGCCTGGGTCACCGGCTGGAAGAACGTCGTACCGCCCGCGGTGCAGTCGCCGCTGCCGCCGGACGTCACCCCGAGCGCGATCCCGTCGGAGAACAGCGGCCCGCCGCTGTCCCCGGGCTCCGCGCACACGTTGGTCTGGATGAGCCCGGTCACCGTGCCCTCGGGGTAGTTCACGGTGGCGTTGAGCCCGGTGACCTCGCCGTCGTGCAGCCCGCTGGTGCTGCCGCTGCGGAACACCTTCTCCCCGACGGTGGCGTCGCCGAGTCCCGTGATCCGGATACCGCTGCCGCCGCCGATGGCGACGACGTCGGCGCCGTCGCCGGCCTTGCCCGACGCGTACTGCACGAGCGAGAAGTCACTGCCCGGGAAGGTGTCCTCGACCGTGGTGCCGAGCTGCTGGTCGCCCTTGCTGTCGGCGAACCAGATGGACCCCTTCGGCCCGCAGTGCCCGGCCGTCAGGATGAAGTCGGTGGTCCCGTCGGTGACGTTGAACCCCGCCGAGCAGCGGCCGTTGGTGGACAGGATCGGCTGGGCGCCGTTGAGCCGGGTGGTGAAGGTGCCCTTGGCGCGCTGCATCTCGACGAACGAGCCGATGCTGGTGGCGACCTGCTTCATGTCCGACCAGTCGGAGGCGGAGACCGTGCTGTCGGCCTCGACCACCACACGGTTGGTCCGGTAGTCCATGATCCAGGCGGTGCCCGCCACGCGCGGCGCCGAACGCAGCGTCGCGGCGGCCGACTTGAGCTCGTTCATGCTGTGGCTGACCATCTTCGGCTCGGCGCCGGCCGCGCGCACGGTGGCCGCGGCGGCCGAGTCGGTGACCGCGACGACCGTCTTGCCGTCGGCGCCGATCCAGTTGCCCGCCGTCCGGGCCGTTCCGAGCTTCGCCACCAGGCTCGCACCCGGGTCCTCCGCGGAACCGGTCGACCCGCGCAGCACGGTCGCGCCGGTGCGCGGAGCCTCGTCGGCCATGGCCGCCTGGGCGGCCATCGCTCCGCCGAGGAGGATCCCGCCGACGGCCGCCAGCCGTGTCACTCGCCGGACGACCCGTCGTCGTGCGTGCCTCATAGGTGGCTCCCCAACCCCGAACACTCGGTCTCAACACCGCGGGGCGCTCCGGTCATCGAGTGCCCTGCTTCTCATACGGAGCCCGGCCGGGGGATGTTCAGACGGACGGCGATCTTCGCGTGCCTGTGCCGGGGCTGTGCCGCGCCGGTCCGCAGGGCTTGCGTCCCACCCCGCCGTGGAGGGCGACCTGCCGCGACGGCTCGGTGTCGTCCGTGGGGTCCGGGCGCCAGCGCGGGCACGACACGACGCCCGGTTCCAGGAGTTCGAGCCCGTCGAAGAACCGGGCCACCTCCGCGGGCGTGCGCTGGGTGAGCCACGGGGTGCCGTGCGCGTTCCAGTACTGTACGGCCGCGTCGACCTCGGGCAGTTCCGGATCGGTGATGGTGTGCGTCAGCACGAGATGGCTGCCGGCGGGTAGCGCGTCCAGCAACTGCCGTACGATCCCGTGCGCGTCCTCCTCCGCTCGCAGGAAGACGACGACGCTGAGCAGCAGCAGGGCGACGGGCCGGGTGAAGTCCAGTGTGGCGGCGGCCCGTTCGAGGATCGTGGTGGTGTCCCGCAGATCCGCGTCGATGTGGTCGGTCGCGCCCTCGGGGGTGCTGGTGAGCAGGGCGCGGGCGTGCGCGAGGACCAGCGGGTCGTTGTCGACGTAGACGATCCGCGCGTCCGGAGCGAGCCGTTGGGCCACCTCGTGGGTGTTGTCGGCGGTCGGCAGCCCGGTGCCGATGTCGAGGAACTGGCGTATCCCCGCGTCCGTCACGAGATGGCGCACGGCGCGGCCCAGGAACTGCCGGTCGGCGCGGGCGTAGGCGGCGATGCCGGGGTGCAGTTCGTGGATCCGCTCACCGGCGCGCCGGTCGACCTCGTAGTAGTCCCCGCCGCCCAGCCAGTAGTTCCACACCCGCGCCGAGTGAGCTCTCGTGGTGTCGATGAGGGGGCGCGGCGAGAAGCCGACGCCGTCCATGGCCGGGGAGTTCTCGGACGACACGGGATCAGCTCCTGGGAGTGCCTGAGGAACGTGTGGCTGGGGGGTCAACAGGCAATGTAAAGGCTTGAGTTGACCTACGCCACGTGTCCGGTCAGGTCGGTCGGCGGGCCGAGCCGGGACCAGCTCGGCGCGTCGGCCCACAGGGAGCTCCCGCCGACGTAGGGGCGCAGCAGCGTGGTGCGGGCCGGGTCCCCGCGCCCGGCCAGCGCGTCGGAGGCGATGCTGCGGGCGATCCCGGCGAGGAAGTCGGCGACCTGCACGCGCGCGTCCAGCCGCGAGTGCACGAGCCGGAACCCGGCCAGCGCGATGCCCTCGCGCCGGGCCGACTCCTCGATCCAGGCGATCCGGTCGGGGGTCAGCATGTTCTGCCGGTCGTGCACCAGCGACACCGCCCGGCCGCCCGCGCCCCAGTGGGCGGCGGTGCGCAGGATCGCGGGGAACAGCGGATTGAGCACGGGCATCGGCACCGGTGCCGCCAGCAGCCGCACCCGGGTCGCCTCCCACCGCTCCCGCGCGCTCCCGATCCGCGTCAACACCTCCGCCAGACCCGTCCCGGCCCGCGCGAGCGCCCGCGCCTCGCCGACCAGCCGGAAGAACGCATCCGTGCGGTCGGCGGCCTCACCCGCCGGCGCGGGCACCCCGTTGACCCGCACCCGCAGCAGCCGATTGGCCGCCTCCAGGAACCCCCGCCACCGCTGCGGACCGAGCGCGCGGGGCCCGTCCCGGAACAGGACGAGCGCGGCGCCGGGAATCGGCGCCGCGGCCGGGGCCGGATGTGCAGCTGCGCTCGGGTCGTCCCCGAGCAGCAGCCCCACCGTCCGCTCCACGACGAGGAACGCCTTGTCCGTCAGATGCACATGGGCCCGTCCGTGCAGCGGCCCGGCGGGGGAGAGCAGCCACTCCAGCACCGCCCGGTGCTTCTCCCGCAGCAGATGGTTCGCCTTGTACTCCTCGGCGGGCGACCGGATCCGGTCCCGTGCCTCCTGGACACACGCGGCGGCGTCCTCGGTGGTCAGCCGGACACTGGCGTGGGCGAAGACGTCGGTGTTGCCGCCCAGCAGGTTCTCGCCGTCGGACCCGGACTCGTCACACCCGACCTCGACCGCCCCACCCCACCCGGATTCCCCGCCCACCACCACCGCCCCTGCCCGGCCCGCCTGCGGACAGGGTCCCTCACGGGGGTGGCGTACGGGAACCGAATATGTGCGGGCTACCGCCCGTCGCCGTCCGGACGCGTCGGCGGCGGCGGAGTCGTGAAGGAGAGGCCCGAGAAGTCGCGGCCCTGGAGGACCGGGCCGTGCTGGGTGCCGCCGCTGATGGTGTTGTGGACCTCGCCGTCGCCGGTGCGGACCAGTTTCGCCTGTTCGTGCCACTGCTGGAGGCCCGTGTGGAAGTCGGGGTCGAGGGCCGCGCGGACCGCGAGGGCGGTGCTGAGGGCCTGTGCGCGGGCCGGGTCGGCGGGTGCCTGGGTCAGTGCCGCGAGTTCGATCTCCCCCGAACTGATCGAGCGGGCGTGGGAGTTGTCCTTGGCGCGGCGGAACGGGAGCCGTACCAGCGTGCTCAATTTCGCCCAGACCTGCCGGCCCATCTCGCCCCCGGCGCCGCCCGCGAGCGCTGCCAGAAGCCCCACCGATACCGGATCCATCTCGATCGCCCCCGTCGTGCATGACTGTGCATCAGGTGAGGGACACAGTACGAAAAGTCACCGTTCCATGTAAGCCATTCGGACATTCCTGATTCCGGTTCGGGTTCCTCACACGCCCAGCGCGGTCCGCACGAGGTGTGCGAGGGCCGGGGAGCGGCTCTGTGGGGGCCAGGCGATGACCGTCGTGACGGTCGGGGCGTCGGACACCGTGACCGTCGCGTGCTGCTCGTGGAGATGAGTGCGGGCGGACTCCGGCACGATCGCGCAGGCCCGCCCGAGGGCGATCAGCTGCATGAGCTGGACGCTGTCGCGGACCTGCGGCCCGGGGCCGTCCGGATAGCCGCCGTCGAGGTCGGGCCAGCGCGGCAGTGGCAGGTCCGGCAGCGCGGCGATCTCGGCCGTGGTGACGTCCCGGCGGCCGCTCAGCGGGTGCCCGGCGGGCAGGACGACGACCTGCCGCTCCTCGGCCAGCACCTCGGTGTCCAGCCCCGCCGTCGAGTCGAACGGCCGGTGCAGCAGCGCCACGTCCGCCCGCCCGTCCCGCAGCACCCGCTCCTGCTCGCCGGGCCCGCACAGCAGCACGTCGACGGGGACCGCGTCCGGCTCGGCGGCGTACGCGGCGAGCAGCTTCGCCAGCAGCTCGCTGGAAGCGCCCGCCTTCGTGGCGAGGACGAGCCCGGGACGGGCGGCCGCGGCCCGGCGGGTACGGCGCTCCGCGGCCTCGATCCCCGCCAGCGCGGCCCGCCCCTCGCGCAGCAGCACCCGGCCGGCCTCCGTGAGCCGCACGCCCCGGCTGTCCCGCTCCAGCAACCGTGCCCCGAGCCGCCGTTCGAGCTGCTGGATCGCCCGCGACAGCGGCGGCTGCGCGATCCGCAGCCGCTCGGCGGCCCGCCCGAAGTGCAACTCCTCCGCGACGGCGACGAAGTAGCGCAGTTCCCGTGTCTCCACCTCTCCACGCTACTCCTCGGCCCGGCCGACCAGGGTCGATACCCGCACGGTATGGCCGCCCACCCGATCGGTCCTGGCCCGTGCCGCCACCGCCCGCGCAGGATCGGAGACATGACCGAACAGACCATCGCGCTGGTGACCGGCGCGAACAAGGGCATCGGATACGAGATCGCGGCCGGGCTCGGCGCCCTCGGCTGGAGCGTCGGCGTCGGCGCCCGCGACGACCGGCGCCGCGAGGCCGCCGTGGAGAAGCTGCGCGCGGCGGGCGCGGACGCGTTCGGCGTGCCGCTCGACGTCACCGACGACGCGAGCGTCACCGCCGCGGCCGAGCTGATCGAGGCGCGCGCCGGTCGGCTCGACGTGCTCGTCAACAACGCCGGCATCACCGGCGGCGCGCCGCAGGAGCCCACCCTGGTGGACCCCGCGACGATCAGGGCGGTCGTCGAGACGAACGTCATCGGCGTCATCCGCACGACCAACGCGCTGCTGCCGCTGCTGCGCCGCTCGCCGTCGCCGCGGATCGTGAACATGTCGAGCAGCGTCGGGTCGCTCGCGCTGCAGAGCGCACCCGGCGCCGGGGTCGGGCCGATCGCCGTGGCGTACGCGCCCTCGAAGTCGTTCCTGAACGCCGTCACCCTCCAGTACGCCAGGGAACTGAGCGACACGAAGATCCTGATCAACGCGGGCTGCCCCGGGTACTGCGCCACCGACCTCAACGGCCACCGCGGCCTGCGCACCCCCGAGCAGGGCGCGGCGATCGCGCTCCGCCTCGCCACGCTGCCCGACGACGGGCCCACCGGCTCCTTCTTCGACGACGCCGGGGTGGTGCCCTGGTGAGGCGGGGCCCCGGCGTCCTCGTGGCCGCCGGGGCCGTACCGCCGTAGACGCGCAACTTTTGGTTGCGTATGGCTCGCGGGTCGGCTACCGTTACATGCAACCGATGGTTGCGAAAGGCGGGTGCCGGCCATGGAGTCGGAGCACGGGAGCGCGGAGTACGGCAGCATCGAGCGCGAGCTGCATGTCGACGCCTCGCCCGAGGTGGTGTTCGAGGTGCTCAGCAAGCCCGAGTACATCCGGGACTGGTGGAGCGCGGAGAACGACGTCGAGCCCACCGCCGGTGCGACCGGCCGGCTGACCTGGACGGACGAGGGCGGCGGCGAGAGCAAGTCCGAGCCGTTCACGGTCGTCGAGGCCGACCCGCCGCGGACGTTCTCGTTCCGCTGGACGTACGACGAGTCGCGGACCGGCGGCGCCGGAACGCCGGCCGGACCCGGCAACTCGTTGCTCGTGACCTTCGAGCTCGTCCCGTCGGGGGAGGGGACCACGGTCCGCTTCCGTGAGACGGGCTACCGCGAGCGCGGCTGGGAGGCCGCCCTGCTGGAGGCGTACTACAACGACCACCGGCAGGGCTGGGACTTCTACCTGGCACGCCTGGCCGCGTGCGCGGACCGGCTGGCGGCCACGCGATGAGCGCCGCCGTCGACGACGACCTGTGGTCCGCGATAGGTGACCCGACGCGGCGCCGCATGATCGACCTGCTGCTGGCCGAGGGGCAGGGGACCGCGACGACCCTGAGCGCGCACCTGCCGGTGACCAGGCAGGCGGTGACCAAGCACCTGGCCGTGCTCGACCGGGCCGGACTCGTCCGGTCCGCGCCCGCCGGACGCGAGAAGCGCTACCACGTGGACGAAGCCCAACTCGCCCGAGCCGTCGCCCAGTTGCGGGCTGTCGGCGCGCTGTGGGACGCCCGTCTGGAGCGCATCAAGAGCCTCGCCGAGGCGATCCAACGAGCCAAGAACGCGAAGAAGTGAGGGATCGAGATGGTGGACATCCTGCACCGGGTCGGCATCACCGCGACACCGGACAAGGTCTACGAGGCGCTCACCACGGTCGACGGCCTGGCCGCGTGGTGGACGACCGACACCACGGGCAGCGCCGACGACGTACTGAAGTTCCGCTTCAGTGACGTCGGCGGCTTCGACATGAAGGTCCTCGACCTGCGGCCGGACACCCGCGTGCGGTGGGAGGTCGTCGACGGCCCGCAGGAGTGGATCGGGACGACGGTGACCTTCGACCTGACCCGGGACGGCGAGTGGACCATCGTCCTCTTCGCCCACGAGGGCTGGCGCGAGCCGGTCGAGTTCATGAACCACTGCACCACCAAGTGGGCCCTGTTCCTGATGAGCCTGAAGTCGCTGGTGGAGACCGGCGCCGGCGCACCCCACCCGCACGACGTACGCATCAGCAACTGGCACTGAGGAAAGGGGAGTTCGGGACGCCGCGAGCGCCACGCGAGTCATCCGCGTCGGCGCTCGCGGCGCGGCGCTGCCGCCCGCCCCGACCTGCGCGGATGTGCCCCAGGTCCGTATGCGATGATCCCGGCCACATGTCCGGGAGAAAGCGGTCGCATGCCCACACACTCGCGTCACCTCGTCCTGTCCGCGGCCGTGGCCGGCACGCTGATGCTCACCGGCTCGATCGCGCTGCTCCCCGCCGCCGCCGCGGCCGCCGACACCGGCGTGACGGCCTCCCTGCCGGCCCGCACCACCTCCGTACCGGCGGCCGACCAGGTCTCGGGATCGGGACAGACGGTCGTCTGGCGGCAGACGACCTCCGCCGACCGGCTCCCGCACGGCTGGCTCTCCGTGGCGGGCGGCGCCGCGCAGGACCTCGGAGCACTGGCCGACACCGACGAGGGCGTCGGCGTCGACGCGGTGTCCGTGCAGGGTTCGGTGGTCGCGACCGCCACCTCGGCCAACCCCAACGGCGCCCTGGCCGACCACGTCACCCTCCGCCACCTCGACACCGGCACCCAGGAGACGCTCGCGGTCGCCTACGACGCCTCCGGCGACGCGCCCGACGAGCGCTACCGGGCCCAGGCCGGCGACGGCATCCTCGTCCAACAGGCCTACTACGACGACCAGTCGCAGTACCGCGTGCGCCTCGTGCTGCGCACCTCCGACGGCGACCGCACCCTGCTGTCCGACGACGAGCAGGACGAGGTGCTCGCCTCCGACGCCGACGGCGCGCTGGTCCGGCGACGGACCGCGCCCTCCTGGGACTACCGGATCGTCTACGTCGACTTCGCCACCGGCGCCACGGTCACCGTCGCCGAGCCCGACTCCGAAGCGCTGCCGCAGGGACTGGAGTTCACCCCCACCCACGTCGGCGTCATCGACGGCGCGACCCTGACCGAGTGGCGGCGGTCCGCGCCCGGACAGGACCCGGCGACCGTCGCCCTCCCCACCGACAAGGCCCGTTGGATCAGCGACGACACCCTGGCCTGGTACGTGTGGAGCGCCGACGGCAACGAGCTGTACGCCATGTCCCGGGACGGCTCCACCGCCTCCGCGGACGACCTCGGCGGCACGTTCCGCGACATATCCGTGGGCGACGACGGCCGGATGCGCGCCTCGCTGTACCGGCCGGACAAGGACGCGGCCGTCCAGACCCTCGTCGACGGCCGGGTCTCCCGCGCCGACGGCGACGCGACGACGATCCCCGCCGGCCAGGCGCGCCTGGACGCCCTGGCCCTGTCCGGCGGCACCCTCTACACCGCCGACGACTCCTCCCGCGCCACCGGCGTCCTGCTCTCCTCCCGGCTCACCGCCGGCCCCTCGGGAGCCGCCGCGACCACGCCGTCCCGGGTCCTGGCCTACGGCACCGGCACCGTGCACCAGACGCTCGCCGCCGCGGGCGACCGCGTGCTGGTCGAGCAGGGCGACGCCTACCAGGTCTACGACAACGGGACCTTGACCGGCGTGCCCCTGGCGCTGGGCGACACCTCGGCCGACCACGTCATGGACTTCGACGGCGAGCACTTCCTGCTCTCGGACAAGACGACCGTGAACAACGGCACCCTGCTGCTCTACACCGTGGCCACCGGCGCGTCCTCGCGCGTCCCGGCGGGCTCGGCCCTGGACGGCGGCGCCCTCTACACCTCCGTGAAGGACGGCACCTCCCTCTGGTCCATCCGCCGCACCGATCTCGCGACCGACACGACGACGACCGTCACCACCGTGGACTGCCTGCCCGGAAGCCTTCAAGTGCGGGGTTCGTGGGTGCTCGTGACCACGTGCGGGGCCACCTCCCAGCAGGGGCTGCTGATCAGGACGGGCAGCACCACCAGCCGTACGACGGTGGACGCCTCCGTGCGGACCCCCGTCCTCGGCACGGGCGTCCTCTACACCTTCACCAAGGGCACAGGCGCGGACGTCACCCTGAACGCACGGGTCCTCGACGTGGCCGGGGCCACCGCGCGCCCGCTGTTCACCCTGCCCTCGAAGGCGAACAGCGCCGCCGCCGAGCGCTGGGCCGTCGACCGTGAGGCGCCGTGGGCCGCCTGGACGGACGACGACGGCGTCACCCACGCCGTCTGGGCGGGCACCCCCTCCCGGACCTCCGCCGCCGCGTCGGTCCCGGCCGGTTTCAGCCCCAACGGCGACGGTTCCTCCGACACCTGGGCGCCGACCTGGACGTACGACCGGCCGGTGAACTGGACACTGACCGTCAAGTCCGGCAGCACCACGGTGCGCACGCTGACCGGGACCGCCGCGGGCGGCAAGGTCGCCCCCGTCTGGAACGGCAAGAACACCGCGGGCGCGTCGGCCGCCGAGGGCGGCTACACCTGGACGCTCGCGGTCACGGACACGGTGACGGGCGAGCCCGCCGCCGGTCTCGGCGGCACGGTCGTCCTGCGCCGGACCGCCCCCGTCGCGTCCGTCACCGCACCGACCCTGGCCAGTGACGGCTCGTCCAGCGCGACGATCCCCGTCAGCTGGGCGGCGAAGACGACGGGCGTGACGTCGTACGACATCGGCTGGCGGGTCGCCACCCGCGACAGCAAGGGCACCTGGACGCTCGGTCCGCTCCAGACCTGGCGCACCCGCACCACGGCCAAGTCGGCGGTGTTCGGCGCCTCCGGCAGCCCGGTCGCGCCGAAGGCCGGTCTGACCTACCGCTTCTACGCGCGCGCCCACGACGACGCCGGTCAGACCGGGGCGTGGAGCGCGGTGGCGGCGACCGGCGTGCCGTACGACGACCGGTCCTCCGTGCTCGCGTACAAGGGGACCTGGACGTCGGCGTCCGTGGCGTCGGCCTGGGCCAAGACCGAGCGCGTGTCCGCCGCGAAGGGCGCCACGGTGTCCTTCACCGCCGCCGGCACGAAGCTGAGGATCGTGGCGACCCGCAGGTCGAACGGCGGTCGTTTCGCGGTGGTCGTCGACGGGGTCACCGTGGGCACGGTGAACACCTACGCCTCGACGACGGGCTACCGGAAGGTGGTGTTCACGTACACGCTCGGTACGAAGATCGCCTCCCACAAGGTGCAGTTGAAGGTGCTGTCCGGCAGCACGCCGGGCCGATCCACCGTGCACCTGGACGCCATCATGGTCACCCGCTGACCTGTTGAGCCGTTGACCCGTTCAGCCCCTGACGCCGGCCCGAGACCCGGGACGGCATCAGGGGCTGAGCAGTGTCAGAGCAGGGGCAGCACGCAGAACTCGTGGCCCTCCGGGTCCGTGAGGCAGGTCCACGGGACGTCGCCCTGGCCGAGGTCGAGGTCGGCGGCGCCGAGTTCACGCAGCCGGGCCACCTCCGCGGCCCCGTCGTCACCGGCGTACGGCAGCAGGTCCAGATGGACGCGGTCCGGCACGGTCTTCCCGCCGGGCCGCCGGAGGAACTCGAGATACGGGCCGACACCCCGGGCGGAACGCAACACCGCCTGGTCCTCGGTGACTTCGTGGAGGGTCCAGTCCAGCGCCGCGCCCCAGAACGCGGCCATCCGGTGCGGGTCCACGCTGTCGACCACCACCGCGGCGATCGGTCCGGTGTCCAGGTACCTCTCCCGCGGCTCCAGCACGCAGAACTCGTTGCCCTCCGGGTCGGCGAGGACCGTCCAAGGTACGTCGCCCTGGCCCACGTCGGCGGGCGTGGCGCCGCGCGCCGCCAGGCGTGCGACCAGCTCCGTCCGATGGGCCGCGGAGGTGGTCGCGAGATCCAGGTGCACCCGGTTCTTCGTCGTCGTCTTCGGTTCCGGGACGGGGACGAAGTCGATGCCCAGGGCGACCGGGTCCGGCCAGACCGGGCCGCCCGGCGGGCCGACGTAGGTGGTCACGCCGGGCTGGTAGGCGCTCCAGCCGAGCGCCTCCGCCCAGAACCGGCCGAGCGCCGGGCAGTCGAGGGCCTTGATGTTCACGTGCACCGGTCGCAGGGGCATGGCGGCGATCCTAACGATCCACGATCGAAGGCGGCCGTACCGCTTCACACTCGCGTGTTCGATTATTTGTTCGATAACGTGGTGGGGGAGGAGGTGCAGGTGATGCGGACGCAGACGATCGGGCGCGGGCCGGGCGGCCCGGGTGTGGTGATGCATGTGCGCTGCCCGGACCGGGTGCCTGAGGAGGCCTACCGGCAGGTGCTCGAGCAGCTCGCGGAGCTGTCCGCGGTGGTGCAGGCGCTGCCGCCCACCGCGGCGCTGGCGGAGCTGAGGGGCGCCCTGCGCTATCACGGCAGCGAGGCGCGCCGGCTGGGAGAGGTGCTGCGGGTGCGGACCATCTCCCGGCTCGGCGTGGACGTACGGGTCGGGATCGGCCCGACGATCACCGTCGCCGCCACCGCCTCCGGCCAGGTGCCCGCCCCGGGCGGCGTGATCGCCGTGGCGCCCGGGCAGGCAGAGCGGTGGCTCGCCCCGCTTCCGGTCGAGGACCTGCACGGCATCGGGCCCCGTCAGGCGGCCGCCCTGCACGACTACGGCATCCGTCACGTCGGCATGCTGGCCTCGGTCCCGGCCCAGACCGTGCAGCGCCTGCTCGGCGGCAGGGCCGGGCGGCTGGCCTCCGACCGGGCCCGCGGGCTCGACCCGCGACCCGTGGTGCCCCGCGCGCTGCCCGCGACCGCGACCGTGGGCCGGTCCTTCGACCGGCACACCCTCGACGGGGCCGCCGTACGCGCCGGGCTGCTGGAGCTGGTGGTCCGGCTCGGCGCCCGGCTGCGGGGCCGGCGGCAGGCCGCCCGCGCGCTCACCCTGACCCTCACCTTCGCCGGGGGCGCTTCCTGGGAGAAGACCCGGCGGCTGACCGAGCCCTCCGGGCACGACGAGGATCTACGGCGCCTGGCCTACCAGTTGATGGACGCCGCCGGACTCCAGCGCGGCCGCCTGACCGGGCTGGCGCTGAAGGGCGAGGACCTGGTCGACGCCGGGCAGGTGGCCCGGCAGCTCAGCCTGGACACCGCCCGCGAGGCCCGCCTGGTCGCGGAGGCCGCCGTCGACCGGGTCCGCGAGAAGTTCGGCACCGGGGTCATCGGACCGGCCGCCGTGCACCGGAGGGCCTCTTGAGGACGTCGACCACCGCCTGCCCGGTCACGCCCGTTCAGCACTCACCCGTTCACACCCGCCGCCCGGTCGACGGCTGCCCGGTCGACGGCCGCCCGCTCGTCGGCCGTCAGTCCGCGCCGGACCCCTCGCCGTAGGCCGCGGCGATGTCCTTCGACGACGCCCAGCGGCTGCCGGTCGGCGACTGCGGCCAGCCGTCGGGGGAGTCCTGCCACTGCTCCTGCCGCCCGTACGGCAGCAGGTCGATCAGCGCGAAGCTGTGGCTCAGCTGCTCGGTGCCGCGGCCGTCGGAGTGCCAGGTGCGGTGGACGGTGTCGCCGTCGCGCAGGAAGACGTTGACCGCGTAACCGCCGCCGGGCGGGGCGCCGACATCGGCCCCGAAGGGGCTGTTCGCCGTGGAGTACCAGGTCATCCGGTTGCCGACCCGCCTGCGGTAGGCGAGCGCCTCGTCGATGGGGCCCTGGGTGACGACGACGAACCGGGCGTCGTAGGCGTCCAGGAACTCCAGCCGGGTGAACTGGGAGGTGAACCCGGTGCACCCCGGGCAGTGCCACTCCTGTCCCTCGAACCACATGTGGTGGTAGGTGATCAGCTGGCGGCGGTCCTCGAAGACGTCCGCCAGTCGCACGGGTCCGTCCTCGCCCTCCAGGACGTAGTCCGGCAGCTCGACCATCGGCAGACGGCGGCGCTCGGCCGCGATGGCGTCCAGTTCCCGTGTCGCGGCCTTCTCCCGGACACGGAGTTCCTGGAGCCTCTCCTGCCAGGTGGCCTCGTCGACGACGGGCGGTAGTGCGTCGGTGGTCATGTTCCCCTCGCAAGCTCGTACGTTCTTCCGGTGCAGAGGCAGACCGGTGCGGGGCGGGAAACTCATCGGTCGAGGGGTGAGGGGTGAGGGGTGAGGGGTGACGGTCGGGGGTCGAGGGTCGAAGGGGCGAGGGGTGAGGGCTGAGGGAAGGCGGGGGTTCGCGCCTACACTGCCGTCATGGACGAGTCGCCGCACGAGCAGTTGGCCAACGGGAAGTATCTGCTGGTCACCACCTACCGCAAGAACGGGACCACCGTCGCCACCCCGGTGTGGGTGGTGGGGGACGGGGAACATCTCGGCGTGTGGACCGTCGCCGACTCGTGGAAGGTCAAGCGGATCCGCAACCGGTCCGACGTCCTGGTCGGGCCCTGCGACGTGCGCGGCAACCCCACCGGCCCGCAGGTGCCGGCCACCGCGGAGATCCGTGACGCGGCCGGTGCGGCGCTCTACCGCCAGCTGATCGCCCGCAAGTACGGCATCGTCGGCCGGCTGACGCTGTTCGGCAGCCGGCTGCGCCGCGGCGTCGACGGGACGGTCGGGATCCGTATCACTCTCACGCCGTGACCGGCGACGGCGAGGAGGCGGGACGCGCCGCCGCCCGGCGGATGTTCGAGGACGACGCGGCGGCCCGCGGGTTGGGCGTCGAGGCGCTCGAACTCGGGCCGGGACGGGCGGTGTTGCGGATGACGGTGACGACCGCGATGGTCAACGGGCACGGCACCGCGCACGGCGGCTATGTCTTCCTGCTGGCCGACGCCGCCTTCGCCTGCGCGTGCAACAGCCATGGCCCGGCCACCGTCGCCGCGGCCGCCGACATCGACTTCGTCGCCCCGGCCCGCGAGGGTGACGTACTGACGGCGGAGGCCACCGAACGCACCCGCTACGGCCGCAACGGCGTCTACGACGTCACCGTACGGCGCGGCGACGAGGTGATCGCGGAGTTCCGCGGCCGCAGCCGCGCGCTGCGGGGCGTCGGCAGGGCTGCGAAGAAAGAGAATTGAGCGACCGTCAGGTCCAGGCGCGGAACGGCTCGTCCACGAGCTGGAAGACCGGCTCGCCGCGCACCGGGTCCTTCGCGGTGGACAGCCGCACCCGGTCGCCGCTGTGGATGCCGATCGGCGGACCCATCACCCGGCCCCGGACGACGAACCCCTCGGCCATCTCGATCAGCGAAACGTTGCGCGCGGCAGGGGTGTTGCGGTGCACCACGGTGGAGTGGCGGACCGTGCCCGTGCCCTGGCTGCGCTCGGTGCGCAGGTCGCTGCACTGGCAGACCGGACACAGCAGGCGGTGGTACATGGCGGTGCCGCACCAGGTGCAGCGCTGGTAGGCGATGGCCGCCCCGTTCGAGCCCTCGGTGTCGAGGACGCCCGTCGCGGAGCCGGCGATCGCATGAGCGGCAGTTCCTGAGTGGTGGTACACGCTGGTCAACTCCTCGCACTTCGGCCGGAATCCCGCGTGCCGTCCCCTGGAGCGGACACGCCCGCGCCCGGTGTCCGTGCCACCGCGCACAGCGACAGCGTATGGCACTCGGTGTCACGCGTAAAGGCACTGCGTACCCTCAATTTGCGGGAGGCCGCGCGCGGGTGCGCTCAGGCGCGGCCCAGGGCCGATTCGACCTCCTGGACGACCCGCCACAGCGGGGCGTCGCGGCGCGCGACGACCACCACCACGTCCTCCGCCTGCGGCGCCGCGACCCGCGGCGACTCGTCTTGCCCGAACGCCGACTGCACATAGCCGAGCGCGTGGTCGACCGCCGTCCCGGCGTCGCCCTCGCCGTCCGAACGCAGCCACGACCGCAGGGCGTTGTTGTGCGCCGCGACCACGGCGGCGGCGATCACGTCGGCCCGCAGGATGCCGTCCCGCCGCCCGGCGAAGCGGGCGCGCAGATAGTCGGCGAGGGCCCGCTCGTAGCGCCACACCACGGACAGCTCGTACGCGCGCAGTCCGGGCACCTGCTTGGTGAGGCGGTAGCGCTGCACGGAGAACGTCGGGTTCTCGGCGTACATCCGCAGCACCAGCCGGGCCGCGTCGCAGACCCGCTGCACCGGCTCGTGGCCCGGCTCGCTCACGGACAGGAAGGCGGTCATGTCCGCGAGGCAGCGCTCGTGGTCGGGGAAGACCACGTCCTCCTTGGAGGGGAAGTAGCGGAAGAACGACCGCCGGCCGACCCCGGCCAGCGCCACGATGTCGTCGACCGTGGTCTGCTCGTAGCCGCGTTCCAGGAACAGCCGGAAGGCCGCCGCGACGAGGGCGTCGCGCATCGGCGGCTTGGCGGACTGTGCGGCACTGCTGGAGCTCATGGACGCGAACGTAGCATCCGCACCCAGGTCAGTGGCACTCAGTGCACAGTTGAGAGGGAACTGAGTGCACCATCCTGGCACGGTCCCACGGGCGCTGAACCTGGCGCGCCCCTGTCACGTATCAGACGGCGCACGCCCGTCACCGCCTGCCCGCCCGCACGGGACGGAAGGAGAGCGCAGTGCCGACACCTGCCGAACCGGGGCAGCCGCAGGACCGCCCGCACGAGCGGCCGGTCCTGGAACCCATCCGCGTCATCAGGCCGCGCCGCACGGACGCGCTGGCGGAACTGATGAAGGACCTGCCGCCGCCGGGCGGGTACGACGACTCCGACCCGGCGCCACCGCCCGCGGCGGCCGCACCCCCAGCTCCGCCGTCCTCGTCGGCCCGGCCGTCCGAACGGCCGCGGATGGCCGAGGCGTTCCGCCGGCCGGCGGAGCGACGGCCCCGCCCCTCCCAGCCGTTCGGGGCGCCGCGGGGACCGGATCCGTCGCACTCGTTCGCGGCGCCGGAGCGATCCCGGCCGTCGCCGTCGCCGAGTTCGAGGCCGAGCCCGAGGCCGAGCCCGAGGCCGGGTCCGTCGTCGCCGCTGAGCGCGTCGATGCGGTCGCACGACTTCGAGGACGACACGCAGGAGCTGCCGCCCGTCGGCGACGGGCCCGACCGCGCGGACGCCGGGGCGGGCCGGCCCTTCGGCTTCGGACCCGGACTGCGCCGCGCCGCCGTCGCGGTCGCCGTCACCGCCGCGGCCCTCGTCGGGTTCGGTTGCGCGCTGCTGCTGCCCGGCCGCGGCGAGGCCGCCACCCCCCAGCCCTCGCACCCGGCCACCACGCCGGCGGCCGCACCGGCCGGGGCCACCGACCCCGACGGCCCCGGCACCCTGCGCGAGGGCGACAGCGGCAAGGAGGTGACCGAACTGGAGCAGCGCCTGCTCCGCATCCCCGACGTCTACCCGAACGGCTCCACCGCCGGCCGCTACGACGCCCAACTCACCGCGGCCGTGGCCCGGTTCCAGCTCTGGTACGGCATCCGCGGCGACGAGAACGGCGTGTACGGCAACGACACCCGCGAGGCGCTGGAGTCCCGTACGACACTCGACGCGACCTGACCGCGGCCCACGCCCGCGTGGGCGGTTTGAATCCGGTGCCGGTGCCGGTGCCGGACCCGGACCCCGCGCCCGCCAGCCGAGCGGGACGGCGGGCCCCGGACACCGTCGCACTACGGGGCCGGGGCTGCCGCGGACTCCTCCGGCACCCGGATGTCCAGCACGCACACGTCGTCCCGCCGTTCGCCCTCGAGCAGCGCCGACAGCAGCGCGGCCATCGGGGCCGGTCCCGCGTCGCGCTCCGCGACCACGGCCTCCGTCAGGCGCGCGAGCCCGATGTCGAGGCCCTCCCCGGGCCGCTCGACCAGACCGTCGGTGTAGAGCAGCACCCGGTCACCGGGTTCGAGCAGGCATTCCGCCTCCTTGAACCGCGGCTCCGCGCACGCGCCGAGCAGCATCCCCGTCGGCCGGTCGAGGAAGCGCGCCCGGCCCCGGCGCAGCAGCAAGGGCGGCGGGTGGCCGGCCTGGGCCCACACCAGCCGCCGTTCGGCGGGGGAGTAGCGGGCCATGACGAGGGTCGCGGTGGCGTGGGTGTCGCGGGAGTGCAGCAGCAGCCGGTTGAGCCGGTCCAGCGCCCCGGTCAGCGAGGACCCGGTGATGACCATGCCCTTGGCGGTGAAGCGGAGCTGCGCCATCGTGGCGACCGCGTCCACCCCGTGTCCCGCGACGTCGCCGACGACGAACAGGGCCTCGTCGGAGGGAAGTTCTATGGCGCTGAACCAGTCGCCGCCGACGTGGACGCCCGACTGGGCGGGCAGGTAGGCGACTTCGACCCGCAGCCCGGCGAGCCGGACCGGCCTGCTCGGCAGCGGCAGCAGCGCGTGCTGGAGGCGGGCGGCCAGGGCCCGTTCGGCCTGGAGCACGCCGTGCTGCGTGAGGATCGCGCGTTCGCTCTCCACCAGGGCGAGTTCGGCCCGGCGCAGGGTGGTGAGGTTCTGGACGAAGCCGTGCACCTCGACCGGCGTGCCCGTGGCGTCGGACACCGCCTCGGCGACGGCCCGCAGATGCCGTACGCCGTTGACCGCCCGGATCCGTATCGGCATGTCGAACGGCTTGCCGTCGCGCACCAGCGCGGTGACGGCACGGGACAGGGCCGGCGCGTCGTCGGGCAGCACCAGTTCCGGCAGCCGCTCCAGGGGGAGCGGGCCGTCCGCCGGGTCGCGGTCGAAGACGGTGAAGACCTGGGGCGACCAGGTGATCTCTCCGGTGGCGAGGTTCCAGCCGGCCCAGCCGAGGTTGGCGAGCCGCTGCACGTCGGACAGCCGCTGCTCGAGCAGGTCCGCGTGGTCGTGGCGGAGCCACGTGACCACGAGCCGTTCGCCGAGCCGCGTGGCCCGCACCGAGTACGTCGCGGTCCGCGGCACCCCGTCCACGACCTCGTGGTACGCGAACGGCTCGCCCGCGTACGGCTCTCCGGTGGCCAGGGTGTGCAGACAGCCCCGCCACAGCGGCTCGCCGGCGAGGGTGGGGTGGCACTCCAGAATGCGCAGGCCGACCAGTTCGCGGCCGGTGCGGCCGAGGATGTCGACGGCCTGCGCGGTCGCGGAGTCGATCCGGTAGTCCTCGACCTCGCCGGACTCCGCGCGCAGGGGAGTCATCAGGATCACCGCGCCGGGCAGGGCGTCGAACACCGCTTGTACGTCCCCGGGTACCTCGCCGGCCCTGTCGGCGCCGGGCGCCTCGTCGGCCTTGTCGTCCCCGGGCACCTCGTCGGCCTTGTCGTCGCCCGGCAGGTCGAGGGCGCGCAGCCGTCCCGCGCAGAGCCGGGCGACCGCCCGCAGGAAGTCCCGCTGGCGCGGGGTGAACGGACCGTCGCAGGCGCGCAGGACGCCGAGCGCGACCGAGGCGTGGTCGCCGGACGACAGCGACAGCGGCAGCCAGGCGCGGCTGCGCCAGTGCTGTCGGGGGTCGGTGATGAGGTGGTAGCGCTTGCGGTCCTCGTCGAGGTGCTCCAGCCAGCGTGGCTCGTGCGCGTCGAGCGCCTCGGACGCGGCGATCCCGCTCACCGGCGGCACCTGGCGCCACTGCGCGGCGAGCGTGCCGTCCACGCCGGCCCGCCCGATCAGTGCGAGGCCGCCGGCCGGCGGGCGGCGGTAGAGCAGTACGGCGTCGGCACGCACGGCGGGGGCGAGGTGCTCCAGCAGACAGTGCGCGAGGGCCTGCGGCGAGTCCGCCCGGAGCAGCGCCTTGCCGAGCAGCTCGAGCGCCTCGGAGTCGCCGTCCGGCTCGGGGGCGGGGGCGGTCTCCGCGGGGGCCGCGGGATCACTCGTCACGCGATGAGCATCGCACATCGGGCGTGCTCCGATCAGAGCCCTGTGCGACCCCTTTTTTTCACCCGGGACGCGAGGGCCGCGAGGTGCGCGGCGAGCCGTTGCCCAGTGCTTGGCGGGCCGCCGCTCAGCGCCCGGCGCCGTGAGCCGCCAGCGCCTCGGTGACGGCGCGGACGCTGCGCGCGATGTGCTGGAGCTGGAGCACCTCGGCGGCGTACAGCTTGATCGTGTGCTCGATCACCGATTCGGGCATCCCCAGCCGGGGCAGTTCGGCGCGCGCGGTCTGGAGCGCGGTGCGGGCCACCCGGATCTCGTTCTGCACCTGGATCTGCGCATGGCGGGCGAGCAGCACGGGGTGGCGGATGAACGCGGGATAGCTGGCGTAGCGGGCCGGTACCAGCTCGCGCAGCCACTTGGTGGCCGAGCGCTCCCAGTCGTAGCTGCCCGGTGCCTTGACCTGACAGGGCCAGTCGGGGCTGGTGCGCGGGGTCGTCAGTTGCATGATCATCGCTTCCGGTGTGCGGCGTCGAGGGGGTGGTCCGACGGGTCGTGGGGCGGTCCCGGCCTAGGGGATGGCCGGGACCGCCCGTGAGCGGGGCGCTCGCTCAGGGCGAGGCCCCGGCGAACACCCCGGGCGCCGACGTGGGTAGGGGACGGCGGCTGGGGGTGTCCGTGCGGGTGCCCCTCGGCGGACGGCGTCTGCGCTGCGGATGGTGCGAGGGGCGCATGGGCGGTCCGTCGGCTTTCTGGGGCGTGTGCGAGCGGTGCTTCAGGTGCGGCGGAGCGGGCCCGAGGTGGTCGGGAGGCGATCCGTGAGCAGTATTTATATATGCCGTTCGATTGGCAAGGCGTATGAAAACATTCATGCGGGATTTACGCTGAATGATCCGCTTCTGTAAGCGGTGTGAAGGCGTGGGAGAAGCGTGGGAGGAGGGGTGCGCACAGGGTGAGGGCGCGAGAACCGCGGCCGAGAACGTCAGTCCTTCATGAAGAACTGGTGCTGCTCCGCGAGCTGCTCGTACTCCTCCAGCCGGGCCCAGGTGCGCTCGGGATCCGCGTCCGTCATGGCCTGGAGCAGGGCGGCGGCCATCATGTTGGGCGCCGCGTAGGAGTCGAAGACCAGGCGCGAGCCGGTCCCGGTGGCGAAGGTGACGTCGGCCTCGTCGGCCAGCGGGCCGAGGGCGAGGTCGGTGATGAGCGCGACCCGCATCCCGGCGCCGCGCGCCACCCGCAGCGCGGTGAGCGTCTCGTGGTGGTGGCGCGGCATCCCGAACGCCAGCACCCAGGTCCCGCCCGCCTCGTGGGCCTGGAGCAGGGCGTCGTACGCCACGCTGCCGCCGTAGGTGATGAGCCGGACGTCGGGGTGGATGCGGCGGGCGGCGTAGGCGAAGTACTCGGCGAGCGTCACGGAGATGCGCAGGCCGAGCACGGTCAGCGGGCTCGACTGGGACAGCTCGCGGCCGACCCGGATCACCCGGTCCGGATCGGCGAAGTCCCGCCGCAGGTTCTCCAGATTGGCGATCTCGGCGTCGACGGCGGCCTGGAGTTCGTTGCTGCGGTTGGCCTCGGCGACACCGGGGCCGCCCGCGAGCGTGCCGAGCGCGATGGCCTGGAGCTTCTCCCGCAGCGCCGGGTAGCCGCTGAAGCCCACGGCGGCGGCGAACCGCGTCACCGAGGGCTGGCTGACGCCCACCCGGTCCGCGAGGTCGGTGATCGACAGGAAGGCGGCCTCGGTGATGTGCTCGATCAGGTACTGGGCGATACGGCGCTGCCCCGGTGAGAGGTGCGGCCCGTCGAACATCTCACGGAGCTGCGACGTGGGGGCGGCCTCCGCCTCCGGAGCGGTCTTCCCCGAGGTGATCGCGGACGCCTGCGCGCGCGCCTGCTGCGGCGACGGCACGGACGCGTTTCCTTTGTCTCCCACGATGACTCAACATAGCTCACGCACCTCGGTGACCAGGGCTCGCGTGCGGCCGACATACCTTGCGCGGGACGTACGGCGAGGACGTACGGCGAGGACGTACGGCGAGCGCCCCCGCAGACGTTCGAGGCGTCCGTCACCGCCGGTAGATCGTGATCGAGTGCCCCACCTCGTCCACCGCGCGGCTGCTGTGGATCAACTGGGCGAGTTCTCCCCGGGCCTTGGCGACGGCGGAGTCCGAGACCACGAGCAGCCCGTGCACCTCGCCCGGTGGCGCGGTCCGCGGATCCGCCGCGTGGATGCCGTAGTACGACGGCACCCCGCTGCCCTTGTACACGAGCCACACCCGCTCGCCGGGATAGCGCTCGTGCAGCCGGTCCGCGAGCCTGCCGAGGTCCTGGCCCCAGTCGACGTTGGAGTCGTGCAGCCGCAGATGGGTCTTCGTCGGCCCGCCGAACGCCTCGTTGGAGTACGGCAGATAGTAGGGGTACGTCAGCAGCGAGCTGACCGCGACGAACAGCACCAGGGCGCCCGTCACCGGCCCCGTCCACCGCCGACGCGCCGTCAGCACACAGCCGGCCGCCACCGCGAGGAACATCGGCAGGAAGATCGCGTACCGGGTGCCGAAGTCCCGCGAGCCGGTCATCGCGGCCGCCAGCAGCACGCCCGCCGGGAGCAGCACGTACGGCGCCGCGGGCCGCGACCGCCGTACCGCCACCAGCGCCACCGACCCGGCTGCCCACAGCGCGAGCATCCCGAGCGGCGTCTTCACCAGCAGCGCGGCCGGCAGGTAGTACCAGCGGTGGCCGGTGTACAGATGCCCGAACAGATAGCCCTGCCACGGGTAGTTCTCCAGCCCGAACTGGATGCGCATGCCCTCCCGGTAGGACGCGGGGAAGGGCAGCAGGTCCACCATGCGCGCCCGCAGCCCGTGCACGGCGGGCACCGGCCCGCTGGACACCGTGCGCAGATGCGGATCGACCGCGAGATACGACGCCCATACGACCGCCACCGCGACGGCCGCCATGACGCCCGCCCACAGCAGCCCCAGGCCCAGGACCCGGAGCCGCCCCGCCGCCCGCCCGTCCCCGGCCGGGGACGTGCGCGCCGGGTCCCCGGCCGGGATCGGCCCCGCTGCGGCCTCGGCCGGGATCGGCCCCGCCGCGGCCTCGGCGCTCACCCGCCCGGTCGTCCCGCCCCGCCGTGCGCTCCACACCGACACCACCGCGAGCCCCAGCAGCACGGGAACCGCGGGCAGGCTGCTCATCTTCGTGGCGAGCGCGGCTCCCAGCGCGGCCCCGGCGAGCGGCAGGCACCGCCTGGGACGGCGCCGCCCGCGCCACACCAGCCGGGCCGAGGTCAGCAGGAACCCGGCCGCCGGCACGTCGAGCGTGGCCAGCGAGCCCTGAGCGATCACGTCCGGCGAGAAGGCGTACAGCGCGAGCGCCACGAGAGCGCCCACGTCGCCCGCCAGGTCCCGGGCGAACGCGAACACCACCAGCCCGAACAGCAGCGTCAGCACGATCATCGGCAGCCGCGCCCACAGCATCAGCCGCCACGGGTCGTTGCCGGACTCGTACAGTAGATGCCGCCCCACCTGACTCTGGTCCCCGGTGAAGGACGCGTCGAAGTGCGGATGCGCGAGCGCCACCCCGGCCGCGACGACCAGCTTGCCCAGCGGCGGGTGCTCGGGGTTGTAGCGCAGGCTGTGCTCGTGCAGATAGACGGCGGCCGTGCCGACGTACACCGGCTCGTCGATGGTGGGGGTCTGCTCCACGGCCGTCGTCACCATCGCCGCGGCCATCTGCCCGAGCAGCAGGGCCACCAGCAGCGGCACCAGCCACCGCCGCCGTCCGCGCAGCGCGCGGTACGCGCGGCGCAGCCTGCCGCCCAGGCCGTGCGGAGCGCCGTCCGGGCCGTGTGGGGCGCCGTCGCCGTCGCCGTCCGGGCCGTGCGGAGCGCCCCTCAGGCGTCGCACGGCGGCGAGGCGCGACCGGGCCGCCGCCGTCGCGGTCGCGGTCGCGCGCAGCCGGGCGGGCCGGTGCGCCTCCGGGTCGAGGACCGTGTGCTGTTCGCGCGCCATCATCCGCCCCGCGACGACACCGGCCGGGACGGGAGCGGTCCGGGGCCGCCTCATGGCCCCACTGTCGCATCGCTCCCGCCCCGCGGGGCGTCACCGCTTCAGGAGTCGTACCGACAGACCTTCCGCCGTATACACCGGTACGGCCCGCAGCCGGTCGGAGTTCACCTCGACGCGGGCGAACCCGCCGCTCAGCCGGGGGGTGGAGATCACCGGGAGGGTGCTGCCCGCGGCCGGCGCGCGGTGCGGGTCGAGCTCCAGGGACAGCACCGCGTCCCGGCCGAGGCTCACCCGCCGCGCCACGGTCAGCGGCGCGCGCCGCCCGGTGCCCGCCGCCACGGCCAGCGTCCCGGACTCCTGCGCCCAGGCGCCGTCGACCCGGACGCCGTCCGTGACACGCAGGGTGCCGCCCGTGACGCGGACGTCGCCGCGGCCCAGCGCGTGCGCGGCGGCGGCCACCAGCGTGCCGGCCTCCACCGTGGTGCCGCCCGTGAAGGTGTTGCGGCCGGTCAGGGTGAGGGTGCCGGTGCCGCGCTTGGTGAGGGAGCCGCGCCCGTCGATTCGTTGCGCCAGCCGTCCGCCGCGCCGAAGCCCCCGGCCGCCGCGTCGAGCGCGACGACGACGGCGGACTCGAAGGAGCCGTACCCGTCGGCCGCGGCGAACAGGTTGAGCCGTCCCCACTGCTCGGGGCCGTCGAGCAGGACGTACCCGGACGGCAGGGCCGTGCTGCGCAGCACCGCGCGGCGCTGCGCGGCGTCCAGGTAGGGCTGACGGGTCTCCAGCAGCACCTCGGCGCCCTTCGGCACGGTCAGCGGCTCGTCGCGGCCGGAGCGCGGGAACACGTAGGTCAGCCGGGGCGCGACCGCGCGGGCGTTGGCCTCGCGGTCGGCGTACGGATCGCCGGCCGGCCCCGCGGTGTGCGCCCACGCGTCGAGAGTGTCGGCACTCGTGCCGGTGGCCTGGGTGAAGTAGGCCAGCGCCTGAGCGCGCGCCGCCGCCTTGAGGTCGGCGTTGGCCGGGTCGGCGAGGGTCGCCGCGGCCAGCGCGGTCGCCATGATGCGGCCGCCGATCACGTCCGTCGGCGAGTGCATGCCCGCGGTGATCCGCGTGTCGCTGAGTTCCAGGGCGCGCGTCACCAGCTCCTGGAAGCGCTCCGGGACCGCGTAGGCGTAGGCGAGACCCGCCAGGTGGAAGGCGTTGGTGTGGCCGCTGGGGAAGCCGCCGTCGTCGGTGGGGGAGGTGGCGCGCTGGCGCAGCAGCTGCGGGGCGACGGCCACCGCGGAGTCGTAGACCGGGAAGCCGTACGCGTCCGTCGCACCGGTCGGGACGACCTCGCTGTGCTCGGTCATCCGCCACGGCCGCGGGTACTGGTAGGCGTACTTGGACGGGTTGCCCGACGCCCAGTTCCCGCGCAGGGTGTCGACGAGCTCGGCGACCTTGCCGAGCGCGGAGTCGTGCGACCCGGCGCCGAGGGCGGAACCCGCGGGCGCGTCGGCCGGTACGGCGTCGCTGACCGTGGTGGCGGGGGTGCCGTCCGGCGCGGAGGTGATCGACGTGACCGCGCGGGCGCCCGTCCGGTACAGGTCGGCCAGCGGGCCGAGCCCCGCGATCATCGCGTAGCTCTGGTGCTGGCGGTCGTAGACGAACGCCTCCTTCGCCTGCGCGTCGGTGCGGGCGGCGGTGACGCGGGCACAGTGGCGCATGTTGGCGCGCAGCAGTTCGGGGAGCAGGGGGGTGCCGGTGTTCCAGGCGGCCCCGGTCTTCCACACCTGCGCGAAACCACCGAGGACGCGGACGACCGCGTTGGTCTCGGGGGTGAGGTTGGTGAGCAGGTTGGTGCGGTAGTCGTCGACGAAGGCGGCGGCGGAGCCGGTGGTGTCGGCGGCCGTCGTCCCGGTGGCGGGGGTCCCGGTGGCGGCCTTCGCGTCGGCCGCGGCGAGCCAGCCGGCCAGGGTCGGCGCGGCGAGGACGCCCGCCGAGGCGCCGAGCGAGGTTCTCAGGAAGCCGCGGCGGCTCGCGGCGGGGGTGTCGGGGAGAAGCGGGGCTGACGACGGCATGGGTGTGCCTCTCTGGGGCGGTTCCGGGTCCGCGTGCCCCGGGTGGCGGGCGAGGGGCGAGGCGGCGGGCGTGGCGTCCGTTGCGTACCAGCGCAGATCTACGGCCGGGCCGTGACCCGGCGGCGAGGGTCCGGCGACCGCGGCCTGTCACCGGGATGAACGCGGGGCGTACGGTTCACAGGATTCGGGGGCGGGTGACCGGGTGGCCGTCAGGGCGACGAACTCGCCTGCCACGGACTGAAGTTCGCCCGCTCGACACCCGCGGTCCCGCCGGAGCTCATCCGGGTCCACCGCCGACCCGGGAAGGCTCGTCCGCGGCCCGGCCCCTTCGGTGGTCCGGCCCACCGTCAGGAAGGGCGCTCGTATGCATCTCCCGTACCAGCGCGGCCCGCTGCACGCTCTCGCGGACCACCCCGAGGCCTACGACCGCGTGCTCGCGGACATCGCCGAGGAGGCCCTCGTCCGGCTCGGGCCGGACGGCAGCCTCGAACACCCCGACGCGGTCGACGACATCGGCGACACCTCGCTCGGCGTCACCTCGCTGCTCGCCCTCGCCTGGCGGCGCGGCCGGGATCCGCGGCTGGTCGAGGCGGTGCGCCGCAGCCTCGCCTTCCATCTGGGCAGCCGCGTGTACACCGAGGACAACCCCGGCTACCCCAACCTGCGGATGCGCGACTCGGGTGTGGCGCACGCCCGTTACCGGCTCCGCCCCGGCGCCCACCCGCTCGGCGACTGGCCCAGCACGGTATGGGCCCTGCTCCAGCTGGTGAACGTCCTCGACGCGGCCGACGACGTGGATGAGATGGATGAGATGGTGGAAACGGGCGGTCTGATCGACGCCGAACAGCGCGCGGGACTCGTGGAGCTGGGCCGCGGCTACTGGCGCTGGCTCACCGAAGTCACCTTCTTCAACCCGCAGTCGGCCGCGAACCAGGCGATCGGCTGTGTCGTCGGCGGACTGATGCTGGCCCGCCATCTGCCGCCGGACGAGGGCGCGTCGGCACGCTCGCGCGCGCTCGGCCTGTACGCCGACCGCGTCCGGGCCCACCGGGTGCGCGACCGGGGCGCCCTGCTGCCGCCCGAGCACGGCGGCGCGTACGACAACAACTACGGCCCGATCGCGCTGTCGTTCCTCGCCCAGGCCCACCGGGTCAGCGGCGAGGACGTGTTCGCCGAGGACGGCGACGAACTCGCCCGCTATCTCGACGCCCGCCTGAGCTGCGGCGGCTACGACTGGGGCGGCCCCCGCTACAGCGAACAGCACTGCGGCTTCGAGGCGGTGCTCGGACTGCGCCGCTTCAGCGGACGTATCGGCGCGGACCTCGGCCGCTACCGCGGCGACACCCGCTGGGCGCGCCACGCGACCCGACCGGACGGCCGTCTCGACGGGCACTTCGCCTTCATGCTCGTCTGGCAGATCCAGGACCACGCCCGCTGGCACCGCACCCCCGCGCCGCGCACCGCACGCCACCAACTCCGCGCGGGCACCGTGTCGGTGGCCTTCGACGACGGGATGACGCCGGCCCTCGTCGAAGCGGGCGGCACCTACCTCCTGCCCGCCGTCGTCGACCGCCGTGCCGGCTTCGGACCGGTCGCGGACGGCTTTCTGCTGGCCCGCCCCAAGGGCGCGGTGCGCGTCCGGGACCTGCGGACCGGCCCGCTCACGGCCAAGCTCGTCACTCAGCCCGTCGTCGACCGCGACCGCGTGCTGCGCCATCTGCGCAGTCTCTACGTCACCGACGGCGCGGCCCTGTGGATCACGGTCGTCGTCGAGCGCCTCACCGGGACGCCGTACCTGCTGGCCGGGATGCCGTACGCCGCCGACGACGGCGACCGGGTGCGGCGCACGGCACGGGCCCGGGTGACCTCGGCGGGCGGCCTGCGGCTGACCCATCCACGCCCGGCGGGACCCGCGTACTTCGACACCCGTGACGAACTCACCCAGGAACAGGCCGCGTTCGCCCTCGCCGCCGATCCGCGTGGGCACGGCGACCCGGACGACGGCTGGCGGCGGGTGGTCGCCACCTCGGCCCTCGAAGCGGGACCGGCGCCGGGCGCCCCGCCCGGACTGCATGTCTTCGCGGTGCGACACGGCGGCCCCGACGGGGAGTTCGCGCCCGCGTTCGAGCAGGGCCCGGCGGGGCTGACCGTCCGGACGGAGGCCTTCACTGCGGTGCTGGGGGAGGACGACGCCCACGGGGAGCCGCGGCTGGCCCTGCGGGCGGGGACGTGAGGGGCGCGGCTGCCCCACCCGGTATTCAGTCCGTGGCGGGCAGCAGCCACTCGCCCGGTGTCACCACCAGGTCCGCCCGGTCGCGGGTCGCCGCCACCAGGTCGGCGTTGGGCTGGTCGGAGCGGAGCACCCAGGCCACGGCCTCCTCGTGACTCTTGCCGAACCGCTCGTGCCGGGCGACGAGACGCCGTAGCCGCTCGTCCTCGTCCATGGCGCAGAACCACACCTCGTCGAGACACGGCCGTACCCGGCTCCAGGCGCCCGTCCCGAGCAGCAGGTAGTTGCCCTCGGTCACGACGAGCCGGGCGGCCGGCGGCACCGGGATCGCGCCCGCGATCGGCTGCTCCAGCACCCGCTCGAAGCCGGGCGCGTACACGAGGTCGCCGTCGTCGTCGCGCAGCCGCCGCAGCAGGGCCGCGTAGCCCGCCGCGTCGAAGGTCTCGGGCGCGCCCTTGCGGTGGCGCAGGCCGAGCCGGTCCAGTTCGACGTCGGCCAGGTGGAAGCCGTCCATGGGCACGTGCGCCGCCCGAGCCCTGTCCCCGTCGCCGTTCACGGCGCTCACGAGCCGTTCGGCGAGCGTGGTCTTTCCGGCGCCGGGGCTGCCCGCGATGCCGAGCAGCGCCCGCCGGCCGCCCCCGGCGAGGGCGCGGGCCCGCGCGAGCAGCGCGTCGAAGGACGGCGCTTCCTGGACGTCGTGGGAAGGAGGCGGCAGCGGCACGGACCCGAGTGTGACATCCGGGCGGCAGCGGCACGGACCCGAGTCTGACATCCGGGCGGCAGGGGGAGGGAGCCGAGTCCGGCGTCCAGGCGGCAGGGGCACGGAGCCGAGTCCGGCATCCGTCCGCGGGGACGGATCGGCCGTGTCCCCGACGTCCTCCCGGCCCGGACGGTGATTTTCCCGCAAAGTACCTCACGTGTGTGGCCCTCGACACCCACTGGACCTCGGCCTTCGGGGAAGGTGCTGTGTATGACTGAGCTCGGTCTGCCCGACGACATCCAAGCCTGCCTGTTCGACCTCGACGGGGTCGTGACCAAGACGGCGGTGGTCCACGCGGCCGCCTGGAAGGAGACGTTCGACGCGTTCCTGCGCGACCGCGAGGGTCCCGGCTTCCGCCCCTTCGACTCCGTCGCCGACTACGACGAGTACGTCGACGGCCGCCCCCGCGCCGACGGCGTGCGCACCTTCCTCGCCTCCCGGGGCATCGAACTGCCCGAGGGCACCCCCGACGACCCGCCCGACGCGCCGACCGTGAACGGCGTCGGCAACCGCAAGAACGTGCTGCTGCTGGAGCGGATCCGCACCGACGGGGTCGAGGCGTACGACGGCACCCTGCGCTACCTCGACGCCGTCCGGGCCGAGGGCCTGAGGACGGCGATCGTCTCCTCCAGCGCGAACACCCTCGACGTGCTGCGCTCCCTCAGGATCGAGCACCTCTTCGACACCCGGATCGACGGCGTCGTGGCCCGGGAGCGCGGCCTGCCGGGCAAGCCGCACCCCGACACCTTCCTCGCCGCCGCCCGCGACCTCGGGGTGCCGGCCGCGCGCGCCGCCGTCTTCGAGGACGCCCTGGCGGGCATGGAGGCCGGTCGCGCAGGACACTTCGGTTACGTCGTCGGACTCGACCGCGTGGGCCAGAGCGACGCGCTGTACGCACACGGCGCCGACGTCGTCGTGCAGGACCTCGCCGAGCTGGGAGGCAAGGAGTGATCACTCAACGGTCGTACTCCGTCGAGCCGTGGAGCGTGCGCGAGACGGAGCTGAACCTCGACGTCCTCGCCCAGAGCGAGTCCGTGTTCGCCCTGTCCAACGGCCATGTCGGCTGGCGCGGCAACCTCGACGAGGGCGAGCCGCACGGCCTGCCCGGCTCCTACCTCAACGGCGTGTACGAGCTGCACCCGCTGCCGTACGCCGAGGCCGGCTACGGCTACCCGGAGTCCGGCCAGACCGCCATCAACGTCACCAACGGCAAGATCCTGCGGCTGCTCGTCGACGACGAGCCGTTCGACCTGCGCTACGGCCGTCTGGTCTCCCACGAGCGGCTCCTGGACCTGCGCCGGGGCGTGCTGGAACGGTCCTGCGAGTGGATCTCGCCCGCGGGCTCCCGCATCCGGGTGCGCTCGACCCGCCTGGTCTCCCTCGCGCAGCGCGCCATCGCGGCCATCGCCTACGAGGTGGAGGCCGTCGACGAGCGGGCCCGGGTGGTGATCCAGTCGGAACTCGTCGCCAACGAGCAGCTCCCGGACAGCGTGGGCGACCCGCGCGCGGCGATGGCGCTGGAGTCCCCGCTGGAGTCCGAGGAGCACTACACGGACGGCTACCGGCTGCGGCTGGTGCACCGGACCCGGCGCAGCGGGCTCAGGGTCGCCGCGGCCGCCGACCACGTGGTCACCGGCCCCGGCCGCACCACGAGCCGCAGCGAGAGCCGCGCCGACGTCGCCCGGCTGACCGTCTCCTCCGTACTGGAGCCCGGGCAGGCGCTGCGGGTGGAGAAGCTCGTCGCGCACGGCTGGTCCGGCACCCGCTCGCTGCCCGCGATGAGCGACCAGGTCGACGCCGCGCTCGCGGCGGCCGCACACGACGGCTGGGACGGCCTGGTCGGCGCGCAGCGGACGTACCTGGACGACTTCTGGGCGCGCGCGGACGTCGAGGTCGACGGCGACGAGGAGATCCAGCAGGCCGTCCGCTTCGCCCTCTTCCACGTGCTCCAGGCCGGTGCCCGCGCCGAGGAGCGGGCGATCCCGGCCAAGGGCATGACCGGCTCCGGCTACGACGGGCACGCCTTCTGGGACACCGAGATGTACGTCCTGCCGCTGCTGACCTACACCTCGCCGGGCGCCGTCCGGGAGGCGCTGCGCTGGCGGCAGAACACGCTGCCGGTGGCCCGCGAGCGCGCGGCGCAGCTGGGGCTGCGCGGCGCCGCGTTCCCGTGGCGGACCATCGAGGGCTCGGAGGGCTCGGCGTACTGGCCCGCGGGCACGGCCGCCTTCCACGTCAACGCCGACATCGCGGACGCGGTGGTGCGCTACGTGGCGGCGACGGGCGATGTGGCCTTCGAGCGCGACACCGCCGTGGAGCTGCTGGTGGAGACCGCGCGGCTGTGGCGTTCCCTCGGCCACCACGACCACCACGGGGCGTTCCACCTCGACGGGGTGACCGGCCCCGACGAGTACAGCGCGATCGTCGACGACAACACGTACACCAACCTGATGGCGCGGGCGAACCTGCTGGCCGCCTCGGACGTCGTCGAACGGCATCCGGGGCAGGCGGCGGAGCTGGGCGTCGACGACGAGGAGAGCGCGGCCTGGCGCGACGCCGCCGAGGCCATGCACATCCCGTACAACAGCGAGCTGGGCGTGCACGAGCAGGACGCGGGCTCCACCCGCCACCAGCGCTGGGACTTCGAGGGGACCCGGCCCGACCAGTACCCGCTGCTGCTGCACTTCCCCTACTTCGACCTCTACCGCAAGCAGGTCGTCAAGCAGGCCGACCTGGTGCTCGCGATGTACACCTGCAACAGCTACTTCGACGAGGAGCACGTCGCCCGCAACTTCGCCTACTACGAGCCGCTGACCGTCCGGGACTCCTCCCTGTCGGCCAGCTGCCAGGCGGTCATCGCCGCGCAGGCGGGGCATCTGGCGCTCGCCTACGACTATGCGTCCGAGGCCGCCCTGATGGATCTGGAGGACCTGGAGCACAACACCCGTGACGGGCTGCACATCGCCTCGCTGGCCGGTACCTGGATGGCGCTGGTGGCGGGCTTCGGCGGGATGCGCCGGCACGGCGCGACCCTCGCGTTCGCGCCCCGGCTGCCGGAGCGGTTCAGCCGGCTGGCGTTCACCCTCCAGCTGTGCGGCAGCAGGCTGCGGGTGGAGATCCGGGCGGACAAGGCGTCGTACACCCTGCTGGACGGGCCGGAGCTGACGATCGGCCACCACGGGGAGAAGGTGGAGCTGGACGGGTCCGGGCCGGTGGTGCGGGCGATCCCGCCGACGAAGCCGCTGCCGGCGCCGGTCCAGCCGCCGCACCGCAAGCCGAACGCGCGCTGAGCACCACGAGAGGCCGTAGACACGCGAGCCCTACGCACGCGAGGCCGTACACACGGAAGGCAAGGAGGGGAAACCACTCCTTGCCACTCTCAACGTATAGCGCACCGGGGGGCTTGCGGCAAGGCCCCCCGGCTGTCGCACAATCATCAGCCTGAGCCATGACCTGCGAAAATGCGGGTCGGGGACGCGCGACGCGGTACGCAGCCGTGCGCGGTGCCGCCGCTGTGACCGGTCGCGTGCGACCCGAGAACGGAGCTGATGACGTGGAGCCCCTGACCACCGGGGTGTTCGACCTTCCCGAGCGCCTCGCCCACAAGGCGGAGCCGGGCCTGATCGCCTGGGACGAGCGGCACTTCGCGGCCGTCGCCGAGTGCCTGACGGAGACGATCGCCGACCTGACCGACCGGCTGGAGGCCGAGCTGAGGGCGCCCGGGGGAGAGGGCCAGCAGGCGATGGACCGGGACATCGAGGTGCACCGGCTGGGCGGCCGGCTGCGCACCCTGCGCCGGTTCGGCCTGGACCTGTGCCTCGGCCACATGATCCGCGAGGGCGACCCGGAGCCCGTGTACATCGGGCGCCTCGGCCTCACCGACGGCGAGGGCCGGCGGCTGCTGATCGACTGGCGCTCGCCGGCCGCCGAACCCTTCTTCGCCGCCACCCACGCGGACCCGATGGGCCTGGCGAGCCGCCGCCGGTACCGCTGGACCGGCGGCCGGATCAGCGACTTCTGGGACGAGGTGTTCACCGCCGACGGCCTCCAGGGCCGCGCCGCGCTGGACGACCAGTCCGCGTTCATCGCGGGCCTCGGCGCCAGCCGCTCGGCCCGCATGCGGGACGTGCTCGCCACCATCCAGGCCGACCAGGACGCGATCATCCGGGCGGGTTCGCGAGGCGCCCTCGTCGTCGACGGCGGACCCGGCACCGGCAAGACCGTCGTCGCCCTGCACCGCACCGCCCACCTCCTCTACTCCGACCCGCGCCTCGGCCACCGCCGCGGCGGCGTGCTGTTCGTCGGCCCGCACCGCCCCTACCTGTCCTACGTCGCCGACGTGCTGCCCAGCCTCGGCGAGGAGGGCGTACAGACCTGCATCCTGCGCGACCTGGTCCCCGAGGGGGCCACGGCGGCCCCGGAGACCGACCCCGAGGTGGCCCGCCTCAAGTCCTCCGCGGACCTCGTGAAGGCGATCGAGAAGGCCGTACGGTTCTACGAGGAACCGCCCGCCGACACGATGACGGTCACCGTCGACATGTCCGACCTGCGGCTGACGGCCCGCGACTGGGCCGTGGCCTTCGACGCGCCGGAGCCGGGCACCCCGCACAACGAGTGCCGCGAGCAGATCTGGGACAAGCTCGTGGCGATCCTCGCCGACCAGTACCGCGGCACCCTCACCCCCGGACAGTTCCGCAGGGCGCTGCGCCAGGACGGGGAGCTGACGGGCGCGCTCGGCCGGGCGTGGCCGCTGCTGGAGGCCGCCGACCTCGTGGGCGACCTGTGGACGGTGCCCGCCTACCTCCGGCTGTGCGCGCCGTGGCTGGACCGCGACGCCGTACGACGCCTCCAGCGCGCGGACCCGGCGGCCTGGACGGTGTCCGACCTGCCCCTGCTCGACGCGGCCCGGCACCGCCTCGGCGACCCGGAGGTCTCCCGCCGCAGGCGCCGCGCCGCGGCCGAGGCCGCCGTCGAACGCGCCTACCGGTCCCAGGTCACCGAGAACCTCCAGCGCACCGACGACGACTGGACGGGCATGCTGATGTCGATGCTCCGGGGCGAGGACCTGCAGAACACCCTCGTCGACCCGGAGGAGGGGGCGACGGCCGCACCCGACCTGCTGGCGGGCCCCTTCGCGCATGTGGTCGTGGACGAGGCGCAGGAACTGACCGACGCGGAATGGCAGATGCTGCTGCTGCGCTGCCCGTCGCGCAGCTTCACGATCGTCGGTGACCGGGCCCAGGCCCGGCACGGCTTCACCGAGGCCTGGCCCGAGCGCCTGACCCGGATCGGTCTGGCCCCCGACCGTATCGCCATGTCGACGCTGAGCATCAACTACCGCACACCGCAGGAGATCATGACGGAGGCCGAACCGGTGATCCGCACGGTTCTCCCGGACGCCAACGTGCCGACGTCCGTACGCAGCACCGGCGTCGGCGTCCTGGCGGCCTCCACCGCCGAGCGCGACACGATCCTCGCCGCCTGGCTCGCCGAGCACGCCGAGGGCATCGCCTGCGTGATCGGCGACCCGGCCTTCGCGCCGACGCCCCGCGTCCGGTCCCTCACCCCCGAACTGTCGAAGGGCCTGGAGTTCGACCTGGTCGTCCTGGTGAACCCGGACCGCTTCGGCGACGGCGTCGAGGGCGCGGTGGACCGCTATGTGGCGATGACGAGGGCGACGGGCCGCCTGGTGATCCTCACCGGCGACTGAGCCACCCGCGCGGCGATCCACCGCACGCCGGTCCGGTCCGTGTCCGCGGCCCGCCCCCTGGTGCCGGCGCACCGTTTGGGAAAGGCTGCGGACCATGGACTGGATGCCCCTGCTCTCCACCCTGGCCGGTGCCGCCATCGGCATCGCCGCCACGCTGATCGCCGATCGCACGCGCTGGCAACGGGAGGAGGCGAGGCACGCGGTGGAAGTGCGGCGCGAGGTGTACACCGTGTTCGTCTCCGCCCTCAAGGAGGCGGGCGAGGAGATCCGGGCCGTGGCCCTCGGCGACCACCTGTCCGCGTCCGCCCGTGACGCGGCCGTGCGCGAGGCCGTGCGCGGCGCCGGCGTCTACACGGCGAGCGAACGCCTCTGGCTCGTGGGGCCACCGCAGGTCGTGCGGGCGGGGAACGACGCGTTCCACGGCCTGCGCGCACTGCGCGACGCCTACGCCCGGGGAGTCGAGGTCGGCTCCGCCGAGGAAGCGCCCCTGATCGTGCGGCGCCGTACGGCGACGGCGCAGATGCGGCACGCGATGCGCGAGGACCTGGGGATCGGACCGCTGGGCATCGAGTGACGGCCGGCGCGCGGCCGGGTGCTCGACGTTGGGGCGAATCGAGTGGAGGAGCGACGGCGATGCGTGTGCTGACATGGAACGTGTGGTGGCGTTTCGGCCCGTGGGAGGAGCGGCGGAAGGCGATCCTGACCGTGCTGAGAGACCTCCGCCCCGATGTCGTCGGGCTTCAGGAGGTCTGGGCCGCCGACGGGGAGAACCTCGCGCAATGGCTCGCGTCCGACCTCGGCATGGACTGGACCTGGGCGGCCTCCCGGGCGCCGGAGTACTGGCGGAGCCGGATCGGGGGCGCGGCGGTGGACGTCGGCAACGCCGTGCTGAGCCGCTGGCCGATCGTGGAGCACGATCGGCTCGAACTCCCGGCCCGCGAGGACGGCGACGACGGCCGGCTGGCCCTCTACGCACGCATCGACGCGCCGGCGCACCAGGTGCCGTTCTTCACCACCCACCTGACCTCGGCCGTGGACGGCTCCGCGGTGCGCTGCCGGCAGGTCGTGGCGCTCGCCGAGTTCGTCACGGCGCACAGCCGCGGCACCGCCTTCCCGCCCGTCGTCACGGGTGACTTCAACGCGTTTCCCGACTCCGACGAGGTACGGCGGTTCGGCGGCTACCGCACGGCCCCCGCCGTCCCCGGCCAGGTCTTCCTCGACGCGTGGGAGTACGCGGACCCGGCCCAGCCGTCGGCGACCTGGAACGCGGCCAACCCGTACGTCGCCGCCGGCTTCGGACCCAGCGCCCGCATCGACTACATCCACACCGGCCTGCCGGGGCCCGCAGGCCTCGGCTCGGTCAGCACCGTCCGCCGCGTCGGCGACGCGCCCGTGGACGGCGTCTGGCCCTCCGACCACGCCGCCGTCCTCGCGGAGTTGCGCACGCCGCGTCCGTGACCCTTCTGCCGCGGCCGCGACTGTGAGGAGAATGCCGCCATGACGATGATCTCAAGCGCCGCCGAGAAGGTCGCCGCCGCCGTCGAGGCCCGGCAGGGTCCGGGGGTGGTCCTGGTCGCGGTCGACGGGATGGGCGGGTCCGGCAAGTCGACCCTGGCGGCCGCCCTCGTGGAGCTGCGCGGTGCCGTGGTGGTGCACGGCGACGACTTCTACCGCCCGATGGACCCGGACGAGCGCGCCGGGCTGAACCCCGAGGAGGGCTACCACCGTTACTTCGACTGGCAGCGGCTGCGCGAGGAGGTGCTCGCCCCGCTGGCGGCCGGGCGCGACGCCGCCTACCGGCGTTACGACTGGCCGACCGGCGCTCTGGCGCCGGGCGAGAGCCATGCCGTCCCGGCCGCCGGTGTCGTCGTCGTGGAGGGCGTGTACACCGCCCGGCCCGAACTCGCCGACCACTACGACCTCGTGGTCTACGTCGACACGCCGCGCGAGGAGTCCATGCGCCGCCTGCGCGAGCGGGGCGACGACCACGGCCCGATCGACTGGGAGTCCCGCTGGCGGCTGGCCGAGGAGCACTATCTGGCGCTGACCCGCCCCTGGGAGCGGGCCGACCTCGTGGTCCCGGGACACTGATCCGCCCGGACCTCCCCACCGCCGGTACGGGCGGCGGGCCCTCAGGCGATGAGGGTTTGCTTGGGGCGGACCACGCAGAACTCGTTTCCCTCGGGGTCCGCCAGCACGGTCCACGACTCGGCGCCGGTCTGTCCGACGTCCACCCGGCGGGCGCCGAGCGCGAGGACGCGCTCGATCTCGGCCTCCCGGTCCTCGGCCGCGGACGTCAGATCGAGGTGCAGGCGGTTCTTGACGGCCTTGCGGTCGGACACCGGCATGAAGCAGATGCCCGTCGGCGCGGTCTCGTCCGGGCCGATCACGACCTCCCGCTCCCGCTCGGAGAGGATCCGCCAGCCCAGGACCTCCGCCCAGAAACGGGCCTGGGCGGGCAGGTCGTGGGCGTCGATGACGATGTGGTGCAGGGACAAAGGCATGGCAGCCAGTGTGCCGGGGTCACTGCCGTCGCGGATCGAACTCCAGCACCTGGGTGAGCCGGATGTTGTTGCCCGACGGATCCCGGAACGAGGTGTCGATCCCGTACGGCTGGGCCGTCGGCGGGTCGTTGAACTCGATGCCGCGCGCGGACAGTTCGTCGTAGGCGGCCTGGCAGTCGTCGGTCTCCAGGAACAGGGTGCCGCCCGCCCCCTTGGCCACCAGGTCCGACAGCTGGGCGCTGCTCGCCCCGTCGAGCATGGGCTGCCCGGGTACCGGCATCAGCACGAGGGCCGGCCCTTCGCCGCCGGGCGGTCCGACGCACAGCCAGCGGAAGTTCCATGCCTCCATGGTCACGTCAGCCCGCACCTCCCAGCCGAGCTGCTTGGTGTAGAAGGCGAGCGCCTCGTCCTGGTCGTGCACCCAGAACTGCGCGTTGGCGATCCTGATCGTCGTCATGGCCACTCCTCGGTCGGTCTTCCCCTGCCACCGAACCTAGGCAGCCGGTTCTCCCGTGTCTTCTCGAAACGTGCGGTTCCGCGGCCGGCCGTAGGCCATCGCCACGCACCGGGGGATGCGCACGTTCCGCGCGGCGGGCGGGTGCGCCGCCCGGTACGCCCGCGGGGTCGTGCCGTACATCCTGCGGAAGCTCGTGGTGAACGAGCCGATGCTCTGCGCGCCGACCGCCACCCCGATCGCCGCCACCGTCCAGTCGGTCGTGACCAGCAGCGCCGCGGCCCGCTCCAGGCGGCGCGTCAGCAGGTACTGGTGCGGGGACTCCCCGAACGCGGCCTTGAAGCAGCGGCTGAAGTGCGCCGGCGACAGGGCGGCGGCCGCGGCCATGTCCGCCACCGTCAGTTCGTCGCCGTACCGCGAATCGGCGAGATCCTTGGCGCGGAGCAGGTGGCGGGCGATCGGGACCGGGGTCATGGCACCCAGTGTGGGTCACGCTGTCACGGCGGCGCGTCCGGGATGACAGGTCGGTACGGCTCTGGTGGCATCCGTACTGGAGCCGGGTCCCGTCGGCCCCCGCGGCCCGCGTCGAACTGCGCCGACGGGTCCGCGACCGAGGTGCGGCCAGCGTGGCGTGAGCGTTGATCGGGGCGGAGGCGGGGCTCACGCCTCCCCGTCGAGCAGCCCCCGCAGGATCCGTGTCTCCTCCGGGCTGAGGCTCGCCACGAAGCGGTCGAGGGCGGAGGCCGGGTCGGGGTCGCGGTCCAGGGCCCTGCGCATGGCCTGCGCGGTCAGTTCGGCCGCGTTCTTCGCGGGGCGGTAGCAGCCACGGCGGCCGTCCGCGTCGCGCAGGACGAGGCCCTTGTCGTAGAGGCGCTTGAGGATGGTGTGGACGGTGTTGTAGGCGAGGCCGCCGCCCAGGCCGGCCTGGATCTCCGCCGGGGTCAGGGCCTGCTCGGTGGCCCACAGGGCGGCCAGGATCTCGCTCTCCAGCTCTCCGGAACCGCGTCGTGTCACTCCGCTGCCGCGGTCCGTACCAGCCATGCCCATAACCTTACAGCGCGTAGTGGCGGAGGGTGAGGGTGGGGGCATTCGCCCATTTAGGTGGCTCAAGGGGCGGGGTTCTGGTGCTCCCGGTTAGTTTGTCCGTGTTTTCTCTTGTTCCTGCCGCGGTCCTCCAGGCCGTGGGGCGACCGGAACCACTCGGCCGTAGGGGAGGGGTGGAGGATGAGCGGTCCCGTGCCCGTGCCCGGCCCGGAGGCGTACGACAGCCGGGCGGGGGCGGCTCCCGCTCTCGCCGGAGTGCCCGCGGACATCCGCCGTGGGCGGCGGTTGTGGTGGCATTGCCTGGTCGGGGCCGTCGTCCTGGCGGCGGGGGCCTATCTGCTGCGGGGGCACTGGGCGGTCGTGCGCACGGGTGCGCTGCGGCTCGCCGTCGCCGATCAGGGGTGGCTGGCCGTGGCCGGGGCCGCCGCCTGCGGAACCTGGGTCTGTGCCGCCCTCGCCCAGCAGGGGGCCGTCGTGCCCCGACTGCCCGGCGGGCGGCTGCTGGCGGCGCAGTTCGCCGCCTCCGCGGCCGGGCATCTGGTACCCGCCGGGGTCGGCGGGAGCGCCGTCAGCCTGCGGTTCCTGATGCGCTGCGGGCTGCCGGCCGGGCGTTCGGCCAGCGCGCTCGCCGTCAAGGCCGCCGCCGGCGGTGTCGCCCGCGGCGCCCTCATCGCCGTGCTCGTGCCCCTCAGCCCGGGGCTGTTGCGGGTGCCCCACGTCCCGGTGGGCGCCGTCGTGGCCCTGGCCGCCGTCCTCGCCGTCGTCGCGGCGCTGGTCGGCGGAACCCTCCGGGCCCGATGCCGTCGAGCCCTCGCGGTGGTGCTCGCCGATGTGCGCGCCGTGCACTTACGCCCGCCCCGCGCCGCGGCCCTCTGGGGCGGCTCGCTCGCCTTCGCGGCGGCCCACTCCCTGGTGGTCGTCGCCGTCGCCCGCGCCGTCGCGCTGCCCCTGCCGCCGACCCGGGTCGCGCTGCTCTACCTCGCCGCCAGCGGCGCCGCGGCCCTCCTGCCCACGCCGGGCGGGCTCGGCTCCCTCGACGCCGTGCTCGCCCTCGCCCTCACCGCCGCGGGCGCCCCGGCGGCCACCGCCGCCTCCGCGGTGCTCGGCTACCGGCTGCTCACGGTGTGGCTGCCGCTGTTCCCGGGACTGCTGGTGCTCGGCGCGCTGGTCCGCCGCCGGGCGCTGTGACCCGTCGCCGGGCGCTGTGACCCGGGCGGGGTTTCCGGCCCGCCCGCGCCAGGTAGGACTTCCGCATCGGTCCACGCGGAGGGGGCGCCATGGGGGAACACGGTGACGGCCGGCTGGGGGACGCCTTCCTCGCCCCGGGCAGCGCCTCCTTCGCGGAGTTCCTCGCGGTCCAGCGGCCCGATCTGCTGCCCACCCGGCCGCCCTTCCCGGACGGCGTCCGCGCCGAGCCCGGGCGTTTCCCGCACGGCACCACCGTGCTCGCCCTCGCCTACCGCGACGGCGTGCTGATCGCCGGTGACCGCAGGGCCACCATGGGCCATCTCATCGCCCAGCGCGACCTCGACAAGGTGCACCCCGCCGACGAGCACACCGCCGTCGCCTTCGCCGGCACCGTCGGCCTCGCCCTCGACATGGTGAAGCTCTACCAGGTCGAGCTGATCCACTTCGAGAAGATCGAAGGCGTCCCGATGAGCCTCGACGGCAAGGCGCGCCGCCTGGCCGGCATGATCCGGGAGAACCTCGGCCAGGCCATGCAGGGCCTCGCCGTGGTCCCGCTGCTCGCCGGCTACGACCTCGCCGCGCCCGAGGGCCGGCGCGGCCGCATCTTCAGCTTCGACGTCGCGGGCGGGCAGTACGAGAAGACCGACTTCCACGCCGAGGGCTCCGGATCGCCGTACGCCCATGGCGCGCTGAAGAAGACCTACCGGCGCGGGATGTCACGCCGGCAGGCGGCGCTCGCCGCGCTCCAGGCGCTGTACGACGCCGCCGACGACGACTCCGCCACCGGCGGCCCGGACATCGGCCGCCGCATCTTCCCGATCGTCTCGGTGATCACGGCCGACGGTTTCGAGCGGCTCGGCGAGGCGGAGACCGAGGCGCTGAGCCGGGAGATGGTGGAGCAGCGGCGCAACCGGCCCGACGGACCGCCCGCGACCCCCTGAAGCCCGCCCGGCCGACCCCTCCGGGAGGCGACGGCATCCCCGAGCACCCGCCGACCGGTCCCCGTCGCTCATGACCGCAGCCCCAACTCCTTGCGCCACTTGACGATCTGCTGCCCCGGATCCCCCGTGTACGACCACGGGGCCCGGGTCGCCCGGCGGCCGACCGTCCGCAGCAGCGCGGCCGCGATGTCGTCCGCCCCGGCCAGACAGGCCGCGTGGGCGAGGTAGTTGACGTCCCGCAGCTCGCCCGGGGCGACGAACGCGTCGTCGCGCTCCGCGAACCAGCGCTCCCAGGTACGGCGCACGTCGCTGACGGCGCCGTCGTGGTCCCAGTGGTGATTGCCGCCGACCCCCGTGCGCCGGCCCTTCGCCGCGTCCTGCGCGCAGCGGAACTCCTCGACCCGGGCGTACTGCACCAGCACCGGCAGCGCGCTGCCCTGCGGCGCGACCCCCGCCGCGTCGCGGGCGAAGTCGTACATCAGGCCGTGCGTGCCGTGCCAGCGGGACGAGTAGTAGTGCAGGACCTGGAGGTGCGCCTCCACGCTGTACGGGTCCCGGCCGTGCAACTCGTCCCACCAGCGGGCCAGTTCCCGTCGGCGCACGCCGCCCGGGTAGAGCCGGGCGACCGAGATCAGCGAGATCCACGGGGTCGGGTCGTCGGGCCGCGCCTCGGCCGCCTGGAGGCAGGCGAGGACCGCGGTGTCGACGCGCTCGCGGTCCACCGGAGCGCCCCGGCCCGCCGCGATGGCCATGTTGAAGGCGCGCGCGGTCTCGGTCGCGGCCCGCAGCACCAGCGCGTCGGCGCTGCGGGGTTCGGCGGCCAGCCAGGTCTCGACCGTCGAACTGCCCGCGCAGGCGCCCGCGAGCAGCCGCACGCGGTGCCCGCGGGCCAGCCGGTCGGTGCCGTCGGCGCGCAGCAGTTCCCTGAGCCCCTGCCAGCGGCCGATGACGATGTCCTGCCGGGCGGAGGTGAGGTGCGTGTCCCCGCAGTCGGGATCGAACTCCGGGACGAAGCGGTCTCGCGCCATGGTCCCGTTCCTCAGAAGTCGGTGGGCAGGCCCTCGTGGGCCCCGCCGGAGTGCGCGGTCGCGTACTGGTCGGCGCCGTGTCCGGCCTCGACCGTGCGGCTCGCGTCCAGCTTCGCGGGCCGGTAGTAGTCGCTGCCCTGCTTCCAGTACCAGAACATCGGGAGCAGGCCGACGGCCAGACCGCCGATGCCGATCCTGATCGCCTCGGGGCTCAGGTCGCCCAGCGACTCCACGAAGATCCAGAACATGAACACCGCGCCCACCAGCGGCCACAGCCCGCCGAAGAAGAAGTTGCCGAACGACTTCAGCAGCATCTTCCGGTACGCCGCGACGACCGCGAGCCCGGCGAGGCCGTAGTACACGGCAATCTGGAGGCCGATCGCGGAGATCGCGTCGGAGAGGATGTCGCCCACCGAGCCGAGCGCGTTGGACGCGACGAACATCGCGAGCGCGACCGCGCCGACCACCGCGATCGCCACCCACGGGGTGTTCCAGGTGCGGTGCACCCGGCCCAGCGCGGTCGGCATCGTACGGTCGCGCCCCATCGCGAACAGCGACCGCGTGACCTGGATCAGTGTGGTCTCCAGCGTGGCGATGGTCGACAGCATCACCGCGACGATCAGCAGCTTCCCGCCCCAGCCGGGCCAGAGTTCCTCACCGAGCACCGCGAGCACGTTGGCGTCGTTCGACTCGATCTGGTGGGAGCTGAGCACGACGTTCACCGCGACGGTGAACACCTCGAACAGCAGGAAGACGACGACCACGCCGATCAGGCCCGCGAGTCCGGTCGTACGACGGCTGTTGCGGGTCTCCTCGCTGAGGTTGCTGGTGACGTCCCAGCCCCAGTAGTAGAACGCGGCGATCAACGCCCCCGAGGCGAAGCCGGACACGCCGTCGAAGTGGCTGAAGCCGAACCAGGACCAGTCGAAGGCGCGGGCGTCGCCCGAGTGGAACAGGGCCAGCACCGCGAACACGACGAGCACGGCCAGCTCGATGCCGGACATCAACAGCTGGGCCCGCACGGTGAGTCGGGCGCCGCCGAGCACCACCAGCAGCATGACCACGAACCATGCCGCGCCGACCGCCGTGGACAGCGCCGTGTTGTCCGCCAGGCCGTCGTCGAACAGGGCGAGGGTCATCGAACCGGCCGGCAGCGAGCCGGCCACCATGAAGATGGTCGCCGAGACGACCAGCGCCCAGCCGCTGATGAAGCCGAGGAAGGGGTGGAGCGTGCGGCCCACCCAGGAGTAGCTCGCGCCGGCGTTGACGTCGATGCGGCCGAGGTAGTTGAAGGCCAGGGCGATGCCCAGCATGGGTATCGCGCAGTACAGAAGTGCCGCCGGGCTCGCCAGGCCCACCGTCCCGACCAGGACCGCGGTGGTGGCGGCGATGGAGTACGCCGGCGCGCTGCCCGCGACGGCCATCACCACGGTGTCGAACGTGCCGAGGGCGTTGGCCTGCAGCCCTCTGCCCCTGTTGTTGCTCATGTGCGCTGCTTTCCTTCGTGCGCGACACCGCGACGGGCCGGACCCGGCGCGGCGTACGGGGGTGTGGCGGGCACCGGGGGCGACACGGGAGAGGGGTGACCTCGGAGTCGGCGACGGCCCGTTGAGGAGGAGAACGAGGAGAAGTACCGCGAGGAGAACGGAACGAACAGAAGGGAAAACAGGCGGAAGGACGGGGTGGACAGCCGCCTGCCCTGCGTTGATGGGCGGTTACACCTGGTGCGTGTGGTGTGATGATAGCCCCGGTTTTTTACGGTTCAATGTCGACCGGTCGGTAATCTCACGGATCGACCCCGACACAACTCCACCGCAGGCGAGGGCGGTTCGGGCGCCGTCGGGACCGCGTGCCGTCAGTCCGTGCCCACGCCGTCGATCAGGCGGCCCAGGAACCGGGCGAAGGTGGCGTCGGGGGTGAGGGGGCGGCCCGGGGCCGCCAGGGCTTCGGCGAGTTCCGGGTGGTGGCCGTCGGCGGCGACGGCGGCGAGATAGCGGGCCTCGGCCGCGACGCGGCCCGGCGATCGCACGGCGGCGCGCTGGGCGATCTCGTGCCCGACGTGCCCGGCCACGAACGCGGTGAGCTGGGCGAAGACCTCCAGCCGCGCCGCGCCGTCGAGCCCGGTGGGCCGCAGGACGGCGAGGGCGTGCTCCAGGAAGGCCAGGGTGTTGGGGCCGGGGACGCGCCGGGTGGACAGGGCGGCCGGCAGCCAGGGATGGCGCAGCATGTGGGCGCGCTGGAGGTGGGCGACGGCCCTCAGGTCGGCGCGCCAGTCGCCGCTGGGCGGCTCCTTGATCACCAGTTCGCCGCTGACGTGGTCGACCATCAGCTCCAGGAGGGTCTCCTTGTCGGGGGCGTAGCTGTAGAGCGACATCACCCCGGCCCCGACCTGGGCGGCCACGCGCCGCATGGTGACCGCGTCGAGCCCTTCGGCGTCCGCCAGGGCGACGGCCGCCCCGGTGATCGCCTCCCGGCTGAAGGACGGCCGGCGTCCTCGGCGGGGTTCGGCGGGACGCAGCCAGAGCTGTTCCGCGTCGACGCCCGCGGCGTCCGGCCTGCCGTCACGCGACACGGTCGTACCCCTTACCTGGTCGTCTTGTACCTGGTCCTCGGGTCCGCCCGGCCGTCGAGTGCACCCGTCCTGGGGGCGGCCCCGGCGGATTCCGTCCGGGTGGCCCCTTGCGGGAACCATCCAAGCATCCTCTATTCTCGTACACCGTACGGAATTAAGGAGGGGACCATGTCGTTACGCGGACCCGACACCGCCACCGGAGCGCGGTGGGTGCCACCGGCGGGCCGACCACCGCTGTCCGCCCGCATGATCAGGGCGACCTGGCGGGGGCTGCCCGTCAAACGGTTCGACGTCGGACGGGAGGCCGGGCTCGTGGTGCCCGCCGCCGACGGCAGCCCACTGATCACGGACCACTACTTCCCGCGCGCGCAGGGCGACTTCCCCACGCTGCTGGTCCGCTCCCCCTACGGCCGGGGCCTGCCGTGGGCGCCCCAGTACGGCCTGCTCTTCGCCGAACAGGGCTTCCACGTGGTCCTCCAGAGCTGCCGCGGCACCGGCGGGTCGGGCGGCGCCTTCGACCTGTGGCGCAACGAGGCCGCCGACGGCCTGGCCACCGTCGCCTGGCTGCGCGCGCAGCCCTGGTTCACCGGGGCCCTCGGCACCGTCGGCCCCAGCTACCTGGGCTATGTCCAATGGGCCCTCGCCACCGACCCGCCGCCCGAGCTCAAGGCCATGGTGGTGCAGGTCGGCCTGCACGATCCCCATGGCCTCTTCCACACGGACGGGGTACTGCGCCTCGAGAACGCGCTGGCCGTGGGCATCGGCATGACGTACCAGCACCAGGGCCTGCGGCCGTTCCTCGGAGCGACAGTGCGCCTGCGACGACGCCTGCGCTCGGTCACCACCGCCGAGCCCCTGCGCGGCTCGTACGCCGCCACCCTCGGGCGCGAGATCCCCTGGCTGGACGACGTCATGACCCACCCGGACGCCACGGACGGCCACTGGCGCGGCGCGTCCCCCGCGGAACCGGCCGAAGGGCCGCGGGTCCCCACGAGCCTGATCTCCGGCTGGCACGACGTTTATGTCGACCAGACCCTCCGACAGTACGAGCGGCTGCGGCGGGCCGGCTGCGACACCGCCCTGCTCATCGGCCCCTGGACGCACACCTCCGCCCTTCAGCGGGGATGGCCCGAGGTGTTCGCCGAGAGCCTCGCCTGGCTGCGCGCCCACCTCTGCGCCGACCCCTCGGACCTGCGCCCCACGGCGGTGCGCGTACACATGGGCGGGGCGAACGCCTGGCGGGACCTCGCCGACTGGCCGCCGCCCGCCGCCGTGGGCGCGTGGTTCCCCACAGCGGACGGGCACCTCACCGAACAGGCACCCACCGACGCCGCCCCCGTGGCGTCGTTCCGCTACGACCCCGCCGACCCCACCCCGTCCCTCGGCGGCCCGCTGCTCTCCGGGACCGCCGGTCCCCGGGACAACCGCGGCCTGGAGGCACGGGACGACGTCCTGACGTTCACGGGACCGCCGTTGACCGAGCCGTTGGACCTCCTCGGACCGGTTCTCGCGCGGCTGAGCGTCTCCACGGACACCGGGTACGCGGACGTCTTCACCCGCCTCTGTGACGTCGACGCCCAGGGCCGCTCGGTCAACGTCTGCGACGGACTGGGCCGACTGCGCACGACCGGCGACACCCCCGCGCAGGTCACCGTGGCGATGAGCGCCACCGCCCACCGGTTCGCCGCCGGGCACCGCATCCGCTGGCAGATCAGCGGGGGCGCCCACCCGCGCTACGCCCGCCCTCCCGGAACCGGTCGGCCCCGGGTGGACGCCACCAGGTTCGTGCCGGTACGTATCACCGTGCACGCCGACTCGGCGCTGCTGCTTCCCCGCGACGCGGAGGCGGGCGGGGGCGCTGTGAGCTGAGGCCGAGGTGGGGGTGGGGGCGGGGCAGAGCGTTGCCCCGCCCCCTCGGCGCGCGTCAGTCCATCCGGTCGATCTGGCGCAGCTTGTTCGTGGCGTCCAGGGCCGCGACCTTGTAGGACTCCGCCAGCGTCGGGTAGTTGAAGACCGCGTCGACGAGATAGTCGACCGTGCCGCCGCAGCCCATCACCGACTGGCCGATGTGGATCAGCTCGGTGGCGCCCGTGCCGAAGCAGTGCACGCCGAGCAGGGTGCGGTCCTCGGGCGAGACCAGCAGCTTCAGCATCCCGTGGGAGTCGCCGATGATCTGGCCGCGGGCCAGTTCCCGGTACCGGGAGATGCCGACCTCGAACGGCACGCAGTCCTCGGTGAGCTGGTCCTCGGTCCGGCCCACGAAGCTGATCTCCGGGATGGTGTAGATCCCGATGGGCTGGAGGTTGTGCATCCGCCCCACCGGCTCGTCGAAGGCGTGGTACGCGGCCGCCCGGCCCTGCTCCATGGAGGTGGCCGCCAGCGCGGGGAAGCCGATCACGTCGCCGACGGCGTAGATGTGCGGGACCTCGGTGCGGAAGTGCTCGTCGACCTGGATCCGGCCGCGCGGGTCCGCCTTCAACCCGGCCTTCTCCAGGTCGAGTTCGTCGGTCAGGCCCTGCCGTCCCGCGGAGTACATCACCGCGTCCGCCGGGATCTTCTTGCCGCTCTCCAGGACGGTGAGCGTGCCGTGGGCGTGCCGCTCGACCGCGGCGACCGTCTCCCCGAACCGGAACGTCACCGCGAGATCGCGCAGATGGTACTTGAGCGACTCGATGACCTCGATGTCGCACATGTCGAGCATCCCGGCCCGCTTCTCCACCACGGTCACCTTGGAGCCGAGCGCGGCGAACATGGACGCGTACTCCATGCCGATGACACCGGCGCCGACGATCACCATGGAGCGCGGGACGCGTTGCAGGTCCAGCACGTTGTCGGAGTCCATGATGGTCTCGCCGTCGAACGCGACGCTCTCGGGCCGGGCCGGCCGCGTCCCGGTCGCGATGATGACGTGGTCGGCGCTCAACAGCCGTTCCTGGCCGGTGATCTCGCGCAGCGCGACGGTGTGCGGGTCCACGAAGCGGCCCGTGCCGGAGAACAAGGAGACGTGGTTGCGGGCGAGTTGGCTGCGGATGACGTCGACCTCGCGGCCCACCACGTGCTGGGTGCGGGCGGTCAGGTCGGCGACGGTGATGTCCTCCTTGAGCCGGTAGCTCTGTCCGTAGAGGTCGCGCTGGGTCAGGCCGGTGAGGTAGAGCACCGCCTCGCGCAGCGTCTTCGAGGGGATGGTGCCGGTGTGGATGGAGACGCCGCCGAGCATGTCGGGGCGGTCCACGACGGCGACGCTACGGCCGAGCTTTGCGGCGGCGATGGCGGCCTTCTGGCCGCCCGGACCTGAACCTATGACGAGCATGTCGAAGTCGGGCACCTTCCGGAGTCTGGCAGCCCGACGGCGCCCTCCGAAAGACTGGACGGGCCACCAAATGACCTCGCCGGCCGGTCCGTCCGCGGCCGGTCCGTTCGTCCCCGGTCGCTCCGCGGCCGGTCCGTCCGCGTGCTCGCACGGTGCGCGGCTCCCCGCCGAGGGACAATGCCGTCATGGGCCGTCGACTCGACACCGTGAGCACACCCGCCCGGCTGGCCGGACCCGGCGAGGGGATCGGCGCCGACGAACTGGCGCTGGCCACCCGCAACCACGGCCTGCCCCTGGAAGCCCTGCGCTACGACATCACACCGCCGGGCCTGCACTACGTCCTCACCCACTACGACATCCCCTACGTCGCCGACGACCGCTCCTGGCGGCTGTCCATCGGGGGCAGGGTGCGCCGTACGCTCGACCTGGACGTGGCCGCCCTGCGCACCTTCCCCCAGGTCACCGCCCGGGTGACCATGGAGTGCGCGGGCAACGGCCGGGCCCTGCTCACCCCTCGCCCGGTGAGCCAGCCCTGGCTCGTGGAGGCGGTCGGCACCGCGGAGTGGACCGGCGTGCCCCTGCGGCTGCTGCTCGCCGAGGCGGGCCCGGCCCCGGACGCCGTCGACGTCGTGTTCACCGGCGCCGACCACGGTGTGGAGCGCGGCGTCGAGCAGGACTACCAGCGGGCGCTCCCGGTCTCCGTCGCGCTCGGCGGGGAACCCGAGGTGCTCGTCGCCCACACGATGAACGGCGCGCCCCTGCCGCCCCAGCACGGCCGGCCGCTGCGCCTGGTGGTGCCCGGCTGGTACGGCATGGCGCACGTGAAGTGGCTGCGGGACGTCACCGTGAGCGCCGAGCCGTTCACCGGGTTCCAGCACACCGTGGCGTACCGGCTCCGCGAGCGCGCGGAGGACCCGGGGGAGCCGGTCACCCGGATCGCGCCGCGCGCCCTGCTGGTGCCGCCCGGCTTCCCGGACTTCATGTCCCGGCGGCGGGTGGTGCGGCCGGGTCCGGTCACGGTGCACGGGCGGGCCTGGTCGGGGCGGGCGCCGGTGACCGCGGTGGAGGTCAGCACCGACGGCGGGCAGAGCTGGCGGACGGCCCGGCTCGACGCGGCGGACGGGCACCGCTGGGCGTGGCGCGGCTGGCGCCACACGTGGACGGCCGCGCCGGGGTCGTACGTGCTCGTCGCCCGCGCCACCGACGCCGAGGGACACAGCCAGCCGCTCGACCAGCCCTGGAACCGCGGCGGCTTCGCGAACAACCTGGTGCAGCGGGTACCGGTCGAGTGCGTGGCGGGCTCGCCCGGCGAAGCGACCTGACACGCCCGCACAGCGCCGCGCCCGCACAGCGCCGCGCCCGCACAGGGCCGCGCCCCCTGCCCCCGCACGCCCGCGCCCCCGCACGCCAACGACCGGTCGCCCCGCCGACTCCCGGCGGGGCGACCGGCACCAGGGTGCCGTGGCGGCCGCAGGCGCTACGGCAGCAGCTTGTCCATGGCGGCCGGCCCCTCCGCCGCCAGCTTGCGCCGGGCCCACTCGAGGGTCTTGGGCGTGACGTCCCGGCCGGTGGCCATCACCAGGTCCTCGGGTGCCACCTCGGTGCCGGTGCGGGCATGGAGCAGCGAGTCGGGGGTCGGGCCGCCCGCCGACCGGGATGCTTCGGGTTCTGACGTCGTCATGATGTCTCCTCCTCGGGTCCGGATGTCCTCGGGTCCGGATGCCGAACCGGTGCCGCGCCGCGAGACCGGTGCTCCCTCACACGATTCACCGCTCCGCCGCGCCCTGCATCCCGGGGAGCCCCGGAGACCGCCCGAGCGGCTCTGCCATGCCGGGCCGCCCGCTCGCTCCTAAGCTGGTACGAACCCCTCGGCGCAGCGAGCCGACGGCGACGGAGGTACCGGCCATGGCCGTGACACCGAGATTCCAGGACGACCCGGACGTCTCCCGCTACCTGCCCATCGCCGACCACGGTCTCATCGGCGACCTGCGCAGCGTGGCCCTGGTGGGCACGAACGGCACCATCGACTGGTACTGCTGCCCGTCCTTCGACTCCCCGAGCGTCTTCGCGTCGATCCTGGACGCCGACCGCGGCGGGTCCTTCGAACTCACCGCGACCGTGCCGTCCCGCTCGAAGCAGTTCTACTTCCCCGACACCAACGTCCTGATCACCCGCTTCTACACCGAGGACGGCGTCGGCGAGGTGCAGGACTTCATGCCGGTGACCGGCGACTCGCACGAGGCCGAGCGGCACCGGCTGATCCGCCGGGTGCTGTGCGCGCGCGGCACCGTGCCCTTCCGGGTCCATGTCGCGCCCCGCTTCCACTACGGCATCGCCCCGCACAGCATGCGCCTGTTCACCGGCTCCGCCGTCTTCGAGTGCGCGGGCTTCGCCCTCGCGCTGAGTTCCACGGTGGCGCTGGAACGCGACGGCGACGACGTGTCCGCCGACTTCAAGCTGAGCGAGGGCGAGTCGGCGGTGTTCGCGCTCGACCAGCTCGGCGAGGACGTCGCCCCGCGCGGCTGCCAGAGCGCGGAGGCGGAGCGCGAGTTCGCCGCCACCGTCGCCTACTGGCGCAAGTGGCTGAGCCAGTCCCGCTACCGCGGCCGCTGGCGGGAGATGGTGCACCGCTCCGCCCTCACCCTGAAGCTGCTCACCTACGCCCCGACCGGCGCGATCGTCGCCGCCGCGACCACCAGCCTGCCCGAGCAGCTCGGCGGCGAACGCAACTGGGACTACCGCTACGTCTGGATGCGGGACGCCGCGTTCTGCGCCTACGCGCTGCTGCGGCTCGGCTTCACCAGCGAGGCCGAGGCGTTCGGGAACTTCCTGACCACGCACATCACCCCGAACGACGACAGCGCGGAGTCCGGGCCCGTGCAGATCATGTACGGCATCGACGGGCGCAGCGACCTGGCGGAGGTCGAACTGACCCACTTCGAGGGCTACCACGGCTCCGCGCCGGTCCGGATCGGCAACGCCGCCGCCGGACAGCTCCAGCTCGACATCTACGGCGCCCTGATCGACTCCGTCTATCTCTACGACAAGTGGGCCAAGCCGATCTCCAGCGAGCAGTGGGACAAGGTGTGCCGCCTGGTGAACTGGGTGTGCGCGCACTGGGACCAGCCCGACGAGGGCGTCTGGGAGACCCGCGGCGAGCGCAAGCCCTTCCTCTACTCGCGGCTGATGTGCTGGGTGGCGATCGAGCGGGCGATCCGGCTCGCCAACCGGCGCGGGCTGCCCGCCGACCACCGGCACTGGCGCCAGTGCCGGGACGCCATCTACCGGCGGATCATGGACCGCGGCTGGTCGGAGCGGCGTCAGGCCTTCGTCCAGTACGAGGGCGGCGACGTGCTGGACGCGTCGGTGCTGATGATGCCGCTCGCGAAGTTCATCGCGCCCACCGACCCGAAGTGGCTCTCGACGCTGGACGCGCTCGGCGAGGAACTCGTCTCCGACTCGCTCGTCTACCGCTACGACCCGCTCGCCAGCCCGGACGGCCTGGCCGGCGACGAGGGCACGTTCTCGATCTGCTCGTTCTGGTACGTCGAGGCCCTGGCCCGCGCCGGACGCGTCGACGAAGCCCGCCTGGCCTTCGAGAAGATGCTCACCTACGCCAACCATCTCGGCCTGTTCGCCGAGGAGATCGGCCGCACCGGCGAGCAGCAGGGCAACTTCCCGCAGGCGTTCACGCACCTGTCACTGATCAGCGCGGCCTTCAACCTCGACCGCGCGCTCGGCTAGTCACGGACCGGTTGTCAGTGGCGTGCGGCATGATGCGGGGCAGGTGACGGCCCGTCCGAGCGAGGGTCTTGCGAGGCCGTCGGCTACAAGGGGGGTGGGTGCCGTGCGCAGGCCGGTCGCAGGTGAGGTGCACGTTCACTACCGTCAGATCTACGTGCAGAGCGACGCGAGCGGTGGGGTTCCGGATCTCTCCGAGGTTTTCGCGGGACAGAGCGGGGGGTTGTGCGGGGCGGCGGTGCCGGGTGTGCTCTGGCTGGTGACCGGACTGCACACGGGCGGCGTCGGCTTCGTGGCGGAGGTCCATGAGGAGCCCCCTGCGCTCGATCCTGCCTGGGAGGACGTGGTGGAGGTGTCCTTCCGCCCGGTGTCGGAGCGCACGAGTCTGGTGGAGTGGAGGGGTGAGGCCGTACGGGATCTGGGTCTCGCGCGGACCCACTACCGGGTGCGGTACTGCGCGCGGGGGATGGACGAGGGACGAAAGCTGGACACCAGAGGGTCCGGGGAGCCGCAGGCGGACAGCTACCTGCTGCAGTTCTGGCCCGCGCCTCCTTCCGCGGACCGGGTGGTGCGCCAGACCTCGCAGACTGCCGCCGCCTGGCACCGCTACGCGCGCGGACGTGCGCCGCTGCCCCCACCGGAGCAGCGTGCCGAGGTGGAACGCCGGGCCCGTCAGGCCACGGAACGGGCCGTCGAGGAGCGGCGGTCGCATCGCGAGCGGTGGGAGTGGGGCGGTCGGCTCCCGAGTGCGCGGCTGCGGGGCGTCGGCGGCCATGCCCGGGAGCTGACGCGCTTCGACAGCGATCTGGTGCACGCCCTCGGCGAAGCGGGTGGCGAGGTCCGGCGTGCGGTGGCCGTGCTGGCTGCCCGGCTGGCCTGTGGGACGGCGGGCCTGATCGGCGTCCCGTGGGTCGTCGGGGCGCTTGCCGCGTTGACGCGGAGGCGTCCCCTGCCGCCGCCGTTCGACGACACGACCCGGCTGTGGGAGACCCTGAATTCCGATCCACGGGTGCCGCGGGTGTCGGTGCTCGAAGCGGTACCCCCCGAGCGGCCGCCGTATCGTCCTCCGGCACCTCCGGCGGCGACCGGGTGGACGTGGGTGCCGGCCGCGGGGCCGGTCGACGCAGGGCCGAGGCGGCCGGGACTGGGCCGGGCGCTCGGTGCGCTCGTGCCGACCGCGCCCGCCGACGTCGCCTACGACACGGCAGTGGTGCACGCCGACGGCACCGCGCGCGGCCCGCGCCGGATCTCACAGCCGCACTGCGCAGTCCGCGCCGTGCTGGCCGCGGCCGACCCGGATCCGCTCAGGGCGGCGCTGGACGCGGTGTGGCACGCGGTGGGCGCCTACGGCGAGCACTACCCCCACCTGCTGGAGGAAGTCCGCTCGGCGTGCGCGGGCCAGGTGGAGGAGTAGGCGGACCGGCCGTCCGCACCTGCCCGCGCTTCGGCCGCCCGCCCCGCGGCCCTCGCTCAGGGCAGTGGCTGTTCCGCCCAGATGACCTTGCCGTCCGGGGTGTAGCGGGTGCCCCAGCGGTCGGCGAGCTGTGCGACCAGGAAGAGGCCGCGGCCGCCCTCGTCCATGATCGCCGCGTACCGCAGATGCGGCGAGGTGGTGGAGCCGTCGGAGACCTCGCAGATCAGCGAGCGGTCGCGGATCAGCCGTACCGAGATCGGGACGCGGCCGTAGCGGATGGCGTTGGTGACCAGCTCGCTGAGGACCAGCTCGGTGGTGAACGCCAGCTCCTCCAGGCCCCACGCGGTCAGCCGCTCGGTCACCACGGCCCGCACCCGGCCCACCTCCGCCGGGTCGGGGTGCACCTGCCACTCGGCCACCCGGTCCGGCTCCAGCTTCCGGGTCCGGGCCACCAGCAGGGCGATGTCGTCGCTCGGCCGTGCCGTGAGCCGGGAGTCGAGGACCGCCCGGCAGGTCTCCTCCGGCGAGCCGCCCGCCCGCTCCAGCGCGGCCCGCAGCAGTTCGAGACCCACGTCGATGTCCCGCTCCCGGTCCTCGACCAGCCCGTCCGTGTACAGCACGAGCCGGCTGCCCTCGGCGGGCTCCAGCACCGCCGTCTCGTACGGCAGCCCGCCCAGCCCCAGCGGGGGACCCGCGGGCACGTCGGGGAACTCCACGCTGCCGTCCGGGTGCACCAGGGCCGGCGGCGGATGGCCGGCGCGGGCCACCTGGCAGCGCCCGGAGACCGGGTCGTAGACGGCGTAGAGGCAGGTGGCGCCGATGACCGCCGCGCCGTCGGCCGGCGTCTCGTCCTGGTCGATGCGGCCGACCATCTCGTCGAGGAGACCGAGCAGTTCGTCGGGCGGCAGGTCCAGCGCGGCGAAGTTGTGCACGGCGGTGCGCAGCCGCCCCATGGTCGCGGCCGCGTGCAGCCCGTGCCCCACGACGTCCCCCACCACCATCGCGACCCGCGCACCGGACAGGGGCAGCACGTCGAACCAGTCGCCGCCCACCCCGGCCTGCGCGGGCAGATAGCGGTAGGCGAGCTCCAGGGCGCTCTGCTCCGGCAGCCGGCGCGGCAGCAGACTGCGCTGGAGGGTGACGGCCATGGTGTGCTCGCGCGTGTAGCGGCGGGCGTTGTCGATGGAGACGGCCGCCCGCGCGACGAGCTCCTCCGCGAGCACCAGCTCCTCCGGGTCGAAGGGCTCCGGTTTCCCGCTGCGCCAGAAGTTGACCACGCCGAGGACCAGGTTCCCGGCCCGCAGCGGCACCGTGATCAGCGAGTGGATGCCGTACTCGACGACGCGTTCGGTGCGGCCGGGGGCCTGGGCGAGCCAGCCGGGCGCGTCCGCCAGGCTCGGCACCCGTACGGCCTCGCCGGTGACCAGGGAGTGGGCCTGCGGCGAGCTCGCGACGAAGTCGATCCGCTTGCCCAGCGGATACAGCGGCGCGTCGTCGCGGATGCCGCGGACCGCGGTGCGCCGCAGCTCGGTGCCGCTCTGCGGCTCGTCCCCGTTCAGTACGGCGTCGTAGAGATCGACCGTGGTGAAGTCGGCGAAGCGCGGCACGGCCAGCTCCGCGAGCTCCTCGGCCGTGCGCGTGACGTCGAGGCTGGTGCCGATGCCGACGCCCGCGTCGTACAGCATGTTCAGCCGTTCGCGGGCGACGTCCGCCCGTCCGGACAGCGCCCGCAGCTCGGTGGAGTCGCGCAGCGTGGTGACGCTGCCGGGCGGACCGCCGCGCAGGTCGGTGGGCCGCTGGTTGACCGCCAGCAGCCGGTCCTTGACCAGATGCACCTCGTCCGTCGCGATCCGGCCCGACGACAGCAGCGCGGCGGTGTCCGTGTCCAGACCGAGGTCGAGCACGCTGCGCCCCTCGGCCTGTCCGGGCAGGTCGAGCAGGCGCTGCGCCTCGTCGTTGGCGAGCAGCAGCTGCCCCTCGTCGCTGACGATCAGGACGCCCTCGCGGACCGCGTGCAGCACCGCGTCGTGGTGCTCGTACATCCGGGTCATCTCGTCCGGGCCGAGCCCGTGGGTCTGGCGCAGCAGCCGCCTGCTGACCAGCGCGGTGCCCGCGGTCGCCAGCACCAGCGCCGCCGCCGCGGATCCCAGCAGCAGCGGCAGCTGGTGGCCCAGGGTGGTGCCCACGTGCGCGGTGGTGATGCCGGACGACACCAGCCCCACCACCTTGCCGTGGCTGTCCTCGACCGGCACGACGACCTGCACCAGCCGCCCGATGGTCCCGTTGACCTCCTCGGTGACCGTGCCCCCGCGCAGCGCCGGGCCGATGGTGCCGACGAACTTCTTGCCGATCCGGTCCGGCTTGGGATGGGTGTAGCGGATGCCGTCGGTGTTCAGTACGACGATGAAGTCGACCTTGGCCTTCTTGCGGGCCGCCTCGGCGCTCGGCTGGAGGATCGCCGTGGGATCGGGACTGCGCAGCGCCGCCACGATGCCCGGCGAGTTGGCGAACGTCTGGGCCACCGCCATCGAGCGGTTGCGGGCCTCCTGGTTGGTGTCGTGCCGTGCCTGGAGGAACTGCGCCACCACGGCCGAGACCACGAGCAGCAGCACGATCACCACTTGGAGGACGAACACCTGCCCCGCGAGGCTGAGCCCGCCGAGCGGTCTGCGCGCTCCGGCGGTCCCCCGCCGGCCGGTTCCGCTCCGGGCGCGCGTGGCCGTGGGCGGGCGGGGCGGCCGGGTCCCGGGCCGGCCCAAGAGTCGGACCATGTGCCATGTCTACACTGCCGCGCCTCAGGAGGCGAGAGGCGTCACCCAAGGTGACAAACCGTGCCATAGGTTTCAGCGCCGCGGGCGGGGCGGTTCAGTGGTCGGGGCGGGGCGCCTCCCGGTGGGACGTCTCCCGGCGGGGCGGCTCGCGACGGGGCGACTCGCGGCGGGCCGCGAGCAGCAGGGCCACGTCGTCGGGGCGGTCGGGGGCGTGCCGCGCCGCCGCCGTCAGCCGGTCGGCGATGCCGACCAGGGAACGGCCGCCGCGCCGGCCCGGCAGGGACCCGGCGCGGGCGAGGCCGACCCGCAGCGCGGTGATCCCGTCGTCGATGTCCGCGCCCGGCTTCTCCACCAGCCCGTCGGTGTAGAGGGCGAGCACGGCGTCGTACTCCAGGGTCAGTTCCGTCACCGGGTACCGGGCCTGCGGGTCCACCCCGAGGACGACGCCGCCCGGCAGGTCGAGCGCCCGGGTGCGACCGTCCGGGGGCCGCAGCAGCGGCGGCAGGTGCCCGGCCCGGGCGAACCGGGCGAGCCCGGTAGCCGGGTCCAGGCGCACGTAGCAGCAGCTGGCGAACTGGCCGGGGTCGAGGTCGATGAGCAGGTGGTTGGTGCCGCTGAGGACCTCGTCCGGCGGCCGGTCGCCGAGCGCGAACGCGCGCACCGCACTGCGCAGCTGGCCCATGGTGGCCGCGGCCTGCACCCCGTGGCCCTGCACGTCGCCGATGACCAGGGCCAGGCCGTCCCCGGCCTCCACCACGTCGTACCAGTCGCCGCCGACGTCCATGCCCTGGGTGCCCGGCAGATAGCGCCCCGCGGTGTCCACCTGCGGGTGGGCGGTCAGCCGCCGGGGCAGCAGGGCCTGCTGGAGGCCGCGGGCGAGGGCGGCCTCGCTGTCGTAACGCTGCGCCTTCTCCATGGCGTGCGCGATCAGCCCGGCGAGCGCGGTCAGCACCGAACGCTCCTCGGGCCCGAAGCTGCGCGGGCGGTCGAAGCCGAGGATGCACGAGCCGACCGGCCGCCCGGAGGCGATCAGCGGCAGGAACGCGCGGGCGCCCACGTCGGCGTCCATCGCGATGCCGGGGTAGGCGGTGGCCAGCTGCTGCATCGTCTCGAAGAACAGCGGGCGGCCGCTGGTCAGGGTCTCCACGCCGGGCAGGTGCGCCTCCAGGGTCACGCCGTCGAAGGGGGAGAGGAAGCCCTGCGGGAAACCCGTCTCCCAGGCCAGGTAGAGATGCCGCTCCTGGAGCAGGTAGATCGCCAGCCGGCGGCCGCCGAACGCGGGCAGCAGCTCCCGCATGACGACCGCGGAGACCTGCCGGGCGGTCACGGCGTCGGTGAGCGCGATGGCCAGGGCGATGGGCCGGTAGACGGGGTCCGTCGCGGTGACCCCGAAGGCGGGCAGCGGGTCGCCGTCGTCCTCGGTGTCGGCGAGGTCGCGTCCGGTGGCCGCGTAGCCGCCGGGCGTGGGGGTCCGCATCCGCCGGGCGGGGGCGATGGTGCAGGTCAGGACGTCGGGGCCGGGGTACGCCGACAGGGCGAACCAGTCGCCCTCGTCGGCCGGCGGGCGGAGCGCGCCGCTCGACGCCGGCGGCCGTCTGACCTGGAAGTGCACCGGGTCCGGCGACAGCAGGGCGGACCGCAGGTGGTCGTCGGCCGGTGACCGGTTCCACCAGGGCATACGGTCCCACAGCGGGCGCCCGACCAGTTCGGCGCGGGGGAAGCCCAGCAGGGCGGCGGCGGCCGGATTGACGTAGACGACCCGTCCGGTCCGGTCCAGGCACAGCACCCCGTCCGGCAGCAGGTCGGCCGCGTCCTGGGCGGCGGAGCCGTCACCGGGATCGACGACGATGCCGTGGACGAGGACCGGCGCGGCGGCCGCGGCGGCGGGGTCGAGGGGCACGGGCGGGCGCAGCGGCGGGGGAGCGGCGAGGCGTGCCGGCGGGCCGGAACCGGGGC
>NZ_LAVA02000109.1 GCF_000974985.2 Streptomyces mangrovisoli | reverse complement strand
GGCGGTGGGCGCCGCCCACCGCAACACGTCCGACCTCGAACCCACGGCAGATCCACCCCTGCCGCACGCCCCGCCGACCCCTCCGTCCCGCCCCCGCCAGGCCGGCCCTTCCCGCCGCGACCGCTGCGCCCGCGGCCGAGCCGGCACAACGGCGCGCCCCTCGCCCCACGGGTTTGATGCCGGGTGTCGGTTATCCGTCTAGTTGAGATATGAGCATGGCTTGGAGCTGCAGAATCTCAACTGCACCCGTAGGGCTGATAGATGGGTGGCGCGGGCCCTCTGGTCTAGTCGTATGCGTGATATCGCCTTCGGAGGGCTTTAGCCATCAAGGTCTCTGACCTGCACTGTCCTAGATAGATCGAGAGTGTCTCAACTGCATTGATAATTACTTAGACTTGGGGAGAATGGTGGCGCCGCCTTCACTCTGCGAGTTGTGGCCGCGTCAACCTTGCCTGAGCACCCACGACTGACGAGCCGTGCGTGGTCGACGAGATGGGTATCGCCTGAAACCGCTTCCAGCTCAGGGGATTGGGACGCCTGCGCAACAACCCCTTCCCGGCCGACTGGCTGCCAGGTAGCCGTCAGGCCCAGATGCCCATACGGGGTTGCACGGGCAACTTCAGATGGGTGGGACGGCCCTGAGACATGGATGAGCGCGCTGGTTGGCGTGGCAGAACCTGGCTGACAGCATCGCTTGCATGCAACGGTCTGATTCGCAGCAACCGCAAGTGCAGCCCCTGTTGGACACGTCGAAGGAAGCACTCATGCCCGTGCCCCAATGCATCGCAGCCCTGCCGCCACACGTGCCAGCGTGGCCCCGGTGGGCTGCGTTCACCGCCGTCATCATCCTGATCATCGTGTTTCCCGGGCCGACTGCGCAGGCGGCCGCCACATGCGCCGTTCTGCTCGAGGGCGCTCTCCGGCTCATTCCGCAGCCCCTGCTGACCCCCACAAGCCGGACGCCCAGGCTGTCCCGAAGGACACACCACTGTGGCACGGCCTGAGACACCGATCGCCTCCTGCCCGGCCTCCCTGCACACCCTGGCCTCTTGGCTGCGCCTGCAGCGCACACAATCCGGGCTCAGCCTGGCCCAGTTGTCGCAGCGCACCACCCTCAGTAAAGCCACCCTCAGCCGTGCCGCGGCCGGACACCACATCCCCAGGCTGACCGTCGTGCGGGCCTACGCGCAGGCTTGCGACGCCAGTTCGGCCGAGGCTGAACGCCTGTGGAGACAGGCACGCTACGCACAACACAGCCAGTCCAGCGAAACAAACCAGCTCATCCACCTGGACTACGTCAACACCTACGCCGACCTCCATGCACAACTCCTGGACGCGTACCACCGCGACGGGAGCCGCCCCTACCGCGAACTCGAGCACCGGGCAGGCCATGGCCGGCTGCCACGCACCACCATTTGCCGGGTCCTCACCCGCAAGACGCGACCGCGCCGGGACTTTGTCATCGCCTTCGCCAGCGCTTGCGGTGTCACCGGCAGCAGCGCACTGGACGCCTGGGCGCATGCCTGGGACCGAGCTGAAGCCGCACGCCGACGCACCGGCCCCAGGGAGAACAGCCGCGCTCCAGAGCCCATCCAGCAGGATGCTCCTGTCGCAGGCAATGACCTGAGAGCGCCCGAACTGCTTCTGACGCCCGCCCTCGCCAGGCGGGCACCGGTCCTCACCAAGCCCGCTGACCGCGAGGCGTCGCGCGGTGTGCCCTGTACCGGCTGCGGTCACGGCATCACCACCTTCTCCGACGTCGCTGTTCAGATGGGCTCGCGGCTGTGGTGCCTGGCCTGCGGGCACGTCGCCAGGCCACATGGCCGACAACCCCGGCTGGTACTGGAACTGGGCACGCCACGCCCACCCAGCCTGGGCCACCCCGAACCGACCGTGGCGCCATGAACTGCGGCAACACCCGGATTCACCCAGCGAGGGCAGCCCGGTTGTGAGGCTGGCATACGAGCACCAACATGAACCGGCGCCCCCACCCAGCCGTGACATCCTCGAAGATCGCAGACAGTTCCCGCGTTCCAACGGGTACAAAGGACACCCGCTGAGCGTCCTGCAGGTCAGCCTGGGCTCTGCGAGCCTGGCGGTGCCAGGCGTCCGTCTGGCCGCAGCGACGTGCGCCAACGACACCGACGCCGGAGCTGTCGAGGAACTCGCCGTTCCCCTGCTGAACCAACTCGACGCTGATGAAGCGACAGCGATCGCGGGGGCATTGAGCTGGCTCGATAACCATCCCGCAGCCGTGCCGGCGGCCCACCTGGCCATCCACCCGGCTCCCGGCGTCCGACGCCTTGCTGCCGTGCGCTGGGCAGCCCAGACAGCGCACGACTGCGAGACCGGCACGAGGCTGGCAACCGATCCCGACCACCAGGTACGACACGAGCTGGCCGTTGCCGCTGCCCAGCCAGAGGATGCGGTCCTGGCCGGAGTACGGGACACCCTTGCCGCAGACCCGCGCTACAGCGTGCGCCGTGCCGTGGCATCTGCCGCCTGGACGAGGCATGGACGGGCAGCCGCCGCCTACTGTTGGCCGCTGCGCACGTAGTCGATCGCCAGCTTCCCGGTGAGGACAGAGAGCAACGCAAAAACGGCAGGCGGGCCGGCACGGGCGGTTGGGCTTGCCTGTGGCCGGGACCGCGAACGATCACCACCCGGGAACCGCTCCGGATCGGTTGGCGCTCACCCGTCTGATCGGACCGGCACAAGAAACCGGCTGCGGGAACGGGGCAGCCCGCAAGGATGATCTTGAGGTCGGACCCGTGACCATGCCTGCCCGTGGATGTGTTGGCCGGACATGACACGACGACTGTTCAAAGCGGCGATCGCTCCAGCCGCGGTCCTCGCCGCTTTCGCGGGAGCCGTCCCGGCGACGCAGGCCGGAGCGACCACGGGCAAGCCGCAGGCGTGCAACACCGACGGCGCCCCCGTGCAACTGCACACCACTGACGCCGTGCACCTGCGTGCAGGCCGCGGCGTCCATCGCCCCTCCCTGGCCGTACTGCCGAAGAACACCGATTTCTACGCCGAATGCTGGGGCCGGACGGCCCACGGCGCGTGGTGGGCGTACGGCAAGGTGGAGTCAGGCCGCCTCTCGGCCTCTTCCCGCAGCGGCCGGGGCTGGGTGGACGGTGACTTCGTCGCCACCGGCTACCGGCACTGAAACCGCCTGCGGCGGTACGGCGCTCCGGGCGAAGAGCAGCCGACGCACCCGGGCCCCGCGGCTGCAGCAGCGGAGCCGCGGGCCGGCAGGCGGACTGACGGCGGCCCGTGCGAGGCCGGGTGCGGTGTGGAGGGCTCGCCACCGAGCTGCACGGCGCACGCGTCGAAGAGCCTCCGCCCGGGGGCGCTGGTTACCATGAATGAAACGCATGTGCGAACTGATGTAAAGGGGAGCGCTGTGGCCTACGAACTCGATAAGCGCCTGGTCGTCGGAGTAGCCTCCAGCGCGCTGTTCGACCTGGCGGAGGCGGACGCCGTCTTCCGCGACCAGGGGGAGGAGGCCTATCGCGTCTACCAGGAGCGGCATCTGGACGACACCCTGGACAAGGGGGTGGCCTTCCCCTTCATCCGCCGCCTGCTGTCCCTGAACGACCTTTCGCCCGACGACCCTCTGGTCGAGGTGATCGTCCTGTCCCGCAACGATCCCGACACCGGCCTGCGGGTCATGCGGTCCATCCAGTCCCACGGCCTGTCGATCACCCGGGCCATCTTCATGCAAGGCCGTTCGCCGTACCATTTCATGCCGGCCCTGAACATGTCGCTGTTCCTGTCCGCGAACGCAGCCGACGTCCGCGAGGCCGTTGCGCTCGGACTGCCGGCCGGCCAGGTCCTGGGACGTGCGGCCGCAGACGACGAGAGCGACGACCAGGACCTGCGGATCGCTTTCGACTTCGACGGGGTCCTCGCCGACGACGCCTCGGAACAGGTCTACCAGGCCGACGGCATCGAGGGCTTCCGGTCCCACGAGACGATGAACGCCGCCACACCGCACGACCCGGGGCCCCTGCGGGACTTCCTCGCCAATGTCAACCGACTCCAGCAGCGCGAAGAAGAGCAGCGGACGGAGGATGCGGACTACAAGATCCGCGTCCATGTCTCCCTCGTCACCGCCCGCAACGCTCCCGCCCACGAACGCGCGGTGCGCAGCCTGAAGGGCTGGGGCGTGACCGTCAACGACGCGTTCTTCCTCGGCGGCATAGACAAGAGCACGATCATGGGGGTGCTCAAGCCGCACATCTTCTTTGACGACCAGGTCAGCCACCTGACCGGCACTTCCCGCAGCACGCCCAGCGTCCACGTGCCCTTCGGTGCGATGAACGCACCGCCGAGCCCCGCCCCTACCGACGCACCCCGGTAAGCGCGTGCGGCCTGCCCGGCATGCGGTGCACCTGAGCGATGCGGTGCGGCGCCACGGGAGTGCGGCAGCCGACAGGTGCGGCCGGTGGCCGCCGCAGAGACCCCCGGCAGCGGCAACAACAGCGGCCGGTTGGCGGACCCGGCAGTCCCTGCACTCCTCTGCCCGTCTGAGGGCATGACTCCCGCCCTCTTGACATCAGATTTGTGATTAGCGAATCATGAATCATGTCTCAAGAGGTCCTGGAGCGGCTGCGCGAGGCGTCCGTGCCGGTCTTCGGCAACCGCTACCGGGCGGAGCTGATGCTGGCTCTCGCCTCGGCGGACGGGCGCGGGGTGTGCCTGGGCGATCTCGCGGTGGCCCGGCAGGTGCAGGCGAGCGTCTACCACGCCCCGATGCGGGCACTGGTGGAGGCGGGCCTGGCCCGGAAACTGCCCCGCACGGTGGGGGAGAGGCGCCGCTGGTACCGGCGCAGCGACGACGACGCGCTCTGGCAGTGTCTCGCAGACCTGTTGAGCCGTTTGGCACAAGCGCCCGTACCCATGCGGGTTGGATAGACGACGGGGCCGCCGCGAGCGGCCGGGGCCCGGTGAGGCAGGGTGGAGGCCATGGCGACCTTGGCGAACTCCGTGATCGACCGTTCCATGCGGACGGCGTCAGCCGCTCTGTTGGAAGCAGGAACGCAGACCCAGGTCGCATCCCTGCAGGGTGTCGAGGCCCTGTTCTTCCACCGGCTGGATGCGGTCGAGCACGTGCGGCGCCAGCACGCCGACGCAGCCCGTCTGGACCGGATCGCGGCTCTGGAGACGCTCCTGGCCCTCCCGGTCGACATCCCCGTCCCGCTCGCCGAGCTCGACGCCGGCCAGCGGCGTGCCGTGCGGGCCCTGCCCGCCGGATGCGCAGACCGTGACCGCACGACGGTGACCCGGCGCGCGGTGCGCCCGGCAAGCGTCGACCTGGCGGTGGTCCGGGCCTCCGGGTGGCGCCAGGGGCTGCGCGACGCCGGCCGCTTCGCCCCGTTCTGCCGCCGCGCCATGCTGCTCACCCGGCAGCCGGCACAGCTGGACGAGGCCCTGGCCGAGGCCGACTTCTACGGCATCGGCGTCTTCCTCACCAGAGGCGACGGAGTCGAGATGGTGCTCGAGCCGGCCCCGTACCGGCCCACGCGGCACACCGCTGCCGCATGGTGCTTCGTCGAGGAGCTGTATCAGCTCCTGCGGTAGTTCTTCGCGTCCACCCGAGCGGGCGCCACCTCGTCGGCCGGGGCAGCCAGCGCCCACCGCTTGAGCTGCGCGGGAGCCTTGAACCCATCCGGCTGCTTCAGCTCCGCGTTCAGCAGCGGATAGCGGTCGACGGCGGCGAGGCAGCGCTCGTGCCACCACCGCTGGCGTGCGGTACCGGGAGCGACGGCGGTCAGCGTGCGCAGCCACTCCATCAGGACCGCCACATTATGTGCCGCCGCCCGCGCCTGCCTGTCGCCCGCGTTGTCGGCGAAGGAGTCCAGCGCCCGCTCTCCCGCGCACGCCGCGCAGGTGCAGACCGGGAGCGGGGCCCCCGCGAAACGATCGGCCAGCGTCTTGCCGAGGAAGAAGTCCATCAGCTCGGGGAACAGCACGTGCGGCGACGACGCGAAACCGCCGCCCTTCTTGCTGGTCTTGGCCTTCTCGCCGGGCGCGATGACGTGCCGCAGTCGGCTGCCCGCGCCGAACGCCGTGAACACCGCTCCCGCGGCCAGCGCACCGAAGGCCGCCAGGTCGGTGCGCAGCAGCGCCGTCCCCGGCACCTGCGCGACGATCTGCCGCAGGTGGCCGACGGCCCTGGGATGGCGGGCGAGCGGGTCCATCTGCCCTCCCAGCATGAGAGCCTTGGGCCCTTTCACCAGCTGCAGGTAGGCGATCAGCTGGCGTACGGAGTCCTCCTCCCGGAGCCAGCCCACGTCGATGGGCGCGGCGAAGACGACCTGCGGATCGTTCAGGGCGGCCACCTGCCGGACGGCCGCCTTGAGCGCGTCGGAGTCCTCCGCATGCAGGTAGCCGGTGGGGGTCAACGGAGCGGTGACGCCCGCGGCCCGCTGCTCCGCCAGTGACACGGCCAGCGGATCGTCGAAGGTGAACGTGCCCTCGGACACGTCAGGGAAAGGGTCCTCCTCGCTCGCCGCCCGCACCTCGTACACCCCGGGGTCCACCAGCAGCGGTCCGCTGAACGCTTCGGTCTCGCGCAGCCGTTTGGCCTGCTGCAGTGCGTTCGGGCCGCACAGGACCAGCCCGCTGCGGCCCGCGTCGAGCTGGGCGCGGAGAAAGCCGACGCGTGCCGGGCTCACGTGCAGCAGCATGCGGCCCTGCAGGACGCCCAGCGCACCGGCCAGAGCCTGGGGTGCGTCGGGAGGCTCGGTGAGATCCGAGCGAGGACGCGGCAGCGGAGCAGACGAGTCGGTCATGGCCTCACCTTCGAAGCGGCATGGGATAGCGAGCGGTCGCCTGCCAGGTACAGGCGCTCAAAGTCCTCGGGCAGCAGACGGGCGCAGGCCGCGGCCTGGCCGAGGTCCAGGCCGCGCTCCGACAGCAGTACATCGACGAGTGCGTCCACCTGCCGGGGCCGTTCCGGCGCGATGACGATGGGCTCGGCGGTGCGGTAGCCGAGCGCCGACATCTCCACCGCCACAGTGCGGTACTGCCAGTCGCTGAGAACGTTCAGGTCGACCGCGCGCCGCAGCAGGGCGCTCATGGACACCCGCCAGACACGCTTGAGTTCCGCCAGCCGCCCGAGACCGACCCCGCCGGCGAACGCCTGCCGGATGTCCGCCGCAGGCATCAGGAACTCCGATGCGAAGGCGTCGGCCTGCTTCTCCTGCTCTCCCGCGGTGCCGGGCTCGGTGTGCATCACCAGATGCCCCAGCTCGTGCGCGACGCTGAAGCGGCAACGGTCACCCGGGGCACGGTCATTGACCAGGACCAGCGGCATCTGATGGCCGTCCCACTGGCTGACGGCGTCCAGCAGATCGCTGCCCAGGTCCCGCATCACCACCCAGCCGCCCGCCTCCTCGACGGAAGCGATCACGTCGGCCACGGGCCCTGCGGGCATCCCCCACTCCCGGCGCACCTGCCGCGCGGCGTCCTTGGCCGTGGTGAAATCGTCCAGAACGACCTTCGGGAAGCGGTGTGCGCCCTCGCGGACCGCGGCGGCACCTGCCATGCCCGACACCTGCAGCCGTACCAGGGCGAGTTGGGCATGGATACGCCGCAGCGCCGGCGCCGACAGCGCCGCCCGCTTCCGGTGATGGATCAGCCCGATGCCCACCCCGCTCACCTGCGGGTCCGCACACAGCAGTTCCGGCGGGTAGCCCAGGGCGGTGGCATACAGCATCAGGCGGTCCTCGCCGACCGTTAGGCGTCCTGATTCCGCTCTGCTGACGTACCCCTGGGAGACGACGGCCGTCCCGTCCGACGCCTCGGTCATGGCGTCGGCGACCCCCGTCTGCGTCATCCCCCGCGACTCGCGCGCGAGCGCGAGCATCCCGGGATGTGCCTGCAGGTCACCTGACGCCGTCACACCACACCACCTCAGATCAGACCTCAGAAGATTAACACGAAATATTCCTAAGGGGATTCGGGAACCGCGTTACGCGGCTCACATCAACTCCCCACCGGTGCAGTCCGCGTAAGCGGCAGCGCTTTGAGCCCAGGCGTGCCCCACCGCCCTGAGCCGCCGTCAAAAGCGGCCGCCTGGGGCAGTCACAGCGTCGGATGACGAACACGGCCGAGCAGACTCGATCACCTTCCCCAGTCACCGTCAGCCGAAGACACCGATGAAGGCAGAGCATGTGCCGGCCTGCCTGCCTCGCGCTCGTCACGGCAGCCACGCCCGCCTTCAGCCCCTGAAGAGAGGGGTACTCGACGAACTCGACAGTTGTCGCATGCAGATCTGCCACCAGCTTCCCGAACTGCCGGCACCCGCGCGGCCATTCAAACCACCAGTACTCACCGGCCTGGCGACGCCAGGGCGAGACCACCAACGTCCATCACCTCGAGATCACGCGAGGCAAAGCAAGCGAAGAAGCGGCCATCGCGTTCGGTGTCGGCCAGTTGCAGAACCTGATCGACCAGGCTGTCCGACTCAGCCTTTCCGGCGATGTCGAACAGCGAGCGCCGATCGGCGCGACGGACAGGTGCTCAAGGCCGGTCGCCGCTACAGGCAACCTGCACTGGGCCACCCCTTCCTCCGTCCTGTACGGCTTCAAGGACTCCGGCCGCGAGCGTGGTGCACCACCATGAACGACGGTCCCGACGCGCCACCCGGCCGATCGCGTAGTCAGGTCCTGCGCGTGCGCACCACACCGCGAACGATCATGAGACGGTGCGCGGACCATGCGCTGTGGCAGGTGCCGCACACCGTCTTGCGCCAGCCCGTCGGACTGTCGTTGCGCGTGCGGATACGGCCTGGTGCACCACAGAACTCGCAGGTGCGCATCGACTCCGCCTGAGCAGAGGCGATCAGCGGACCCAGTGCATCGATGGCCCCTGCCGGATTCTCCACATGCAGGCGCAGGCCGCCGAGTTTCTCCTTGAGGTCGACGAGACGGTAGCCGGGGGCGATCGCATGGAGCTGCTCGTGCAGACGCTCCAGCAACTGCCGCCAGCCAGGCCCTACCGCGTGAGCACGCGTGGGGATCTGCACTGGATGCGGACCGGATGCCGCACAGGGATGAGGCATACCGCCATCGTCGCGCTCACTGCGCAGGTAGGCACATCGCCTCGCCGCCGTCGGAGCCCACGCCGCCTCTGCCACGAGGCCGGCACGACCTGATGCAGACGGCACCCGCACAGGCCCGCCTAGCGGATCCAAGCCCCCCGGAACGGCAGCTCCGTCGCTGGCCGAGCGACTTCTGACCACCTCACGGTGGAGACCCGCCCGCGTACTCACGCACCGCCGCTTTCGGCACCCGGACGGCTAGCGGACGGCGGTCGGCAACAGGGCGGTGGCACCGTGCTCGGCCAGGGCGTTACGGGCCGCAGTGATCATGTCGTTCAGCCGCTGCTTCAGCTCGGCCAGCTCCGAGGGAGGGGATACCTCTTCACCGGCGGCAGCCATTTCGCCCATGATGCCGCTCTCCTCGATCGACAACACCTGGAGGCGAAAGGCGGCGAGCAGATCTATAACGCTCTCGGCCGCTGCGACGACCGGGTCGGGGCCCTCCAGGGAGACCTGGGCGCGCACATGCTCCAGTCGCCGGCCGAATTCCTCGTCGTCCAAGACAACCAGGAGCGGGCCGTAACCGTCGGGATGGCCGCTGCTCCACGCCTCATACAGCTTGCTGCGCAGCTCATGTACCGCGGCGATGAAGTCGCCGTAGACACGGCGACGCGGCTCCATCACCTGCAGCAGATGAGCCGACTGCAACTGGCCCGCCAGAAGAAGGTGCTGGGCCTGAGTCTGCTCGTGCTGGCCCTGACGGCTCCACCAGGCGCTCAACAGCGCCGGCCACCGCGCCCACCACACCGGCCCACTGCTCATTCATGCTGGCCATCATCGCTCAGCACCCCAGCCCGGCCCGGACCAGTTCCCGCCAGCGCCGGCTCAGCGGGCCTGGAGCACAGGACAGACGTCGGTGCCGCGGGCTGCGGGCCGGGTGACGATCTGCTCGGTGCGCACGCGCAGCGCGCCCTTCGCCAGCCCGGCCGAGCCGGTGACCCGCAGGGGATCCCACAGCCAGGTCTCGTCGCCGGTGACGTCGAACGCAAGGACCGGGTGGCCGGTCGGCAGCGGCCCCGGCTGCACGGCCGTACCGGCCGCGTCGAGCGGATGCACACAGACCCGCCGCGCACTGATCCCGAAGAATGGTGAAGGATCCTGTCCGGCCGCGGCCTGCGCGGCGGTGCGATCGGCCCCGCTGGTGGCCGAGGTCAGGCCGACGAGCACGGCCAACACCATCATCAGCGCGGTCAGCGTGCCGACGACGGTCAGGCAGTACGCCCTCGAGCCGGTGATCCAGTAGAAGTGGCGGCACCAGCCGAACGCGGCCAGCCCGCACAACAGGGCGGCCATGCACAGGCCGGCCGGCTTTATTCCGGCCAGATACGTCCATACAGGATCGACGTTGGCTGACGACAGCGGGATGCCCAGGCACACGGTCAGGTAGATGCCCTGAGCCAGCCGTCCCATCCAGGGCAGCACCCACGCCAGGGGCACAACGGCGATCGGCAGCAGAGCGGCCGCGTTGCGGGAGACCCAGCTCTGACGCAGCGCGTACACGCAGCCGCGCAGTACCGGCAGTCCGCACAAGACGGCCGCCACCGGCCGCAGGCCGACGCCGCCCAGCTCCGGCGAGGCCACCCGGGCCATGAACCCGCACAGCGCCGTACTGCCGACCACGGCCATCCCGCACAGCCAGACGATCATCCGGGAGTGCCGGTCCCGGTCCGCCAGCCACAAGCCCACCCACCATGCTGCCGGCGCCAGCAGCGGTGCCAGCGCGATCTGCCACCCAAGGCCCAGTCCCGCCAGCACCCACCCGAACAGCATCGTGACGGCCGCCACCGCCATCCCCGGCAGCCCCAGGGCCCGGGTGTGCCAGGGGGCCGGAGCCTGCGGCCGCACCGCGTGGAAGGAGGCGAGACCCGGCCGCACGTCATGCAGGTCCTCGTCGAAGACCACCCCGCCGAGATCCGGCCTCGACCGAAGGGCAGCCAGCGCCTCCTCCCGGGTGCCCGGACCGTCCAGACGCACCCGGCGGTGCACATCCGCCGCCCCCACCTGCACCCACAGCAGGGCGGCCCGGCTCCGCCACCAGCCGGACCCCCAGTCCGTCTTGCGGTGCACGTGCCAGGTACTGACCACCGCGGGGGAGCCCTCAGGCTCCAGGAGCGTCGCGTCACCGATGCGCGCCGTCACCCGGCCGGCCAGCGCTGCCAGGACACGGCGCTCCGCCTCGCTCAGGGCACCCCAACGGCTCCCCTGTAAGCGCACCTCCGCCTGGTACAGGGCCATCGTGTCACCCTGCCCGGCCGCCTCCAGGCGGGAAAACAACAGGCCGTGGCGCGCCCACTGCTCACGGGCGGTGGATTCCCCCGCGCCCGCAGGCACGCGGACCAGCACCGCCGCACGATGCGTGAAGTCACCAGCCTGCAGGGGCACTTCGCCCGGACTCTCGCCGTCGCCGGACGGGTCGGATGTCCGGCGTGAACGGAACGGGGTGACAAGCGTGCTGGCCATGATTTGGAACCTCCGCCACGGGACATGACAGGCGCAGCGAGCATCACCCGCGCCCCCGTGAAGACGCGCCGCCCTGCCGCTGGCCTGCGAATACGGTGCGCAACAGGGACCCCATACGGTGAGGGAGCCGTCCAGGACAGCTGCGCCGCCCCATTCTTGCCCGGCCCACTGACAGACCCGGTACGTCCCCGCCACGGGCAGGACCACCCCACGGCTCGTCATATCAACCCACATGTCGAGGGGTTCGCCGCCACAGCCCTGGGTGCAGCGCTGCGTCCCGTCGGCTCTGGGACCGGGCGCGGCTGCGACGCCGTGCCAAGAGGCAGAGATGCGCACGTCTCCCGGACATGAAGCGGTCGCCCGAGGGGCGATCTGCGTCAGCGCACCGCCGTGTCAACGCTCCCGCAGAGCCGAACATCCACCAGCCCCGCAGAGCGGACCCCTTGGGGCTTGCGGGTGGGTCAAGCAGCTTGATCGGCCGGGGCATCATGGAGGCGTGGAAGACGATCTCCCGACCGTGTCGGTGCGCCTATGGCGTGCGGACGCCATCGTGCTGTTCGACTGGCTGATGAGCACGGACCTCGACTCGGTGCCCGTCACCCACCCGGCCCAGAAGCAGGCCCTGGCCGATCTGCTGTCGCGGCTGGAGTTCGCCGCCGACGCGGATGTGACCGGCGTGACCGCGGAGGACATCGCCGCCGCTCAGAGTGAAGTCGCCCGGGACATGGGCTGGTAGTTCAGGCGCTGTGCTCCCGGTCTCCTTGCCGCTGACGGGTCCGGTGGGAGTCGCCAGTCAACGTGAGAACCGGGGCGTGATGGACCAGACGGCCGATCATCGCGGTGGAGACCACCTCGTCGCAGAAGACGGCCACGGTCTCCGTGCCGAGTACCCCGCATTTCGGAATTCCGATGGGTTGTCCCGCCGGCCAGCCGAAACGGCATCGCGCTGCCGCTGTGCCCAGGGCCGACGAGCGCTCCCAGGAGGGCTCCGCCGCCAAGAGCCACGACTTGTCCGAATGTCTCATCTGACCCCAGCGGTGCGGGAGTTGAACGCTAGGATTGCGCACCGGCACCGCATGCCGCTGTCCACGCTGATCCAAAGGACAGTGGTGGCATCACTCTTCGACCGCGTCGAAGGCAACGGGAGAAAGACAGAAAGGCCGGACATGGAACCTGCGAACCTTCCGGCCGCCGGCTCCCTCCGGCCGCCTCCCGCGGAGTCGGAACAAGGGTTCGGGTTCGGGCGCTATGGCGCCACCGGCATGACCGGCGGGGCGGCGCTGGCGCGCCAACTCGACATGTGGGCCGCCAACAACGGGCTGCCCCCGACCAGCGATCCGAGGGGACTGGCCATCCGGCTGCGCTACCTGGCCCGGGACGAACAGGGACTTGCCTGGTTACGACTTGCCCAGGTCACCGTGACCGAGCGGACCATCGCCCGGTGGCGGGCGGCACGACAACGCCCCCTGCCGGCCAACCTGAGAAAGATCGACCAGGCCTTCTGGGCCTGCCGCCGCCACAACGTCGTGGACTACTTCAAACAGGTCCTCTGGGACGACGGGCGCGGCACCCGGATCGAGATCTACCCCGTCGACCAGCAGCATGTCGCCCCCAATAGGCGCCGCGATCTGAACGTGCGCGTGATCAATGTCCGCACCGAGTGGCGGCGGGTCGTGGATGCGTGGAACGCGGGGGACCAGCAAGCCCTGGACGACGCCTGGACCTACATCTCGGACAGTCTCGGATCAGATCACGCCGCCTACCGTCACGTCTCGCACATCGGCTTCTGACCCTGCCTGCGTCTGCCGCGCGCGGCGCGCTCCTCACACCCGGCTTTGGACGCTCCACACGTGTGCCGGTGTCTCGCCGTCCTCTCCCAGCCGCCACGGCAGGCAGGTGGTGGCCGCGAGCGCGGCCCCCGCGGGCACCTGAGAATGATGGGGGCCCGACGCCTCCAGACGGCGATAGCGGCCCCGGGCTGGCCGCGGCCCGGACGGGCGTGCCCGCCCCGAATGCAGGGCCGCCCACTGCAGCACCGGCTCCATGGGGAAGGTGCCCCGCAGACCCCACGAGGCGAACAGGCGCTGCACACCGCGCAGCCAGTCGACGTCCTGGTCCTGGGACAAGCTGCCCCGCAGCCGTCGGCGCTCCCTCGCCGCCAGTACGCCGGCGAGCCGGACGACCTCCGGGTAGGCCACCAAGGCGGCCACCCGCCGATCGCTTCCCTTCCCGAGACCCAGTTTTAGATGGCGTGCGGGCCACGCCCGGGGGACCTGGGCGTGGTGGTTCCACCAGAAGGCGGCGATGTGGAACGCGTCCGCGAACGCGATGCGGCCGCCGGCGCCCAGGCGCCGCTCGAGCCGTGTTCGTTCGCGGTGAGCCTCGAGGACTTCTGGCACAGGCGCGAGCGGGATGCAGGTCACCCCGTCCTCCCGCAGGTTGTCCGTCCAGCGCCGGTGGCGGACGCACACCCTCCAGTCGGCCGCCGACACCGCATACGCATCACGGCGTGACCGTTTGGCCAGCGCACACAGATCGCACACGCGCACCAGGCAGTCATCGGCGGGCTCCCAGGGGTTGGGGACGTCCCAGCGCGCTGACGCACCCGCCGGATCGGGCAGCGGATGCGCCCGCAACGTGGGCAGCACATGCTCCAGGACGTCGGTGCGGCATCCCGCCAGGGCGGCCAGCCGGCCGTGCGCAGCCGCGTTCAGATGCACCTCGCTGAACTGCGGCTCGGGAAGCAGGCAGTCACCGGCGCCGGCCATCGACAGCAGATCCCGGGGATCGAGGCCGTTGGTCTCCGCGAGCCGGTGCACGAACGAGTTCGTGGACTCCTGGGCGATGAACCGCACCCGACGAGGCAGCGGCTGGACCTCTCCTGTGCCGCCCAGGCTCTGACACGGCCCTGATGAACGCACCGCCACCCTGTCCCTCTCCTCGACTCAGTTCGTCACGCGACCCGCCAACTGGCCACATTCTGGCCGAATTTGACGAGCCCCGTCCTGGTGATCCCCTACCGTCACCCTGTCGAGACGCCCCCCCCCGCGAGGAGAAGCCCCCGGCCATGCCGCCCATCGAGTTGCGCCCGCATCAGCAGGAGGCCCTCGCCGCGATCACCGGCGCCTTCGCCCGGGGAGAGCGCCGCGCGACGGCCGTCTCCGCATGCGGCACCGGCAAGACGCTCATCGCTGTGGCCGGTGCAGGCCGTCTCGCACCGGCAGGCCGGGTGCTGGTGGCCGTGCCGACCCTGGAACTGCTGACCCAGACCATCCGGCGCTGGCGCGAGGGCGGACGCGACGGCGTGATGGCGGGACTGTCGTCGATGAGTCAGACCCGCAGCGGCCTGCCCCGGCGCACTGCCCACATGGTCAAACGGCCCGCCGATCTGGCCCGCCTCGTCGCCGACCAGGACGGCCAGCCCGTGACGGTCTTCGTCACCTACGCCTCCCTGCCGGGCCTGCAAGAAGCCCACAGCCAGCACCAGCTGCCGGCCTGGGACCTCATCGTCGTGGACGAGGCGCACCGCACCTGCATCAGCAGCCACAACGGCTGGGGAGCCATCCACGACGACCAGGCGGTCCCCGCCCGGCTGCGTCTCTACATGACCGCCACCCCCCGCATCTTCACCGCCGGGCTGTGGGACGGCGCCCCCACCGCCACCATGGACCGCCGGGACGTCTTCGGCCCCCACGTCTACCGCCTCGGCATGGCCGACGCGATCGAACGCGGACTCCTCGCCGACTACCAGGTCGTGATGCCCGTCATCGGCGACGACCAGCTGCGCGCCATCCTCACCCGCAAACCCCACCTCGACCCGCAGCACGGCGGCCTGCGCGCGGCCGCACTGCAGGTGGCCGTCCTGCGCGCCATCACCGACCACGACCTGCGGCGCGTCCTCGTCTTCCACAACCGCATCGAAGCCGCCGAAGCGTTCTCCCGCGACCTGCCCGACACCGCCGCCCAGCTCCAGCAGACGGACCTGGAGGCCATGCACGTCGACGGCACACAACGCATCGACGAACGCCGCAGCCGGCTGTCCGCCTTCCAGAACGCCGACGGGCGCGCGGTCCTCAGCAACGTCCGTGTCCTGGCCGAGGGCATCGACATCCCCGCCATCGACTCGGTGATCTTCGCCGCCCCCCGCAACAGCATCGTCGACACCATCCAGGCCATCGGCCGCGCCCTGCGCCTGGTACCCGGCCACGGCAAGAAGGCCACCCTCGTACTGCCCGTCTACCTGCCCGACGGGCGAGCCACCGAACACGCCCTGCAGGACTCGCAGTTCGAGGGCATCTACACCGTCCTCCAAGCCCTCCGGGCCCACGACGACCACTTCCTCGACCACATCGCCGTGCCCCGCCGAGGCCGCAACCTCAGCGGCGGCCCGCGCCGGACCATCCACTACAACCGCCCCGAACGCGCTCTGCAGATCGCCCTCGCACTGGGCCTCGAGATCACCCTGCCCGCCACCGGATCCTGGCCCGAGGGCCTGGCCGCGGCCACCCGCTACCACCACAGCCACCACCACCTCGACGTCCCCCACACCTTCCACGACAGCACCGGCTTCGCCCTGGGGGAGTGGATCAGCAACCAGCGCCTGCGGCACCTGGCCGAGCGCCTGCCCAGCGAACACGCCGACGCCCTCGACGCCCTCGACATGCTGTGGAGCGCCCCCGCACACACCTTCACCCGCATCCTCGACCACGCCCGCGCCTACGCCGCCGCCCACAGGCACCTGGCCGCACCCACCGACGCCGAACTCGGCGGCCACCCCATCGGCGCCTGGCTCGCCGAGTGCCGAAAGAAGGACAACACCCAGACACTCCCCAAGAACCACGCCGCACAGCTCACCGCCCTCGACCCCTGGTGGAATCCCGGCTGGCCGCTGACCTGGCGGCGCGCCTACGCGCACGCCAAAGCGCACATCGACGCGGGCGGCAGCGCCGACGTCCCCGGCTCTTTCACCACCCCGGACGGATTCAAGCTGGGGCAGTGGCTCAGCCGCCAGCGCAACAACTTCCACACGCTCCGCGTCGAACAAGCCAAGCTCCTGATCGACATCGGCATCACCCCGCACGTCGACAGCATCCACCCCGAAGCATTCCGCACCGAACGAGGCCGCGCCTTCCGCCGCGGCCTGGTCGCCGCGTCCAGCTACCTCGCCCGCGAAGGCCACCTCGACGTTCCCCGCCAGCACACCGAAACCGACTGGATCGGACCCTTCCGGCTCGGCTCATGGATCGACCGCATCCGCCGTACCCCCAACGAACTCACCGACGAAGAACGCGCCGCACTCGACATCCTCCGCATGGCCTGGGACACACCCGAGGCAGCCGAAGAACCGTAGCGGCGCCGCGCAGGAGACCGCCTTGCACTCCCGCAACGGACAGTGCCGACGCTTTCAAGGAGGCCCTACCATCGTTGGCGTACCGGCCCGTCAACGCGGTGCAAGAGCCGTGATCAGCGACGGCGGTGGGGTATGCAGCGCCGCTCGCAGCCCTCGATGGATACCTGCCCGGTAGACCTCTCCCGTCGTGGTGACGCCGGCGGACAGGCGCTGGTACTCCGCTGCAGCGGCCTGCTCCTCGGGCCGGGTGGCGTGCGGCCGCAGGACAGCAGGCGCATGGTCGTCCCGCCACTGCCAGAGCCGGTGGATGGACTCTTTGGACGTGGACCAGCATCCGGCACTCACCTGATCCACGAGCATGCCCGGCAGCCGCAGGGAGAGGGTTTCCGGGTAACTGCCGGTGCCGGTGCCGCCAGGGAAGCGACCCAGCGGTATCTCCACGAGGTCCACGTCGGGCCAGGGATGATCCCAGCCTCGTGCCTGTACCTCCTGGCGAAGTCCGAAGGCGACCAAGGCATCTCGTGTGTCCAGGAGCTCGCCTTGCCTGCGTAGCGTGCGCAGTTCCAGGTACTGCTCGGCCATCAGGTCGCCCCGCTGCGCCGGGTTGAGGTTTTTCAGGCGTGCCTTGTGGTGTGCCTGTAGCTGCTGTGCCCAGGCCTGGTGCTGCTCCAGGACGCTCTTCAGGGCGAGACCGGTGCCCAGCGGGGTTTTGACGCTCACCCTCGTCCTGCCCTCGACCTCGTCTTCTTCGAAGTTCTCGTTCTCCTCGAAGAAGTTGTACTCCACGGCTGTTCTTCCCCTACTTGGTGAGCTGGCGCCCTGGTCTTGTCTGCCTGGGCGGTCGTGAGCGGTATCAGATGGTGCGGCTGCGGCCGATGGCCAGGGTCTCCAGCAGGTCCTCGGTGATGCGTTCCTCCTTCGTCCAGATCGCCTTCTGAGCGCCTTGGGTGACGAGCTGGGACAGAGCCCGCATGTAGCCCTTGCTGCGCCGGTGCAGGTAGTCGTGGAGGTTGGTCAGGTCGTCCGGCTGATGACGGTGCAGGCACAGGTGTTTGTCGAAACCGCGGACGATTTTCGCGAAGAGCTTGCGGCTGTCGGTGTCGTAGCCAATCCGGCTGGTGCGCAGGCTCGCGTAGTCGCCCCAGATCTCCTCATGGTCCGCCAGGACGGTCTCCCGGTCACGGGTCTGGGGATCGACGATGGAGCGGGCGGCACGGCCGGTGAAGACGAAGGTGGCGCCGGTCTTCTCGCTGATCTCTTCCAGGTAGGCGAACGACTCCTCGGCATCCGCGCCGGCCCGCAGCTGCTCGATGCCGTCGACGAGTACCAGCAGGGTGGAGCTGTTGCGCATCACGTGACAGATCGAGCGGGTGGGGTCGGTGCCGCCGCCGTGCTTGAGGCCGAGGAAAGAAGCGAAGGAGGTGGGCCAGTTCCGTCGCCCACCGCGGGTCAGGGGAGGAACCCGCAGCGCGATCACCGGTACCCGGTTCTCGTCCGGCTCGTACAGCCGGGCGATCTTGTTCTCATAGTGGCGGCCGATGTACTGCATGATCTCGGTCTTGCCGGTGCCGCGGGGGCCCTCGATGATGACGCCGGGTTTGCCGCTGGTGCGTTCCCGGTTGGACAGCAGATGCTCGTGGACGACGACCAGCGCCTCCCCGATGGCGGGCGTGACCACGGTCGGCATCAGGGCGTGATAGCGCAGCCGCAGGTCGTTGTCGGCGACGTCCGTGCCCGGTGGCCCACTGTCGGCCAGGTGGGGGCGGGTGCGGTCCAGGGCGGCGAAGGTGCGCCAGTTGCTCAACGTGTCCAGCCACAACGGCCGGGGTGCGGCGAACACCGGGGTGGCGGCGGGGGAGCCGACGAGCAGGCGGATGTCGTCGTCCGGGACGACGCCAGGGATGTCCTCCTCCGGGTCGCTGCCGGAGGCGTTGTCGTCCTGGGCGTGCGCTCGCTGTGTCATCGGGCCGTCTCCTGCGGAGGGTCATTGTCGCAGGGCAGGTCCAGCAGGAGCCGCGCGCTGCTGTCGAGGCCGTCGTCGAGGTCGTCCAGGTCCTCCAGAAGCGGCCGCGCTTCGGCGTCCGTGCCGCTCATGGAAGGAGCAGGTCCGGGTTCCGGGCCGCGAACGGGCTCGCGCGTGAGCGGGGACGGGGCGTACAGGCTCGGCTGGCCCACTTCCAGCACGGTCAGCGGGCCCAGTTCCGCCAGGTCGAGCGGATCCGCCCCGGCGAAGGGGTCGAACTCCGTCCCCTGGCCGGCCGGGGCCGGCACGGGGCCGTAGCCGGGCACCGGCCCGTACCCGTCGGGCACGTGCACCGTGCCGGGCTCGTCCGGGCCCTGCCCGGCGCGCTCCAGCAACTCGGCCAGGACCTGGGCGATGTGCTCGTCGTCGGTGTGACGGCCGCCGCGGTCCACGTGCTCCGCCGTCGCCGTGTCCCACAGATGCTGGGTCCACGGGGCGCCGATCAGGTGCTGGTGCTTGAAGACCGCTGTGATCCACGCACCGGAGCGGTGGTCACGCAACCACACCTGCTCGGGGGTGTTGGGGTTGTAGCGCAGCTCCCACCCGCCGCGCTTCTTGCCCTTGAGACCCGACGGCTTGTTGCGGACCTCCTCGAGCTCCCCCTGGTAGTTGTCGTAGGTGCGGTTCTTGAAACGGATTCCGTCGTCGCGCACCCCGACCCAGGCGGTGGGCAGCAGCTCCAGGTAGTCGTCGAAGCCCAGCGGGATCGGGATGTAGCCCGCCGCCTGCACGCCCGCGGCGTACATCTGGTTCGGTGTCAGCGGCGGCAGGTTCGGCTCGTAGGGGCTGCGCAGCTCGTCGTGCGGCCGCGTCTGCCAGCCGACCGCGATCCACTCCTGCAACAGGTCGTCCAGCTCCTGCAGCGTCCACAGCCGCTCCAGCTCGGTCTCCTTGCCGCGGCGACTGAAGTCCCGCCCGGTGTAGGAGTTGACGTGCTGGCTGAAGCCCGACTTGATCGACTCGAAGGTCCGCTCGACGATCGCCTTGTCCGTCGGAGTGCGCCTACGGGCCGGGCGGACGGTGATCCCGAGGAAGGAACAGGCGTCGAAGAACGTCTGCCCGGCGAAGACCGTGCCGTGGTCGATCACGATGGTCTCCGGCATGATCACCGGCCGGGCCGCAGCATGCTCCATCCGCGCGTCGATCTCCAGCAGTTCCTCGTACGGCAGGTCGGAGCGGGCCGCGGAGGCCGCCGGATCGAAGCCCGGCCGCATCGACGCGGGCACCATGCACAAGGCCAGCAGCAAGGAGGCATCGACAGCCTTGGTGGCCCGGCCCGCACTGGTGTGGGTGCTCAACAGCGCCCTGGCCCGCTGCCGGGTCTTGCGCCGGCCCGCGGTCTTGGGCCGCAGCACCGCGGCGATGACGCTGCGCGAGAAGACATCGATGGCCGCCGTCAGCTCCACCTGGGTGGGCCGCCCGTCATCCCCGAGCACCTTCACGTCCAGGGCCGTGGAGTCGACCTGGACCAACTCGCCCGGCGCCGTTACCGAGGTCACCCCGAACGGCGGTGCGGGACGATTGAGCCGGTCCTTGCGGCGCCGAGTGGGATCCCGCAACTGCATCGCGTCGATGCCCAGCCGCCTCAGCAGCGCATACAGGGTGGGATCGGCCGGCACCTTCATCCGCGGGCCCGGCGCAGAACTCGCAGCGCGCCGCAGGTTCTTGAACAGGGTGCGTGCGTCAGTGGCGGCCTGCTCCCGGGCCTGGCGCTCGCACAGGGCCAGCAGCAAGTCCACCACCCGGGGGTCTGTGCGCCCGTGCAGGGTGCTCTTGCGGGTGGAGCGTTTGTCGACCAGCCCCCAGATGTCCTCCTTGAGGAACGCCAGCCGCTTGCGCTGAACCGTCTTCCAGGACACCGACCAGTCCAGCACCGCGCTCAGTTCTTCGGCCTTGCGCTGGTAACGCTCGATCAGGGTGAAGCGAGCTGGGTCGTAGCCTTCGCGGGGCGTGCTGTCTTCGGGCATGTCCGGCAGCAGGCCGGTCTCCACCTCGATGACGTGACGTCGCCAGATGCGGGCGTCCCGGGCGCTGTCGGCACTGATGCCCTCCAGCATCGACCAGGTCGGCATCGGGCCGGCCGACGGGGCTGCATCCGCCTCGTCGAGCACGGCGAAGTCCGCGGCCGCGGCCAGGATCTGGATGACCGCCGCGATCGGCGAGGCCATGCTGCCCGGTACAGGCGCCAGGTGCACCGTCGTGCCGGACAGGGCCGTCACCGTGTACCGGCTGCCCATCCACCGCACCCGGTCGCCCGGCGCCACGATGCCCCGCGGGACGACTCCAGATGGCCGCGGCCGCGGCATGAGCACCCCGCTCATACAGTCTCCGTTTCCACGGGGCGGCGCATCCCCGACGGCACAGGGCCGGATACGCTGATCACGCTGTCCGGGCCCATCGCCCGGTTCCACTCCAGCGTCAACGTCTGCCGCCACAGCAGGTGGTACAGCCGCGGCAGTGTTGACAGCCGCGGCAGCCCCGTGGCCCTGACCCCCTCCTCCAGCGGGCGCGGATCCAGGAAGGCCGACATCAGCGCCTGCTCGACCTCCCGGTCGCCGTACCGCGGATGCCGGTAGCGCGACACCCAGCGCAGATTCGCCAAAGCCATCGGCGCCGGCATCCGGGGCATCCCCAGCTCCCAGCCCGCCTCCCGGCACGCCTGGCGCAGCACCCGCTGCTGGCCCTGCCACCGCGGACTCGTACCGCTCACCGGCGGGCAGGCGATGACCAGGGTCGTCCCCTGGTCGGTGCGTGCGAAGAAGTCCGGCACGATGCTGCGCTCACGGCCCCGCTCACGCCACTTGATCTTCGCGGACCATGCGGTGAACTCCGTCACCGCCGGGGTGAAGTCCAAGAGCATGGCCACGGTCAGTACGTTCATGGACCGGCAGCCCACGTGCTTGCCGGTCGTGGCGGCCCACCACCACGTGGCGATGCTGCGCTGGGCACGGTGATGTGCTGGACGCCAGACCTCGTCGGTACAGGTGAGCGCTACCGGGCCGGCCCGTGCGACGGGGACGGTGATGCTTCTGTGGCCGTCCTCATGGCGATGGACCACAGTTAACGCCTCGTCCATCGTACTCCTGTATCTGTCTGTGCTGTACAAGTTCCCATTTTGCAAGGCGAGTTGGAGTTTAGCCCAGGGGGATGGGGCCGTGGGGTAATCGCTGTCACCTCACGATTGTCGGCCGTTGGTGAGTCCTCTTGTTCGAGCAGGGCGATGAAGAACTGATTGCTGTCATTCACCCTGGCAGTGCCGAAAAGGCATGAACTGTCAAGGGGCACTCGACCCTGAACGGATTTGAGCCTCGCTGAGGACGAAGTCGTCCTCCCGGCTGCGGCCCGCACACGTTACGCAGAGGGATCAACAGAAGCAGCGTCCAAATGCGGTCTACGCAGGACCAGGAGCGGGTACGGTCCGAGCATCGTCACCGTCGAGGGGGGCTCGGCATGGCTATTTCGGCGTTCGGTGAGAGAAAAACGGCTGCCAAGTGGGCGGAGGATGAACGGTGTGTCGTCTCAAAAGGTGTGTTGGAGCGCAGGATCCGTAACGGATGGGACCCCGAAAGGGCAATCACTACATCGTTTCGAGGACCTGCCTGGCAGTCGGCAAGGCGGAGCACGCTGGAAGAGGACCGCGCCAAGCCTGCGCAGCGCACCTTCATCCCCGCGGATGCGCCGGCCAAACCGAAGAAGAGTAATCCCCGGGCAAACGGGACTTTGAAGAGGGTTGTCGAGCCGGAGCCGGGCTGGCGTCATGCGCCACCCGACAACGTGACACAAATTGAGGGGCAGAACAGCAGCATCAAAACAGTCCGCGGCGGCCTACCTTCGCTCGGGAAGCGGCGCTGATTTGCGTCCAGCGCCCCGGGCATTGGTGCCGTGTGTCCCGAGCAGCCTTGAGTACGCCGGGTCCGCGGCAGCATACACATCGAAGCCTCTCTGAGGCGCACGCCGCCGACTTCGGCGCCGTTCCTGGCCCGGCTGCTCAAGCCCGTCACGTGGGCCTCGGCGTCGTCCTCGTTGAACGCCCCGTGCTGCTGGACGGATACCGCAGCAACGATGAGCAGCGGCTCTCGACTCAGCCCGCCCGGCTGATGCTGCCATCCGGATGGAGGCGCTGGCCGAGCGACCGGAGTCGGTGCACGCACCGGCAGCGGAGGTCGCCACGCTGCTTGAACGCTAACTCGGCGATCTGCGGCGGGCGGTGCACGCGTTTCAGTACAGGTTGGCGAGTACCCCGGACAGTGCCGAGGTGCCGGAACGCCGGTGACCGGGGGCAGTGCGGTGCCCGAGCTGATCGACTTCTGTTTTTGTCCCCCTCTCTCGGCAGGGCTGACTGGCTACTGACAGCCTCTGCCGGCCTGAAGCGCAGGCGCTCCGCCGCAAGTTGGCGGATCAGCTGTGGCCGGGACGGGATTTGGGCGCCATGAAGTAAGTTGGTCTTGTTCGGGGGGAAGCGCATGGCATGGTGATCGAAGCCGGTTTGGTGACGGGGCCCGAGCACTCGTCGACCTGCCATCAGCGACCTGCGTCGGTAATCGGTGCAGCAGGGCTGTGACTGCGATCTGGCGGTCAGGGACGGCGCCTTGGGTGTCGCGCTACGGAGACGGTGAGTCACAGGACGGCCTTCCGCGCATGACCGTCCGTTGCCTGGGTGCGCGACTGACACGGATGGGAGGTTGCTCCCGCTGGCGTTTGCGGCGGGCCGTGTGCAGTTGTGATGATGTGCTGCATGTCTGAGTACGGGGGTGCGGTCGGCGGGCCGCAGGGGGTTCCACGGTCGCGACTTGCGGACTACGCGGAGATGACGGACGCGGCGGCCGCTTCCAACGCGGCCACGTCTTCGCGTGAGCAGCGGGCTGTGCAGCCCGGCGAACCTCCGACAGCCGCGGAGCCTGTAGGTGTAATCACCCGTGAGGCGCCCGAAGTGGCGTCGCGCAGGCGTCGGTTCGCGGCGCTGCTCGGTGAGTTCCGCCGTACCCCCGTGCTGGTTCCGCTCGGCGACGGCCCCGGTTCGGCGGAGGAACGCGGCCTGCTGACCGCGGACTTGGTCGGCATCCGTTTCATCCTGGCCTTCACGGACGAGCAGGCGCTGGCCCGTTACGCCGTGGCTCGCGGCCAGGCGGCACGCGAGTGGACCTACCAGACGATTCTGGGCGCACGTCTGCTGGATGTGGCGGTGCCGGCTGCCGGGGTGCCCTGCGGGGTGGCGCTGGACTGTGCGGACGGGCCGGACGGGATGGTGTTTCCCCCGGTGCAGGGCATCGTGCCGGATGAGGTGGCGGTGGACTTCGAGGCGGGGGGCGCGGCATGAGCGAGGGCGGCAAGGATCTGAAGGCGGACGGTCTCGCGCTGGTCTCCCAGGGCCTTACCGAGGCGCTGGCGGAGCTTGAGGAGGTGGGCATGGTCGGCGAAGCCGGAGCCGGGCGCGGCTTCTCGAACATCGCTCTGACCGGACTGGAGCTCGGCCACGACGGGCTGACGGGAGAGTTCACGTCGTTTTGCGAGCGCTGGGAGTGGGGTGTGCGGTCGCTGATCAATGAGGGCAACGGCTTCGCTGTGAAGACGGGGCTGGCTGCCGGCACGTACTACGAGAGCGAGAAGTACGTCGAGGGCAGTTTCAAGGTCGTCACCAACGCGGCCATCGGCAATCCGTACGCCTCCGAGGAGGACGTCGAGAAGATGGGATGGGGCGACATCGCCACGTCCGGCGTGTACGGCGGGGACGTGGACTACAGCAAGGACTCCTTCGACCAGGCGATGTCCACCAGCGGGCAGGCATGGAAGGACGCAGGCCGGGACGTGATGACCTCGCACACCCTCGGCCCGATGGGCCTCAACCCCGAGAACCTGCACAGCGCGTTCGGTGTCTCAAACCAGGAGTACGACCAGTACCTGGACGACACCTTCGGGCCCTCTCCCGAGGCCCGTGCCCAGGCTGCTGAGCAGGGCGGGGAGGGCTGATGGGACTCGGAGACCTCACCAACTCCCTTCTGGGCGGGGCGGAAGACCTCTACGACTCGGGCAAGAAGAAGCTCGGCGAGGGCGTCGACTGGGCCACCAACGAGGTGGGCGAGGGCCTGGACAAGGTCGGTGCGCACGGCTGGGCCGACGGCGTGGAGGACTGGGGCGACGAGGTGGCCTCGGACTTGGGAGCCACCCCCGGTGAGCAGCAGCTCGGCCAGAGCGAGGAAGCCAACGAGCTCGTCCACGGAAGTCCGGACAAGATACGGGCGAGCGCCAAGCACTTGAAGGACTTCCACGGCGCCTTCGCCAAGGTGAGCTCAGGGCTGAAGAAAGTCGACTCCACCGGCTGGCAGGGCGAGGGCGGCGACGCCTTCCGGAAGAAGTTCGGCGTCCATCCCGCCAAGTGGGGGCAGGCGTCCCAGGCGTGCGACACGGCAGCGGGGGCGCTGGAGTCGTACGCGGACACCGTCAAGTGGGCGCAGGGCCAAGCCGAGGAGGCCGTGGAGCTCTACACCAAGGGCGTCAAGGCGTCCAAGGATGCCACCGACGCCTACAACGCGAAGGTCGATGCCTACAACGCCAAGGTGAAGGCGAACGAGGACCCGGGCCCGAAGCCCGAGCCCTTCCAGGACCCCGGCAAAGCCGACGTCAAAGCGGCGGTCGAGAAACTCGCCGAGGCCCGCAAACAGCGCAACACCGCTGCATCCGAGGCGCAGGGCAAGGTGAGAGCGGCCCTCGCGCACGCCCCCGCCCAGCCGCCGCCGCTTCAACGCCTGGGCAGCGACCTCACTGACGGCTACCAAGCCGCCAACACTGAACTCACCCACGTGGCCGGCGGCGCGCTCAAGGGTACGGCCGGGCTGCTGAACTTTGCCCGCGGCCTCAACCCCACCGACCCGTACAATCTCACCCACCCGGCCGCCTACGTGCAAAACGTCAACACGACGCTGGCCGGCCTGGTGTCCACCGCCGCCCATCCCGAACGGATCGTCCAGACGGCCGTCGACGGATTCAAGAAGGACCCCTCCGAGTTCGTGGGCCGCCTCATCCCCGAACTGGTCGGCACCAAGGGCGCGGGGCTCGCCCGCAGCGGACTGCGGCTCGCCCTGAAAGAAGGAGCGGAGGACGTTGTCGCACAGGGCCTGCGTAAGACCGCCCGCACCACGGCCGAAGAGGGCGGCGAGAACGCCGCCGCCAAGTCGGCCCGGGAGAGGGTGAACGAGGAGCCGGCGCAGGACTCGCGGTCCGAGGGCCGACACAGCGAGGACACCGACCCGATCGACCTCGCCACCGGCAAGATGTACCTGCCGCAGACGGACGTCGTCCTGCCGGGAGTCCTCCCGCTGTCCGTGAAACGGCGGGCCGAGTCCGGCTACCACCTCGGGCGCTGGTTCGGCCCGTCCTGGTCTTCCACGATCGACCAGCGTCTGGAGATCGACGCCGAGGGCGTCGTCTTCGTCACCGAAGACGGCCTCCTGCTGGCCTACCCGCATCCCGCACCCGGGGTGCCGACCCTGCCCAGCCACGGCCCCGGCTGGCCCCTGGACCGGGTCGACGGGGGCTACACCATCACCGACGTGCAGACCCTGCGCACCTGGCACTTCGCAGACCGCGGCGACAACCTTGCGGTCCTCGAGCAGATCGACGACCGCAACGGCAACTGGCTCACCTTCGAGTACGACCCGTCAGGCATCCCGCTCGCCGTAGTCTCCAGCAGCGGCCAAGCCATCACGATCACCACAGAATCTGGGCGCATCACGGCCCTCCACCTGGCCGCCACCGGCGAGGAACTGAAACGCTACGGCTACACCGACGGCCATCTCACCGAGGTCATCAACTCCTCCGGCATGCCGCTTCGCTTCACCTACGACGACGCCGGCCGGATCACCTCGTGGACGGACACCAACCACCGCAGCTACACCTACGCCTACGACGACCGAGACCGCTGCACCGCCGAAGGCGGATCCGCAGGCCACCTGGCCCTGCGCCTGTCCTACCAGGAGCGAGACCCGCACACCGGCCTTCGCACCACGACGGCCACGACCGGTCAAGGCCACACCCGTCGCTATCTCATCAACGACGCCTGGCAGGTCGTCGCGGCGATCGATGCCCTCGGCGCGACGACCCGATACCGACGCGACCGCTACAACCGCCTCCTCACCCAGACCGACCCCCTGGGCCACACAACCACGTTCCACTACGACGCGAGTGGCAACCTCACATCGGTGATGCGGCCGGACGGCCGACAGGCCACGGCGCAATACAACGCCCTCGGCCAGCCCGTGAAGGTGATCAACCTCGATGGCGCCGTCGTCCACCAGACCTACGACGCACGCGGCAACCGCACCTCGGTAACAGACTCCTCTGGCCAGACGACACGCTTTTCATACTCCGAAGCCGGCCACCTGACCGCGGTGACTGACCCGTTGGGCGACACGACGACCCTCACCTGCGACCGCGCGGGACTCCTGCTGACCGTCACGAACCCGAAGGGCGCCCGCACGCGATACGAGCGCGACGCGTTCGGCCGCCCGACCGCGGTCACGGACCCGACCGGAGCCACCACGCGCCTGCACTGGACCCTCGAAGGCCACCTCGCCCGGCGTACCGCCCCCGACGGGAGCGCGGAGAGCTGGACGTACGACGGCGAGGGCAACTGCACCAGCCACACCGACCCCGCGGGCGGCGTGACCCGCTTCGAGTACACCCACTTCGACCTGCTCACCGCACGCACCGGCCCGGACGGGGCACGCTACGAATTCACCCACGACAGCGAACTGCGCCTGGCCAAGGTCACCCACCCCCACGGGCTGACGTGGAATTACGCATACGACGCGGCCGGCCGCCTGGTGACCGAGACCGACTTTGACGGCCGCACACTGACCTACGCCTACGACGACGCGAACCGCCTCACCACCCGCACCAACGCTCTCGGCGAGACAGTCTCCTTCACCCGCAACGAACTGGGACAGGTCATCCGCAAGGACGCCGCAGGCCAGATCACTACCTACGCCTACGACCTGACCGACGAACTGGCCCACGCAACCGGCCCGGACGCAACCACCGTCACCCTCCTGCGCGACCGCCACGGCCGCCTGCACTCCGAAACCGTCAACGGCCGCACCTGCACCTACACCTACGACACGCTGGGTCGCCGCACCAGCCGCACCACCCCCACCGGAGCCACCACCACCTGGTCCTACGACGCAGCCGGCCACTGCACCCACATGAGCGCCTCCGGCCGCACCATCAACTTCACCTACGACGAGGCAGGCCGCGAACAAACCCGTCACATCGGCCAGAACATCGCCCTTGACCACACCTTCGACTCACAAGGCCGACTGACCACCCAGTCGGTCACGGGCACTCGCGGACGCACGATGCATCGCGCCTACAGCTACCGCGCCGACGGCAACCTGGTCGCCATCGACGACGACGTGTCCGGCTCCCGCCGCTTCGACCTGGACGCCGCAGGCCGAGTCACCGCCGTACACGCCGCCCACTGGACCGAGACCTACGCCTACGACGAAGCAGGCAACCAGACCCACGCCCAGTGGCCCAGCAGCCACCCCGGTCACGAAGCAGTGGGCACCCGCACCTACACCGGCACCCGCATCACCCGCGCCGGCAACGTCCGCTACGAACACGACGCGCTCGGCCGCATCACCCTGCGCCAGAAGACCCGCCTGTCCCGCAAACCCGACACCTGGCACTACGCATGGGACGCCGAAGACCATTTGACGTCCGTGGTGACCCCCGACGGCACCCGCTGGCGCTACACCTACGACCCTCTTGGAAGACGCACGGCCAAACTCCGCCTCGCAGGAGACGGCGAAACCGTCGTGGAGCGGGTCGACTTCACCTGGGACGGCACCACCCTGTGTGAACAGACGACAGCATCCCCCGACCTTCCCCACCCGGTCACCCTCACCTGGGACCACCAGGGCATACGCCCGCTCGCCCAGACGGAACGCATCACCGCCTCCGAGAGCCCCCAGCACGAGATCGACTCCCGCTTCTTCGCCATCGTTACCGACCTCATCGGAACCCCCAGTGAACTCATAGACGAGCAAGGCGACATCGCCTGGCGCACCCGCAGCACCTTGTGGGGAAGGACCGCATGGGCGGACAACAGCAGCGCCTACACCCCGTTGCGTTTCCCGGGCCAGTACTACGACCCCGAAACCGGCCTCCACTACAACTACTTCCGCCACTACGACCCCGAAACGGCGCGCTTCCTCACCCCCGACCCGCTCGGGCTGTCACCCGCACCCAACCCCGACACCTACGTCGACAACCCTCATACGTGGGGAGACCCCCTCGGTCTCGCGCCCGACGAATGCCCGTACCGCGTCGAACAGGTTCCCGACGATGAGTTGGGCACCCTCTATCACTACACAAACGAAGGGGGCTACAACGGAATCCTGGAAAGCAAGGAACTACGCGCATCCCTGAAGGCTGATAACCCCAAGGACGCCCGCTTCGGGGACGGGCAGTACCTATCCGATATCCAGCCTGGAACGAAGACCCCCGGACAGCTTTCCTACGCTTTCGTGAGAGTGCCGTGGGCCGGCCACAAGTTCAGCCACTTCATAGAAGTAGACGTGCGTGGACTCCAGGTCATGCGCTCGGTTGAGCGACCCGATGTCTTCGTGGTACACAACCAAGGTCCTCTCGACCTGACAGGTCGCATCGTCAGTCACGGAAAGAGCTAGTTCATGGAATATTGGAAGGTCGACTGGCTGCACGAATTCAAGGACGAGCCGACAAGGTTTTACAGCGAGATCGGTCCCGACGGGTACGAGGTCCGCAAGATCCAGCACTACAGGGACGGGCGACGGCTGAGGACTGACGAGGCTCACGAGTCTTCAGAGATCGGGTTGAGTGAAATCCCTGTCGGTAGCATCGATGACGTGGCGAACCAGTCGGAGTTCACTGCTTTTCTGATTAATTGCGAAGAATTTGAGCAGGCGTGGCGGAGTGCTTCATGGCCGACAAGAATCCCGAATTCTTCCGATGAAAATACATAGACATCCTTCCCTGGCTGACTGGTCCCGCGGTCAACATCGGCGGCTGGCTCCACCGTCAGCCCATTGGCTGGAACAACCTTGAGTCTGGCCAGCACGAACTCCTCACCCGTCTTGGTCTTCACCCTCGATGTGCAAATTCGCGTTAGGGTCATCGAGAGGCCTGTCTGTGTGAGAAGACCAGGCTGTGGCCATATCAATGCCGGGCCGCGTGTCCTGGCCTCGCACGGCCGCGTGCCGTGCGCCTTCGCCCGAGGCGCGAAACGAGCGAGGGGCGTACGCCCCCGTGTCCCGCTGCGCGCGTCTTCGCCCGGGTTGATGTGGAGGAACGCCCGCGGTGACCGCAGTGGCGCACCTACGATGCGACGGTGCGGAACACGAAGGCGTTCAAGGAAGCTGTTGCCGAGACGCTGGTCGAGCTGGCCCGCCGAGGGGTGACGCTCGCACCGTCGACCGTCGAGGACACGATTGAGAAGAACATGACCGCCGTCGCGGAGCGGCTCGGGGTCCAGCTGCGCTCTGCCTGGCGGTACTTCAACGCCAGGGCCGTGGCCGACAGCCTCGCGCAGAGCTCCTCCTTGCGTGAGGACAACGGCGGCGACAGGAGCATCCGAGCCCCGATGCCGCCGCTGGACAACCCCGAACTGGCCCTGGTCCTTGCGGGCGTCCCGGACTCCATGGCCCAGACCGGCGGCGACCTGTACGCGGTCATCGTCAATGTTGCGGTCAACGCGTGGATGGCCGGCCACATCCACGGCGAGGACGGCTGCACCGGCTGCGAGGACAGCCGCGGCCCCGGCGGCCACGACTGGCAGGCCCGGATGCGCACCATCACCGGGATGCAGCCGGACATCACCAAGTGGTTCGACCGCGACGTGTGGACCCGCGCGGTCAACGACGCCGGCTACACCGTCACCCGCCGCTGAGCCTGCCCGCCCGCAAGAACGGTGACGCGAGCATGGACGCCCCGCAGCAAGACGGCCGGACC
>NZ_LAVA02000108.1 GCF_000974985.2 Streptomyces mangrovisoli | reverse complement strand
GAACTGCGCGAAGGGGCCCCACCGGGCCGCGCGGGGCGACGGGGGGAGGGCTCCCAGGGGGCCGGTCAGGCGGAGCCGAAGGCCGCGAAGGCCCAGCCCGTCGCCTGGTGCAGCGCGTCACCCGGCAGGGCCGCGCGGGCGTCGCGCAGCGCCTCCGCCAGGGAGAGGCCCGCCGTCAGGCCCTTGTGCAGGGACAGCATCAGGGGGACGACCGCCTCGTCGTTGACCGGCGCGCTGGAGGCCACGACACCCGCCGTACCGAGCGGGAGCAGCGCCGTCACCAGGCCGAGGAGCTCGTCCGCGCCCACCGAGGCGAGCCGTGCCGTGTCGCAGCTGGAGAGGATGATCCGGTACGGGCTGCGGGCCAGGCGCTCGAAGTCGTGCACGATGAGAGGCCCGTCGGCCATCCGCAGCGACGAGAACAGCGGGCTGTCCGCGCGGAACGTGCCGTGCGCGGCGATGTGCGCGAGGGGAGCGCCGTCGAGGGCCTCCAACACCCGCGGCACGCACGCCTCGTCGTGCTCCAGAACCGTCGAACCGCCGTAGTGGCGGCTGAGTTCGGGCACCTCGGCACCCCCGGTCGCGAGGCCCGGACCGCGCACCAGCACCGGCCGCCCCTCGCGCGGCGGCTCGGTCTCCCGCGCCCGCAGCCAACTCCCCGCCGACGGCGACACGCTGAGCACCCGCTCGCGCAGCGACGGCAGCAGCGCCCAGGTCACCCGGTGCAGCGCGCCCGGCGGGACGACCACCACCGGACCGGACCCGAGATGGCGTGCGGCCTCGCCCAGCAGCAGCTGTTCCAGGTGCCGTCCGGCCGCCTCCACGATCGGCAGCCGGCTCTCCGCGCCCGGGTGGGCGAGCCGGCGCAGTGCGGCCTGGACGTGCTCGGCCTCCCGTACGGCCTCCGCCAGCGTGCCCGCCTCGAACCGCCGTACCCGCCCCTCCCCGCACAGCAGGACATGCACCCGCCCGTCCAGCACGGCCAGTTCGACCAGCCGGCCGTCGGTCTCGGCGAGCCGCGCGAGCAGCGGGCCCGGCTCGAAGCGGCGGCTGTCGCCCGCCGCGTCGCCCCGCAGGTGGAGGGTGCGGGCCCTGATCTCCTTTTCCAGGCGCCGCTGTTCGCGTTCGAGCGCCAGGACCGGGTGGCCGTCCATGCGGGCCGCGTCGGCGCGGGCGGCGATCTCGCGGAACGCGGTCATGTCGCTGAGCAGCGCCGGGTCGGCGGGCGGCCGGGTGGGCGGCGCGGACAGCACGGTGGCCCGCCACCGCTCGCTCCACACCAGCAGCCGGCGCGGCGCACCGGCGGTGAGCGCGGCCTGCTGGGCGAGCGCGGCCAGTTCGGCGCCCTGCGCGGTGGCGCGGGCCCGCAACTCCGAGGCGCCCAGCGTCATCCGGTGGTCGTCGAGCACGTCGAGACCGCGCCGGCACGCCTCCAGCACACCGCGCGCCGAACCGGCCGCCCGGTGCCGCAGCGCCTGCGCGGCCCAGCCGGTGATCCGGGCCAGCGGCGGCCCGCTGCGCCTGCTGCGCGCGGCGACCGCCAGGTGCCGTTCGGCGTCCTCGGTCCAGCCCAGCGCGAGCGCGATCCGGCCCGCGAGCAGTGAGGCCTCCGGCGCGGAGGGCGAGCCGAACGACGCCAGCCGCTCGGCGACCGCCGCGGCCTCCGCGACCAGCCGCCCCGAACTGCGCCCGGCGGTGAACCGCGCCTCGGTCAGCACCAGTCGGGCGTGCGTCTCCCACCAGGTGCGGCGCTGCGCGGCGAACAGCCGTACCGCGGTCGCGGCGCGCGCGACCGCGGTGTTCGGGTCGTCCGCCAGCCGGGCCGCGCGGGCGGCGGTCAGCAGCAGCTCCGCCTTGCGGGTGGACTGGCCGCCGATGCCGTCGAGGACGCCGATCGCCGCGTCCGCCTCGGCGAGCGCCTCCGGGGCGAGCCCGGCGGCCATCAGCACCTCGCAGCGGCGGATGTCGAGCATGAAGGTCGGGGTGCCGAGCTTGCCGTAGCGCTCCTCGGCCTCGTCGAGCAGCCGCAGGGCGGCCGGGATGTCACCGGCGCGGAACTTGGCGAGACCCCGGCTCTCCACCGCGTCCGCCTTGTCGTGCTCCTGGCCGGTGGTCTCCCACAGCCGTTCGGCCGCGGTGAAGTCGGCGTCGGCGCGCTCCACCGCGCCCAGCGCCAGATGCACGGTGGCCCGCAGCGTGAGCGCCCGCGCGGTCCAGATGACGTCGTCGGCCTGGCGCAGCACGGCGATCGCCCGGCGTACGTCCTCCAGCGCCTCCGGGTGGTGGCCCAGCACCCACCAGACGTACGCCCGCAGGTAGAGCACGCGCGCGCGGGTGTGTCCCACCCCGCGTGCGACCCCGCGCTCGAAGGCGGCGAGGCCCTGCCGGGTGCGCCCCGCGTGCACCAGTGCGACCCCGAGGGTGCCGAGCACCTCCGCCTCCCGTTCGGCGGAGTCGGCGCGCGCCGCGAGGTCGCGGGCGCGCCGCAGATGCGTGAGGGCGATCCGCAGATCGCCGAAGTCCCGCTGCCAGATGCCGATCACCTGGTGGGCGATCGAGGCATGCAGGGGTGAGGGATCGGTGCCGAGCACCTCTTCGGCCCTGGACAGTGCGTCGTTGGGGGCGGCGTACACCATCGGCAGCAGCTCGAGAACGGAGTCGCTTCCCGCTGTCACGCAACGGATGGTAATGCTCCGTGACACACCCTTCACAGGTTTGACGCTGTATCAATCGGAGGCCGTGCGGCTCTGACTGACAACCGCTTCCTCAGGGGGAGGACCACACCATGGCACCACAGCGATTCCACGAGCAGTTCGACCAGATCCAGCGCTCCATGCCCGACGTCCCGCTGGCGATGGGGCCGGACGACTCCGCGGAGTTCTTCTACGAGAAGGGTGTCGTCCTCGCCAGGGACGGGGCGGAGGCCGCACTCGTCGAGGACCGGGTGCGCACCCACTTCACCGAGGCGACCGGGCTCTCCGCCGACCATGTGCGCCGGGCCGGCCCCGAGACCAACCGCTCGGGCATCACGCGCATCCAGGTCGGCGACCCCGGCCACGGCGACCGGCACGGCGATCGCGCCGTGCACCACGCGCTGCGGGCGCTGAGCGAGGCGGAGGGCCGGGCCGGCCACCGGCTCGTCAGCCGCAACCACGTGGTGTCCATCGCCGTCAACGCCTGTCCGGGCGACGAGCCCGTGCCCGCCCCGCTCACCCAGGGCACCAACCCGGCGCCCGCGGACGGCCCTTACGACGCCGACACCGCCGTCAAGGTCCTGGTGGTCGACACCGGCCTGATGGCGGACTTCAGCTCGTCGCCGCTGCTCGCCCACACGCAGGGCGACCCCCAGTTGCGCGAGTGCGACGAGGCGGGCGTGCTCCAGCAGTACGTGGGCCACGGCACCTTCATCGCGGGCCTGGTCGCGGCGGTCGCGCCCAACACCGAGATCACCGTGCGCAACACCCTCAACGACGCCGGCGCGATCCTCGAATCCGACTTCGGCGCCGCGCTGTTCGCGTCCGTCGACGAGCACGGCTGGCCCGACGTGATCAGCCTGTCGGCGGGCACCTCCAACGGCCGCACCGACGGCCTGCTCGGCATCGACGCCTTCATGACCGAACTGCGCGCCCAGGGCACGCTGCTGGTCGCCGCGGCGGGCAACAACTCCAGTGCCACGCCGTTCTGGCCGGCCGCCTACGCCGACCTGCCCGAGTACCGGGACGTCGTGCTCTCGGTGGGCGCGCTGCGCGGCGACGGCGACTACGGCGCCTGCTTCAGCAACCACGGCTCCTGGGTGAAGGCGTACGCGCCCGGCGAGCGGCTCACCGGAGTCCTCACCGGCTTCGGCGCCCCGGTGCCGTACGTCTACCAGCACTCCACCTACGACGCCTGCCGCTACGGCTTCACCTACACCTGCACCTGCCAGTACCCGCGCCACACCGGGGTGCTCAGCGAGGACCGGGCCGGCACCGGGGGCAAGCCCGACCAGGTCATGTTCGAGGGGTACGCGCACTGGAGCGGCACTTCCTTCGCCACCCCCGTCGCCGCGGGGATGGTGGCCGCGCACATGACGGCGCACAAGGAGAGCGCGCCCCGCGCGGCCCTGCGGCAGCTCCTGGACGCCACCACGGCCTACGCGGAGGTGCGGGGGGCGCACGTGCCCGCGCTGCGGCCCCCCACCTGGCAGCCGGTGCCGGTGGTACGGCTCGCTCCTCCGGCATGAGGGCCGGAACCCTCCACTCCACGGCGTACCATGACTTGCCGTACACGAGGGGTGGGGCCGTGGAACGTGCAGATGTCGGCGCATTGGTCCGGGCGGCCGTCGACGGCGACGCGGCGGCCTGGAAGGCGCTGGTGGAGGGACTCAGTCCCCTGGTGTGGTCGGTGGTGCGCGCACACCGCCTCTCCGACGCCGACGGCCACGAGGTGTACCAGACCGTGTGGTTCCGGTTCGCCCAGCACCTGGGGCGGATCAGGGAGCCCGACAAGGCCGGGAGTTGGCTCGCGAGCACCGCGCGGCACGAGTGCCTCAAGGTGATCAAGGGCCTGACCCGGCTGATGCCGACGGACGACCAGCAGCTGCTCGACCGGCCGAGCGAGGACCTGACGCCCGAGCAGTCGCTGCTGGACTCCGAGGAGGCGGACGCCCAGGCCGAGCGGATCCGGCGGCTGTGGCAGGAGTTCGAGGAACTGGGCGAGCGGTGCAGGCAGTTGCTGCGCGTGCTGATGGCCACGCCGCCGCCCAGCTACCAGGAGGTGTCCTCGGCGCTCGGTATCGCCGTGGGCAGCATCGGGCCGCTGCGCCAGCGCTGCCTGCGCCGGCTCAGGGCCCGGCTCGACGCGAGGGGAGCGGCATGAGCGGCGTGCGCGACGACGGCTTCGACGGCCGTTTCGACGACCGTTTCGAGGACGACGAAGAGAGTGCGGTGGACGAGGAGTTCGACGCGGACATCCTGGAGGAGGAGCTGCGGCAGGCGGTCGCCGTGCTCGATCCGGTCCCGGACGAGCTGCGGCAGATCGCGATCGAGGCGTTCGCGCTGCACGACATGGACGCCAAGCTGGCCGAGCTGACCTTCGACTCGCTGGTCGACGCGATCCCGGTGCGGGGCGCGGTCGACGTGCCGCGGATGCTCACCTTCACCGCGGGCGACCTGACCGTCGACGTCGAGGTCACCCCGCACGGGCTGCTGGGCCAGATCCTGCCGCCCCAGCCGGCCGGTATCGAGGTGCTCGGCGGCCCCCACCCGGCCGCCCCCACCACGCTCACCGCCGACGGCATGGGCCGCTTCGCCGGCGACGCCGGCGTCTCGGGCCCGTTCGCGCTGCGGCTGCGCACGGGCGGGGACGTGATCGTCACGGAGTGGCTGCGGGCCTGAGTGGCGGCGTCCCGGGGCGGGACCGGGGAGCGGCGTGGTGTCCGGGCGCGTCGGAGAGCGGCGGGGTCCGGAGGCGGGTCCCGGAACGGCGGGGTCCGCGGGCGGGTCAGAGAGCGGCGGCGTGGGCCAGTTCGGCCAGCGCCGCCGCCAGCCGCTCCAGACCGGCGCCCGCGGGACCGCCCGGCTCCGTCATGTACGTGTCCCGGCGGATCTCCACCATGAGGGCGGACACCCGCGGCTCGACGCCGTAGTACCTCAACGGCACGTACGCCCCCGAGAACGGGCTGTCCAGGCCGGTCTCCCCGAACGGCGCGAACGCCGAGCGGGCGGCGTCGACGAGCGCGTCCGGGGTGTGGAAGGCGTCGGTCCCCAGGCACACCGGCGGTCTCGGGCCCGCGCCGTGCAGCTCGTAGGGCAGCGGCGCGCTCGGGTAGGAGTGCACATCGATGATCACGGCCCGCCCGGTGGCCGCCAGCCGGTCCGCGACCGCGTCCGTCATCGCCTGCGCGTACGGCCGGAAGTGGCGGGTGAGCAGCGGCTCGGGGTCGCTGTCCGGCGGGCGCAGCGCCGCCCCGTGCGTGGTGCGGGTGTACACCGCGCCCATCCCGGCCGCCAGCATCTCCTCGCGCTCGTCGGGGAACCGCTCCGGGTCGACGACCAGGCGGGAGAGCCGGTTGACGAACCGCCAGGGCGCCACCGGGCACGCCCCGGCGGCCGCCGCGGCGAGTTCGCCGGTGTGCGCGTCGGTGATGTGGTCCAGCTCCCGCTCCAGCGCCTCGTCGTCCAGCACGATCCCGTCCCGCAGCCGCGCCGGGACCGTCCGGGACCCGTGCGGCACGTGCAGGATCACGGGGGACTCCGCGGAACCGGGCAGGAGTTCGAACGAGGGGGCGTCAGCGGGCATGTGCGGCTCCAAGGGGTTCGGCGGCGGGGCGCGGCGGTGCGTTCGGCGGCACCCTGCGGCACCCGGCGGCGTTGTCAGTGGCGTACGGCAGTATCGAGATCACCGACCACGGTGCCACACGGCACCGACAGTCCAGCCGCACCAGGGGGAACACCATGTCCGTCCGCAACGAGCAGGTGACCGCGCACCGGTTCCTCAAGGCGCTCTACGCCGACGGCTACTTCCCGGACGCGGTCGTCGACCGGGGCCGGGACGTCCTGCTCGCCCTGTGCGCGCGCATCGAGGCGGAGCGCCCCGCCGACCTGGCGGCGCTCTACCGGCTCACGCACGCGGCCACCGAGGAGTTCAACGACCTGCAGGACGCGTTCCTGGAGGCGGAGAGCGACATCGAGACGGTCGCCCGTGAGGAGATAGCGGGCGACTTCCGATTCATCGCGCGGGCCTACGGCTTTCCCGACGCGGACGCGGAGGATCTGATCGCGCCGCGCGACTGGTGAGGCGGCGGGGCGGCCCGGCGCGCCGGGGGGAGCCGGGCCGGAGCTCGCCCGGGAACGGCGAAGGACCCGCGCGCCGTGCGGAACGCGGGCCCTTCGGGGGTGCTCAGCCGGGTGCTCAGACCAGGGTGGCGAGCGTCTCGTTCCACGTGGTGGACGGGCGCATCACCGCGTCGGCCTTGGCGGTGTCGGGGCGGTAGTAGCCGCCGATGTCGGCCGGCTTGCCCTGGACCGCGAGCAGCTCGTCGACGATCTTCTGCTCGTTCGCCGCGAGGGACTCGGCGAACGGCGCGAACGCCTTCGCGAGGTCCGCGTCGTCGGTCTGCGCGGCCAGCTCCTGCGCCCAGTACAGGGACAGGAAGAAGTGGCTGCCGCGGTTGTCGATGCCACCGACGCGGCGGGCCGGCGACTTGTTCTCGTTGAGGAACGTCGCCGTCGCGCGGTCGAGGGTGTCGGCCAGGACCTGGGCGCGGGCGTTGCCGGTGGTCTTGGCGTACTGCTCGAAGGACGGCACCAGGGCGAAGAACTCGCCGAGCGAGTCCCAGCGCAGGTAGTCCTCCTTGACCAGCTGCTGGACGTGCTTCGGCGCGGAGCCGCCGGCGCCGGTCTCGAACAGGCCGCCGCCCGCCATCAGCGGGACGACCGAGAGCATCTTGGCGCTGGTGCCCAGCTCCAGGATCGGGAAGAGGTCGGTCAGGTAGTCGCGCAGCACGTTGCCGGTGACGGAGATGGTGTTCTCGCCGCGGCGGATGCGCTCGATCGACAGCTTCGTCGCCTCGACCGGGGCGAGGACCTTGATGTCCAGGCCCTCGGTGTCGTGGTCGGCGAGGTAGCGCTGCACCTTCTCGATGAGCACGGCGTCGTGGGCGCGGGTGGCGTCCAGCCAGAACACGGCCGGGTCGCCGGTGGCGCGGGCGCGCGTGACGGCCAGCTTCACCCAGTCGCGGATCGGGGCGTCCTTGGTCTGGCAGGCGCGGAAGATGTCGCCCTCGGAGACCGGCTGCTCCAGGACGACGTCGCCGGCCTGGTCGACCAGGCGGACGGTGCCGGCGGCCTGGATCTCGAAGGTCTTGTCGTGGGAGCCGTACTCCTCGGCCTTCTGCGCCATGAGGCCGACGTTCGGCACCGAGCCCATGGTGGCGGGGTCGTAGGCGCCGTTGGCCCGGCAGTCCTCGACGACGGCCTGGTAGACGCCGGAGTAGGAGGAGTCCGGCAGCACCGCGAGGGTGTCGGCCTCCTCGCCGTCCGGGCCCCACATGTGGCCGGAGGTGCGGATCATGGCCGGCATCGAGGCGTCGACGATGACGTCGGACGGCACGTGCAGGTTGGTGATGCCGCGGTCGGAGTCGACCATGGCGAGCGCCGGTCCTTCGGCGATCTCCGCGTCGAAGGACGCCTTGATGGCGTCGCCCTCGGGCAGCGCCTCCAGGCCCTTGAGGATGCCGCCGAGACCGTCGTTGGGGGACAGGCCGGCCGCGGCCAGCACGGCGCCGTACTGCGCGAAGGTCTTCGGGAAGAAGGCGCGCACCACGTGGCCGAAGACGATCGGGTCGGAGACCTTCATCATCGTGGCCTTCAGGTGCACGGAGAAGAGCACGCCCTCCGCCTTGGCGCGGGCGACCTGCGCGGCGAGGAACTCGTTCAGCGCGGCGGCGCGCATCACGGAGGCGTCGACGACCTCGTCCTTGAGGACGGGGACGGACTCGCGCAGCACGGTGGTGGTGCCGTCGGCGGCGACCAGCTCGATGCGGAGCGTGCCGTCCTCGGTGATCACCGTGGACTTCTCGGTGGAGCGGAAGTCGTTCTGCCCCATGGTCGCGACATTGGTCTTGGAGTCGGCGGACCAGGTACCCATGCGGTGCGGGTGGGTCTTGGCGAAGTTCTTGACCGAGGCGGGGGCGCGGCGGTCGGAGTTGCCCTCGCGCAGCACCGGGTTGACCGCGGAGCCCTTGATCTTGTCGTAGCGGGCGCGGATGTCGCGCTCCTCGTCGGACTTCGGGTCGTCCGGGTAGTCCGGCAGCGCGAAGCCCTTCTCCTGCAGCTCGGCGACGGCCGCCTTGAGCTGCGGGATGGACGCCGAGATGTTCGGCAGCTTGACGATGTTGGCCGCGGGCGTCTTCGCCAGCTCGCCCAGCTCGGTCAGCGCGTCGGCGATGCGCTGTTCCTCCTGGAGGTACTCGGGGAAGACGGCCAGGATGCGCCCGGCCAGCGAGATGTCGCGGGTCTCCACGGCGACACCGGCCTGGGAGGCGTACGCCTGGACCACCGGCAGGAACGAATGCGTCGCCAGGGCCGGGGCTTCGTCTGTGTAGGTGTAGAAGATGGTCGAGTCAGTCACCGGGTGCTCCGCTCCACGTCTGCAACATTGCTCGACATCAAGATATCTCGTGATCGCCGCGGCCTCGACAGGGGTCCGCCAGGACGCCTCCGCGGATCTCGCCCGAGGGCCCGCAACTTGTCATGGGCACTTTCGAAACTTCTTCCGTTTCCCGGGCAACCGAACGCCGCCCTCCGGTGGTCAAGGGAGTGGAACGCACACCTGAGACGGCCGGGGCTGACCTCCCGGCCGCCCGAGCGAAAGCGGATCATGAGATATCGCACCAGAGTGACGGCCCCGGTGGCCGCCCTGTTCGGCACGGCGGCGGCCCTGGCCGCGGGCGCGGGGACGGCCCGCGCGGCCGGTACCGGCGGCTCCTCCCCGGCCCCGGCCGGCCGGGACGCGGCCCCGGGCGCCGAGACCGTCGACGACCCCGTGTTCCCCACCCTCGGCAACGCCGGCTACCGCGTGCGGGCCTACCACCTGGATGTCGCCTGGGACGCGACGACGCGGCTCGTCGACGTGACCGCGACCCTGGAGATCCGCGCCGAGCAGGACCTCGACCGCTTCTCCCTGGACGCGCTGGGCCTGGACATACGCTCCGTGGACGTCGACGGCAGGGCGGCGACGTTCGAGCAGGCCGGCGAGAAGCTGCGGATCACCCCCGCCCGGGTCCTGTGCGCCCACGACGGCGCCACCGTGCGCATCGCGTACTCCGCCGACCCGCGCCGCACCCTGACCCACACCGGCTGGGTGGCCACCCCCGACGGCTTCGCGGTCGCCGGGCAGCCCGACGCGGCGCACACCGTCTTCCCGTGCAACGACCACCCCACGGACAAGGCGGACTTCACCTTCCGCATCACCGTCCCCGAGGGGCTGCGCGGTGTCGCGAACGGCATCCTGGAGCGCACCGAGACCCTCGACGGCGGCCGCACGGCGTACACCTACCGCTCCCGCTCGCCCATGGCCACCGAACTGGTGCAGATCACGGTCGGCGACTACGTCGTCAAGGACCGGCCCGGCCCGCACGGCCTGCCGCTGCGCGACATCGTGCCCACCGCCCGCGCCGCCGCGCTGGAGCCCGCGCTGGCCCTCACCCCCGGCCTGGTCGACTGGCTCGAGCAGCGGCTCGGGGCGTTCCCGTTCGAGACGTACGGCCTGCTGCCGTGCAACTCCGACGACCCGAACGCCTTCGACTTCACCGGCCTGGAGACCCAGACCCTCACGCTGTACAAGCCGAACTTCCTGCTCCAGGAAGAGGCCAAGATCGGCTCGCACATGATGCACGAGCTGGTCCACTCCTGGTTCGGCAACAGCGTCTCGCCCGCCACCTGGGCCGACCTCTGGCTCAACGAGGGCCACGCCGACTTCTACGGGCTGCTGTACCGCTACGAGCGCGGCTGGCCGGACTCGCTGGGCCTGACCACCATGGAAGCCCGGATGAAGGACACCTACGCCCGCGGCGACCAGTGGCGCCACGACTCGGGTCCGGTCGCGAAGCCGAACGCGGTCAACCTCTTCGACAACCAGCGCTACCTGGGCGGCGTGCTCACCCTGTACGCGCTGCGCGAGCTGATCGGCGAGGACGCCTTCCACGCCGTCGAGCGGGCCTTCCTCGCCCGCTACCGCGACTCCGCGGCGACGACGGAGGACTACATCGCCGTCGCGTCGTCCGTCTCCGGCCAGGACGTCACCGGCTTCCTGCGGGACTGGCTCTACGGCACCACCACGCCGCGGATGCCGAACCACCCGGACTGGACGGTCACGCCGGTCGCGTCGGCCCTCGCCGCGCCGCACGCCCGCTCGGCCGGGCGCTACCACGACGCGTCGGCCACGCTGGGCTGACACGGCACCGGGCGGGCGGGGGAGACCCTCCGCCCGCCCGGGAATGGCCGGGCGGGGTGCCCGCCCGGCCGCTCGCGCGTGGGGGGCCCACAGGGGAGGCCCTCCGCGCGCGGGCTGGTCAGTCGACCCGGTCGGCGGACGGCACGTCGCGGCCGCCGCCCGCGCTGGTGGACGGCACGTCGCCGCCGCGGCCCGCGCCCGCCTCCCGCTGATGCGGTATCACCACCGACGCCGCCTCCTGGGCCTGCCCCGGCCCCTGGAGCGTCACCGTCCGCCGCGGCGCCGGGACGCTGATGCCCTCCTCGGCGAACCGCCGGTGCAGCCGCTTGATGAACTCGTGCTTGATCCGGTACTGGTCGCTGAACTCCCCGACGCCCAGGATGATCGTGAAGTCGATCCGCGAGTCGCCGAACGTGTGGAAACGGACGGCCGGTTCGTGCTCCGGCACCGCGCCGTCGATCTGCGTCATCACCTCGGCGACGACCTCCATGGTCACCCGCTCGACGTGCTCCAGGTCGCTGTCGTACCCCACGCCCGCCTGCACCAGCACCGTCAACTTCTGCTCGGGGCGCGTGAAGTTGGTCATGTTGGTCCCCGCCAGCTGCCCGTTGGGGATGATGACGAGGTTGTTGGAGAGCTGACGGACCGTCGTCTGACGCCAGTTGATGTCCACGACATAGCCCTCCTCGCCGCTGCTGAGCCGGATGTAGTCGCCCGGCTGCACGCTCTTGGAGGCGAGGATGTGGATGCCCGCGAAGAGGTTGGCGAGGGTGTCCTGGAGGGCGAGCGCCACCGCGAGACCGCCCACACCCAGAGCGGTGAGCAGCGGCGCTATGGAGATCCCGAGCGCCTGGAGCGCCACCAGGCCGCCCAGGGCGAGCACCACGACCCGGGTGATGTTCACGAAGATGGTCGCCGACCCGGCGACGCCGGAGCGCGACTGCGTGAACGCCTGCACCAGGCCGGTGACCACGCGGGCCACGGACACCGTCACCGCGAGGATGAGCAGGACCTGGATGGTCTGGTTGACGTGGTGCTGGACGGTCCTGGTGAGCGGCAGCACCGCCGCGGCCGCCGCCGCGCCGCCCGCGATCGCCGCCCACGGCAGCACCGGCCGCAGCGCGTCCACCAGCACGTCGTCGCCGTTCCAGCGGGTGCGCTTGGCGTGCTTGGCGAGCCACCCCAGCAGCAGGCGGGAGAGGAACGCGGCGAGGAAGCCCGCGGCCAGCGCGATCCCGGCGAGTGTCCCGTCGTCCAGCGTGAGGGCGCGGTTCACCGGTCACCTCCGGAAGGTCGCCGCGCGATACGCGCCGCCGTCGACGGCCGGATGTGAAGTCTTGTCACGTCGTCCCCTGCTCCGGTACGGGATGTGCGGTCGCGCCGGCCGCATGGAGCGGTGGGCCGACGCGACCGATCATCCTGCCGTATCGAGCGGGGCAGTTCGTACCACGGTTCCGCCGCGACGGCCGGGACCGGAGAGTCGCCCGAGGGGTGTCCGGGCGGGAATCAGACGATTCCCTCCGCGAGTTCGGCCTGGTCCTGCTCGGAGCCGTAGGCGGCGGTCTGCGGAGTGCCGTACGAACGGCGGGCTATGTACCACCACGCGCTGGCGAGCACCAGCACGACGACGAGCGCGATGGCCGCGTAGTTCATCGAGTCGACCGTCACCGGCGAGGACTGCGGCAGGCAGAACAGCACGGTGACGAACGCCACCCACACCACCGCGGTCCAGCCGATCGGCTTGCTCCACCTGCCGAGCGACCAGGGGCCCGGCTGGAACCGGTCGCCCGCGCGCAGCCGCAGGAAGACGGGGATGGCGTAGGCGGGGGTGATCCCGATGACGTTGATGGCCGTGACCGCGCCGTACGCCGTCGTCGAGTACAGGGAGGGCAGCGCGAGCACCCCGGCGACGACGACCGACAGCCACACCGCGGCGACCGGGGTGTGGGTGCGGTTGCTGACCCGGCGCCACAGCTCCGAACCCGGCAGGGCCCGGTCCCGGCTGAACGCGAACACCATGCGACTGGCCGCGGCCACCTCGGCGTTGCCGCAGAACAGCTGGGCCACGATGACCACCAGGAGCAGCGCGCTCGCGCCGCCCTTGCCGAGGCCGTCCAGCAGGATCTGCGCGGGCGGCACGCCGGTCGCGGTCTCGCGGGTCGCGGTGTAGTCCTGGATCGCGAAGGTCAGGCCGGCCAGCAGCACGAAACCGGCGATCCAGGAGACCCAGATGGAACGCACGATGCCGCGGGCGGCGGACACCGACGCGTTGGAGGTCTCCTCGGACAGGTGCGCCGAGGCGTCGTAGCCGCAGAACGTGTACTGCGCCAGCAGCAGTCCGATCGCGGCCACGTAGACAGGGTTCGACCAGCCCGTGTCGTTCACGAACTTGGTGAACACGAAGGACGCGGACTGGTGGTGGTCGGGCCAGATCGCCAGCGCGCCGACGATCAGCGCCACACCCGCCAGATGCCACCAGACGCTGACCGAGTTGAGGATGCTGACCAGGTGCACGCCGAACAGGTTCAGCACGGCGTGCAGCAGCAGGATCGCGACGAATATCAGCATCGTCCTGCCGGGCGTCGGCTCGAAGCCCCACTGGAGGTTGGCGAACGCGCCGGTGAACAGGGCGGCGCCGTAGTCGATGCCGGCGATCGCGCCGAGCAGGCCGAGCAGGTTCAGCCAGCCGGTGTACCAGCCCCAGCGGCGGCCGCCGAGCCGGTCCGCCATGTAGTACAGCGCGCCGGACGTCGGATAGGCGCTGGTGACCTCCGCCAGGGAGAGACCGACGAAGAGCACGAACAGGCCGACACCCGCCCAGCCCCACAGCATCACCGCGGGGCCGCCCGCGCCCATGCCGAAGCCGTACAGCGTCATGCAGCCCGACAGGATCGAGATCACCGAGAAGCTGATCGCGAAGTTGCCGAAGCCGCCCATGCGGCGGGCGAGCACCGGACGGTAGCCGAGTTCGCGCAGGCGCTGCTCCTCGTCCTGGTCGGACAGGCCGGGTGGAGCCGATGGTTCAGAGGTGCTGGACATGCGGAAACCTCCGAGAGAAAGGCACTACGGGGGAAATGTGGGGGAATCAGGGGTGACGGCCGGAGCCGCGGGCCGCGGCGCGGCTGCGCGAACGGGCCTGGAGGAAGACCTCCATGGCCTGGGACGCGTCACCCGCGTCGGCCGTGCGGTAGGCCCAGGGGAGCGGCGTGTAGTACGGCCCGAGCGCGTCGAACACCCGTGCCGCCTCCGGGAACTGCAGCGCGCCCCAGAGGGCGTGGGCCAGGTGGTTGAGGTCCAGCAGCGACCGCTCGGGCGCGGTGGTGTGCTCGAACCAGGCGTGCAGCGCCCGTTGGGCCTCGCGGGTGGCGTCCTCGGCCACCCAGTGCAGGTCCAGGGCCGCGTCCCGGCCGCCGACCCGGCGGTAGCGCTCGACGCGCACGTACAGCGGCAGCACGTGCAGCGCGGAGCCCATCGGCGCGGTGCCGGCCGCCCAGTGCGTGTAGCCGACCGCCTCGGCGAGCCGCTCCCCGGTGCCGCGCGCATAGACGAACTGCAACATGCGGTGATACGCCTCGCGGTTGTACGGGTCCCGCTTGTCGGCCTCCGCGAGCAGCCCCCACGGCCCCGACGGCAGCAGCGGCTCCGGCGGCCGGGCCCGGTGCTCCTCCCAGCTCTGCTTGTGGTCCAGCTGCGCCAGCGCCAGCAGACACACCCAGGGCACGGGATCGTGCGGGGCGGTCCTGGTCGCGCTCTGGCTCGCGTCCCACGCCTCGATCCACAACTCGTGCGTACGGCGGTGGTTCTCCCGGTGCGCGCGCAGCGCCCGCTCCACCGCGACCCGGGCGTGCATCACCGTCGCCGGGACGCTGAACGGCTCCTCCGCCAGCCACGCCCGGACCACGTCGGTGCCCGCCGCCGCGGCGGCCAGGACCTGGGTCCGCTGCGTCCACTGCCACCAGGCCCGGGTGGAGTCGAGCAGCCCGCGCATCGCCATCCACCGGCCGGTGCGCAGGTCCTGGAGGGCGGCGCGCAGTGCCACGTCATGACCGGCCGGATCGTACGCGGGACGTGCTCCGTCTCTGGCCATCAGCCGCGCGCCCCCCGGCGGGGGTCGGGCGCGACGGCGCGGTGGACTAACAACTGCCTTCCTCCGGACGGACGTTGAGGAGATCACGTTTTTCGGCCGTCACTATAGAGGTGGACGCCGGACACCATCGGTGGTTTCCGGAACGTATTTAACACCCTTCCCCAGCAGCAACTTTGACTGTCAGTCAGTCAATCAACGCGGGTCGACGGCGGAGCTTGACGGCGCGCTCACGACGACGGCAGTCTGTCGCGCAGTGATCAGCCAGGGGAGGGCTTGATGACAGGTCCGGTGCTCGCCGTCGACCAGGGCACGTCAGGCACCAAAGCCCTGGTGATCTGCCCCGAACGGGGCGTCATCGGCACCGGTTTCGCCGAGGTCCGGCCCCGCCATCTGCCCGGCGGCCTCGTCGAGGTCGACCCCGTCGAGCTCTACGACTCCGTCCTGGTCGCCTGCCGTCGCGCGCTCGCCGAGGGCGGCGAACCGGTCGCGGCCGTGGGTCTGGCCAACCAGGGCGAGACCGTCCTCGCCTGGGATCCCGCCACCGGCCGCCCGCTCACCGACGCCCTGGTCTGGCAGGACCGCCGCGCCGAGCGAATCTGCGCCGAACTCGCCCCGGAAAGCGAAGAGTTGCGACAGCTGACCGGGCTGCCCGTCGACCCCTACTTCGCCGCCCCCAAAATGGCCTGGATACGACGCCATCTGACCGAGGACGGCGTCGTCACCACCTCCGACGCCTGGCTCGTGCACCGGCTCACCGGAGCCTTCGTCACCGACGCGGCCACCGCCGGGCGCACCGGACTGCTCGACCTCGACCACGCGCGGTGGTCGCCGCGCGCCCTGGAGCTGTACGGCCTGACCGGCGAACGCCTCCCCGAGGTCGTCGACGCCGCGGGCGAGTTCGCCACCACCGAGGAGTTCGGCCGCGCCGTCCCGCTCACCGGGCTCGTCGTCGACCAGCAGGCGGCCCTGCTGGCCCAGCGGGTCACCGCCCCCGGCAGCGCCAAGTGCACCTACGGAACGGGCGCGTTCCTGCTCGCGCACACCGGCGACACCCCCCGGCGCGGCACCTCGGGACTGGTCAGCTGCGTCGCCTGGCGGCTCGCCGGACGGACCAGTTACTGCCTGGACGGCCAGGTCTACACGGCCGCGTCCGCGGTGCGCTGGCTCACCGACCTCGGCGTCATCTCCGGCGCCACCGACCTCGATCGCGTCGGCGGCGGCGTACCGGACAGCGGCGGCGTCACCTTCGTCCCCGCCCTCGCCGGGCTCGCCGCCCCCTGGTGGCGCGGCGACCTGCGCGGCTCGCTGACCGGACTCGGCCTCGACACCGGCCCGGGGCACGTGGTGCGCGCGCTGTGCGAGGGTATCGCCGCCCAGGTCGTCGACCTCGCCGACGCCGTCGCCGCCGACCTCGGCACCCCGCTCGAATCCCTGCGCGTCGACGGCGGCCTGACCCGCTCGGCGCTGCTCATGCAGACCCAGGCCGACCTCCTCCAGCGCCCCGTCGAGGTGTCCGCGCTGCCCGACGCGACCGCGCTGGGCGTCGGCACGCTGGCCCGGCTCGGCGCCGACCCCCGGCTGACCCTGGAGGAGGCCCTGCCGGACTGGCGGCCCGCCGCCGTCCACGAGCCCCGGATCAGCGCCGACGAGGCCGCCGAACGGCTGGCCGGGTTCCGCGCCGCGGTGCACACCCTGCTGGAACGGAGCCCGGCATGAACACCGGCCCGAACGGCGGGCCCGCCGCCCGGCCGTCGTCCGCCGCTGCCGGGTCGGCCGTCCGTCCGTCGTCCGCCGCCGCTGAGTTGGCCGCCCGATCGTCGTCCGCCGCCGTCGAGCCCACCGCCCGGCCTTCGTCCGCTTCGGACGGGTGCGTCGCCTGGCCGTCGTCCGCCTCCCCCGCGGGAACCGTTCCCGCCGACGGGTCGGTCGTCTCCGCGGAGTCCGCCCACCCGCAGCCTGCCGTCGCGCCGCCCGCTCGTCAGTCGGCCGCCGCCGCGCCGCCCGCTCGCCCGCTGCCCGCCGTCGTAGCGTCCGAGCGCCCGGCAGGGCTCCCGCAGCCCGCCGTCGCGCCGCCCGAGCCCCCGGCAGGGGTCCCGCAGCCGGTCGTCACCGCCGAGGGCGCGCTGCCCGCGGAGCCGTACGACGTGGTGATCGTCGGGGCCGGAGTCGTCGGCTCGGCGATCGCCCGGGCGCTGGCCCGCCACCCCGGGCTGCGCGTCGCGCTGGTGGAGGCGCAGGACGACGTCGGGCAGGGCACGTCCAAGGCCAACACCGCGATCCTGCACACCGGGTTCGATGCGGTCCCCGGATCGCTGGAGGCCCGTCTGGTCCGCGAGGGCGGCCGGCAACTCGCCGCCTACGCCGCCGAGTCGGGCATCCCCGTCGAACCGGTCGGCGCGCTCCTCGTCGCCTGGGACGAGGGACAGCTCGCCGCCCTGCCCGCACTCGCCGCCAAGGCCGTGCGCAACGGCTACCAGGACGCCCGGCCCCTCGACCCCGAGGAGCTCTACACCCGCGAACCACACCTCGGCCCCGGCGCGCTCGGCGCCCTGCACGTGCCCGGCGAGAGCATCGTCTGCCCCTGGACCACGACCCTCGCCTACGCCACCCAGGCCGTGCGGCACGGCGTCCACCTCCACCTCAACACCCGGGTGGAGAAGGCCGACCGGCCGGGCGGCCTGCACCGTCTGACCACCGGCCGCGGCACCCTGTACGCCCACCGCCTGGTCAACGCCGCCGGGTTGCACGCCGACACCCTCGACCGGCGCCTCGGCCACGACGACTTCACCGTCACCCCGCGCCGCGGCCAGCTCATCGTCTTCGACAAGTTCGCCCGCGCCCTCGTCCACCACATCCTGCTGCCCGTCCCCACGGCCCTCGGCAAGGGCGTCCTCGTCGCCCCCACCGTCTACGGCAACGTCCTGCTCGGGCCGACCGCCGAGGACCTCCGCGACAAACACGCCACCGGCTCCACCGCCGACGGCCTCGCCGCGCTCCGCGAGAAGGGCGCCCGCGTCCTGCCCCGCCTGCTCGACGAGGAGGTCACCGCCGTCTACGCGGGCCTGCGCGCCGCCACCGAGCACGACGACTACCGCATCACCGCCCACGCCGAGCAGGGGCTCGTCACCGTCGGCGGCATCCGCTCCACCGGCCTGACCGCCTCCCTCGCCATCGCCGACCACGTCACCGCGCTGCTCGCGGACACCGGCCTGGACCTCGGCCCGGCCCGCGACCTCGAACCGGTGCACATGCCCAACCTCGGCGAGGCGTTTCCCCGCCCCTACCAGCGGCCCGAACTCATCGCCCAGGACCCCGAGTACGGCACCCTCGTCTGCCACTGCGAACGCGTCTCGCGCGGCGAGATCCGCGACGCCCTCACCAGCACGCTCCCCCCGCGCGGCCTCGACGGGCTGCGCCGCCGCACCCGGGCCCGCTCCGGCCGCTGCCAGGGCTTCTACTGCGGTGCCACGGTCCGCGCGCTCTTCGAGGAGTCACGCGCATGACCGGCCGAGAACGGTCGGTGGACGTCCTGATCGTCGGCGCGGGCCCCGCCGGGCTCGCGGCGGCCGCCCGCCTCGCCGCCGCGGGCGTGGAGCGGGTCGAGGTCCTGGACCGGGAACGGCAGGCCGGGGGAGTGCCCCGGCACTGCGCGCACGGCGGCTTCGGCACCTGGACCCACCCGCTGACCGGGCCCGTCTACGCCCGGCTGCTCCGCGACGGCGCCGTGCACGCGGGCGCGGTCGTGCGCACCGGGGTCACCGCGCTCGACTGGGCCGGCCCGCTCACCCTGGCCGCCGTCGGCCCGCGCGGCCCCGAGAACGTCACCGCCCGCGCCGTCGTCCTCGCCACCGGCGCCCGCGAACGCCCGCGCGCCGCACGCCTGGTGCCCGGCACCCGGCCCGCCGGGGTCTACACGACCGGCGAGTTGCAGCAGGCCGTCCATCTGCACGGGCAGCGGATCGGCAGCCGCGCGGTCGTCGTCGGCGCGGAGGACGTCTCGTACGCGGCCGCCGCCACCGTACGGGCCGCCGGGGCGCAGGTCGCCGCCATGGTCACCGACCAGGCCCGGGCCCAGACATCCCCGTTGCGCGCCCAGGACGCCCGACTGCGGCGCGGCATCCCGCTGCTCACCCGCACCACCGTCGCCGAACTCCTCGGCCACGGACGGCTGTACGGCGTCCGCGTCCGCGCCCACGACGGCCGTACGACCGTACTGCCGTGCGACACCGTCGTGTTCACCGGCGACTTCGTGCCCGACCACGAACTCGCCCGGCGCGGCCAGATCGTCCTCGACCCCGCGAGCCGGGCCCCCGCCGTCGACGGCGGCCTGCACACCTCGCGCCCCGGCGTCTTCGCGGTCGGCAGCGTGCTGCACCCCGTGGAGAGCGCGGGCACCGCGGCCCGCGAGGGGGTGCAGGCGGCGGGCGCGGTCCTGGAGTGGCTGGTCGCCGCCGAATGGCCCGGCTCGGTCCGGCTCGTGGTGGAACGGCCGCTGCACTGGATCGCCCCGCACCGCGTCACCCGCGGCGACGACCTGCCGTACGTCCTGCGCACCACCGCCGAACTCACCGCCCCGGTGCTGTACGTCCTCCAGAACGGCCGCCTGCTGCACCGCGAGCGCGTGCTCGCCCGCACGGTGCTGCCAGGCCGCCCGCTGCACCTGTCCCCGCGCTGGACCCACCTGGTCGACCCGCGGGGCGGGGAGGTGCGGATACGGGTGGGCTGACGGGCGGGGCGGTCCACCCCGGTGTGCGCGGCCGGGAACGGTCCGCCCCGGTGTGCGCGGCCGGGCGGCGGCTCAGAGGTTCGTGAACGAACCGTGGCGGCCCGCGCCGGAGGCGAAGCGGGCGGCGCCTTCGAGGCTCTGCGCCAGCACGCCCGCCCCGTGCCGGACTTCACCGAGCAGCGCCGCCGGCTCGTCCAGGCCCTCCTGGTCGAGGACGGACGCGCGGTCCGATCGCAGGCACGCCTGCGGGAAGCGCGCGATCTCCGCGGCCAGCGCCTCCGCCTCGGCACGCGCCGACCCGGTGGGCACGACTCGGTTGGCGAGCCCCATCTCCAGGGCCTCGCGGGCGGGCACCGGCCGGCCGGTCAGGATCAGGTCCATGGCCCGGCTGGTGCCGATCAGCCGCGGCAGCCGTACCGTTCCGCCGTCGATCAGCGGCACGCCCCAGCGGCGGCAGAACACCCCGAACACCGCGTCCTCCTCGGCGACCCGCAGATCGCACCAGAGGGCCAGCTCCAGACCGCCCGCGACGGCGTGGCCCGCGACGGCGGCGATCACCGGCTTCGACAGCCGCAGCCGGGTCGGGCCCATCGGCCCGTCACCGTCCTCGGCGACCCGGTTGCCGCGCTCGGTGCCGATCGCCTTGAGGTCCGCCCCCGCGCAGAACGTGCCGCCCTCGCCCCACAGCACGGCCACCCGGGCCTCGTCGTCCGCCTCGAACTCCCGGAAGGCGGCCACGAGTTCGGCGGCCGTGGGGCCGTCCACGGCGTTGCGTGCCGCGGGCCGGGACAGGACGACCGTGGTGACCTGCCCCGCGCGCTCCAGCCGTACGCCCATGACCGGCTCCTTCCCTCGGCTGCCCGATGCGGAAGGCCACTGTGCCACGGCGGCGGCCGGCGCTCCGGGCAGGGGCAGGGGTGCACGGGGGCAGGGGTGCAGGGGAGTACTCCCGGCGCCCCCGCGTCCCGTCACTCCGGCGCCGGTGTCCCCGCCTGCTCGCCGACCATGTACCGGGCGTACCAGTCCGGCCAGTCCGGGTCCTCCGCCCCGGTCCGCGCCTCGTGCTCGCCGTGCGCCGCCGCGGCCCGGCGCAGCGCGGACGCCAGGTCCGCCGCCGAGGAGAAGGAGGTGGCCGCGGGGTCCACCCGTCCCGGCAGCCGCGACGTGATCTCCTGGAGGATCCAGCCATTGCCGTCCGGGTCGCCGAACGACAGGAAGGACCCGTAGCTGCTGCGCCCGGGATCGGGGCCGGGCACCCGGGCGTCGGTCCCGGCGTGATGGAACACACCGGTGGCGTCATGGAACACCTCGCTGGGGTCCGCGCCGTGCTTGACCAGTTCCTCTCGGGCCGCCTCGATGTCGTCGACGACCAGTTGGAGGCCCCGGGCCGTGCCGGGCGCCTGCTCGGTGACGGACGTACCGAAGATGACCGAGGCGGGGGAGCCCGGTGGCGTCACCTGCACCACCCGGTAGCCCGCTTCGGGGGTGATGTCGGCGTCGAGCCGCCAGCCCAGCGCCGTGTAGAAGTCCTTGGCCCGGTCGACGTCGGACACCGGGACCACGACGACCTCGAGTTTCATGTCCATGCGTGCGCCTCTCGCTTCGAGTGGGGCAGGTCTGCGGTGCGGTCAGCGGGCGACGAGCTGCTGCCCGCCGTCGATGTCGTAGGTGGCGCCGGTGAGGGCGCCGTTGGCCATGAGATGCACGGCGAGGGCGGCGACGTCCGCCGGGCCGACGACCCGCCCGATGGGCAGGGTCCGTCTCAACTCCTCGCGCCGCGCCTCAAGCCGGTCGCCGAGCAGAGCGGCCGACAGCGGGGTGTCCACGAACCCGGCCGCGATGAGGTTGATCCGCACCGGGGCGACCTCCAGCGCGAGTTGGGCGGTCAGCGCCGGCAGCGCGGCCGTGAGGGCGCCCATGACGGCCATGCCCGGCGCGGGCCGGCGGCCGCCGGTGCCGCCGATGAACAGCAGCGTCCCGCCGGGCCGCACCATTCCGCGGCCGGCCCGCGCCACCGCCAGCATCATGGCGATCCGCCCGCCGAAGTCCCGCCCGGCGTCGGCGAGATCCAGTTCGTCGAGGGGTGTGTACGCCGGGCTGCCCGCGGTGACGAGCACATGGTCGACCGGAGCCGGCAGGGTGTCGAGGAAGTGCTCCAGGCGTACGGCGTCCGTGGCGTCGAACGAGGCCGTGCTCAGCGGCTTCAGCTCGTCCGCCGCCCGCGCGAGGCGCTCCGGGTCGCGGGCCACCAGCACCACGTCACCGCCCGCGGCGCGGACCTGGCGCGCGGTCTCCAGACCGATGCCCGCGCTGCCGCCCACGACCACGACCGTCTGCCCGGCCGGCGCTCCGCGCGTCTCCTCGGGGCCGTCTCCGGTTGCACTCACAGGGCGTCACATCCGTTCGCGCCCGGTCGCCGTCGGGGTCGCCGTCGGTCCTTCCGCTCCTGGGACTCGCGTGAAGGACGTGGCGGGGCCGGGCGCCGGGTCGTTCGCCCACGGGCCGCCGCCCTCGGAGATCCAGTCTGGCACTCGTCCGGCGGTACGGCATCCGGGCTCGGCGCGCGGGGCGGGCGGCCCGCCCGGGGGCCGCCCGCGGTCCGCGCGGGTCCTCAGATCACCTTCAGCCGCACCAGGGCGCCCAGCGTCACCGCCCCCGGCACCAGCGGCACCCAGACGGTGATGATCCGGTACGCCAGCACCACCGCCGTGGCGAGCGCCACCGGGCCGCCCGCCGCGACCAGCGCCACGATCAGGGCGGCCTCGACGGAACCCAGGCCGCCCGGGGTCGGCACCAGCGCCACGGCGACCGTCGCCGCCAGATACGCGAGCGCCATGTACACGGGCGGCACCGGCAGATCCAGCGCCTGTCCCACCGCGACCAGCCCGGCCGCCTGCAACGTGGGGAAGGCCAGCGACCCGCCCCACAGGGCCAGGGCGCGCGCCGGCCGGGTGTGCACCGAGCGCAGTTCGCCGAGCGCGGTGCGCAGGAAGCCGAACACGGCCGTCCGCAGCCGCCGTACGAGAGCGAGTACGGCGGCGGCGACGAGGGCCGCCCCCGCGACGGCGAGCAGCAGCGGGCCGAGCGTGCCGTGCGGCAGCAGCGAACCGATGCGCAGCGCGTCGGGGAACGCGAGCAGCAGCGCGGTGAGCAGCCCGACGCGGGCGACGGACTCGGCGAGGAGATACAGCGCCACCGCGGCCGAGGACCGGGCCAGCGGTACCCCGCACACCGACATGAACCGCAGGTTGACGGCGCTCGCGCCGAGGCCGGTCGGCAGCAGGTGGTTGGCCGCGCCGGCCGCGAACTGGGTGGCCAGCAGCCGCCGTTTGGGCAGTGGCTGGACGACGGCGCCCTGCCGGGTGAAGGCGGCCGCCACCCAGGTCAGGCAGGTCGCCCCGGCGGCGGCCAGCAGCCAGGGCCACTCGGCCGTGCGCAACTGGCCGAAGCCCTCCACGAGCACGTCGCGGTGTTGCACCGCGGCCGCGGCGACGAGGAGGAGCGGGACCAGGCACAGGACCTGGCGGACGGGGACGCGACGGGGGAGTCGGGGGAATCGTCCCGGGCGAAGATCGGGGAGTTGTACCGCAGTCACACTCGGAGAGGTTCTCCGCACCGGCCCAACTGCGGGTTGCGGATGCGGGACCGGCGGCTTACGGACGGAAAGCGGGTGGGGAGGGTGGTTCATAGGGCCCTTCGTGCCGAGCGGAAGAGTGGCACCTGCATCGAGGTCAACGACGCCTGGGCCCGAGCGTTGCGGACGGCGATCTTCCGGCGGGTTCGGGGAGGACGGGCGCGGGCGTACGATCACTCGTACGGCCGCGCCGGGCGCCCGTCTCAACGGGGCCGCCGTCAACCCGTCTTGGTGATTCCTTTGTCCGCGCTTGGCCGGGGCCGGCTTGCACGTGGCAACTGCAACGTGTGAAGCTGACTCGGTTTGATCATTGCGCGAGGGTGAAAGGCCGTCCTGCGACGGGGACTTGATGGTGGACGAGCCAGAGGGAACGCCGGATCCGGCGAACGGGGACGTGTCACGTCCGCCACGGTCGCGGCTGGCCGACATAGCCGACGAGACGGTCATACGTGCGGGCGGTGCGGCCGGTACGAGCGGTGGGGCCGGTACGAGCGGTGCGGCCGACTCGGCCGGGGGCGCGGCGGAGCGCGCACGCGGCGCCGGGAGCGGCACCGCAGGCACCTCCGCGACACCCGCCCCGGCGACGACACCCGCCTCCGCCCCGAACTCCCCGGCTCCGAACACTCCCGCCGCGTCCGAGCCCGCCGCGGCCGAGCCCGCCCGCCCCGACGACCCCGCCGTGCACGCCCGCGAGCTGCGGGCGATGGCCGAGCTGGGCGAGTTCCGCCGGTCGCGGGTGCTGCTGCCGATGGGCGCGACCCCCGGCGCGGACGGCACCGAGGCCCCGCTCACCGTCGACCTGGGCGGCGTGCGCTGGATCCTCGCCTTCTCCGGGGAACCGGCGCTGGCCCGGTTCGCGCTGGCCCGGGGCGAGGCCGGCCGCGCGTGGCCGTACCGCGGGGTGTGGGGCGCGGCGCTGCTGGACGCGGCCGTGCCGACGGTGACCGCCGCGACGGGGATGCCCTGCGGGGTGCTGGTGGACGCGGCGGACGGCGCACGCGGCCTGGTCCTGCCCCCGGTGACCGGCGTCGTGCCGGACGCCGTCGCGGTGGACGGACCGGCCGACGGCGATGCGGAACGCGAACGCGACGGGGAGGAGCGGCGGTAATGGACGCGGTTGCCGGTGGCGGGGGCGGTGAGCCCGCGACGGGGGGCGTCGACCTCCAGACCGTAGGGCTTGCGCTGATCGCCGACGGGATCGACAAGGCCCTGGGCGAACTGGGCAAGCTCGGCTTCCTCGACAAGGTGGGCTGGTCGGGCGCCGGACGCGGCTTCGACGACCTGGAGATGGACGCGCTGACCATCGGCGGCGACACCGTCGGCGCCGCCTTCCACACGTTCTGCGAGCGCTGGCAGTGGGGCGTGCGCTCACTCGTCGCGGAGGGCAACGGGTTCGCGCAGGCGATCGGTCTGTCGGCCGGAACGATGTACCAGACGGACCAGACCGTGAAGAACTCCCTGAAGGTGGGCCTCAACTCGCTGGAGGGCGACCCCTACGCCACCGAGCAGCAGGTCGAGAACAAGAGCTGGAGCCAACTGGCCACGCCCGGCTGGACGGACCCGGACTACAGCGCCAGGTCCTTCGAGGACGGCGCCAAGAACTCGGAGCAGGTGCTCAAGGGCATGGGCCGGGACATCGCGACCGACGAGGTGCTGCCCGGCGTCGAACTCGGGCCGCTCGCCACCGGCATGGACAAGGACGACTACAACGCCGCGGTCGACCACTCGCTCGGACTGGACCAGCAGAGCCAGCCGACCCAGAAGGGCCAGGGCTGATGTCGGGATGGGGCAAGCTCGGCGGTGAGCTGCTCAGCGGGGGCAAGAGTCTCTACGACGGCGCCAAGCGCGAGACGGGCCATCTCATCGACGAGGGCTCCGACCTCACCGGTGACGCGCTCGACGCCGTCGGCGCGCACGGCGTCGCCGACAAGGTCCGCGACGGCGGCGACGCGGCCGCCTCCTACCTCGGCGCCCATGTCGACGAGGCGGAGCTCTCCGCGGACGCCGAACCCACCGACCTGATCCACGGCAAGCCCGCGACGATCCGCGACAAGGCGTCCCATCTGCTGGTGTTCGCCACGGCCTTCGAAGAGGTCGGGACCGGCATGAAGGCCGTCGACTCGACGGGCTTCAAGGGCATGGCCGCGGACGAGTTCCGCAAGAAGTTCGGCGTGCACCCGGCCAAGTGGATCCAGGCGGGCGCCGCCTGCATGGACGCGGCCGCGGCGCTCGGCGCGCTCGCCGACACCGTCGAATGGGCCCAGGGCCAGGCCAAGGACGCCGTACGGCGCTACAAGGAGGGCAAGACCGCCTCCGACGCGTACGGCAAGAAGGTCGAGGAGTACAACCAGAAGGTCGAATCGGGCAGCGACGACCCCGGCCCCCGCCCCTCGGACCAGGACCCCGGCGAGACCGCGATGCGCGAGGCGGCGGAGATCCTCGCCACCGCCCGTCGGCAGCGGGACAAGGTCGCCCACGAGACGGCGGTCAAGCTGAAGGCGGCGCTCCAGCACGCGCCCAAGGAGCCCTCCGCCGTGGACCAGTTGAAGCTCGACGGCGCCGACCTCATGACGGCGAACTACGTCGACTCCGCGCACGTCCTCTCCGGTCTCGTCAAGGGCACCTCGGGCATCGTGAACTTCGCCCGCGGCCTCAACCCGATGGACCCCTACAACCTCACCCACCCGGCCGAATTCCTGCAGAACAAGGTGCAGTTGCTCGGCGGCGTCGTCTCCATGGCGACCCACCCCGAGCGGGCCCTCACCTCGGCGTGGAACTCCTTCACCAACGACCCGTTCGAGTTCGGCGGCGAACTGATCCCGCAGATCGCCCTGGCCGTGGCCTCCGACGGCGCGGGCACCGCCGCGGAGGCCGGCGAGGGCGGGATGCTCGCCGCGGACGCCGACGCGGCGCTCACCGAGGCGCCCGAGGTCGCCGAGAGCCAGACCCCGAACGTGGTGGAGTCCGGCGGCACCGACCCGATCAACCTCGCCACCGGCCGTATGTACCTGGCGCAGACGGACGTCACGCTGCCCGGCGCGCTGCCGCTCACGTTCCGGCGCCGGGTCGAGTCGGGCAGCACCAACGGACGCTGGTTCGGCCCCGCGTGGGTCAGCACCGTCGACCAGCGCCTCGACATCGCCGCCGCGGGCGTCACGTTCGTCCACGAGGACGGCATCCGCCTGTTCTACCCGCACCCGGCGCCCGGCCTGCCGGTGCTGCCCACGCACGGCCCGCGCTGGCCGCTGGACCGGCAGGCCGACGGATACACCGTCACCGACCCACACACCCGCCGCGTGTGGCACTTCGCCGACCGCGGCGAAAGCCTCGCCGAACTCGTGCAGATCGACGACGGCAACGGCAACTGGATCGCCTTCGAGCACGACGACGACGGCGTCCCCACCGCGATCGTGCACAGCGCCGGACACCGGCTCGTCCTCGACCACGCCGACGGACGGATCAGCGGCCTCGCCCTGGCCGGCGCCGGACCCGACGGCGCGGACCTGCCGCTGGTCCGCTACGGCCACACCCGGGGTGAACTCACCGAGGTCGTGGGCTCCTCCGGCAGGCCGCTCCAGTTCGCCTACGACGACGCCCACCGCGTCACCTCGTGGACCGACACCAACGGGCACGCCTACCACTACGCGTACGACGAGCGGAACCGCTGCGTCTCCCAGGGCGGCACCGACGGGCACATGAGCCTGACGCTGTCCTACAGCGACCCGGACCCCGAGACCGGCCTCAGCACCACCACGGCCGTCAACTCCCACGGTGCGGTCCGGCGTTACCACGTCAACGAGCTGTCCCAGGTGGTCGCGATCGTCGACCCCGCGGGGCACACCAGACGCTTCGTCCGGGACCGCTTCAACCGCCTGCTCGCCGAGACCGACGCGCTCGGCCGCACGACGTCGTACCGGTACGACGACCAGGGCAACCCGACGGAGATCGTCCGGCCCGACGGCCGCCGCACCACCTTCGCCTACGACGAGCGCGGACTGCCGGTGCGCGTCGTGCGGCCCGACGGCAGCGTGCTGCGCCAGGAGTTCGACGAGCGCGGCAACCGCACCCTGGTGGCCGACCCGGCGACCGGCACCACCCACTTCACCTACGACGACGCCGGGCGCCCGACCGGCACCCGCGACCCGTTCGGCCGGGTCACCGCCGTCCGCTGCGACGCGGGCGGACTCCCCGTGGAGGTCCGCGACCCCTTCGGCGGCGTCATGCGCTACGAGCGCGACGCCCTCGGCCGGGTCACCGCCCTCACCGATCCGCTGGGCGCGCGGGGCGAGTTGGAGTGGACCCTCGAAGGCAAGGTCACCCGCCGCCGCAACCCCGACGGCAGCGAGGAGCGCTGGACCTACGACGGCGAGGGCAACTGCCTCACCCACACCGACACCCTCGGCGGCGTCACCCGCTTCGAGTACTCCCCGTTCGACCTCATCACCGCGCGCGTCGAACCCGGCGGCGGGCGCTACGAGTTCACCTACGACAGCGAACTGCGCCTGACCCGGGTCACCAACCCGCGGGGCCAGCACTGGACGTACGAGTACGACACGGTCGGCCGGCTCGTCACCGAGACCGACTTCGGCGGACGGCCCGTCCGCTACACCTACGACGCCGCCGGTCAACTGACCTCCCGCAGCAACGCGCTCGGCCAGGTCGTCTGCTACGCGCACGACGCGCTCGGCCAGATCGTCCGCAAGGACGTCGACGGCGAGGTGATGACGTACAGCTACGACTTCACCGACCGCGTCGCCGAGGCCACCACGCCCGACACCCGGCTGACCCTGCTGCGCGACCGGCATGGCCGACTGCTGTCGGAGCGCATCGACGACCGCGAAGTCACCTACGCCTACGACGAGTTCGGCCGCATGACCGGCCGCTCGACCCCGTCCGGCGCACACACCGGGTGGGACTACGACGACCAGGCGCAGCCCTTCCGGCTGACCGCGGACGGCCGTGTCGTCACCCTGGAGTACGACGGGGTCGGCCGCGAGACCAGCCGCCGGTTCGACGACTCCCTGGTGATCTCCCGGTCGTTCGACGCCATGAACCGGCTCACCGAGCAGGCCGTCGACCACTCCGGCGACCGGGTGCAGGCACGGCGCTACGAGTACCGCGCGGACGGCACGCTGACCACGGTCCACGACCGACTGGCCGGTGAGCGCCACTACGAACTCGACCCGGTGGGCCGCGCGACCCGCGTGACCGCGGAGGGCTGGACCGAGTCCTACGCCTACGACGACCTCGGCAACCAGACCCGGGCGGGCTGGCCCGCCCAGGGGTTCGGCGACGACGGCTGCGGCGAACGCGCCTACCAGGGCACCGACCTCGTGCGCGCGGGCCGGGTCGGCTTCGAGCACGACGCCGCGGGCCGGGTCGTGGTCCGCCGCCGGACCCGGCTCTCCCGCAAGCCGGAGACTTGGCGCTACAGCTGGGACGGCGACGACCGGCTGACCCAGGTGGTCACGCCGGACGGCACGGTGTGGCGCTACCGGTACGACGCGCTCGGCCGCCGCGTCGCCAAACTGCGCCTCGCCGCCGACGGGGTCGAGGTCGCGGAGCGCGTCGACTTCGCCTGGAGCGGCACGCGGCTGTGCGAGCAGACCACCACGTGGGGCGGGACGGGCGACGCGGTCACCCTGACCTGGCACCTCAACGGGGCGGAGCCGGTCGCGCAGTCCGAACGGCGGACCGCCGCGGGCCCGGTGGCCTCCGCGGCCCACGCGGACCAGGACGAGATCGACGCCCGCTTCTTCGCGATCGTCACCGACCTGTCCGGCACGCCCTGCGAACTCGTCGACGAGGCGGGCGACATCGCGTGGCAGGCCCGCGCCACGCACTGGGGCAAGCTGTCCTGGGCGGCGCAGAGCCGCGCGTACACGCCGCTGCGCTTTCCCGGCCAGTACTTCGACGCCGAGACCGGCCTCAACTACAACTACCTGCGGTACTACGACCCCGAGGTCGCCCGCTACCTCAGCCAGGACCCCCTCGGCCTCGCCCCCGCGGCCAACCCGGTCGCCTACGTCGACCGCCCGACGGTCACCTGCGACCCCCTGGGCCTGGCCCCGGCGAAGACCCCGTACCCGCCGAAGCCGTACGAGACACCGAACCTCTCCCATCTGGCCCCGCACTTCAATCCCGAGGGCGGGATGACCAACTGTACGTACGTGTCCGAGGCGCTCGACCGCTATCTCGGCGGCGAAGGGCTCACGGCCGTACCGGGCGACATGGGCGGACTCCAGTCCCTGGACCGATTGCAGAGCGCCTACGGCACGGCGTTCAACGACACGAGTTTCTGGGACATGGTCGACAACATCCGCAATGGCGGAGACGGAGCACGCGGCCTGGTGGCGGGCCTGCCCGAAGACGGGGCGGGCCATGTGTTCAACGTCGTCAATCACCAGGGCCAGGTAATGTTCCTCGACGTACAGACAGGCTTCGTCGACCCCATGGCCTTCAAGACCTTCAAGCTGCTGAGGACCAACTGACCAGCGGATTCTGCCCAGATCGACCCTTTTGAACCACGCAAGTGACAGGAACGCGAACGATGATCACCCTGGATGAGGCGGAACGGTTGGCCGCGGAGTATCTTCGGCAGACCTCCGCCGGCTGGGACAACGAAGTGGCCCTTTTCCCCGAGGAGAAATGGCGGGTCGAGCGGGACGGGTGCTTCTATTTCGCCTTTCAGTCCGTGCGGTACCTCGAGACCCGTGACGACACGTACTTCCTCTACGGCCCCAATCAGATCGAGGTCGACGGCGAGAGCGGCGACTGCCGTAGCCTCGGGATCCAGGAGATCCTGAAGCGCCGGGTCTTCACCCGCGACGCCTGACGTCCGCCCCGCCCGGCCCGGCCGTGGCCTCATCGGTGGTGCCGGGCGGTCGTATGCTGGGACCGAGGTTGCCCGAAGGCCCGGTCACCGGTGCCCGGTAACCGTGGGCCCCGGCCGGCGATGGGAGGTCGAGCAGAGGGTGGGAGAGGCCGACCCGATCAACCCGGAACAGCGCGGCGAGCCCGGCTCCCGGCCCGCCGCCGAGACGCGCGGGCTGGCCGTCACCCTCGACGGGGACGCGGGCTGCATAGCCGAGGCGCGCCGCCTCGCCGCGCACTACCTGGCCACGCTGCCGCCGCACCAGGCCGCCCAGGTCGGCGAGCGCCTGGTGGGCCTCGTCCAGCTGGTGGTCAGCGAACTGGTGACGAACGCGCGCAAGTACGCCCCCGGCCCCGTCGCGATGAAGGTGTGCCTCGTGGGCGCCGCCGTGGAGATCGAGGTCTGGGACGGCGACCCCGCGCTGCCCGCGCCGCGCGCCGCCGACCCGCAGCGCGTCGGTCAGCACGGACTGGAGATCGTGAAGGCCGTGGCCGATTCCCTGGTGGTACGACGGGAGTCCGTGGGTAAGAGAATCATTGCGCGCATCCCCGTGAATCAGGACAAAGCCAACGGCGGTCAGGCTCCAGCGGATTCGGCGGAAGCTTCTCGCTCCTAGGGAGGCATGTCCGGGGGAAGCGGGGGTACACGCCCGGTCGTCGGGCAGTCGGCCGACGACAAGAGAACGAACGACCGGGAGGGGCGCACCATGACGACGACGACCGTGCAAGCTGCTGAGCGGACGGTGGCCGTTCCGGAGATAGCGGACCCGTCGAAGGTGGCACCCAAGGACGCGCGGCAGCTGTCCAAGCTGTTCTTCAGCCGGCTGACGGCGCTGGAGGAGGGCACGCCCGAGTACCAGTACGCGCGCAACACGCTGATCGAGATGAACATGTCCCTCGTGCGCTTCGCGGCCGGCCGCTTCCGCAGCCGCGGCCCGGAGGAGATGGAGGACATCGTCCAGGTCGGCATGATCGGCCTGATCAAGGCGATCGACCGGTTCGAGCTCACCCGCGAGGTGGAGTTCACCTCCTTCGCCGTCCCCTACATCGTCGGCGAGATCAAGCGGTTCTTCCGCGACACCTCGTGGGCCGTGCACGTGCCCCGGCGCCTGCAGGAGGCCCGGGTGCAGCTCGCCCGCGCCACCGAGGAGCTGCGCAGCCGCCTCGGCCGTACCCCGACCACCGCGGAGCTGGCCGAGCTGATGTGCCTGCCCGAGGAGGAGGTCGTCGAGGCGCGGCTCGCCTCCAACGGCTACAAGTCGGCCTCCCTGGACGCGGCGATCGGCAGCAGCGAGGAGGGCGAGGCGGCCCTCGCGGACTTCATCGGCGACGAGGACGCGGGCCTCGCGCTGGTCGAGGACTTCCACGCGCTCGCCCCGATGCTCGCCGAACTCGACGAGCGCGACCGGCAGATCATCCACTGGCGGTTCGTCGAGGAGCTCACCCAGGCGCAGATCGGCGAGCGCCTCGGCGTCTCCCAGATGCATGTGTCCCGGCTGATCAAGCGGCTCCTCGCGCGCCTGCGCGAAGGCATGCTGAGCACCGCCTGAGCCGGCCGGCCGCTTCGGCCGTCGGCACCGCACGCGTGTCCGCCGCCCCGCCCCTCACGTCCTCGGACGTCGGGGGCGGGTTCGGTGCGTGGGGCTCAGTCCCGCGGCGGCTTGACCGCGATGTCGAGGTAGAAGGCGTCGATGCTGCGGACCGCGGCCTCGAACTCCTCCAGGTTCACCGGCTTGGTGACATAGGCGTTCGCGTGGTGGTGGTAGGCGCCGGTGACGTCGTCGGGCGCGGCCGAGGTGGTGAGCACGACGACCGGGATGGTGCGCAGGTCGGCGTCCTCCTTCACCACCGCGAGGAACTCACGGCCGTTCATGCGCGGCATGTTGAGGTCGAGCACGATCAGATCGGGGCGCTCGTTGTCGGGGTCGCGCAGGTAGTCCAGGGCGGCGATGCCGTCGGAGACCTGGTTGAGGTTGCGGGTGCCGCGTTCGGCGAGGGCGTCCTGGATGAGCATCGCGTCGGCGATGTCGTCCTCGACCAGCAGCACGTCGTACGGGCGGATGGTGGCGGCAGCCATGATTCACGAGCTCCGGGGTGTGGGAGAGGGGGAAGGACGGTGTGTGCTGGTGGTGACGAGGCCGGGCCAGCGGCGCCGGGCGCCCTGCCGGCTCATGCTCACGGCCTGGCCGATCTCGGGATAGCCGGCCCCGCTCGCGGCCGCCGCGCGGGCGGCCTGGTCCTCGAGGTGCCGTACGGCCTGCTTGACCCCGACGAGCACCCGCAGGCGCGCGAGCGCGTGGCGGCGGGCCTCGGCGGCCGCGTCGAGCGGATCGGCCGCCGGGAACGCGGCGTCCGGCGCGAGCAGGCGGGCGAGTTCGTCCACCACCTCGCTGACGAGCGCGGCCGTCTCCCCGGGCAGGGGCGGGGCGGAGAGGGGAGCGGGCATGACCCCACCCTACGGTGTCGATCCGGCGGACGACAACATGTGTTGTCGAGTGATGGGTACAGTGTCCCTGCCGCCCGCGCGGCCGGCCGGGAGCCGGACGACCGTGGGACAGGACCCGGACCGCCGCGACCGAGACCCGGACCGCGCAGAAAGAGATGCAGACCGCGATGAAGACGAAGCAGCCCGCCGCCGAGGGGGCGTTCTCCGGCTGGACCACCCGGCGCTGGCTCCGCGTCGGGGTGGCGACCACCCTCGTCGTCCTCGCCGTGCTGGGGTCGCTGGGCGGCTGGGCGATGTGGCGCACCTCGCAGATCACCTCCGAACTCGTCGAACGGCGCTCGCCCGCCCTGATCGACGCGATACGGGTGGAGGAGGCGCTGGTCAACCAGGAGACCGGGGTCCGCGGTTACGGGCTGACCGGCAGCGCCGACTTCCTCCAGCCCTACCGTGACGGCGTCACCGACGAGAAGGCCGCCCTGCGCCGGCTGCGCCCCCTGGTGCGGAGCGACGCCGGCAGCCGCGCCGACCTGGAGCAGGTCGAGAAGCTCGCCACCACCTGGCAGCGGCGCATAGCCGTGCCCGTCGCCGCGGCGTCGCCGGCGGACGCCCTCCAGCTCACCACCGAGCGGGCCGACGAGGGCAAGTCGAGCTTCGACGCGCTGCGCCGCGCGATGGACCGCCAGCAGGACCATCTCCAGGCGAGGCGGAACGCGTCCACCCGCGAGCTGCGGCACGCGATGACCCTGCGCAACTGGATGTTCGGGTTCATCGCCGCCGTCATCCTGCTGGTCGCCGTCCTGATCTTCGAGGGCCTGCGCCGCGGGGTCACCGACCCGCTCAGCCGCCTCGGCTCCGCCGCCCGCGATGTCGCACAGGGCCGCTTCGACCGCTCCCTCGACGGCACCGGCCCCGCCGACCTGCGCCGCCTCGCCGCCGACGTCGACTCCATGCGCCGACGGATGGTGGAGGAGCTGACCTTCAGCGAGGCGTCCCGGCGGCTGCTCGACGAACAGGCCGAGGACCTCAAGCGCTCGAACACCGAACTGGAGCAGTTCGCCTACGTCGCCTCGCACGACCTCCAGGAACCGCTGCGCAAGGTCTCCAGCTTCACCCAGCTCCTGCAACGGCGTTACGGCGGACAGCTCGACGACCGGGCCGACCAGTACATCGCCTTCGCCGTCGACGGGGCCAACCGGATGCAGACCCTCATCAACGACCTGCTCGCGTTCTCCCGGGTCGGCCGCGTCCACAACGACCACAACACGGTCGACCTGGCCCAGGTGATGGCCCGGACCCTGGAGAACCTCAGCGTGACGATCGAGGAGACCGGCGCCGAGATCACCCACGACCCGCTGCCCACCGTCGTCGGCGACACCACCCAACTCGGCATGCTCTGGCAGAACCTGCTCTCCAACGCCGTCAAGTTCCGCAGCCCCGAACGGTCCGCGCACATCCACGTGTCCGCGGCCCTGGACGACGGCGCCTGGGAGTTCGCCGTCAGCGACAACGGCATCGGTATCGCACCGGAGTTCCAGGAGAAGGTCTTCGTCCTCTTCCAGCGGCTGCACACCAAGGACGCCTATCCTGGTACCGGGATCGGACTCGCGATGTGCAAGAAGGTCGTCGAGTTCCACGGCGGCCGGATCAGGATCGACGCCGACTACCGCCTCGGCACCCGCGTCGTCTTCACCCTTCCCGCCGCCGGCTCCACGGCCGCGGCCGCGCAGAGAGAGCCGCAGCCGTGACGGACCAGGCCACGGACCGCGCCGAGGAGTTCCGCATCCTCCTGGTGGAGGACGACGACGGCGACGCCCTCCTCGTCGAGGAACTCCTGCACGACACCGATCTGCCGCACACCCTCGGGCGCTGCCGCACGGCGGCCGACGCGCGCACCGCCCTCCTCGCGGAGCCCGTCGACTGCGTGCTGCTCGACCTGCATCTGCCCGACGCCTCCGGGGTGGAGACGGTCCAGGCGATCCAGTCGGACACCCACGCGGCGATCATCGTCCTGACCGGACTCGACGAGCCGCGCGCGGGCGTCGACGCCCTCGCCTCCGGCGCGCAGGACTACCTCATCAAGGGCAAGGTCGAGCCCGACCTGATGCAGCGCGCCGTACGCTACGCCGTCCAGCGAAAGCAGGCCGAACGCGCCAACGCGGCGCTGCAGTTGGGGCGTCTGCGGGCGGAGGAGAACGCCCGCCTCGAACGCGGGCTGCTGCCCGAGCCGTTGCTGGACTCCACCGTCGTCACCCCCTCCAGCCGCTACTACCCGGGACGGTCCCAGGCCCTGCTCGGGGGCGACTTCCTCGACGTCGTGCAGACCGCCGACGGCCAGGTCCACGCGATCATCGGCGACGTCAGCGGCCACGGCCCGGACGCGGCCGCGCTCGGCGTCTGCCTGCGCATAGCCTGGCGCGCGCTCACCCTCGGGGGCCACCGCGACCAGCACCTGCTCCATCTGCTGGAGCAGATACACATCGCCGAGCGCACCGGCAGCGATCTGTTCACCACCTGCACCCTCATCACCCTCGACGCCGAGGCGGCCACCCTCACCCTGCACCTGGCCGGCCACCACGAACCCCTGCTCATCACCCCGGACGGCGCGCACCAGGTGGTCGCGGCCCACGGCGTCGCCCTCGGCATAGCCCCCGGCCTCGGGAAATGGCCGCCCACCACGCTCGCGCTGCCGCCGCGCGGCGCCCTGGTCGCCTACACCGACGGCCTCATCGAGGGCTTCGCCGACGGCACGGGCGCCCGGCTCGGGGTGGACGGGCTGCTCGACATCATCGGCACCATCCACACGCCCGACCCCGGGGCCCATCTCGACCACCTCATCGCCCGCACCCGCACCCTCAACGCCGACCGCCACACCGACGACCTCGCGGTCCTGCGCCTCGACTGGGACGCGACCGCCCCGGCCCGCCGGGCGGGAGGCTGGCGTACGGCGCCGTAGGACGAGGGGCGGGAATCCGACGGCAGGCCCTGGGGGCGGCGCGCGTGCGGGCCGCCCCGTCGTCCGCCGGGGCGCGTGGCGTCACGACCCGCCGACGGACGCCCGGCCTGCGGGGTGCGGGATCTTCTCGCCGGCCTCGATCGCCACCAGCAGCCGGTTCTCGGCGGGCGGCAGCGGGCAGGTCGCGAACTCGGTGTAGGCGCACGGCAGGTTGGTGGCGCGGTTGAAGTCCAGGACCACGGTGCCGTCGGGTCCGGGGGCGTCGACGCGCAGGGCGCGGTTGGCCGCGTAGGTGGTCACGCCGGAGGTCGCGTCCGTGAACAGCACGGTGAGGCTGCCCGGGGTGGGCCCGTCGAACGCGGTCAGGCTCAACTCGGCCCCGTCGAGCCGGAACGCGACGCGGCCCGGCGCGTCGTACACGTGCTCCAGCCCCTCGACGGCGGCGCCCACGGTCGTCGGACGCGGCTCGGCGAAGGCGGCGTACCGGCCGGTGATCACCCAGCGCGGGTCCGGCGCGTAGGCGGGCGTGCCGGTGAACGCGAGGCGCAGCGGATGGTGCGGGTGGCGCGGCCGGAGCAGGTCGTGGCCGCCGCGACGGGCGATCTCGATCACCGCGTCGCCCCATACGGCCTTGACGTCGCCGCGTTCCGGAAGGACGCCGAAGACGTGCCGGCCGCGCACCACCGTTCCGTCGACGACGAGTTCGTCACCGTCGTCGAGGACGACGGTGACGCCGTCGGCGTCCGAGGACCAGGTGCCGGGCGCGTCGGCGAAGCGTCCGGGCTCGGCGCTCAGCCAGTGCAGTGCGGTGATGGCGAGGAACCCGTGCTCGTGGGCGAGGGTGGCGTCCTTCTGGAGATGCCACGCCTCCCAGTCCGCGGCGAAGGTGTCGGCGGTGCGGGGGGAGTCCTGGACGGTCATGTGTCCTCCGGAGGTCGGGAGTTGCGGGATGCGGGTCGGTGAGTGAGGGGTGCGAGGGTCAGGCGGTGGCCAGTTCGCCGATGTCGAGCACCGATTTGCCCCGGGTGGCACCGGCCTCGAAGCGGCGGTGGAGGCCGGCGATCCCCGCTGGGGGAACGACGGCCGGGGGTTCGTGGGCGAGGGCCCCGGAGGCGAGCGCGGACAGCGCCGACGCCAGGTGCGCGCCGATCGAGGCGGGCGAACGGCGGGCGACGTCACCGATGTTGTAGCCGACGACGGCACGGTTGTTCTTCCACAGGTCCCACGCGTCCGCCGTCCAGTCGGGGTCGCGGGCGAGGTCGCCGTAGACCACGACCCGGCCGAAGGGCGCCAGCACGTTCAGACTGGCGCGCCGCACCGCACCGCCGACCGGGTCGAGCACCAGGTCCGCCCCGCGTCCCGCGGTGTGCTCCAGGACGGCCTCGGTGAAACCGTCGCGGGCGAACACCGCGTCGTAGCCCAGGGTTTGGGCCGCCTCCGCCTTGCCGGGGGAGCGGACCGTGCCCAGGACGAGCCCGGCGCCGAGCGCCCGCGCGATGCGCGCCGCGGCCGAGCCCACCCCGCCGGCGGCGGCGTGGACCAGCACGGTCTCGCCCGCGCGCAGCCGTCCCGCGTCCGTCAGTACGCCGTACGCCGTCGGGTACACGCACGGCACACCGGCGGCTTGGGCCAACGGCAGCTCCCCGACGGTCCGGACGAACTCCGCTTCGGCAACCGCGAGTTCGGCGTAGCCGCCGAAGGCCGGCAGATAGGCGGCGACCCGCTCGCCGACGGCCGGCCCGTGCGCCCCGGGGCCGAGCGCGACGACCGTGCCGGAGACCTCGAGGCCGGGGATGTCGTAGCCGCCGTGGCCGTCGGGTTCGCCGAACTCGCCGCGCCGGTGCTGTATCTCGGCGAAGTTCACCCCGGCGTAGGCGACACGGATGAGCACCTGGCCCGGTCCCGGCGCCGGTTCGGGTGCGTCGATCACCTCCAGTACCTCGGGACCGCCGTTCGACGTGAATCCGATCGCACGCACTGCCGTGTTCCTCTCGACTGAGCCGATGTCGCCGCCGGGTCGGGCCTGAGCCGTCGACCAGGCTCAGGGCGGGACGAGTTCGCGCACCAGCGCGCCGACCTGCTCCGACTCGATGAGGAACCCGTCGTGGCCGTACGGCGACTCGATCACCCGGAGCCGGTCCGCCCCGGCGATGCCCGCCGCCAGCTCCGCCTGCTGGGACGGCGGGTAGAGGCGGTCGGAGCGGACCGCCGCGACGAGGGTCCGGGCGGTGACCCGGCCGAGAGCGGCCCGCACCCCGCCGCGGCCGCGGCCGATGTCGTGACTGTTCATGGCCTCGGACAGCACGACATAGCTGCCGGCGTCGAAGCGGCGCACCAGCTTGACCGCGTGATGGTCCAGATACGACTCCACCTGGTACCGCCCGCCGCGCCACGGGTCCTCCGCGGGCTGCGGGGCGCGGCCGAAGCGGGTCTGGAGCTCCGGCTCGCTGCGGTAGGTGACATGGGCGAGCCGCCGGGCCAGACCGAGTCCGTCGTGCGGGCCGCGTCCGCTGTCGTGGTAGTGGCCGCCGTGCCAGTGCGGATCGGACCGGATGGCGTGCGACTGGAGTCCGGCCCAGGCGATCTGCTCGGCGCTCGCGCGGGCCGTCGTGGCGAGCAGCAGGAGCGCGCCCGCGCGTTCCGGCCGCGACACCGCCCATTCCAGGGCCCGCATCCCGCCCATGGAGCCGCCGATCACCAGGGCCCAGCGGCCGATGCCGAGGGCGTCGGCGAGACCGGCCTCCGCCGCGACCTGGTCGCGTTGGGTCAGGAAGGGGAAGTCGCCGCCCCAGCGCCGTCCGCCGGGCCGTGCGGAGGCGGGGCCGGTGCTGCCCTGGCAGCCGCCGAGCACGTTGGGCGCCACGACGAACCAGCGGTCGGTGTCGATCGCCCGGCCGGGGCCGATGAGCGCGTCCCACCAGCCGGGCGTGGGGTGGCCGGGCTCGACGGGGCCGGCGGCATGGCTGTCGCCGGTGAGCGCGTGCAGCACGAGCACGGCGTTGGACCCGTCCGGCGCCGGCCGCTCCCAGGTCTCGAACGCCAGCCGCACGTCCGGCAGTTCACCGCCCGCCTCCAGGGGGAGGGGAGTTCGGCGCGCGTACCACTGACGGCGCCCGGGCGGGTCCCCCTCCCGCCAGGCCCCGGAGGCCGGCGGGAGGGGGATCGCCGACGGGGTGAGCAGGGCGTTCAGGACGCGCCCTTCGCCGCGCGGAACCCGGCCTCCAGGTCCGCCTTGAGATCGGCGAGGTTCTCGATGCCGACCGAGAGGCGCACCAGGCCGGGGGAGGTGCCGGTGGCCGCCAGCTGTGCCTCGTCGAGCTGGCTGTGGGTGGTGGACGCCGGGTGGATGATGAGGCTGCGCACGTCGCCGATGTTGGCGAGATGACTGAACAGCTCGACGGCGTCCACGAACCGCTTGCCCGCCTCGACCCCGTCCCGCAGCTCGAAGGAGAGCACGGCGCCCGCGCCGCGCGGCAGATAGCGGCGCGCGGCCTCGTGCCAGCGATTGGACGGCAGCCCCGGGTAGTGGACCGCGGCGACCTCGTCGCGCTGTTCCAGCCACTCGGCGAGGGCCTGGGCGTTGGCGGAGTGGCGTTCCAGGCGCAGGCTGAGCGTCTCCACGCCCTGGAGGAGCAGGAAGGCGGAGTGCGGCGACAGCGCGGGCCCGAGGTCGCGCAGCAGCTGGACCCGGAGCTTGACCGCGAAGGCCCCCGGGCCGAGCGCGGGCCAGTAGCGCAGGCCGTGGTAGCTCGGGTCGGGCGCGGTGAAGTCGGGGAAGCGGTCGGCATGCGCGCCGAAGTCGAAGGAGCCCGCGTCGACGACCACGCCCGCGATCGTCGTGCCGTGGCCGCCCAGGAACTTGGTCGCCGAGTGCACGACGATGTCCGCGCCGTGCTCGGCGGGCCGCAGCAGGTACGGCGTCGGCACGGTGTTGTCCACGATCAGCGGCACGCCCGCGGCGTGCGCGACGTCCGCGACCGCCCGCACGTCGAGCACGTTGCCGCGCGGATTGCCGAGCGTCTCCGCGAACAGCGCCTTGGTGGTGGGGCGGATCGCGGCCCGCCACGCGTCGACGTCGTCCGGGTCGTCGACGAAGGACACCTCGATGCCGAACTTCGGCAGCGTGTGCCGGAACAGGTTGTAGGTGCCGCCGTACAGGGAGGTGCTGGACACGATGTGGTCGCCTGCGCTCGCCAGCGTGAGGATCGCCAGGGTCTCGGCCGCCTGCCCGGAGGACAGCGCCACGGCAGCGACCCCGCCCTCCAGCGCGGCCACGCGCTGCTCGAAGACGTCCTGGGTGGGGTTGTGGATGCGGGTGTAGATGTTGCCGGGCTCGGCCAGCGAGAACAGGTCGGCGGCGTGCCGGGTGTCCCGGAACACGAACGACGTCGTCTGGTAGATGGGGGTGGCGCGGGCGCCCGTGGCCGGGTCCGGTGTGGCGCCGGCGTGGATCTGCCGGGTCTCGAAGGACCACGCGGAGGTGTCGGGACCGGCGGGGGGCTCTTCGGGGGTGTGGCCGGCGGTGACGGAGTCGATGGGCAGGCTCATGGTGGTGCTCCCGGGTGCGAGGTGCGAGGTGCGGGGCAGGGCGGGGC